>NZ_JABMEG010000001.1:696646-1393293 GCF_013179735.1 Permianibacter fluminis | reverse complement strand
GGCCGTCCGACAGCGCCTTTTCCGGCTCCGGATGAAACTCGACAATGATGCCGTGGGCACCAACCGCCTTGGCCGCCTGTGCCAGCGCCGGCACCAGATCACGGCGGCCAGCCGCATGCGAGGGATCAACGATGATCGGCAAATGGGTCAGCTCGCGCAGCACCGGCACCGCGCTCAAGTCGAGCGTACTGCGGGTCGCCGTTTCAAACGTGCGGATACCGCGTTCGCACAGAATCACTTGCTGGTTGCCGCCAGCCAAAATGTATTCGGCGGCTTGCAGCCATTCATCAATCGAATTCATCAGGCCGCGTTTGAGCATCACCGGCCGATGGGTTTTGCCGAGCTCTTTCAGCAGTGAGAAATTCTGCATGTTGCGGGCACCGATCTGCAGAATGTCGGACTGCCGCGCCACCGGCTCGATATCTTCGATGCTCATCACTTCGGTGATGATCGGCAGGCCGTGCCGATCGCCGGCTTGTTTCATCATGTCGAGCCCCGGCAGGCCGAGTCCCTGAAACGCGTACGGCGAGGTGCGCGGCTTGAAGCAGCCACCACGCAAAATCCGCGCACCGTGCTGCGCTGCCCAGGCGGCACAGCTTTCGATTTGCTCGACCGATTCAATCGAACACGGTCCGGCCATGACAATGAAATCGTCACCGATACGAACGCCGCCGACTTCGACAATGGTGTCATCCGGTTTGTGTTCGCGACTGGCCAGCTTCCAGCCCTTGCCGGCCTTGGCCGGTTTTTTTGCCGGCGCTGCGACCGCTAGGCCAATCGAAGACGTGGGGTCTGACACCGGCGACGAGTTTTCCGTACGGCTTTCCGTTTCGCTTTGCGCCAACACCGTAACCGGCACTTGTGCCGGCGGCAGCCGCTCGCTGGGGTAGCAACCCAGCACGCGCAATACCCGCGTGCAGCGGCTCAGCGCTTGCACGGCTTCTTGCAGCGTTTCGCTTTCGATATTGCCTTCGCAATCGAGGAAGAACATCGCCTGCCATGGTTCACCCGGCATCGGTCGCGATTCGATGCGAGTCAGGTTGATGGCACGATCACGGAACACCAACAAGGCATCGGCCAACGCGCCCGGCCGCTGCCAGGTACAGAACATCAGCGAGGTTTTGCTGGCCACCGGTGCCGGCACCGATTGCAGCGTGCGTGACAACACAACGAAACGCGTTTCGTTGTCGGCGGTGTTGGCAATGGCATCAGCCAGCACCACCAGACCGTACTCCGCCGCGACCGCTTCGCTACCAATCACCGCCAGCGGCGCCTCGGCACTGGCGACCTGCTTAAGCGCAGCGGCAGTGCTGTCGCAGTAACTGAGCGCCAGCCGGTTGCGCTGCAGGAAATCATCACACTGCGCCAGCGCCTGTGGATGGCCCAGCACAT
Source organism: Permianibacter fluminis (assembly GCF_013179735.1). Lineage (NCBI taxonomy): Bacteria > Pseudomonadati > Pseudomonadota > Gammaproteobacteria > Pseudomonadales > Pseudomonadaceae > Permianibacter > Permianibacter fluminis. The sequence continues at coordinate 1,391,901 of NZ_JABMEG010000001.1, read as the reverse complement.
TCTGAATCTGGTTGATGCCAACGCCGGGCTTGGCCAGCAGCGAATGTTTTATCGGCAGGTAATGCTCGCCGACCACATACAGATCACCATCGCGCAGCAAATCGTAGACAGCGCTGATCGCACCAGTGATGCTGTTTTCGATTGGCAGCACGGCGTAATCGCTGTCACCGCTGCGCAGCAAATGGACCACATCACGAAATTGCCGGCCCGGTTTCAGCTCCAGCTCGGCGACATTGGCAAACCAGGCTTCGGCCGCCAACGCGCTGTAAGACCCTTGACCGCCGAGCACGGCAACGCGAGCAGTGTTCGGCAAGGGGTGCAGCGTGGCCCGCTGCGCCCGCAGCGACTCTTCGATCACGGCGTGAAAAATCTTGGTGACATAGCGCGGATGCAGGCCCAGCTGCTGGGCTTTCTGCACGTGCTGGCTCAGCAGTTTTTCTTCCCGGGCGATGTCGCGCAGCGGTAACTGCGAATCGATTTTGCTGGCAGCAACCGCCCGCGCCAGTTGCTGGCGCTGGGCCAACAGCTCCAGCATGCTGCTGTCGAGCGCGCTGATTTGTTCGCGCAATTGCTGCAGCGGCTGCGCTGCGTTGTCAGTACTCATGTCTGGCTCCGGATAGCTTCAGGTAAGTCAAATCAGAATTCGTGGGCCACGCGCGCCGCAATTGCTCCCGGCAATTGTCGGCATGCCCCGCATCCCTGCGGGGCAAAAAAAAACCTCCCCGGCTGGGGAGGTTTTTTTGCTGGCGCTTGGCGTTTTACCCGCTCGCGACTCAGCCCTCCCCGGCTCGCTGGAGAGTAAAGTAAAAAAAGTAGGACTGAAGTCGTGTGTTCATGGCGTCGAGACTAGGGGCTGCCCGGATACGCTGTCAATCGAGCGATTATGGTCGTTGGTTATGACGGGTGCGATTGCCGAACGCGCATCGACAAGGCAACGGCCATCGCGCTGCATCCATGACTCAACACTTATCGCCGCGCAGGTGGGGCTCACCCTTTGCCGATGACCGTGCCAATCGCCTTCAGCACATCCAGCAGCACTTGCCACCACGGCAGTACCGGCAATAGCAGCAGCAGGCCGGTGGCCAGCGCGATCACGGCCGCAGCGGCCGCACGTCGCAACGACCAGAGCTGACGCGCCGCCCACAGCAGCGCCGCCACCAGCGCCAGATGAAATGCGAGCGGCCACAACGAAGCCAGCGGCAGGTTCAACGAGGCACCAACCGCAATGCCCGGCAGTAGATAGGCCGGCGCCCAGAGCAGGCCGCCGAGCAAATTGGTCGGCCAGTAAAAGCGCCAGGGGAATTGCAGCAACCCGGCGACAAACGGCAGCACCGCCCGAATCGGCCCGACGAAACGACCGACCAGCAGGCTCAGCACGCCATAGCGGATGAACAGCGCTTCGGCCTGCTTCAGCAGCGGCTGATGGCCGGCAAAAAAGCGCGAGTTCTGGATGCGCTGGCTATGGTGATGACCCAGCCAAAACCCGACCGCCTCGCCCAGCACGGCGCCGACATAGGCCGCCCAGACAATCGGCCAGAACGGCAGGTGACCGGCGCCGACCAGGGTGCCGAGACCCAGCAGCAGCAACCAGCCCGGGACGAAAAAGCCGACGATGACCAGCGACTCCAGAAAGGCGACCAGCGCCACCACCAGCACCGCCCAAGCCGGGTGAGTCGAGGTCCAGCCGAGCAGGGAATCCACCATGACGTGCGTTTGTCCTTTTGGGTCGCGAAGCGATATGGGGCGGCCCGAAGCGATCTCGGCCGGCACGGAGCCGTGTTGATCGGAGCAAAGCAGCTTCGCGCGGCGCCGAGCCTAGCATAGGGCCGGCAAAGCCAGCCGTCGCCAGCCCGGTTTCGCGGGCGGGCGACGGTGGTATCCTAGCCGGCCTTTTTTACAGCCGTTTTTTAACGCCCCTTTTTCCGACCGGCCGCTATCACGCCGGTCGTAGCTGGCCGAACCTAGACGCCAGCCGCCCGAACCACCCGAGGAAATGTTGTGAGTGATCGTCTGAAAGTCCTGCCGCAATACCTGATGCCCAAGCAGCTGCTGACCGTGCTGGCCGGCAAGGCTGCTTCCGCCCAAGCCGGCAGCCTGACCACCTGGGCCATTCGCAAATTCATCAAGCGCTACGGCGTCAACATGGCCGAAGCAGTCAACCCGGATCCGGCCAGCTACACCAGCTTCAATGACTTCTTCACCCGGCCGCTGAAGGACGGCGCCCGGCCGCTGGCGAGCAGCGCGCTGATCTGCCCCGTCGATGGCGCGATTTCGCAAGCCGGGCCGATTGCCGGCGATCAGATTTTTCAGGCCAAGGGCCATCAGTATTCGACCAACACCCTGCTCGGCGACGATCCGGAATTGGCCGCGCAGTTTCAGGATGGCTTGTTCGCCACGCTCTACCTGTCGCCAAAGGATTACCACCGCATACACATGCCCTGCAAAGGCAAACTGAAATTGATGCGTTACATCCCCGGCGATCTGTTCTCGGTCAATCCGCTGACCGCGCGCGCGGTGCCCGGCTTGTTTGCCCGCAACGAACGCACCGTGTGCGTGTTCGAAGGCGAACACGGTTTGTTTGTGCAGGTGTTGGTTGGCGCCACCATTGTCGGCAGCATGGCGACGGTCTGGCATGGCCTGATCAACCCGCCGCGACCGGGCGTCATTTGCGAATGGCGTTACGATGATCAGAACATCGTGCTGGAACAAGGCGCCGAGATGGGCCGCTTCCTGCTCGGTTCGACGGTAGTCGCATTGTTCCCGAAAAATGCTTATGCATTGAACCCACAATGGCAGCCGGGTAACGGTATCCGGATGGGCGAAGTGATGGCGACGCGTGCCTGACTGCAGCAGCGTATTGCAAGCGCGGAGCGGCAACTACCCCACCCTAGCCCTCCCCTTGACAGGGGAGGGAACCGTTTTGCTCCTCCCCCTGCGAAGGGGGAGGCCGGGAGGGGGTGATTGCCGCTCCGACCTTGCAAAACATTTCAGCTGCCTGGAAACGCATTTTTTCTGAAATTTAAAAAAAAAAGCGCAATCGCGAGCAAGCCCGCTCCTAGCTATCCACTGATGCAGCAACCCAGCGTGCCGGCTGCTGCAACAACACCTCCACCACCCTTCCCACCACAACTAACGTCGGACTGACCAAGGGCATCACCGCCAGCTCTTCATTGATCGTCGCCAGTGTACCGGTTAGTACCTGCTGACTTGATGTCGTCCCCTGTGCAATCAACGCCACCGGCCAATCGGCGGGAAGCCCGCACTGCTGCAACGATGCGCAGAGTTGTGGCATGCGCGCCAGCCCCATGTAAATCACCAATGTCTGATCACGGCGTGCCAGCGCTTCGCTGCTGGCTGGCAAGTCGCCATGCTGATTGCAGCCGGTCAGAAACAACACCGATGACGCGTAATCGCGATGGGTCAGCGGAATGCCGGCGTAGGCCGCGCAGCCGAGCGCGGCGGTGATGCCGGGTACGACTTCCACCTCGATGCCAGCGCGCCACAGCGTTTGCATTTCTTCACCGCCGCGCCCAAATAGAAACGGATCGCCGCCTTTGAGCCGGACGACTTGCAAACCTTGCTGTGAGTAGTGCACCAGCAGTTGCTCGGTCTCAGCCTGGGCAACATGATGATCGCCGCTGCATTTGCCAACATACTGGGTGTGCGCGCGTGCCGGCACCAGCGCCAGGATGGCGGTCGAAACCAGCCGGTCATAGAGCACGACATCGGCGGCGGCCAGAATGCGCGCAGCTTTCAGGGTCAGCAATTCCGGATCGCCGGGACCGGCGCCGACCAGAAACACTTTGCCGTTTCCACGAATGCTGGTTGACGATTTTTTTATCGCCGGCGATATTTTTTCTGTCGCTGTTTTTTCCGACGATGCCCTTTCCGACGTTGTCCTTTCCGACGTTGTCCTTTCCGACGATCTCTTTTCCGACAATCTCTTTTCCGAAGAAAACCAGCGCCGGTACAGGCGTTGCCACCAACCGCCACTGTCCATCGCGGGCAATTCGGTATTGATGCGCGTGGCAATCATGCGCTGACCTGCTGGCGCAGTTCGGTATCAATCAAGCGTTGCAGCGCCGGCACACAAGACCCGCAATTGCCGCCGGCCTGGCAGACGCGGGTCAGCGCGGCCGGGCTGCGATTGCCAGCACGAATGTGTTGCCGCAGGGTCAGTTCACCGACAGCAAAACAGGCACAGACAATGGCGCCGGTTGCTGCGACCGGACTGCTGCTGCGCCCCGACAGCAAGGCTTTGCGATCCGCCATCGACAGGCTCGGCTGACCGAACAAACTTTGCAGCCAGTGCCGCTCCGGCAATCCGCCATCCGGCGCCACGAACAAGCAGGCCTGCAGGCGGCCCTCCTGCAACCATGCGGCCCGATAGGCACCGCGTGCCGAATCGCCCCAGTCGATACGCTCACCAGCAGGCATCGACTCGGCCGCAAAAATTGCCGACAGCAGCGTCGTCACGTCGCTGCGCTCGCTATCGGCCACTTCGTAACGCGTGCAGGCGACAACAGGAATCCGGCTCCAGTAGCGACAGCGCGGTGGCGCCGCCAGCGGCTCGCGCGTCAGCAGAAATCCCTGCCATGCCATCGGCACCGCTTGCACCCGAACCGGCGTGTGCTTGAATTCCGGCTGCCCCGACTGCGGATCGCAATCGGGATTAACCACCGCATCGATGCGAGCATTGCTTGCAAATTGTTCACTCCAGTGCATCGGTGCGAAAACACTGCCGATGCGCATGCCGTCATCGCATTGCACGCGCAGCAGGGCGTTACCCCAGTGACTGTCCAAGGCGGCAAATTGCCCTGATTGCAGACCGTAGTGTTCGGCATCGCGCGGATGGATGTGCAGCAGCGGCTCACTTTGGTGGCCATTGAGTTTGCTGGCACGAGCCGTGCGCGTCATGGTATGCCACTGATCGCGGATGCGACCGGTGTTCAGCACCAACGGAAACGCCGCAGTCAATGGCTGTGCCGGCGGCCGCGCGGTCAGCGCCTGCATCCGGGCGCGACCATTCTCGCGGGCAAATGCACCCTCACCAAACAGCCGCACGCGGCCTTCACCGCTGGCCGTGATCGGCCACTGCACCGGTGTCAATTGGTCGTACTGTGCCGCGTCCAGCTGCGCCAGTGCGCCGAGGCGAAAGATCCGTTTTCCGGTGTTTTCAAACTCCGACAAGCGCGCGTGCTCGGTGAAAATCTCCTGCGCGTTGGTGAACGCAAAAGCGCTTTCATAGCCGAGCCGTTTGCCAACTTCGCAGAGGGCCCACCAATCGGCTTTTGCTTCACCGGGTGCTGGTAGAAACGCCCGCTGCCGGGAAATGCGCCGTTCGGAATTGCTGACTGTGCCGTCCTTTTCGCCCCAGGCCAGCGCCGGCAGGCGTAGCTGCGCGAGCTCGACGGTATCGGTGTGCCGCACAAAATCGGAAGCGATCACCAACTCGCAGCGCTGCAGCGCTGCCCGGACCCGATTGGCATTGGGCAAACTGACCACCGGATTGGTTGCCATGATCCAGACGGCTTTGATCTGACCGTCGGCGATGGCGTCAAACAAATCGACTGCTTTCAAACCCGGGCCGGTAACCAGATTCGGCGCGGACCAGAAACGCTGCAGGCAATCGCGATCAGCCGGCGTAAAGGACAGATGCGCTGCCAGTGTCGTTGCCATGCCGCCGACTTCCCGACCGCCCATTGCATTGGGCTGACCGGTCAACGACAGCGGACCGCAGCCCGGTTTGCCGATCCGACCGGTGGCCAGGTGCACATTCAGAATGGCGCTGACCTTGTCGGTGCCGGCACTGCTTTGATTGACGCCTTGCGAATACGCCGTCACCACGTTTGCCGTCGCCGCAAAACGACGATAGAAACTCTGCAGCGACTCTTCGCTGATGCCGCACTGGCGGGCGACGGTCGACAGATTCGGCGCGGCAATTTTTGCCGCCGCAATGCAATCGGCCCAGCCGTCGACGTGACGTTCAAGAAAGGCAAAATCGAGCTGGCCGTACTGCACCAGATGCACCAGCAAACCGCTCCACAACCAGACATCGCTGCCCGCCGCGATCGGCAAATGCTGATCGGCAATCACGCAGGTTTCGGTGCGGCGCGGGTCAATCACGATCACCTGCAGTGCAGGCCGCGCCTGCTTCGCCGCCTGCAGCCGCTGAAACAGCACCGGATGACACCAGGCCAGATTGGAGCCACTGAGCACAACCAGATCGGCCTGCTCCAGATCGGTATATGCCGCCGGAACCACGTCTTCGCCAAATGCCAGTTGCTGACCGGTGACCGCCGAGGCCATGCACAGGCGCGAATTGGTATCGATATTGGCGCTGCCAATGAAGCCCTTCATCAGTTTGTTGGCGACATAATAATCCTCGGTCAGCATCTGACCGGAGGCATAGAAGGCAATCGCCTGCGGACCGTGTTCGGCGCGAATGCGAGCGAAGCGATTGGCAATGGTATCGAGTGCCGTGTCCCAACTGATGCGCTGAATTCTGCCATCAGCGTCCTGCCACTCCGGATACAGCAAGCGATCCTGTAGCCCGAGCGTGTCAATCAATGCCGAACCTTTTGAACACAACCGGCCCAGATTGGCCGGATGTTCCGGATCACCTTGCACGCTGAGACGACCGTCGGCGCTGCGCTGAATCCGCAACCCGCAACCGACACCACAATACGGACAGGTGGTCCGGGTCTGTTCCTGATTCTGGATTGGGATCGTGACCGGGATCAGCGCATCAGCGGTCCTCTTCGCGGCTGACATGGTTCAGTCCACCGTGTTCAGTCGCGCCCGCGATGTCGTTGGCGCTGGCAAGCCGAGATAGACCTCACCACCGACCACCTTGACCGGAAACCGCGGCACGCAACCGATATCGGGCGCCTTTGCTTCGCCGCTGTCGAGTTGCACCTGCCAGGCATGCAAGGGGCAACTGACCAGCCGACCATGGACAATGCCTTCCGCCAGCGGTCCGCCGCGATGCGGACAGCGATTCAGCAAAGCGAACACTTCATCTGCGCTGTTGCGAAACACCGCGATCTCGCCGTGCTCGGTCCGCACCACTCGCGAACCTTGTGGGGGAATATTGCGCAGCAGGCCAACGGCGAGCCAGTTGCTGTCGAGCAATCCCGGCAGCTCGCCGCCGCGGCCGCCGCGTGCGGCTGTCGATGTTGATGCACTCTTCGTTAATGCGGTCATTCGCTATTCCCTTCACTCGTTTTCAAAACGATGCCTTCACGTTTGGCCAACACCGGTCAACTTAAATCGACAATCGGAATAAAACGCTCACGAGAGGCCGGGCTCGCCAACTCCGCCCACGGATCTTTCTGGAAGTGCTGCTGCGAATCGCGAAACCGCTGCGCCAGCAATTGTCGACCCGCAGCGTCATGCACCACGCGCTGCTGGACATAGGCCAGACCTACACGCTCCAGATAGGGCGCCGTGCGTTCGAGATAGCGACCTTCATCACGATAGAGCTGCATGAACGCGAGACAGTATTCTTCGACTTCGGCCATTGTCTCGACCCGGCACAGCACGTCGGTGCCGCGCAATTTGATGCCTCCATTGCCGCCGACATGTAGCTCCCAACCGGATTCGATGGCAATGACACCGAAATCCTTGATGGTGGCTTCGGCGCAATTGCGCGGACACCCCGACACTGCCATCTTGAATTTGTGCGGCGTCCAGGCGCCCCATGTCAGCTTTTCCAACTGGATGCCCATCGCGGTCGAGTCCTGGGTACCAAACCGGCACCACTCGGAACCGACACAGGTTTTGACGGTACGCAGCGCCTTGCCGTAAGCGTGACCGGAAACAAAACCAGCTTTCGCCAGATCGGCCCAGACGCCGGGCAAATCGGATTTTTTGACGCCGAGCAAATCGACCCGCTGACCGCCAGTGATTTTCACGGTTGGAATCTGAAATTTGTCGACCACGTCGGCGATGCTGCGCAGCTCGTGGGAATTGGTGACACCGCCCCACATCCGCGGCACCACTGAATAACTGCCATCTTTTTGAATATTCGCGTGCATGCGCTCGTTGACGAAGCGGGCCTGACTGTCGTCCTGCGCTTCGCCCGGCCAAGCCGCAAGCAAGTAAAAATTCAGCGCCGGCCGGCATTTGTCGCAGCCGTCGGCGTGACGCCACGCCAAGGTCTGAAAGATCTGGCTCAGTGACAGCAATTTCTGTTCGCGGATCGCGCTTCGCACCGCATCGTGGCTGAGCGTGGTGCAGCTGCACATGGCCGGCAACGCCGGCGCGCTGTAGTTGTCACCAACGGCCGCAGCCAGCAACTGCTCAACCATCGGCGTACAGGCGCCGCAGGACGCCGAAGCTTTGGTGTGGGCGCGCACCGCATCCAGTGTTTGCAAATTCTTGCCGCGTATCGTCTCGACAATCTTGCCTTTGCAGACGCCATTGCAATCGCAAACCGGCTTGTCATCCGGCCAATCCAGCACCGCCTGTTGGCCGCCGCCTTCGGCTTCGCTGACCGGACCAAACAGCAGACTGTCGCGCAGCGCGGCAACGCTGGTTTGCGCTTTCATCAGCTGGAAATACCAACCGCCATCGACGGTGTCGCCATACAGCACGGCACCAACCAATTTGTCGCCGCGCAGCACGACTTTCTTGTACACCGCTGCACCCGCATCCTGATAAACAATGCTGTCACAACCATCGCCGCCCTGAAACTCGCCGGCCGAGAACAGCTCGACGCCGGTCACTTTCAATTTGGTTGAGGTCATCGAGCCCTGATAGAACGCTTCGCTGTTGCCTGCCAGCTGCGCGGCACAGACGCGCGCCTGTTCATACAAGGGCGCCACCAGTCCGTAGCACTGGCCCCGGTGCTGCACACATTCACCGACGGCGTAGATGCGGGCATCGGAACTTTGCAAGGTGTCGGAAACCAGCACGCCGCGCTCGCAGCCGAGTCCGCTGCGCTGAGCCAATGCAATATTGGGCCGGACGCCGGCCGCCATCACCACCAGATCGGCGGGTATGCTGCTGCCGTCAGCAAACTGCACCGCAGTGACCCGTTCCGTGCCGAGCAGGGCGCTGGTTTGCACCGCCATTTTGAATTTGATGCCACGTGCTTCGAGCGTTTGCTGCAGCAGCGTGGCGGCGGTGGCATCAAGCTGTCGATCCATCAGCGTCGGCAGCAGATGCACCACCGTTACCGCCATGCCCTGCTTTTGCAAACCGTAGGCGGCCTCCAAGCCGAGCAAGCCACCACCTATCACCACCGCATTGCGGAATTGCCGACTGGCGCTGAGCATCTGCTCGACATCGTGCAGATCGCGGTAGCAGACCACGCCCGCCAGATCACGGCCCGGTATCGGCAGCACAAACGGCAGCGAACCGGTTGCCAGAATCAGCTGATCATAAGGCTGGACGATGCCGCAATCGGTGCGCACGATGCGAGCGTCGCGGTCAACGACGGTGACGGCCTTGCCGCAATGCAGTTGGATGCCGCGTTCGGCATACCAATCGATGGGATTGATCAAAATCTCATCCGGCTGCTTCTCACCGGCGAGCACCGGTGACAGCAGGATGCGATTGTAATTACCGTGCGGTTCGGCACCGAACACCGTGATGTCATAGCGCTCCGGCGCCAGTGCCAGCAGCTCTTCAATGACTTTCATGCCGGCCATGCCATTGCCGACCAGCACCAGTTGTTGTTTCATCGGCCGCTCCTGCGCAAAAAGCAAAAACGGCGCTTGTGCCGCGGCTAGCGAAATCGCCAGTCGGGACACAAGACGCCGTTGTCTTGCCGAAATGGATTGCAATTCAGATGCCAGCGTTGCCAACGCTGATGGCAGCGCTCGTCGCGGCGGCTTGTTGCGCGCGCGAAAGAGCGGGATAGAACAGAAATATGCACACTGTCGGTGCAAATCCGCCACCGAATCGGTGCAGTGACTCGCGACAGCCAGTCCGTACGGCATTTCTCCCGCTAAAAAACGAAGATGAACTGGTGACAAATTTGAATTGCTGATGGTGACCGTGATGAACTCGATGGCCGCTTCATCACTCGCACGTGCACCAGTGCCAACCACGATCCGCTCACTTGCACCAAGCCCACGCCCCAAAACCGCTCGCCTGCGATGCACCCCGGCGAGACATCACTGCAAGACATAATGTCACGACTGCCGCAAGCCAATGCCCACAGGCAGCGCATGTGATGGTTATAAGGAATCGGACGTGATGCGGCCCGTCGCTTGCAGCAGATCGCCGGGTTAGTGGAGGTCATGACATGCGAGTGCTGGTGGTGGCAGACAGCAACGACCGCATCGATCCGGTGGTCGCCGCACTGCGGCAGGCGGGTATTGAATCGGTGCAGGAAATGGAAGGCGCGATCGGTTTGCTGCGCCGGGTTGCCGATTTTCAACCGGATCTGATCTTGATCGACACCGCCTCGCCATCACGCGATGTGCTGGAATCACTGTGTGTGGTCAACAGCCATGCGCCCCGGCCGATGTTGATGTTCAGCAACGACGATTCCGATGCCAGCATCAGCGCGGCGATGGCGGCCGGCGTCAGCATTTACTCGGTAGAAGGCATTGATGCCAGCAAATTGCCACCGATCATGCGTATCGCCGCCGCCCGTTTCCGCCAGGACCAGCAGCGCTTGACCGAACTTGACGCCATCACCCAGCAACAACACGAGAGGCAATCGGTGGCGACTGCCAAGGGCCTGCTAATGGCGCGCGATGGCTTGAATGAAGAAACGGCCTATCGCAAGTTGCGCGATAGAGCCATGCGCAACCGCCGCTCGCTCGCCGAAGTGGCCAGCGACCTGCTGAAGCGTTGGCAGTCGTGACAACGTCATCACAGTAGCAGCGATACGTCACAGTCACAGGCACAGTCACTGCCACAAGCGAAGTTACGGCAACAGGCATCGCCGCGATCAATCTGGGGCCGCGAAATGGTGCAAGCTGCTTCACGGCGGTGCGCAGAGTTTGCCGAAATGCCGTCGTCATGCCGCTGCAATCCACAGTACGCCGGCCGCAAAGCGCGCATCGGCTGAAATCGGGTTTGCTGGCATGCGCTTTGCTCTCTTCATTGTGCAAAGTTGAATTTTCCTCATCAGTTCGGACAACGGCGTCCCATGCCCTGCAGCAACGTGCAGGACATCGGACGCCGTTTTCATTTTTGGAGAATGCCATGACTGTCGCCCTGCTGAAGACTGCTGCCGAACCCGCCACTACCGCCGCAACAAGTGATAGCACCGCCGCCAATGAATCATCGCCAACAGGCGATGTCACCAGCGTGCCAGCGATCGCTGATGCGGGGATCAGCGCCGATGTCATCAACGGCGGTCGGCGCCTGTTTGGCAAACAGTTGGCGCTGGCCGCCAGCGCTCTCGCCGTTGCCGGCTGGTTGCCGCAGCGACAAGCCTGGGCCGCAGGCAGCGACAAGCCGGAGAAGACCCGGGTACAGGTTGGCTTTATTCCGCTGACTGATTGCGCGTCGGTGATCGTCGCCTCGCAAATGGGCTTTGACAAAAAATATGGCATCGAGATTGTGCCGAACAAGGAGGCATCATGGGCCGCCGTACGCGACAAGCTGGTGAATGGCGAGCTGGATGCCGCGCACGTCTTATACGGACTCGTGTACGGCGTGCATCTGGGCATTGGTGGCAGCAAGAAAGACATGGCCGTGCTGATGAACCTGAATCACAACGGTCAGGCGATAACCCTGTCGAACCAGCTGAATGAGCAAGGCGTGCGTGATGGCGAGTCGCTGGCCAAACACATTCAGAAAAATCCGCGCGAATACACCTTTGCCCAGACCTTTCCGACCGGCACCCATGCGATGTGGCTGTATTACTATCTGGCCAGCATCGGCGTGCATCCGTTTCAGGATGTCAAAACCATTGTGGTGCCGCCGCCACAAATGGTCGCCAACATGCGGGTCGGTAACATGGACGGCTTCTGTGTTGGCGAGCCGTGGAATGCCCGCGCCATCTTCGACAAAATCGGTTTCACGCTCGCCACCTCGCAAGACATCTGGACCGATCATCCGGAGAAGGTGCTCGGCTGCACGGCGGCGTTTGTCCAGCAGCATCCCAACACCGCGCGGGCACTCACTGCCGCCTTGCTGGAAGCATCGCGGTTTATCGACGATCCGCGCAACCGCGCGACCGTGGCCAAATTGATTGCCGGCAAAGCCTATGTCAACGCGCCGGCCGAGGTGATCGAGTCGCGCTTTCTCGGCCAGTACGACAATGGCATCGGCCGGCGCTGGCAGGATCCGAACTACATGAAGTTCTACAACGACGGTCAGGTGACGTTTCCGTATTTGTCCGACGGCATGTGGTTTCTCACCCAGCACCGACGCTGGGGTCTGCTGAGCAGCGAGCCGGATTATCTGTCCGTCGCCAGTCAGATCAACCAGATCGCGATTTACAAGCAAGCGGCAGCCGCAGCGAAAGTCCCGGTACCCAGCGACGTCCTGCGCAGCAGCAAGCTGATCGACGGCAAGATCTGGGATGGCAAGGAGCCGGCCCGTTACGCTGCCAGCTTCAGCCTCAACAGCGCGCAAGGTGTGGCGGCATGAATACGGCAAGACAGTTGAGCGCGGTGCCGGCAGTGGCATCAATATCAACAGCACCAAACACGCCAGATCCCGGCGTCGAGCAAACGCATCGGCAACGCCAGCAGCGCACGGAGCAGGCGACACTTCGGGCCGCAGTGCTGGCCAAACACGAAGCGGAGTTTGCCCTGCGTGCACAGGTCAATCGCGAACGTTTGCGCGCGCTGACGCAGTTGCTATTGCCGCCACTGCTTGGCCTTGCACTGCTGCTGATGATCTGGACCTGGCTGGCACAGTTGCGCCCGGAGTTGCCCGGCCCGCTGGCAACCTGGCAGGCGGCCGCCGCGTTGTTTGCCGATCCGTTCTATGACAATGGTCCGAACGATCAGGGCATCGGCTGGAACATTCTGTATTCGCTCGGCCGGGTCGGGCTGGGCTTTGGTCTGGCGGCCGGCGTGGGCATTCCGCTGGGCTTTCTGATTGGCCGGTTCGCTTTCATCAACGGCATGCTGGCGCCGATCATTCATTTGCTGCGACCGGTATCACCACTGGCCTGGTTACCGATAGGTCTGCTGGTATTCCAGAAAGCGCAGCCAGCGTCGATCTGGGTGATTTTCATTTCCAGCCTGTGGCCCATTTTGATCAACACCGCGCTGGGCGTGCGCAGCGTACCGCAGGATTATCTGAATGTGGCGCGCGTGCTCAATCTCAGCGAGTGGAAAGTGTTTACCCACATTTTGTTTCCTGCCGTGCTGCCGTATCTGCTGACCGGTATTCGCTTGTCGATTGGCGTCGCCTGGCTGGTAATTGTCGCCGCCGAAATGCTGACCGGCGGCGTCGGCATCGGCTTCTGGGTTTGGGATGAATGGAACAACCTGAACGTTGCCCACATCATCATCGCCATTTTTGTCGTCGGCGGCATCGGCTTTGCGCTGGAGCAGAGCCTGGTGCTGTTGGCACGGCGCTTCAGCTACCACTGAAAAATGTCACAGCACTTGCTTTGCTGAACAACCGTTACCGTTCCACCATCACCGAGGCCGGCACATGAGCAACGGAAAGGCAAAATTCATCAGCGTCGAGCAGGTCGACATGGTGTTCAGTGGTCGTCAGGGTCGTTTTCAGGCACTCGACCAGATTAATCTGGCGATTGCCAAAGGCGAATTCGTTTCCCTGATCGGCCACTCCGGCTGCGGCAAGTCGACGTTGCTGAATTTGCTGGCCGGACTGACGCTGCCGAGCAGCGGTGTGGTGATCTGCAACAACCGCGAGGTGGCCGGGCCGCGGCCTGAGCGGGCGGTGGTGTTCCAGAACCATTCGCTGCTGCCCTGGCTCAGCTGCTTTGACAATGTCTATCTGGCCGTCGAGCGGGTGTTCGGTGGCAAAGAAAAGAAAGCGCAACTCCGGCAGCGCACCGAGCAAGCCCTGGCACTGGTTGGCTTGTCCGCCGCCGCAAGCAAACTGCCGCAGGAAATTTCCGGCGGCATGAAACAGCGGGTCGGCATTGCCCGGGCATTGGCCATGGAGCCGCAGGTATTGCTGATGGATGAACCGTTCGGTGCGCTCGATGCGCTGACCCGCGCCCATCTGCAGGACGAACTGCTGCGCATCGTTGCCGGCACCGGTTCGACGGTCGTGATGGTCACCCACGACGTCGATGAAGCCATTTTGTTGTCCGATCGCGTGGTCATGATGACCAACGGTCCGGCCGCCCGCATCGGCGACATCCTGACCGTGGATTTGCCGAGACCACGCGACCGGCTTGCACTGGCCGAACAGCCACGCTATCACCAGCTAAGGGCCAAGCTGCTGGAGTTTCTGTATCAGAAACATCGACACCATGATGCCGCCTGAATCCTCAGTCGGCGATTCGCCATCGTGCAGTGAGGTGCTCGCGCCTCAGCGACGCCGACGACAGCCCAGCCACAACAACAGGCTCGCCAGCAGTTCACCGAGACTACCCGCACCCGAGCCACCGCTCTCGCTGCTGGCCGGTGTCGATGGCGTGCTGGTGACACGCGTCGACATCGGCGTCGATTCGACACAGCGCTCATTGCACAAGCGAACCTGCACGGTCAATTCAGCATCCTGATTTGCCAGGTAATCCAGCTCACCGCTTACCGGCCCGTCGCCCGCACTCAGGGCGCGCTCCACTGCAACCGCACCATTCACCAGCAGCGTCACGGTGCTGGCACGCTGCGCCGCCGCCGATTGCCAATTGACCGGCACCGTTACACTGTTGTTGCTGCCACGATCGTAACTTGCGGCAAGCATCGCAATGGTCGGCACGGCGGGCAGTGGTCGCTGTACCAGCACGGAACGTGTCGCCGAATCGCTGCACTGTTGATCCGCACACAAGCGAACCTTCAACGCCAACCAGCCCGACGTGCTGGCGACATGACTGTAGCTTGCTGCCGGCAAGTCAGTACCGCTGGCGATGGTTTCTTCATGCACCAGCACATTGTTGACCAGCACTTGCCAGCGATTGGCCCGCACGCCGGTCTGGGCTTGCCAGTGCAGCGTCACCGTGGCGCTGCCGTTTACCAATTCAATAGATGCCGGCAGCGGGTCGAGCAATGCCGGTGCCGGCGTGTTTGCCGGAGGCGGCGTGTTGCCCGGCACGGCAAACGAATCCGGATCAAAACCGGCTTCAGCGTGCAGTCCCGACAGGTCAACAAACTCGAACTGCGCCATCCGCAGCGTTTGCAACTGATCCCAAGTTGCCTCATCCCAGCGTGCGCTCGGTTCACCCTGGACAAACAGGTTCTGGCCAATATCGGCGACATACAAGCCATAACGCTTCATCGCCGTCGCGATGGCTTTTGCTTCGACACTCCAGTTGGCCGGAATCGGGGTATCGGATTTCAGGCGCAACAATGCGCCAAACGGCATCGCATTGGCGTTGGCGCCACCGGCGTAATGACGGGCCGGCCAGACATAGGCGCGATCGATCACTGCGTTATCGAACGTCACCCGTATGGCGTGTTCGATGAGCCCGGCCTCGGCTTCATCGACGCGCACCAGCAAGGGCAAAATCGGCAAACCCGCGGCATCACCGGAAGTCCAGCCGTCGGGGCGCATGGCATTGGAGTCCAGCTGCCAGGCCGCAGTGGAGTAGGCATACCACTGCTGATCCACCTGATACGAGAAATAACTTTCCCAGAGCCGGCAGCTGCCCTGTTCGACTATCAGAACATGGCGATCACCACACTGCTGTGAATCGTTACAGCTGCCGTATTCCGCCTTGATCAGATTGGCGAGCGGAAACGGAAATTTCCGCGCCGACGGCGCCAGCTGACTGCAATCCCGCTGCAGGGTGAAACCCGCCCCGGCAGCAACGGCGCAATCGCTTTCACCCGGCTCACCATCGCCGTTGCCGGCACGCGGATCGGTGATGTCGAAACTGACCACCGGCCACAACGTGCTCTGTGCAGTGCCGTCGATCACATTGAACGGAATGCCGTAATAGTCCTGCCATTGCTGCTGATCTTCGTTGCGGCCCCAATCCAGGTGCAGCGGCCGGTTGGCGCCCACCTGGTTAATCCAGGTCGCACTCATCGCGTGGGTGGGAAAGCGGCTTTGATCATCAATTCGGGTGTTGAAAATTGCATCGTCCGGAAAGAGTGGGCAGTTGCCCACCGTCGGCGCCGCCATGGCCATACCGACCGGAAGACTCGCCAGCACCAGTAGCCAGCGGTAATTTTTGCCGCTCAGCAGCGGCAACTTTGGTGTCGGTTCTGCGGACATCGTGATCTCCTGGCAACGCTGACTGTTCGTCGGCACCCGTGCCGTCATCAATTGCAATCCAGCAAGCGGCTGTTGGCGGTGATTTCCCACAAATAGCCATCGTCATCATTCAGATAGGCCGAGTAGTAACCGAGCGCCGTTCGCCGTGGCGCCATCAAGGCGACGGCGCCGGCGGCAGTCGCTCGCTGATACAGCTGATCGACTTCAGCCGTGCTGCTGACCGGGTACATCACGTGACCGCGACAATGTTTGGCCGGCGGCGGTTCGGCACTGACCAGCACAACCATCAGGCTGTCATTGCTGGAGAGGTAGACCCGTTTATCCGACGTCACTTCAATTGGCTGCAAACCCAAACCATGCTGGCATAGCGGGGAATCCAGCGAGTGGCGTTGTACTGACAAGGTGTAGAGCAACATGTCCGGTGGCCCGTCACAGCGCACTGGCGCAATTGTTGAGTGAGCGTATCCAGTCGGTCAGCACGGTGATGGCTTGCTGGTCAACCACATGGCTGCCGAGTGGCGGCATCCGGTTGGCATCCAGCGCGCGCATTCGCGCCAGCAAAACCGAGCGCTCCGGTGCGCCGACCGCCAACAGCCGCGCATCAGCAAGCCCCAGTGAGCCGAGCGCCGGCGGTTGATCACAGACCTGGGTTTGCGCCAGCGGCGTCTCGTAACGGAAGTCCAGTTGCACCGGTGTGTTGCCGCCGGGACGATGACAATGGCTGCAATTGCTGTGCAAATAACTCCGCGCGCGCTCGGCCAACGTCGTCGAGCTGTCACTCAGATCAGCAAATTTTTCACTGCGCTGACTGACGCTCAACGGCGTGCTGAATACGCCAATGTGTTCCAGTGTTCTCAGTTGGTTATCGGTGACGTTGCTGGCGGTATAGTGATAATCCCGATTAAGCTGGCGCGTCTCCGGGCTCAGGGCATTGCCGGAAGCGGCGGTATGACACTGCGAGCACTCCTCGCGACTCGGAAAGTGCCAGGTGATAGTGCCGACCACCTTGTCCTTACCGGTGGCGAGCAGATCAGCATCCGACTGATCATCGCGCCATTCATAGCTGTAGCCTGACCAACCATCCTGGTGATGCATCAGCAGCCGGGTTTCCACCAAGCGGTTATCGAGGGAAAAGTTTTTCATCAGAATGGTGCCGACCGGCAGGCTCAAATCACCAACACTGTCGACTGCCATGGTGCTGGTGTTCGGCAACGCCATATACCGTTGCTTGCTCGCGCCGTCCGACCACAATGGCGAATTGACCGTATAGGGCAGCAGGCCGGCCGCGGGTTGCTGTGGCGCATCGGCAGCAACGCATCCGGTCGCGGACAATCGAGTGGGAATGGTGCTGCTGGTCGGCCCGGAGCCGGCGACGATTTTGTAAATCTGACCACCGGTACCGCCCTGCCATATCTGCAGCAAGTACAACTCACCGGCATTGTCCTCCGCGATCGCCACCGGCTGCAGATGCATGTCGCCAAAGTCGGTCTGCTGGTAGTCGCTGCCGGTTCGGTTCAGCCCCCAGACATGGCCCGCACAATAATCGGAGTAGACATAGGTACCGCGCAGCGCCGCGAGCGCGGAGCCTCGGTAAACGGCACCGCCGATAATGGAGCAACCCTGTTCGTGTGAATATTCAAAAACCGGCGCCTGCTTGCCCGTGCGATTGCAGCTGCTGGCATTGCGACAGTGATCACCTTCCAGCTCACTCCAGCCGTAGTTGCCGCCGCGAGTCACCTGGTCAATCTCCTCCCACTGAGTCTCACCGACATCGGCAACCCAGAAGGTGCCGGTGACGCGATCAAAACTGAATCGCCAGGGGTTGCGGAAACCATAAGCAAAGATCTCAGGCCGACCACCACCATTGACGAAAGGATTGTCAGCCGGAATGGTGTACGGTGCGCCAGCATTGACGTTGATCCGAATCACTTTGCCGTGCAGAGTGCTGGTGAGTTGGCCGTTTGCCGGCGACTCATCATCACCAAACGATGTGTAGAGATAGCCATCCGGGCCAAAAGCAATTTGGCCTGCTTTGTGATGTGTCGCTGTCGCTGGCACTTCCAACAAGACTTGTTCCGAGGCGGGATCAAAGCCTGAACCATCCGGGCGCACGGTAAAGCGAGACACCCGCGATGCAAACGGCGCGTTGGCAACATAGTTGACGTAGAGAAAACCATTGCTGGCAAAATTGGGATGAAAGGCAATGCCCAGCAAGCCTGATTCGTTGCTGCTGTTTACCCGATTGCCAATATCCAGCACCGTCTCGGTCTGGCTGACATTGACACTGTTTTGAAAACGCAGAATGCGACCGGATTGGATCACCGCATAGAAGCGAGCATTGTCCCCGGGCGCCTGATACAACCCGAGCAGACCGCCCATGAACGGGAGTTGCGGAAAGGCTTTGGCAACCGCCAGCGAACTGCTGCCGCCGGCACTCGCGGGAGCCACACAACTGGTATTGTCCGGCCGCTGTGCCAAACCAAATGCCGGCTCGATCGTTTGCAAGGTCCAGGACCACTCGGCGGCTGGCATAACGTTTCCGGCCCGATCGCGCACACCACTCAGCGTGAACACCGCTGCACCGGACAGCTGATCCGCATCCTGTGGTTGCAGGCTCAACACCGCGCCATTGATCTGCCATTGCAAGGCCACATCCTGTCCGGCAACGCGCAGCGCGGCCTGGACCTGGCTGCCGTCAATGGTTTCATTGAACGTGACGACAATGGCGGCGGTCGGGACAATCTGGACAGCGCCGGGGGCAGGTGCGCGGTTGCTGATCTGTGGCGGCTGCAAATCGGTAGCGGGAGTGCCACCACTACCTCCATCGCCACCACTGCCACCACCGCTGCAAGCGGCAAGCAGAATGCCTGCACTGAGCCACATCAAGAATTGCCGCATTGTTTCCACCTCTCGCCTGGAGCACCTGCGCACGGCGACGAGGCCATGCCTCATCCCGAACGCGACTTCTGTTTTATGCGTCTGTGGGTATATGCGTCGGCGCCGGGATATTTCCGCCAACCGCCAGCAACTTCGCAGCTCAAACGGCAGTAGGCGTCGTGTTGAGGCTGGACGTGAGTCCGAGGCAGATCTCAGGTCGGATTGCTTGCTGAGGATTAGCGCGGTTCACCATGATGTTGCGCGGCCGCCGCGATTCGGTGTTCGAGCGCAGCGATTCTGCTTGCGACAGCGTGTTCTCAGCGGAAGATAGCGGCATGACTAAAAATATGACGCTGCGATGACCGCCGGGTCAGTGGTGAGTTTGCGCACCTGCCGCGGCCGCACCCGTAAATTCCGCGGCCGCAAGGTCCGGGTCGGGCAAATACACCTTCAATGCCTGCCGGGTATAGTCAATGCCGTTTTGCTTGTAGGTATTGGCCGAACAGACGCCGACCAGCAAAAAGCTACAACGGCTATGACCCGGCCCACCCGCTTCAGCCGGCGCTGGCAAACTGCATACCCGCCGCATTGCCTCCAGCTTTTTTTCTCGCGCCCCGGCATCCGGTCCGGCACAAACAAATAGCTGCGGGTTGTCGATGAAGATGTTGCCAAAAAAAGCGGCCTCAAAATAGGGATTGTCGAGCGCCTCTTGCGCGCTGACCTGTAAGGCAGCAGGCGCCGTGACATCGTCGTTGGCGCGTAGCGACAGCAGCACGCGCTTGCCAAAAAAATTGGTGCGTGCCAACAGGCAAGTGGTCAGCAGCTGCTGCTCTTCGACGGTGAGGCCGCGCGTCAACCATCCGGGCGCCAAGCCCATTGCGCCGTCGAACTGGTAGACCGTGCCATTGTGCGAGACACTGACCGCCACGCCTTCCGGCAAGGCACAGTCCACCAGATACTTCAGCCGTTCACGCGAGGCCTCACTGCTTGCCTCTTGTTCGTCCCGCAACTGATAGCGGATGACTTCCGACCAAACCGAGCCGGACAGCAAACCGAATACGGCGGCCGCAAACAACAGGCAAGCGCGCATGAAAGGCTTACTTGACCAATGCGGCGGAAGCCATTTTAGGCAACGTGCCGATCCGGACAATCGGCGCTACCGCGCCGGCACCAGCGGCGCGCTTGCCGTTTGGATAGATACCGTTTGGATAGATACCGTTTGGCCGGAGCGCATTTTGTGTCAGTGCGTTTTGTGTAAGCGCGTTCGAGTGCAATGCGTTGGAATGCAAGGCATTGGAGTGCAGCGCGTTCGCTGTGAGCGAGTTCGGCGCGATGCCATTGTTGCTGCCCGCAGCACTGACGCTGCCACTGGCAATGACGAGCAGCATGGCTGCTGAAAATACGGCTTTGTTCATTTCTGTATCCCTTTGCTAAAACCAAAATCCACCGATGGTGACGTCGCGAGTTGAACAGAGTCTGGTCGCCACGGCCCACCACTGCGATCAAACGGCAAGCGTTTTATCGTCGACACATGAGTACGTACCGGCAGTCAGATTGCCGCCAACACCCGCATCATCCTTTCAAACTGTCATCAGGAAAGTGACCGTCGCTCCCGCGAGGTCATCAGCGACAGCAACAGCACCGCCGCACGCCACAGCGGCGGTGCCATCTGCTAGGGAATCTGCAGCACGCCACCGGCATCGGCGACCAATGCACCACCGATACTGACAGTGATCGTACGGCCACCGGCGCTCGACTGTTCCGTGATGCTGTACGAGCTGCCCGGTAGCAGGCCGGTAAGGTAAATCCGTGTCACGGTACCGGCGACGACAAAGTGGGTGCCAGTAAATGGCAGGCCCAACTGCGCTGGCATCAACACCGCCTGCTGGCCAACCACTGCACCGACGTATTCATTGCCGTTGTCGCTTTGCACCACGCTGGCGGACTTGGCAGCGACGGCGGCATCGGCACCTTCCAGCACGTGCAGGAATAGCGCCCGTCGCGGCTGGCCGGTCGCCTCCACCCGCAGACGATAGCCACCGGTGCCATTGCTCTTGTTGGCCGCCATCGGATCCAGGGTTGCCTGCCAGAAGCCATCCGGAGGGTTCAGCGCTGGACCTTCAATGCTCGCGCTGGCGGCGCTGCCACTCGGCAGCAGTGTCGTGACAAACAGGCGCTGGCCGTTCGGGGTAATGGCTGTCGTCAGACTGCCGGTGCGCTGCGGTGCATTGCCGTTGCTCGGCAGATTCAACCAGAACCGTTTGAAGCGATTGTCGGTGCGGGTTTCGGCGCGGTCCAACACGACAAACACATCCGGTTTCAACCAGAACAGCGACCGACTGGCGTGGCTGACGTCGCTGGCGCGATTGCCGTCGACATCGGCGTAGTTGTACAGATTGGTGGCATCACCGGTGACAAAGGCGTAATCATCGCTGACCACTTCAGCCAGCACTTTCGGATCGCCGGCGTGAGCACCGCCGATGTACTGACTACCACGCGCCAAAAAGCGCTGATGGTAATCACTAACCGGCGCCGCCGGATCATTCTGGATCGTCAGGGTGTTCTTGTATTCCGACGACGCGGCACCAGCGCCGTACGCGGTGAGCTCCTTGGTCAACCACTCGCCTTTTCGCCAGAAGTCAAACATGTTGCCATCGCCGTGCTGGTGGTCGATGGAATTCCAACTGAGTTTGTAATTGAACAAGCGGACATCGGCGTTGTCGTTCCAGCTGGTTCGCGCCTGCAGGCGACCAAGACTTGGTGCAAAGAAATGGCTGGCGTATGCCGGCCGCGGATCGGCCGGCGGCGCCGCGTTCGGGTTACCGGGTTGTCCCGGTTCAAACAACAGGAAATACAGGATCGACGCCATGATGTCGTCATCATGGTCGGCCTTGGCCGTCAGTCGGGCCGGATTGTCGGGCGGCGCGTAATACTGGAACCACTTGGCGGCATTCAGATCGGCGCTGTTGCCGTTGTAGCGCGCATACAGCCCAAATGGCGCCAGCACATCGATATCATCCTGCAGATAGACTTGCTCGCCGTCACCGAACCAAGCTGGCTGGTACACATCGCCATAATCGGTGTGCACTTTCCGCGTGCTCAGGCTATGGAAGAAACCCGGCAGCAGCCGCGAGAACAACGGATGATTGCGCAGTGACACTTTGTCACCGTACAACGTTGTGTCGTCCATGCCGCTGGTATGCAGGGCCAGCATCATGCCGTAATAGAAACCGAGCGAGCCTCCGTACTCGGCGCCTTCCGGACTGATGCCGCCGAAGCCGTCGTTGCGATACATGTAATCTGTCATGTACAGGTGGGTGCCGATCGCCTCGTGCATGAAATCACCAAGCTTGCCGGCACTGTCACCACTGACGCCGGCCTCGGCCACGTCATCGGCAGGGTCGATCACATTCGCCATCATGAAAATATTGCGGGCGTGCGCCATCAGATAATTGTTGGCGGCGTAGCGAATGGCGCGCCGCTTCGGATCCTGGAAATCAAGCAGCGCCGGATGATTGCGCCGGGCATTGCCGACCGGCACGTCCTCCACGTGTTCGTTGTAATAGGTAACCGATGGGTAGCCGTCGCGATTTTCCGCCGCCCAGCGGAGAAATACCCGACGGATCCGCCGCTTTTCATCGGCGGTCAGATGCGGGTACAACCAGTCAACCGTCAGCGGAAAAGCCACACCATGCCAGCGACCACGATCCGATGCCGAAAAGGCATCGGAGCGAAACCGGCCGCTGCCGACCCCGAGATACGCTTGGTCAATCACTTGGAACAGCGCGTTCTTGCCCGCAGCGACCCAACGCGGATTGCGGTTCGCATCGACATCGATGAGGCTCATCAGCGCCATCAGCGCCGCGTACGCTTCGGTGGCAGCCGGCGTATAGGTGCTGCCACCGTTGTCCATCGTGGCGAGCGCGCCAGATTCAATGCGCTGCAATGCTGTATTGGCCAGTTGCAGCAGGCCATCTTGATACATGGGATTGCTGCTGGTGGCCCAGCTGCGCAGCGTCGGTAAATCAGCAGCGCGCAACCACAACCGTGGATGGCCACTGACCGGGGTACGACTCTGTACCGGATTGACCCGCAGCAACGCCGTGTCGCTGTAGAGAATGCCGATGCTGTTGCTGACCACCACATCGAAGCGGGCGTTGTCGTCGGCCTGAACCGGTGTCAGCAAGTAACTCGCAGCGGTGGCACCGGCGATGGCATTGCCATTGCGTCGCCATTGGTATTGCAGCGCCGGCCCCTCGGCCGTCACCGAGAACTCGACCACGTTGCCCACCGTAACCGTGCGATCGACCGGTTGTTTGCTGATGCTCGGTGGCAACAAACCACTGACAACGCTCAACCGCGCTGCTGCGCTGGTAACACTGCCGCTGCTGTTGCTGACCGTAACACTGTACATGCTGCCATCGTCAGCGTTGCTGACGGCCGCCGTGACATAGTGTGGTGACGTTGCAGCGTTCAGCGTCGCGCCGTTGCGACGCCATTGATAGCTGAGGTTGCTGCCTTGAGCGACCACCTGAAATGACGCCGTCTGGCCGGCGAGCACCGAGACAGCGGCAGGCTGCGCCAGAATTTGCGGCGCCGCAGCTCCGTTCACTGTCACCGTCGCGCTGCCGCTGCGTTGCGGATCAGCAACGCTGGTTGCAGTCACGATCACCGTTCCGGTTTGACCCGGCGCCGTGAACAAACCATTGCTGGTGATGGTGCCGGCGGTGACGGTCCAGTTCACGGCAGTATTGCCGGTGCCACTGACGGTGGCGGTGAATTGCTGGGTGGCGCCGCCGCTCAGTGCAAGCGCTGCCGGTGCCACCGTAACGGTGATGATCGGTGTCGTGCTGGTCACGGTTACCGTTGCGCTGCCGTGCCGGCTTGCATCGGCCACACTGGTCGCCGTAATCGTCACGGTGCCCGGTTGCGCCGGTGCGGTGAACATGCCGTTGCTGGAGATGCTGCCGGCGGTCGCCGTCCAGCTCACCGCGCTGTTATTGCTGCCGGTTACGGTGGCGCTGAATTGCTGACTGCTGCCGACCGACAGCGCTGCCGTCCCCGGATTGACAGTAACGACAATGCCGCCGCCATTTCCCGCCGAATCCTCACCCCCACCGGATCCGCCACCACCGCACGCTGACAGCAATGTCAGCACCGCCACAGCGACAAGCCGTGACCACCAGCCAATACCGGACATAGACACCTCGCAGGTAAAACGTCGTGGCAACACCTGCGTCCATGCGCTGCTGCGTGAGTTGTTGTTGCTTGCTTTCTTGTTGCGTCACGACAGTGATGCGAGCGCGAATCCGCAAATCCGCCAGTTGCTGGCGGATTTTTTTTGGACATGGAGCCGGTTATTGGATAAGACGGTTTCTGTAGCTGACGGTG
Source organism: Permianibacter fluminis (assembly GCF_013179735.1). Lineage (NCBI taxonomy): Bacteria > Pseudomonadati > Pseudomonadota > Gammaproteobacteria > Pseudomonadales > Pseudomonadaceae > Permianibacter > Permianibacter fluminis. The sequence continues at coordinate 1,367,352 of NZ_JABMEG010000001.1, read as the reverse complement.
TAGCTGAGCGTCGTTTAGAGTGGCGGGAAGGTTTGAGAGTAACAGGTGTCGTTGAAAGGCTTTGTGCGGTTGAAGGTAACCATTTAGCGAGCCGGTTCAGTGCCCCGGCCACAAACGCCGGCCTACTGCGCCGGACTGCTGCGCAGACAGCGATCCAGACCGGCCATGGCGGTTTCCAGGCTGCCGTCTGCACTGGTCCACAGTTCCGCTGCCATGCCGGCGGCTTGCGCGCGCCAGCGCTGCGCCGGCGCCATGACACCCAGCTGGCACTGCGCCTCAGCCACACGCAGCTGCGACAGTCGCAGCAGCTTGTGTTCCGCTGGCAAGACCGGCGTGCGAATCGCCAGCACCTGTTCGCGCAGTGGCAATACCTCGGACCATCGCGCTTGCATGGCTAGCGCATCGGCCAAGTTTTGCACTGCCATCGAGAGAAATCCGTACTCATCGGCATGGCGCTGGCGAAAAATCTCGACCGCTTGGCGCAGCTGCTGTTCGGCCGCCGGATAGTCCTGACGCGCGTACTGAACATTGCCGAGCATTTGCAGCGCCAGCGCATGTTCAATCGATTCGACACCGAAGAACTGCCGGGTCAATGCGGCTTGCTGCACCATGACGCTGTCGGCTGCAGCCAGCTGCTGGTACTTGATGCAATACCAGGCCCAGTCGCGCTGTGCATCCAATGTTGCCGGTGCCACCGCGCCCAGCACAGCCGCCAGACGCTGGTGCGCTTCGGCGGCATAACGCAAGGTGTTCTCGGCATCGGCACGGGCGTCATAGCCATACGCGAGCAACAGCACCAGCTCGGCATATTCCTGACTGTCTGCGATGGGCTCGTGTTGCCAGCGATTGACCGTCTGTTGCAGCAACCGCAGTGCCGCTTGATCATTGTTGTGCCGGCTGAGACCCGTGGCGCGCTGGCCGGCGTAACGTAGCCGCGCCGCATCCAGACTGTTGCTGGTGTTGTCACGCAGCAATTGGCCGATCTGCTGCAAGCGTTGCTCGGCCAGTTCGACCTCGTTCAGGTGCCAGGCCGCGCGCACGCGCATCAACAGCATGTCAGCCTGTAGCTCGGCCGTCAGCTGCGACCAAATCGTGTCGTGATCAATAAACCGATCCAATAGCTGCGCCGCTTTCTGGTGCTGCTTCTGCTCAATGTAAGCGCGCGCCAATGCGGCCGCAGCAATGGCCTGATCGATCTCGCGTTCAGCCAGCAATGCCATGCCGTGCTCGGCCGCGTGGTCGAGCAACTCCTCGACGGTCAGTGCCTGCTGCGTACGCGCCGGCGTCAGCCGAAACAGATTGGACAGGAATTGGCTGGTCACCTGCGCGCTGTGGGCTTCGCGCTCGGCGACGTCACGTGCCGCCCAGACATGAAACCAATAAACTCCGGTCAGGCCGCCGAGTAGCAGCAGCGTGGCGGCGGCAGCAAAAGCCAGCCGAATCTCCCGTTGCAACCAGAATCTGGCGCGATCAAATGCCGACCACGCTTGCGCCTGCACCGGTCGATGCTGAAGCACGCGATCCAGATCGGCCTGCAGTTCATCAACGCTGCGATAGCGCTGCTCCACGTCGGGCTGGCCGGCCCGGGCAATGACCGCCTGCAGATTGCGCTGCACCGCCACCGGCATCTGGCCGGACGCGACTACGCTGCTCGCCGCTGCCACGTTGTGTGGTGACAGTGCAGATTTCGCCGGCGCCGGCATGCCCAGCACGGTCGCCAGCAACAAGCCCAACTGATAGGTATCGGAAGCAGTGGTCAGCGCCCGGCCCTGTTGCTGTTCCGGGCTGGCAATACCGGGTGAGAACGCCAGGGTTTCGCTTTCATTGTGTTGCCAGACATGGCTGGCGATACCAAAGTCGAGCAGCCGCGGTTGACCCTGCTGATCAACCAAAATGTTGCTGCATTTGAGATCGCCGTGTATCACCAGACGCTGATGGGCATAGCGCACCGCTTCGGTAATCGCGCGCACCAGTTGCACGCGCTGGCGCCAGCTCGGTTGTTGCTGTCGGCAATACTGATCCAGCGGCACGCCATCGACGAATTCCATCGCGGACCACAACCAGCCATCTGCCAGTTCGCCGCCGTCGATCAATCGCGCGATACACGGGTGTTCGAGCTGGGCCAGCAAATGGCGTTCAAAGCGGAAGCGCTGCCGGTGCGCGTCGCTGGCCCGTGCCACCTTGATGGCAACGGTTTGGCCAAAACCACCGTCGACACGTTCGCCGAGATACACCACGCTGGCGCCGCCACGGCCCAATTCCCGTTGCACGACAAAGGCACCAACGCGATCACCCGTTTTCAGTTGCGGTCGATCACCGTCCAGCTGTTCGACAAAAGCGGCAAACAGCGGCCCGCTCAGCGCGCCGCCCGGCACCAGAAAATCAAGACTCTTGCTCACGCGGCGGTTTCGCGCCGGACATCAAGCTGACTGGCGAGCCAGGCCCGCGCCTGTGCCCAGCTGCGCTCGACCGTGCGCAGGGAAATGCCCATGGCCTCGGCGGTTTCCTGTTCCGAATAGCCGGCGAAGAAACGGCACTCGATCACCTGAGCGCCGCGGGCATCGAACAGCGCCAGATCTTTCAGGGCGTCATCGAGCCGGCTCAGTTGATCGGCCTGATCCAGTTGCTGTTGCCGTTCGATGGCTTCATTGGCATCCAGATTGCGATCCAGCACTTTCCGTTCGCGCAAACGCCGACGGGCGTAATCGCAGATGAGTTGACGCATGACCTTGGCGGAGAGATTGAGAAAATGCGCCCGACTCTGCACATGGCGCGCCGCCGGTGACACCAGCCGCAAATAGGTTTCGTTGACCAGCACCGTCGCGCTCAGTGTCCCCAGCCAGCGATTGCCAACCAGTTGCCGGCGCGCCAGCCGACGCAGCTCGCGATGAATCGCCGTGATCATCGCGCTTTGTACCGAGTCATCACCGGCGTGATAGCGCTGCAACAGCAGCGTGAATTCACTGGCTTCGACTACCGCCAACCGCACCGGCTCCGAATCGCCAGTTGCTGTTGCCGTCAACTCTGTGACATCAAACGAGGACACCCACAACCTCCAGCAGCCGTGATCACGGCTGATCTGCCCATGCTGGCAATGCGCCGCCATCTTAGCTGGAGTTACCGCTCGATCTGTACCGTTGATGCCGCAGTCTGGCGCCTTCGGTCGCCAGAAAATGTACCGGCACGGAGGTCAGAGTTGTTGTGGCAAGAACACGCGTACCCGTTGCCGCGGGTGGGAAAAATAAAGGCTGTTGCTGTGGTGGGTTTTCGGTGGCGCGATCGTAAGCGGGCTATTTCGGCCGCAAGGTGACCCCAATCGCCAGCCGGTTCTCGGCGTGGTTGTAATCGATCAGGCTTTCACCGTAACCGCTGAACAGATAGACATACCAGCTGGTCTGTTCGGAGCCGGTCGGAAAACTCCAGCTCAACTCAATGGCACCTTTGCCGGTTTCGGGATTGCCGCGCACCATGCCGGTGAACAAGTGCCGGCACAATTGCCCGTCAAGGCAGCGGCGATAACGCAACTCGGTGTTGCCGTAGTAATCGCCGATATCCGGGTTGTCGTCGCCTTTGGCTTCGAGCGGATCATCCTTGTTGTCTTCCGGCAAGCGGTACCAGCCTTTGACCAGGATGATGTCGTCATCGCCTTCATGAAAGGCGGTCAAATACAGTTTGTTCCAGCTGCGCGATTCCGGAATGCGTTTGCCGTTCGATTCGTGCTCGAGGCCGAGATCAAACCCCCACTGGCTGGACAGCCAGTTGCCCGGTTGGAAGCGGGCAAAAATTTCCGGGTTGTAATTGGTTTCCCGGAACGGTGCCGACTCGTCGCTGTTGTAGGCCTGCCAGAACGAGCGCTGGGTATAACCAAAGAACAGCGGACCGCCGAGGATGCGCGCTTTCAGGCTGAGCTGGAAGACCGTTTCACTGTCACTGCCGGTGTAGCGTTCATTGAACGTGAATGGCGCCAGGAACATGTCTTTGTGAAACGACACGCCGCCTTTGCGATCGATGGCCTGAACCAGTGCATCACGCTGCGATTCGAGACCATCATCAGCAGCCGGATCGGCAGTCGCGACGGCTGGCGATGCCGGTGCTGCTGGCTGCGCTGATATCGCAGACGTTTCTGACGTTTCTGACGTTTCTGACGTTTCTGACGTTTCTGACGTTTCAAGTTGCGAGGACACAGCTGAAGCCGGCAACGGCTCCTGCGCCATGACTTTCGATGCCGCCCACAACAGTATCGCCAGCAAAAGCAAAATTCTTCTCATGACCAACCTTGTTGAGCCGCAGCGGTGGCGGCACTTTTTCTTGTCAGGTGCAAGCCTGACTCAGGCGTTGCGGATGGTAAAGCTCAACACTTCATCGATGTGCCGGGCACCAAGCGCCAGCATCACCAGCCGATCGACACCGAGCGCGACACCGGCGCAGGCCGGCAGGCCCTGCGCCAACGCTGCCAGCAAGGCTTCATCGAGTTCACCGGCCGGCAGGCCGCGCGCATGACGCGCGTCGTTGTCGGCGAGAAAGCGCCGGCGCTGTTCGGCAGCGTCGGCCAATTCGTGAAAGCCATTGGCGAGCTCGATACCGTTGACATAGACCTCGAACCGGCTGGCGACCGGTGGCGTTTCCGGCCGGATTTGCGCCAGCGCTGCTTGCGACGCCGGGAAATCAAAAATGAAACAGGGGCGGTCGTGACCGAGCGTCGGTTCAATGCAAATTGAAAACAGCAATTGCAGCATGCCATCACGATCAAGCGCACTGCCGGTGTACTGCGCCCGATCGGCGCAGAGCGACGCCAGCACGGCATCGCTGGCGCTGTGCGGATCGATGGCCAGCACCTGCTGAAATGCCGCCGCGTAGCTGAGCCGCTCGCCGGCCGGACAGCGCAGAACTTGTTGCAGCAGTGCATCGACTTCGGTCATCAGCTGATGGTGATCAAAACCGAGCCGGTACCACTCCAGCATGGTGAATTCCGGATTGTGGTAACGCCCGGATTCGTCATCGCGAAACACTTTGCAGATTTGATAGATGTCGCCATAGCCCGCACACAGCAGCCGCTTCATCGGAAATTCCGGCGAGGTGTGCAGAAACAGGCGCTTGCCGCTGCTGGCACCGGGGCCGTGCCACCGGGTCTCCATGAAACCGAGCTGCAAATCGGTGATGCTGGCGGCGGACAGCACCGGCGTTTCAACTTCCAGCACGGCGCGGTCGGCAAAAAACCGGCGCAGGCTCGTCATGACGGCCGCCCGGCCGCGCAAATGGTGCAGGCTGGCTGTCGGTTGCCAGGAAAGCGCGTCAGTCATGAGTGGGACGATTACTACGGAACGGGCGGCGATTATAACGGACTCAGACGTCCTCGGCGGTCAGAACCCGGTTGCGGCCGGCGGCTTTGGCGGCATACAGCAAGCGGTCGATTTCGTGCAGCCAGTCGGCCAGTGACTGGCCCGGCAGCCATTCGGCGAGCCCGGCACTGAAGCTGACATGCAGGCGACCCCGGCTGCCGAGGTAATCGAATTTGCCGAACTGGGCACGGATGTCATCGAGCAGGGCCCAGGCAGCGGCCTGACCGGTTTCCGGAAACACGATCATGAATTCCTCACCGCCCATCCGGCCAATCAGATCGGTCTTGCGCAGCCGCTGGCGCAGGAACTGGGTCAGCCCTTTCAGCACGGTGTCGCCAACATGATGGCCATCGGCATCATTGATTTGCTTGAAGTGATCAATATCGAGCACCGCGCCGGTCAGCGGTTCCTGCAACCGACGACTGCGCGACATCTCGCGCTCGATGCCGACGAACAACGCGCGCCGGTTCATTACATGGGTCAGCGGGTCCGACATCATCACCTGGCGCAATTCGCGGTAACGGCTGGCCCGGATCCGCACCGACTCGACCAGATGCAGCGGCGAGATCGGCTTGACCAGAAAATCATCGGCCCCTTCCCGCATCGCGCCGAGTTGCAGCGTCCGGTTCTCTTCTGACGACAGGAACACCAGTGGCACCGCCAGATACTGCGAATCCATCCGCAATGCCCGCGCCACGTCGGGGCCATCCCAATTCGGCATGTAGACATCGAGCAGGATGAGCTCGGGCGCAAAATCCTGCACCTCGATATCCAGCCGTTCGGCATTGGTGCAGATCTGCACCTGCATGCCGGCCGCGGTCAGAATGGCGGAATGTACCCGCGCCACCATCATGTCATCGTCGACCAGCAGCACCCGGTACGGCGCGCTGTCTTCGGTCCATTCCGGCTGGTCCAGCACTTCCAGCAAATCCGGCAGGCTGAGCGGCTGTGGCAACACCGCCTTGGCACCCAGTTTGGCCGCTTGCAAGCGAGTGATGAAGTCGCGCCGCTTGCTGGCAATGACCAGCACATGCGAGCGCAAGCTGGCCATATCCAGGGTCTGAAAAAGCGGGCTGTCGAACGGTGGCAAATGCCCGGTATCGACAACGATTGCCGCTGGCGTCGACAGGGTTTGCATCAGGCCGGCGTGCAGTTCATCGACCTGTCGGCAGATGCTGACTTTGAGCTGGAAATTTTCCAGCTGTGGCATCAGATCGGCGGTGTCGGTATCGGTGTTGACCAGATAGAACACCTGACTCAGGGCATGCGCGGGTCGGCTGGCAGTGGCCAGATCGACGACCTTGCTTGCCGGCGCCGCGATTGTTGCCGCTGTCGGCGCCAACCATGACGACAGCGCCTTGACCTCGGCCAGAAAACCAGGCGCGGCCGGCAGCCGGTCGGCGCGCACGGCAGTTTCCAGCTGACGTGCGCGTTGGCTGAGTTCGGCATAGCCAAACGTGCCGGCTGCGCCCACCAGCGAATGCAAGGCCCGCTGCAGCGTTTCCAGAGCAACGGCATCACCGGCGCTGGCGGCGGCAAACGCTTCGCCGATCGCGGTCAACCGGTTCGGCAGACCGTGGCAAAACTCTTGCCGCAATTGGTCGAGCAGCAGATGCGGCGAGGGAGTCGGTGCTTTCATTTGATCTCGGCACCCTGTTGCTGCCACTGCTGCCAATGCCGCTGTAATTGTTCCGCCAATTGCATCGGGTCAAACGGTTTCGATACCACCGCAATGGCGCCCTGTCGCAGCAGTTGCTCGATTTCCTGCGGCTGCGCTTTGGCGGTCATGAAAATGGCGGGAACCTGCTGCAAGCGGGTCTGTTCGCGCAGCAGCCGCAAGGTGCTCGGGCCGTCGAGGCCGGGCATCATCACATCCAGCACCAGCAGTTGCGGTTGCTGATCGGCGGCGCGGGCAATGGCTTCCTGACCGGAATTGAAAATGGTCACCTGCAAACCGCCGATGGCTTCCAGCGCGATGCGAACAATGGCCTGAATATCCGGCTCGTCTTCGACATACACGACGCGTGACAACGTCTCCGCCATTTTCACCCCTGAGTACTGAGCGCAGCCACGTCCTTGTCGACGGTCTGGTCATACTTATCGCCCCGGCCAGTGCGCCGGCCTTTGAAGGATAGTCGAGGTTGGCGAGGCCGCCGGGCCGCCTGCGGCGAGAGCAGGCCGGTCCACACGAGACGCTGGGTCGTTCAGGCGAAGCGCGTGTACGCCCGAGCGAAGCGCATGTACGCCCGAGCGAAGCGCATGTACTAGAGTTAAGCCACCTCGAACATCAACCCGGTCGGTCGTTTTGCGTCAGCGTCCCGTGCTGTTGATTCTCGCCATCGCGCTGGCCTATGCGGCCAGTGGCCGGCTTGGTTTGCTACTGGCGATTCCGCCCGGCTTTGCCACCGCATTGTTTCCTCCGGCTGGTCTGGCACTGGCCTGCCTGATCCAGTTTGGCGGGCGGGCCCTGCCCGGCATCTGGCTCGGCTCCTTGCTGATGAACCTGTCGGTCAGTTGGCCAACCAGCGGCCAACCCGGCACCGGTGACGTTGCGCTGGCGGCGGGCATTGCCCTGGGCTCGACCCTGCAGGCGATAACCGGTCGCTGGTTGCTGCAACACTGGGTCGGGCTGCCCGTGCAATGGGATGACGAGCGCAGTCTGGTTCGGTTCGCGCTGGTCAGTGCAACCAGCACGACGGTTGCCGCCAGCATCGCCATAGCGACGCTGTGGTCGGCAGGCCGAATCAGCGGCCACGATGCCGGTTACAGCTGGCTGACCTGGTGGGTCGGCGACAGTATCGGCGTACTGCTGATCACCCCGTTGCTGCTATTGCTGCTGGCACCGGACCGCGCCACCGCGCGGGCGCAATTGCGCGCCATCGGCGTCCCTATCGTGTTCACCTTTGTTCTGGTCACCATGGTGTTTGTCCGCGCCAGTGATTGGGAAAACCAGCAGCTGCAAGTTGGCTTCAGCAATCGGGCCGGGCAGATTGAACGCAGCGTGCAACGGCACTTTGAACAGCAACGTGATCAGCTGCAGATGCTGGAGCGTTTTTTTGCCGCCAGCACGCAGGTGACGGCAACCGAGTTCAGCGAGTTCACCCGCGATCTGGCCAGCGGCAAGAGCGGTAATGTCTCGTTCAGCTGGGTGGTCCGGTTGACGCCGGATCAGCTGGCCGGGTTCCAGCAGCAGCAACGCGCCAATGGGGTGACCGATTACAGCGTCTGGCAGTGGCGCCAGGACGGCCAGCAGGAGCCGGTGACAGCGCGCAGCAGCTATTTTCCGATTGGCTATATCGAGCCGGTCGGCAGCCACTGGCTGCGCGGTTACGACAATGGCTCTGAGCCAGAACGTCACGCACTGTTCCAGTTGGCACTCGCGCGGCAGTTGCCAACCGTGTCAGCGCGACTGTGGCTGAAACAACTCGGCCACAACGAACCTGCCGTGCTGCTGGCCCTGCCCATCCAGCGACCGAAGCGCGACGAGCTGGTGGTCGCCGGCATTCAGATTGGCCCGGCCATTGCGCGCGCGCTCGGTGAGTTGCCGCACGATGACATCGCCATCCGGCTGTCGGATCTGGATGCCACGGGAACGCAGGAGCTGTTCAGCAGTCACCCGACCAACGCCGTGATCAATCCTGCCTTTGCCACCCGCACCGAATGGCCGTTTGCCGGCCGTCGCTGGCAACTCGAGTTGCAGGCAACACCCGCTTATCTGAGCGCACAGCATTCCTGGCAGGCCTGGCTGGTGCTGGTCGGCGGCATGCTGTTCACCAGCCTGCTCGGCGCCATGCTGATGCTGGTGCACGGCCGCGCCGTGAAAGTGCAGCGGCTGGTCGAGCAACGCACCAGCGAATTGCGGCAGCAACAGCAAACCTTGCAGACCATCAGCGACAGCGTCGCCGATGCCATTTTGCTGCTCGATGAACACGGTTGCATTCAAATTGCCAACCCGGCCACCGAACGGCTGCTGCAACTCAACTGGACGGCGCTGCGCGGACGCCGGCTCGATCAATGGCTAACCGGCTGGCAGCACAACTGGCTGCAGCAGGCCTCGCAGCAAGGGCCGGCCGGTGTCCGCGTGGAAACCCGATTGCAACAAAGCAATGGCGGCAGCCGCGATGTCGAGATTGCGCTGACGGCGTTGGCGACCGGCGCCGAAAAACGCTATTGCTGCCTGCTGCATGATCTGACCGACCGCATCGCGGTCGAACGCATCAAACGCGAGTTTGTTGCCACCGTCAGCCACGAACTGCGCACGCCGCTGACCTCAATTCGCGGCGCACTGGCGCTGCTGCGCGGAATCGGCTTGCAGCAGAGTCCGGAGCAAGCAAAAACCTTGCTGACCATGGCCGATGAAAACAGCAAACGGCTGCTGACGCTGGTCAACGACCTGCTCGATTTTGAAAAGCTGGAGATGGGCAAGCTGGAAGTGAAACTGCAAACGGTAACGCTGCCGGCGTTGCTGACCAGCTGCATCAATGAAATGGCCGGTTTCGCGCTCAGTCAGGATATCCGGCTGCAATGGCAAAGCCGCTTGCCGGAAACGTATCGAATCACGCTGGATCCGGACCGCTTCGCCCAGGTGATGAACAATCTGCTGTCGAATGCCATCAAGTTTTCTCCGCGCGGCGGCACCGTCATCATCCGGGCCGAGGCCAACGCGGATCGGCTGCGGATCGAAGTGTGCGATTACGGCATCGGCATTCCGGCGGCCAAGCAGGCCAATATCTTCCAGAAATTCTGGCAGGCGGATGCCTCGACCAGTCGCCGCCACAGCGGCACCGGATTGGGTCTGGCGATCAGCAAAGGGCTGGTCGAAGCCATGCAGGGCCGCATCGGCTTTCACTCGCAGCCCGATGTCGGCAGCACGTTCTGGCTGGAGTTTCCGAGCAGCAATGATGCCAATGAGCTCGGCACTGTGCCGCGTGATAGCGATCCGAATGACAATCATCCGCGTGATGCCGGCCCGACGCCGCCATGATCACACACCCGGGCGGTCAACGCTGGTTTTATCGTCGGCACAGTGCCTGGCTGATTGCACTGGCCAGCGCCACGCTGGTGCTGCTGGCCGCGTGGAGTGTGCAGCAGCTGCGCTGGCGCGCCAGTGAAGCCCAGTTGCTTGGCTCCAGCCACGATTTGGCGACGCTGTTGGCACAGCGGATGCGCGCGCACGAACAGATTCTGCGCGGTGCGGCCGGCTTGTTTGATGCGTCCGAAAACGTCAGCCGAACCGACTGGCAACGTTATGTCACGCAACTGCGGCTGGCCGAAAAATTTCCCGGCATTCAGGCGGTCGGCTATGCCGAACGGTTTACCGCCGCCGAACTGCCCAGCCATGTTGCCCGGGTGCGCGCCGAAGGCTTTCCGGACTATCAACTCAAGCCTCCGGGTGCGCGCGAAACCTATTCCAGCATCATTTTTCTCGAGCCGTTCGTGGGCCGCAATCTGGCCGCGTTCGGTTTTGACATGCTGGCCGAACCGGTCCGCGCGGCCGCCATGCAGCGAGCCACACAAACCGGCAACGCGACACTGACGGCGGCAGTCACCTTGATGCAGGAAACCCATGGCGAAGTGCAGCCCGGTTTTCTGATGTATGTGCCGGTGTATCGCCGCGCGGCGGTGCTCGACAATGAGGCCGCGCGTGCGCAGGCCGTGGTGGGTTGGGTGTACTGTGCCTTTCGCGCCCATGATCTGGTCGATCGCATCCTGATCGACGCCAGCACCGATATCGAATTCGCCTTGTTCGATGGCAGCGATTTCAACCAGCCGGCGAGCCTGCTGTATGGCAGCGACAAACAGGCCGGCGCGGAATTGCCCGCACTGTGGCAGCGGAGCGGCCATTACCGCGTCCAGCAACTGAACGATTTCGACCGACCGTGGACGCTGGTGACCTGGCTGCCGGCCGATACCGATCAGCAAACCGATGCCCTGCTGGCAGTATTGCTTGGCCTCGGCAGCGTGATCAGCGTACTGCTGTTCTTGCTGTTTTCAGCGCTGTCGCGCCGGGAACAACAAGCCAGTCAAATCGCCGCCGAAATGAGCCGCAATTTCCGCCAGAGTGAAACCGCGCTGACAGCCAGCGCCCAGCAGGCACGCGCGATTGTCGACAATGTTGCCGATGCCATTTTGTCGGTGCATGCCGACGGTCTGATTGTGCAAGCCAATCCGGCTGCGGAACGGCTGTTCGGTTACGCCAGCAATGCCCTGACTGGCGTCCAGATTCAATTGTTGCTGCCGAGCTTGTCGATTGCACAGCTGGCCGCGCTGCTGGCGGATGATCACGCCGCGAGTCAGGCGTCGAATCAGACAGCGAATCAGGCAACTATTCCTGCAACGACAGGCATCAGCACGCCGATCACGACGGCACCGGCCCAGGACTTCGCATGCCGACGGTCTGATTGTGCAAGCCAATCCGGCTGCGGAACGGCTGTTCGGTTACGCCAGCAATGCCCTGACTGGCGTCCAGATTCAATTGTTGCTGCCGAGCTTGTCGATTGCACAGCTGGCCGCGCTGCTGGCGGATGATCACGCCGCGAGTCAGGCGTCGAATCAGACAGCGAATCAGGCAACTATTCCTGCAACGACAGGCATCAGCACGCCGATCACGACGGCACCGGCCCAGGACTTCGAAGGCCGTCGTCGTGACGGCAGCACGGTCGCGATCGAAATGACGCTGTCCGCCATTCCGAACGCTGAACCGAAAACCTGCATTGCGGTTTGTCGCGATGTCAGCGAACGGCGCCGGGTTGACCGACTGAAGCGGGAATTTGTTGCTACGGTCAGCCATGAACTGCGCACGCCACTGACCTCGATCACCGGTGCGCTCGATTTGCTGGTGTCCGGTCAGCTGGCGGCCGTTCCGGCGCCGCTGCACAGTTTGATCAGCATTGCCCAGCGCAACAGTCGCCGGCTCGGCGATTTGATCAACGACTTGCTCGATGTCGAGCAGATCAGTCGCTGCCAACTGACCTTATTCATGGAAGACATCGTCGTGCAACGCAAGCTGGAGGAAACCGTTGCCGCCATCACCGCCTATGCCGACTCACTGGGCGTGCACCTGCAACTGCAATGCGACGCCCCCAGCCCGGTCGTTCACGCCGATCGGAAACGGCTGCGTCAGGTGCTGAACAATCTGCTGTCGAACGCGATAAAGTTTTCCCCGAAAGGCGGCACGGTTGCGGTCCGCTGCGAACAACATGACGGCCTGGTCCGTATCACGGTGCGGGATCAGGGACCGGGTGTGCCAAAAGCGTTTGAGCCACGGCTGTTTGAACAATTCTCGCGCGCCGACTCGGCCGATACCCGCCAGATCGGCGGCACCGGGCTTGGCCTTGCCATCAGCAAGGAATTAATCGAACGCATGCACGGCCACATCGGCTACCACCCGGTGCAGCCAACCGGCGCCTGCTTTTTCATCGAGTTGCCGCAGCAAACCGCCACGGAATCAAAAACCTCATGACCGACCACCGCTGCAACCATCACAACAATTACAACGACAGCCGTCACCGCCACATAACAAATCACAGCCGGACAAGATTTTCAGACATAAAAAAACGCGGCACCAGGCCGCGTTTTCTTATTGGAGATTTTCCCCGAACGACTGCACTCAGGCGCGCGATACGTATTCGCCGGTGCGGGTATTCACTTTCAGCTTGTCGCCGATGTTGACGAACAGCGGCACCTTGACCACGGCACCGGTTGCCAGCGTTGCCGGCTTGGTACCGCCACCGCTGGTGTCGCCGCGCAGGCCCGGATCGGTTTCGGTGACTTCGAGCACCACGTGATGCGGCGGCAGCACCAGAATCGGCTTGCCGTTCCACAGGGTCAGTTCGCAGACGTCCTGATCGCGCATCCACAGCGTGCTGTCGCCCATGGCTGCTTTGTCGGCGGCGATTTGTTCGAAGCTGGTCGGGTTCATGAAATACCAGAACTCGCCGTCGGTGTAGCTGTATTCCATTTCGACGGTGACGACGTCGGCAGCTTCCAGCGTATCGCCCGATTTGAAGGTGTGTTCGACCACACGGCCGGTCAACAGATAACGCAGTTTGATCCGGTTGAACGCCTGGCCTTTACCGGGTTTGACGTATTCGTTGTCGACGATGGCGCAGGGCTGGCCTTCCATCATCACTTTCATCCCGGCTTTCATTTCGTTGGTACTATAGCTGGCCATAACGTCCTCGAATTTCGTGCAGTGTCGTTAACAGGTGAAACAGGTACAGGCGAAAAAATGGCCGACATTCTAGCCAACTTGCCCCCAAAAGGGCAGATCGCGGCCATCCCGGTCCAATCAGACAGCCCGCGCGACTGGCGACAAACCCTGAAAGAGGCCATCGAATCGGTCGAAGAACTGATGACGGCCGTGCAAGTGCCGGTCAGCGCCCTGCCCGAGCGACTGCAGGCCCAGACCGATTTTGCCCTGCGGGTGCCACGGCCCTTCGTCGCCCGGATGGCCAAGGGCGACCTGAACGACCCGCTGCTGAAACAGGTGCTGCCGGCGCCGGAAGAGCTGCAACTGAGCCCTGGCTACAGCCATGACCCGCTCGACGAGCAGGACACCGAAATCCCCGGTCTGCTGCACAAATACCGGTCGCGGGTGCTGCTGATCACCACCGGCGCCTGCGCCATCAATTGCCGTTACTGCTTCCGCCGGCATTTTCCCTACGAAGACAACCGGCCCGGCCGCAAGGGCTTTGCCGCCATCTGCGACTACATCCGCCAACACCCGGAAGTGAACGAGGTCATCCTGTCCGGCGGCGACCCACTGGCCGCCCCCGACAGCTATCTGGCCGAGCTGCACAGCCAGTTGGCGGCCCTGCCGCAGCTGCGACGCTTCCGCATTCATACCCGGCTGCCGGTGGTCATTCCGGAGCGGGTCAACGACGAGCTGCTGGCTTGGCTCGCCAGCCCACGCTTCCAGACCGTGGTGGTCATCCACAGCAACCATGGCAATGAAATCGATGCCGAAGTCGGCGCGGCGCTTACCCGGCTGCGCCAGGCCGGGGTGACGCTGCTCAATCAGGCGGTGCTGCTGGCCGGCGTCAACGATTCGGTCGCGGCCCTGAGCGAGTTGTCGGAGCGTTTGTTCCGTTACGGCGTGCTGCCCTACTACCTGAACCAGCTCGATCAGGTGCAGGGTGCCAGCCACTTTGCCGTGCCGGACGAACGGGCCCGGGCGCTGATGCGCGAACTACTGACCGTACTGCCGGGCTTCCTGATGCCCAAGCTGATGCGCGAACAGGCCGGCAAAACCAGCAAAACCCCGCTCGATCTGCGGCTCGACTGAAGCCGGCACCGGCCGCGCCCGATGCGCCGGCCGGCTGACAAGGCGGGTCTTGTGGGCTATTGGTTAAGGAGCCAATCCGGCACCTAAACGCGGGTGCCATGCCTGCTGGTTTTCTGACCGGGATACGATAGTATGCGCGATGCCGTTAGCTTGTTCGGTAGGGATACCGAGACGCCATGAAAGCAGGGAAACAATGAGAACAGGACAGCTCGGCCTCAGCGTTCGAGAACGGGGTGCCACCCGCCAGACTCAGGTCACCCTGACGGCACGTGCCGTCAGCCAATGGCTGGACAGTCTGCCCATTGCCAATATTGGCGAGAGCGCCCGTCAGGTTTATCAATTTCTGGTCGACGTCAACAGCGCGTCACTGGATGTCGGCGAACGCCTGAAAATCATGCAGGCGCTGACCAAGGTGGTCGGCCATATCACCGATGCACTGCGCAAGCATTATATCGGTCAGTCGGTGTCGCTGAACGAGAAGCAGCGCAAGATTGCCGCGCTCGCGCAAGCCATGCAGTCGGAAATGGCCATCGGCTACAAAACCGTGGTTGAAGACATGCTGGGCGAAGGCCATCAGCGCTACAACCCGCAAGTGTTGGTGCCTGCCCTGTATTACGCCACCCATTATTTGAGTCTGGTGCTGCTGCGCTGCTATCAGCTCTACTCGCAGCAACCGGCCCGGCTGTGGAAAGAATTGCATTCGCTGTTTCATTTTGCCGAACAAAATGGCCTGCATCGCACCACTGCGGTCAGTGAATACAGCGAGCTGACCGTCGAGTCGGCTTACTTGCGCATCGTGCTGACGGCTTGCGCCAATCCCTATCAATTGCGCCAGCGTGAAATTGAACAATTGTTCGATGCCGCGGCAACGCTGTCGGCCGAAGCGCTGCTGCAACCGTATGCCGGTGGCAAGGATTTGTTCTTTCTGGATCTGGAAAGCGATCTGGGCCCGCAAAGCAGCGCGCTCAATCAGCAGACACCGGGACCGAATTGCCGCAGCGTGCAACTCGATGCCGTGCTGGCCCGCGTCCAGGACGATTTGCGCAGCGCCTCTGGACTCTCGCTCGGCGTAGCCAAG
Source organism: Permianibacter fluminis (assembly GCF_013179735.1). Classification (NCBI taxonomy): domain Bacteria; kingdom Pseudomonadati; phylum Pseudomonadota; class Gammaproteobacteria; order Pseudomonadales; family Pseudomonadaceae; genus Permianibacter; species Permianibacter fluminis. The sequence continues at coordinate 1,351,649 of NZ_JABMEG010000001.1, read as the reverse complement.
AATCCGGTTCAGCAACTTGGCGCCACGCTGCTTCGGCATCTGGTTCGTGCTTACGGCAATCTGGCCTCGCGGGCGTTTTCCCGGACCCCGGCCAATGGCACCATCCGCGTCGCAGTCGGGCTATCGGCCAGCCACTATCTGCTGGCTGGCGAAGGCGACAACAAGGCCGAGACGGGTCAGAACGATCGTCACGATCTGAACACCCTCGAAGGCAGCCTGCACAACGCCACCCTGGTCGACGATGACCGGCTGCATTCGCGCATGTTGGCCGGCAACAAGAAAGTGGGCAGCGGTCCGACCGATCCCTGGGAGAAGCTGTATCGGACCAAAGAAAGTCCGGAAGCCGGTCACAAAGCGCAGGACCTCAGCGCGACAGCGCCACGCAATTTCACCAACAATGCCAATGTCAGTTACGAATTCCAGATCGCCGCGCTGATCAACATCAGTCCCGGCGGTTACTGTCTGGGCCTGCGCGGCAATGTCCCGGTGCAGACCCAGACCGGCGAAGTGGTTGGCCTGATGGAACAGGACGAAGACGGCGCCCTGCACTGGAACATCGGCAGCATCCGCTGGATGAAGCGGATTCCGGACGGCGCGCTGCATCTCGGCATCCAGCTGATCGCCCCGAATGCCCGGCCAGTGCTGACCCAGGTCCGCAACAGCCAGCAGGCGGGCAGTGCCGCGTTTCAGCGCAGTTTGCTGCTGCCGGCACTGAAAGGGATTGGCCAACCGGCAACGCTGATCACCGCGCCGATGCCGTATGCGGTCAAACAGAAAGTGCGGATCAAGGACGGCAGCAAGGTGTACGATGTTCAGCTCACCAAACAGGTGGCCGCCAGCGCATCGTACCGGCAGTTTCATTTCAACGACGCCCTGAATGCGCGTGACAGCGAAAGCAGTGGCAACAAGGCCGGCGACGGCGATAGTTTTGATTCGGTCTGGGAGTTGCTTTAACGGTGTGAACCGGTCGGCGTTGTCTTGTAGCGCGCCAACAAAACCGGACATGCCAGCAAGGCTCCGCCTCCTGCCCGAATCGAGCAAGAGTTTCGGGAATGTCCAACAAGATTCGTACTATTCATCTGTTGTTGCTGGATCCGTCCTCCAACGACGCCGAGCACACCACCACTTTGCTGCGCAACAACGGCTTCGCCGTGCGCGCCAGCCAGATCGTCACTGAAGATGAACTGAAAGCGGCGCTGGAAAAGCAGTCCTGGGACATGCTGATTGCCAAGCCGGCGGTCGGCGAATTCACCGTTGAAAAAGCCCTGCGCATTGTCGAGCACTACAACCGCGATACCCCCATCGTGCTGCTGACCGAGCAATACAGCAGCGAGTTACTGGTCGAAATGCTGAAGCAGGGCATCAAGGATGTGGTGCCAGTCCATGAGGAAGAGCGGGTCCGGCTGGTGGTCGGCCGCGAGCTTGCCAATGTCGAAGATCGGCGCCGGCGCAAACAGGCCGAAGCCAGCCTGCGCGAAACCGAAAAGCGCTGTGATTTGCTGCTCGCCAGTTCGCGCGATGCCATTGCCTACATCCATGATGGCATGCACATCTATGCCAACAAGGCCTACACCGAATTGTTCGGTTATGACGACCCCGATGATCTGGCCTCGATGCCGGTCATGGATATGATCACCGACGAGTACCACGACTCGTTCAAAAGCTTTCTGCGCGATTACGCCACCAGCGCCGATACCACCGAATTCCATTTCAAGGGCCAGCATGCCGAAGGCGAAACCTTTGACGCGGTGCTGACCCTGTCGGCAGCGAAATACGATGGTGAAGAATGCACCCAGGTGCTGATCCGGCGCGATGCCGACAGTGCCGTGCTGGAACAGAAACTGAAAGAGCTGTCGGCTGTCGACACGCTGACCGGATTGTTCAACCGCCAGCATTTGGTCGAGAAGCTGATGCTGTCGGTCGATCGCGCCAGCAAGCAGGAAGGCATGAGCGCGCTGGTGCTGATGGAGCTTGATCAGTTCAACAACATCAAATCGCGTTTCGGCCTCAGCGGCACCGATCGGCTGATGCGCGACTGCGCCGACTTTCTCCGCCGTAAACTCGACGATGACATTCTGCTGGCCCGACTTGGTGATGACGGTTTCGCTGCGCTGGCCAATGTCGCGACGCCGGATGCCGGCCGCGAACTCGGCGAGCGGATGTGCCGCGAATTTGCTGCGCACTTGTTTGAAGTCGAAGGCCACACGGTCAAGAGCACGCTGTCGGTTGGTGTCATGCCGATCGGCGAGAATGCCCCCGATGCCGAGCAGCTGATCGGAAATGCCCACGCCGTGCTGGTGATGGTGAAACAGAAAGGCGGCAACGGTTGCAAGATGTTCAACCCGAGCCTGCTTAACGCAGGCGACGCCGACAAGCACGTGCTGCTGGCGGTGCAAGAAGCGCTCGACACCGGCCACGCCTACATCCAGTTTCAGCCTTTGGTCAAAATGCACGGCAAACCGGGCGCCTACTACTCGGTCATGCTGCGCATCAAGGACGAGAAAGGCAATCATGTCAGCCCGGAACAGGCCTTCCCGGTTGCCGAACAGGCTGGCATCGCGGCCAAACTGGACCGCTGGGTCATTACCGAAGCGATGCGCTCGCTGGCGGCCTACAAAGGCAAGGAACAACCGAAGCTGTTCGTGCAGCTGTCAGGTGCGGCGCTGATGGAAGAGTCACTGCCGAGCTTCATCGGCCAGAATCTGCGGGTCAACCGGCTTGAACCAAGCGCGATTATTTTTCAGATCAACGAAGGCGATGCCAACGAGCACCTGAAGCGCTGTCTTGCCTTCCTTGAAGGCTTGAAGAAGGTCCAGGGACTGAGCTGTCTGGCCGCATTTGGCAGCACCGATCACAGCGAACAAATGCTGAAAGATCTGAAGTTCGACTTCGTCCGGTTTGATGGCAAATTTGCTCCGCAACTGGCAACCAACCAGGACACATTGCAGAAAGTCAAACAGCTGCTCGAACACGCCAAGGAAGCCAAGAAGCAGACCATCATCCCGCGCGTCGAGGACGCCGGCTGCATCGCAACCTTGTATCCACTGCCGGTGGACTATGTCCAGGGTTTCTTCTTGCAGCCGCCGATGAGCACGATGGATTTCGATTTCAGTACCAGCGAGTTCTGAGTCGGTGGCAGGCCATCGGTCGTCGGCGATCACGCTGACACGTAATCCGACGTTTCCGTTCGAGCGACTGATCTGGGGTCTGGTGCTTTTTTTCCTGCTCACCGCGCCGGTGCTGGTGTGGCTGCTGCTGCCGACTCACGATGACGCCATCTTGCCCACACTGGGCGCGCGCTTGCTGCGTGAACCTCGGCTGTATTTCAGCCTTGTCGCAACACTCGCTGGCTTCGTCTGGCATCAACGCACCCGCCACCGTGAGCAATTGCGACTGGATGAGCGCGGCATACACTACACGCCGCCATTCAGTTGGTGGCCACAGCGCGGCTTTAGCTTCACTTGGTCAGAGATCGAAAGCCTGCAGCTGCTGCCATTTAGCCGGTATCAGCGTGGCGCGATACCGGTGTTGCAAATCCAGACCAAAAATCAAACCCGAAAAATTTGGCCGCTGCTGTGGTTTCCATCGGAGCTGAGCTGGGCTGAACATCGGCAGCGCCAGCGCATTCGCCGCGGCACCGATCTGGCTCAAGCGTTTGCTGGCTGTGCGCTTGCCAAGCAGTTGACGGCATTGGGACAATCGGTACACGTGCAACCCGGCAAAACGGCCGGCTTTGATTTGTTTGGCAACCGAGCAAGCCGCGCGGCCGTGCTGGTCATGTTTGCGTTGTTAACCTATGCATTGGCTGATGCGATGCTGGCGCAGCAACGCTATTTAGCGTTCACGCCCTGGCCACTGCTCGGGCTGTTTGGCGTACTTGCTGCCGTCAGCATGACAATACTGCTGCGTCGCTTCGCCGTACCCTTGCTTGAAGCCATTGCCGTTGCAGCGTTGTTTGCGGGAGCTTTGGGCCTGGCCGGATACAGCGGTTTGTTGCGATTGAATCAATTCAGCGATTGGGATGGCAGCGAAACCGTCAGCTATGTCAGGCAGGCGAATGGCCTGTTCAGCGCCACCGGTTTCCCGGCCATTGAAGTCGATGCACTGGAACCGTATTGGCAGCAATACCCTAACGGGCAGCACTATTCATTTAGCCTATACCGCGGCAGTCTGGGCTTCTGGCAACTCGACGAAGCCCCAGTCAACGCGCAAATGCGCGCGTTTTATCGTGCCCGTGACCAACACTGAAGCGACTCATCAACTAAGCAAACTCTGTTGCAGCGTTGCCAGCGCGCGCATGTCGCACACATCGAGCGCCAAATCGGCGGCCAGGCGCAATGTCGGTTTGGCGCGGAACGCCACGCCGAAGCCGGCGACTTGCAGCATCAGCAAATCGTTGGCGCCATCACCAACTGCCCAAATGCAGCGGCCATCGATTGCATGCTGTGCCTGCAATTCCTGCAGCGTGCGCGCTTTGACTTCACCATTGACGATCTCGCCCGCGACTTCACCAGTCAGCGCGGCACCGTCATCGAGCAGGGTGTTGGCGCGGACATAATCAAACCGCAGCTGCTCGCCGATAAAACGGGCAAACGGCAGAAAACCGCCGGACACCAGCCCGAGCCGGACTCCGGCCGCACGCGCGGCGGCAGCAAACTCCGGAACACCGGGATTGCATTGCAAGCGTGCCTTGACCTGCTCAATCGCCGTCAGCGGCAACCCTTTCAAGGTCGCGACCCGCCGGATCAGCGAGCCGTTGAAATCCAGTTCGCCGCGCATCGCCGCTTCGGTGATGGCCGCCACTTGTTCACCGCTGCCAGCTTCCTTGGCCAGCTCGTCGATGACCTCCATCGTGATCAGCGTTGAATCCATGTCGAACAGCACCAGCTGCGCCGGCAATGCCTGCGCCAGCACGCCGATATCGACGGCGGTTTGCGTGGCCAGCTCACGGCACCAACGCTTGCTCGGCACGGCGCTGATGGCCAGCCGCAGCAGCTCATGCCCGTGACCGTGGCCACCCGCAAGCACGCGCGTGGCGATGCCTGCGGCATTGAGCGCCTGCACAATGGTCGCCAAGGCGGTATCGTCCAGCCGCGGCGCCAGCAGCAGCAGCTCGCTGCCCGAACCATGCTCGGCCATACCGGTGCCCGGCAACGGTAACTGTGACGACAATGCCGTCGTCAATGCTGACGACCAGCCCGATGCAAGCGACAACGACATGAACACTCCCAAGGTCGGCATGACGCCGTGGCCAAAAAAGCACCGCGCTGACAACGCGCGCCGCGATTCACTCAAACAGATCCCGTTAACGACCGGTCATTGCGGAGGCAACGCGCAGACGATGCGACAAACACCGCAAGCGGTACGGCAAACCGCGATCAGGTCGACAATGCGCGGCACCAGCTTGGCGCAAGCCGTCATAAGCTGGCACACTTGGCCCTGATTGCGACCCGCCGGGTCGCGAGCGTGCAGGTGGCCCGCCGGGCTGCCGAGTGTACCCGATCGCCATGGCGCAGCTTCGACAACGCTACTTACCTGCCAATCCGGTCAGCGCCGCTCCAGTTCTGACGCTGGCGCACAAGCTCGCCTTCGCCATTGGCGGCTTGATGGCCGTCATGCTGGCCGCGACCTGGTGGCTGATCAGCGCGACCGTGGAAAACCTGCTGGCCGATCACGCCTTTGCCTACGGCCGCCACATGGCCGAATTGTCGGCCGGCTCGGCCGCCGAACCGCTGCTGGCCGAAGATCGTTTGCAATTGTCGGTGCTGCTCGATGCCTTCAAGGACGATCCGTATATCGTCAATGCCGGCGTTTATGATCGCTATGGCCGGGTGCTGGCCAGCACAACGCCGTTACCGGCGCTGCCGATCGCACAACTGGAATCGCTGACCCAAACCCACGCGCTGCCAAAGCAGGCAAGCCGCACCATCATTCTCGCCGAGCCGGTCAAATTTCAGGAAGTGAGCGCCGGTTATTTGCTGCTGACACTCGATCGCCAGATTCTGGAAAAACCACTCGAACGATCCTTGCGAAAAATCGGCATTGCCTCGGCCTTGATGATTACGCTGGCCATGATTGCCGCCTACCTGCTCGGCCGGACGCTGGCACAACCGATTGACCGGCTCGCCCTCGCCACCCGCGCCTTGCGCGAAGGCCGTTTTGAATTGCTGATCAACGAACGCCGCGACGATGAAATCGGCGTCATCATCGGCACCCTCAACGACATGGCGCAGAATCTGCAAAAACGCATGCAGACCGAAAAAACCCTGACCCGGTTTGTTTCATCGGCAGTGGCCAACCGCTTGATGCAAGGCGACGGCGGCGTGATTGAAGGCCAACATGTGATTGCCACAGTGGTGTTTGTCGACATGGTCGGCTTCACCGCGATGAGCGAACGCCTGCCAGCCCAGCGCGTCGCCCAGATGCTGAACTATTACTTTGGCGTGGTGAACCGGGTCGCCAAGCTCTATCACGGCAACGTCGACAAATACATCGGTGATGGCGCCATGCTGGTGTTCGGCGCGCCGCAAACCGACAGCGAGCATTGTTTCCACGCGCTCTGTTTTGCTGACTTGCTGATGCAACTGATCGACCAGCTCAATGCTCGCCGGCCGTCGTGGCTGCCGCCGGTGGCGTTCCGGCTCGGCATGCACACCGGCGACATGATCGCCGGCAGCATGGGCTCGGAAGATCGGATGCAGTACACCGTTATCGGCGACTCGGTCAACCTCGCGGCCCGACTCTGTTCGGTCGCCAAGGGTGGCCAGATCATCCTGAGCGAAGAGGTGTTGAGCCAACCGGACATTCGCAACCGGATCGCGGTCGAGCCACAAGGCAATGTGCAATTGAAGGGCAAGTCGCTGGAGACTTTCTGCTATCGTTTGCATGCCTTGCACTCGCCGTTCCAGCAGTTGATTGATCGGCAGGTGCAGCACCTGCTCGAACAACAACCGGTATTGCCTGAATGATCGTACGCCCGCTGCTGCTGACGGCTGTCCTGCTGATGCTTTCGGCCTGCAGCCTGTTGCCGGGGCAACGCGCTGAAACCGTCATCAGCAAAGCCGCCGCGCCCGATTTGAGCACCCAACTGGCCGAGGCCGAAGCGGCGCTGGCCGAACAACCGAATGATTCCGGCTTGAAAGAAAAAGTCGGCAACCTGCGCAGACAAACCACGCTGCTGGAAACCGATCACCTGAGCAAGGCCGAGAAACTGTGGGCCGGTCAGCAACCGGGCGCTGCGATTGCCGAACTCGATGTCGGCCTGCTGAGTTTGCCGGGCAGTTCGGCGCTGCAACGACGCCGAACCTATTACCGCGAACTGCTCGATCGCCGGCTGGAAATGCCACGCGCCGAATTGCGCCTGGTGCGTGGCCGCTATGTCGCCGATGCCCTGCGGGTGCAAAAACAAATTCAGCAACTGGCGCCCAATCAAGATGCCGCGACGCTGGCCGCATTGGAACAGGAACGGCAGGCCCTGATGGTTGAAATCAGCGCGCTCGGCCAAAAGGCGCTGGAGCGCAAGCAATACGGATTCGCCCGCTGGTCCTACAATATCGCCGCCGATCTTGGTGCGCCCGATGCCAGCAAATGGCTGACAGAAATCGGCAAGCGCGAGCAGCAGAAAACCAAGAAAGTCACCACGCCGGTGATCGAGCCTGAGCTGTCCGAGCAACAAGTGCTGGAAGCACGGCGAAGCACCTTGAAGAAAGATCTGCAGGCCGCGCTCGATCGGCGTGATCTCGGCGGTGCCCGCCAGCAATTGACCGAGCTGCAGCAATTGTTCCCGACCGATCCCGATGCCAGCAAGTTTCAGCAAACGCTGAAGCCGCTGGCCAAAGAGCAGGTCAAGGTGCTGCAGGCCGATGGCAACCGGCGCTACCGCGATGGCGATATCGCCGGTGCACTTGCGGCCTGGAAACAAGCGCTGGCGCTGGAGCCGGACAATCGCGAACTGCCGCCGCTGATCGAGCGGGCCGCCAAGGTACAGAGCAATCTGGACAGCCTGCGCGAGCGCAAATAGCCCGCGATTGGCAATGCGCTTTTCTTAATCGGCACCGACCGTGTCCGGTCCTGTTAATGACGAACACGGTTAATGACCAACCCAGTTAGTGACCGGCCCCGTTCGTCACCGGCCCAGATCGCCGCCTGACTCGAGCCTGCCTGCCTCAGAGCCCGGCTAGTCCTAGCCAATATCCCTGCCAGGCCCGCCCCGGCGGGGCCAGCCACAACCATTTGCCAGCGACAAACCGGCCAGCAGGCAGGAAGAACCGGCCGGCACCAGCTACGCTAAGCCGGTGTTCCGTCGCGTTGTCAGGAGCCCGGATGCGTCACCCCCTGCTCAGTTCTGCCCGGCCACGGCGGCTGCTGCCGCTGCTCGGGCTTTGTTTGTCGGCATTGCTGGCATCCGGACCGGCCGTCACGGCCGACAGTCTGGAAGCCCTGCAATTGCCGGACGGCCGGGTTTTGCTGAATGGCGTCGGCGTTGCCCGGCTGCTGAACGAAGACATGTATGTCGCGGTGCTCTACGCCAGCCGCCCGACCGGCAACCCGGCCGAGCTGCTCGATGCCCGCCAGCGCCGCCGGCTGCAGCTGCGCATTCTGGCCGACCGGCTGTACCCCAGTGGGGTCGCCCGCCATTTTCGCGATCTGGTCTCGCTGAACAATCCGCGCGACGAAATCACCCGCGAAGCCAAAAACCTCAACCGTTTCTACGGCCTGTTTCAGTACGGACTGATGCGCGGCGATGAAGTGATCTTCGACAACGTTGCCGGCAAAGGCCTGCTGGTCAGCATCAACGGCCAGACCGTTGCCGAGTTCAGCAGCCCGATGATGTTTGATTTGCTGCTCCGTTGCCTGATCGGCGACAAACCGCCGAACCTGCAATTCCGCAGCCAATTGCTCGGCGATCAGGACGCAGCCGGCCGCGCCGCGAACCTGGCCCGCTTTGCCGCGTTGCAACCGCAGGATGAGCGCAAAACCATTTACGCTACCGTGAAGGCACCGGCTGCCGACAACGCCATCGCCGAAACGCCGAGCAAACCCGAACCGGCGAAAATTGAGCCGGCAAAACCTGAACCCGTGAAAACGGTAGCAGAAAACAAACCGGCGCCGGTCGTCAGCAAACCCGCGTCGCCGCCACGGCCGGTGGAGAAGCCGGAACCGGTCAGCCAGTCGGTCACCAGTCCCGGCACAACGAACACCAACACAGCGAACCCGAGCACCAGCAAAGTGCCAGCACACACAGAATTGATTGCCGCCGTGACGCCAGGCGGCAACACCGATGCAGTGAAAGCGCCGACCGTGAAAACCCTGACTGCCGACGAAGTCACCGCGCTGTTACAGCGTTACGAAGGTCAACTGCGCGAACGTTTGCTGGCGGCCATGGAATATCCACGGCGCGACATGAAGCGCAAATACGGCATCACCCAGATGGCACGTCAGAAAGGCAAAGTGGTGCTGCGGCTGAATCTGGATACCGGTGGCGACGTCAATGCAGCCTGGTTGCAGGAGCGCACCAACGAAGCCATTCTCGACAACGCTGCGCTGGCATTGGTCGACAAAGTGGCGCCGTTTCCGCCGCTGCCACAGGAACTGCCGGACAGCGCCTACGAATTCTATGTACCGCTCGAATTTGATCCGGATCGCTGAGTGATCCAGACCTTGTCTTGACCGGGCTGCCGATGTGATCCGGCTCAATTGATGAACCGGATCGGTTGCTAATCCGCAGCCTCTTTCTGCTAGGTCATACTTTGCCCCACTCAGCCGCTGATTTCGTTACTTAAGCTGTTTCTGTGTAGCGGCGCAACGACGTAATCGAGAAACCACGTAACCACATGCTCACGCAGTCAACGTTCTGCTGGCCACCCGCTGACAGCCTGTGAGCGATTTCCTACAACAACTCCCGCCCGGTTCCGTTGTGGCGCGCGCCTGATGCGCGCAGGCTGTGCTGCGCCCGCTTTGCTGTCGCGCGCCGCTCTGGTGCAGGTCTGCAGCCCGGTTACGGCTGCGACGGCGCCGTCCTCGCCACTCTTTTCAGGAACAGGGAGTTCCCATGCGTAAATCCACTTTGGCGCTGCTGTGCAGCGCTGCTGCGTTCATGTCCACCGGGCTCGTGTCCAGCAACGTCATGGCCGCCGGTTTGAGCCTCGACGGCCGACAAAAGCCGCTGCGGGAAGCCGACACGCTGCCACGCGCCGGCACACAATCCAGCACCAAGCTGCTCAGCAAGAGCAGCGACATCGCGGGCCTGACCAACGAACAAGTCGGTGATCCAGCCTCGTTTGGCATGCACGCGGTCTGGCTCGGTGTTGCCCAAACCCAGTCGGTTCTGCTGCGCGATGATTGCACCGGCACCGATCCGACTTACGAGCGCTGCATCAAGCTGAATCCACAACCGGCTTCAACGACGTTTGATGAAAAGAAATTGGCCTCGCTGTACATCCCGGCCGGCTCCTCGCTGTCGCTGCTGTGCCAATGGGTGACGCCATTCTGGAATTACCAGTTCCATAACCTGACCGGCGTCAATCAGCCGAATGCCCGCATTACCCTGACGCCCTACATCACGATTTATAACGACGTGCTGAATGATCCGGCAGCCATTGACCCGAGCACCGGCTTGCCGTACGGCGGTGAGTTCACCTACAGCATTTCCATGACGCACGCCGAGTCGCGCTCCTTGATGGCAGGTGAGCGCCAGATGCAACGGCTGAATTACTCACGCGTCTGCATTGGCGGCATTGTCAGCGCCCAGAATCTGATCGACATGTTCGGGCTGCCGCAATACCTTGCCGATCAATTCCTGCAGAAAGACACCACCATTCTGTTCCATCTGCGTGGCAGCGCCGCGCTGGTGGACGATGCCTCGCTGATGTATGGCGTGCGCATCATGGGTGACCAGAAGCCGTAAGCCCCTTCATAAATGCCATCCATACAGGAAAATAAAAAAGGCCAGCATCTTGCTGGCCTTTTTTATTTGCACCGCCGTAAAAGACAAACGCTTATCCTTTCACTTCCACACTCAGTCCATCCACTTTCTGGAAGCCACGCGGCAGCTTGTTGCCACGGCGACCGCGCTCGCCCAGATAATGTTCGATATCGGCCGGCTTCAGGGTAAAGCTGCGTTTGCCGCTTTCGATGACCAAACTGTCTTTCTTGCCCAGCACCACCATGTCGACCATCCACTCTTCGCGCTTGGCCAGCAGCGCCGTGTCGATGCCGAGCATCTTGTTGCCTTTGCCTTTTGCCATCTGCGGCAATTCGGTCAGCGGGAACACCAGCAAGCGGCCATCGTTGGAAGCGCAGGCGACCAGCTGATTGGCGACGTCGGTCACCCGTTTCGGCGTCAGCACTTTGGTGTGCTCCGGCACCGTCAGCAGGGTCTTGCCGTTCTTGTTGCGCGCCAGCATGTCTTCGTAGCTGGTGACAAATCCGTAACCGCCGTCGGTCGCAACCAGGTAGGCATCCTTGTCATCGCCCATCAGTGCCGCAATGAAACTGGCGCCCGGCTCCGGAATGAACCGCGTGGTCAGTGGCTCGCCTTGACCACGAGCACTCGGCAACTCTTTGGCGATGACCGAGTAGGTGCGGCCGGTGGTGTCAAAGAACACCGCCTGCTGGGTCGATTTGCCTTGCGCCGCCATCAGGAAGCCATCACCAGCACGATACGACAAGCCGGCTGCATCCAGCTCATGGCCTTTGCCACAACGTGCCCAGCCCATTTGCGACAACACGACAGTCACCGGTTCCGCTGGGGTCAGCTCTTCTTCGCTCAGCGCTTTTGATTCTTCCCGCTCGACAATCGGCGAGCGGCGATCGTCGCCGTATTTGTGCGAATCGGCGATCAGTTCCGAACGCACCAGATTCTTCATCCGCTGTTCGCTGGAAAGCGTGCGTTGCAGATTGGCTTGTTCCTGCATCAGCTCCATCTGCTCGCCGCGGATTTTCATCTCTTCCAGCTTGGCGAGATGGCGCAGTTTCAAATCCAGAATCGCTTCAGCCTGGATATCGGAAAGACCAAAGCGCGCCATCAGCTCGGCTTTCGGATGTTCCTCTTCGCGGATAATCCGGATCACTTCGTCGATATTCAGGAACGCGACCAGCAAGCCATCCAGAATGTGCAAGCGCGCTTCGACTTTGTCCAAGCGCCATTGCAAGCGCTTGCGAACGGTTTCGGTGCGGAACGTCAGCCACTCGCTCAGCAGCATCTTCAGATTCTTGACCTGCGGCTTGCCATCCAGACCAATGACGTTGAAGTTGGCGCGGAAACTTTTTTCCAGATCGGTGGTGGCGAACAGATGGCCCATCAGCTCGGCGGCATCGACGCGGTTCGAGCGCGGCACGATGACGATGCGGGTCGGATGCTCGTGATCGGACTCATCGCGCAAATCCGCGACCATCGGCAATTTCTTGGCCTGCATCTGGGCAGCGATCTGCTCGATCACTTTCGCGCCCGAGGTCTGATACGGCAGCGCGGTGACGACAATCTCGCCATCGTCGACTTCATAGCGCGCGCGCAGTTTCACCGAGCCTTTGCCGGTCTTGTACATCTCCAGCAGTTCTTTGCGCGATGTGACGATCTCGGCTTCGGTCGGAAAATCCGGTGCCGGCAAGCGCAGGCAGAGCTCGTCAATATCGGCATTCGGGTGATCGATCAAGTAGGTACAGGCGGCGACCACTTCGCGCAGGTTGTGCGGCGGAATATCGGTGGCCATGCCAACCGCAATGCCGGTAGTGCCATTGCACAGCAGATTCGGCACCCGCGATGGCAGATTGAGCGGCTCTTCCATGGTGCCGTCAAAGTTCGGCCCCCAGCTGACCGTACCTTGACCGAGCTCATCAAGCAGCAGCGCGGAATATTTGCTGAGCTTGGATTCGGTGTAGCGCATCGCGGCGAACGACTTCGGATCATCCGGCGAACCGAAGTTGCCTTGACCATCGATCAGCGGATAACGATATGAGAACGGCTGCGCCATCAGCACCAGCGCTTCATAGCAAGCGCTATCACCGTGCGGATGGTATTTACCGAGCACGTCACCAACCGTACGAGCCGATTTCTTGTGCTTGCTGGCGGCGTCGAGACCGAGCTCGCTCATCGCATAAACAATGCGGCGCTGGACCGGCTTCAGGCCATCGCCGATGAACGGCAGCGCCCGGTCCATGATCACGTACATGGAATAGTTCAGGTACGCCTGCTCGGTAAAATCCGCGAGCGAGCGTTTTTCAATATCACCAAAAATGGAATCGGTCATTGCGGCCTCTACTGCAGCAGATCAGCACGAACGCGGGCTGACCCGAAGATTAATGCGGGGACGGGCGCAGCCGACGCGCCGCGAATCCGGGGTGCATTAAACCAAAAATGGCGCCGGAAGGCGCCGCTTTTTGTGGCAGGGATATTTTTGTGGCCTGGGCATGGGAAAGACGGGCGCCAAAATCGGCCGCGCTGGCCACCGAACGACCACACCTGCACGCAATCCGCCGCGTAAGCCTGCACCTGACCCAGCACCCCGGAACCTCGTGATCGCCGCCAATGGCGACGTGTTGCTGGCGCTCAGTTCGTCATGGCGTGGCGGCGGGGCAACGCCGCCGCACCAACAGATGGCCGCCGAGATTGCCAGCAGACAGGAGTGCTACTTCTTGACCGGGCAGCTGTTGAAGCCAATCAGCGTATACAGCGGGCAAAAATTGAACAGCCCGGTGGCAAGCGGCACTACACCAATCCAAGCCCACGCAGCCCCGCCCAAAACAGCCCACGCGATCAGGCCCAGACCAATAACAATGCGGGCGATTTTATCGATGCCACCGACATTCGTTTTCATGCTGCAGCACTCCTCTGGTCGTTGTTGCCGTAGATGCTGTTGATGTTGTTGATACCGTTGTTGCCGTTTCCGTAACTGCTGTTGTCGCCAAAAGACAGCTTCACTGTGCGCCGCAGCGGCCAGCGACAGGTTGCGGCGGATCAAGCTTGCCATGACCGGCAGCGCAATTATGGCGCTGTCGCGATCAGGGGTTGGCGCGATCAGGTTCCGGCGTGCTTGCCCAGGTCCTGCAAGACTTGTTGCAGCGTACCTTTCGGAGCGAACGGCCAGTCACCTCCGTATTCCAGATCATCGACACGCCAGCCATCCTCGGTCAGCGTCAGATACAGAATGTCCTGCCAGTGTGCGGGCTCCTGACCGGCCGGCGCATAGGCCAGCAGAATCTGGCACGCGGCCTTGTCGCCATCTTCCTTGCAGGCTTTCACTTCGGCACCGGTAGCCCCTTCAAACAAAGAGCTGAACAAGTCGCCTTCGATCAGCGGTGGCGAGGGTTCGGTCTGCGCCTTCGCGTAGGCCTGCTCGGCCGCTGCCGCGTGCTGCAGCGCCTGATGCAAGGCCGGCGACAGATACGGTGCCAGTTTCGCGAGTTGCCCGGCATCCGGCACGCCGCCAGCCGCACCATTCAGCAAGTAGGCTTGATAGAAATCGCTGGCGATCTGCTGGGCAGGAACGGCCGGTGGTTTGTTGCAGGCAGCGAGCGGTAGCAGCAGGACAGCCAGCACGGCGATACGGGAGAACATGGCGCTCACTCCTTGCAATGAATGTCATCGCCCAGACAAAAACCGGGATCAGCTCGCACCGGTCGGCATTTGTTGCTGCAACCAGCGCACCGCTTCCGCTTCGTCAAAGAATAATCGCAGCTTCAAGCCCTGCATCTGCGCCTGCCGCTCGTAAAAGCGCCAGTTTTCGACATTGTCTTCTGGTGAAATCAGATGCACGGCCGGCAGATAGTGGGTACGGGCCGCTTCCGGCGCAATGTATTTGCCGGCATATTCACCGAGCGACAGCAGCGACGAATGCAACCGCGCCTGACGCAAATCATAAACAATCGGGTAACCGGTTTCGCCCGCCTTGGCCCGCGCCGCCTGCAACAAGCCCAGGCCAACATCCAGACTCAGCACACCGCTGTAGCTGATCCAGACCAGCTTGCGGACTTCATCAACCGTGGCTTCGTAATGCATGCCGCACCGTTGCGGCGAAAAAAGCGCCGCGAAAGAAGCAAAGACTCATCTTACACGGTGACGCCGGCAACGGCGTCGGACCTGTTGCCGCTCACGCAGCCAACCACAGCCCGCGCACGCCAAATGCCAGAATGCCAAGTGCGCTGAGCGCGTTCAGCGTCACCAGCCAGCCGCGCTTGCCAAACAGGCGACCGAGCGCTCCGGCGGCCAACACCATCAACACTGCAATGCTGCCGGTGCCCGCTGCCGCCGCACCGGCCAGTATCGTCGCCGACGCCGCCGTGGGCGTCGTTACCAGTTGCAAGGCAAAACTGCCGAACGCCAGCACGGTCAAGGGATTGACCACGGTCAGCGCAAAGGTGGTGAAAACATAATGACGGTGACTGCGCACCGGCGCCGCCGCGCCATCACGGCGACGCAACTGATACAGCATCCGCAGCGCCAGCAGCATCAACACCAGCGCCGCAATTCCCTGCAGCGGCTGGGCATAGGCCTGCAGCAACGGCACCAACCGATCTGCGGCGTGAAACGCCAGCAAGGCAAACAACAGATCCGCCGCAGTCGCGCCGAGCGCACAGCTCAGACCCGCGCGCACGCCAACCTGCAGTGAGGTATTGATGATCAGCAGCGCGATCGGGCCAACGGCGATGGCCAGCGTTATGCCAAAAAGAAAAGCTTGCCACTGCGACATGGGACACCGGTTTGGTCACATCGCAGGCGCCAAACTGGCGCCTGCGACATCTAGATTACCGCTTTCGCGCCATCGCTCAGATTCGATTGCGAAGACTGCCCAGACTGCCTTTTGCGCGGCCACGCAAATCCGAACTGGCGGCGTCGGCTGCCACGCGCTCCAAGGTTGCCGCAAAGCGCGGATCGGTGCTCAGAACAAGCAAGGTGCAGACCCGCTCCAATGCCGCCACTTCATGTGGCTCCGTGACATCCAGCGAGCCGGCAAGACGGCGCTCCAGCACTTTCAACAACTCCGGATCGTTGAGCACCACCAACTCAGACGCGTGCAACACCAGACGAAAATATTTGCCACCGACGCTGGCCAGGATATTGGCCAAGCGGGCATTGCTGCCCTGATAGGCGGCGGCAGCTTTGCTGCGGTCCTGCCACAATTTGTCGACAATCCAGTGATCGCCACTGGGCGCGACACTGAACACGACAATACCAAAGCCATCGTAATGTGCCAGCACCGCGTCGGTACGCGCCGGCACTTTCACTTTGTCATTGATGTTCAGATCCATCGAGCTCAGGTAATCCGGAGTGCCCAGCCGGGTCATGACTTCCGGCAGGCGCTGACGGATCAGCTGCTGTTCCGACACGACGATGTCGGCAGCATGACGGTGTTCAGCAAGTGCCGCTTCTGCGCGCGCGCGTTCCTGTGCAAGACTGACCGAGCCTCGCTGGTAAGCTGCATGACCCAGATCACGCAAATCCTTGCTGGCCGCTTTGATCGCATTGCGGATTTTGCGGCTGTCAGTCTTGCTCTGACCAAGCTGCAACACCTCTGCGTAACGATTGTCGCCAGAATGGCCGAGCACAATGCCGAGCCACGCCACAGCATCTTCGCTGCGCTCGGTTACGCCGGCGTCCAGTTCCTGATACAGCCGTTCGGCGATCAAATCCAGTAACGGCAGATCAGCCGGCTGCCGTTTGTCGAGCATTCGGCTGACCGTGCGGGTATCAACGACATTGGGGCTGGTCAGCAGGGTGACATTGATGTCCCTGATGGGGTCGCTGGTCTGGTCGCCAAGCGGAGCACTCATCTGGCCCATGACAGGCTCGGGCACTTCGCCTGCTTGCGCTGGCGTCACATTCAAAGCCAAAACCGACGCCCATACCGACATCGATAACGTCAACATCTGGCGCCGGGCGCCAGCGATACCGCTCCACATAATGACTTTCATCCCTTTCTCAATTGTCCGAAATTTGTGCGCGGCATTATTCCATGCCGTCCTTAGCGTTTCGATAGCGTTTTGTATCGGCAGCTTTGCGACCTTGTCAGCTTGCTCATGCAGGCTTGTTCATACCAGCCGGCTCAGACCAGCACTTCGCGCAGATGGTTCTCGATATGCATCAAATGCGCGGCCCGGTATTGCCGGGCGTCGAGTTGGCCGTAGGCGAAGTGCTCGGCAAGGCTGGCGTGATGAGCGTCGAACTGTTGCAAAGCAGCCAGCAACCGGTCCAAGGCTGCATCGGTATCGGTATCGGTAATGCCGTCCAGTGTTGGCGCACCGGGAATCGGTTCGGCGAGGTTATGGCGCATGGCGCCTGCCACCGAAAACGCAGCGAATGCCGCGGCACCGACCGTGTGCTGAAACCAGGCCGGCTTGGCTTGCGGATAGCCGGTCAGTGAAAACTCGATGCTCTGGGCCAGGTGAGTAAAAATTTGCGCCGGCAACCACGTGCCGGTGCTGCGCAGGGTCTGGCCCTTGAGCGCCTGCAGCCGTGGCGTGATGTCGAGCGTGGCAAACGCTTCGAGCTGGCGCTTGCTCAGCACATGACCGACAACCGTGCTGCCAACAAGGGCTGCCGCGCCGGCAAGCAGAAAATGGCGACGGTTCATCATGACTCCAGTGGCGATATAAATTGGCTGATCATGCTACGGAATGAACTGGCGCTTGCATAGGTTGCGGCACTTTCGACCTGCGCCGTGAGAACGGGCCTGTCAGCAAGCGCATGACATGGGTCACCAGTCGGCAGCAATCAGGGTTTGACCCGGTGAGGCTATTGGCCGAGACCGACCTTTGCGTAGCGTTTCAGCACCGCATCGATGCGGCCTTCGATGGTGAGTTTTTTGACTGCCTTGCGCAAAACTTGCAAGGTGGTATCGGGTAACTGCGGGGAGGCGAACAACCAGACGGTACGGCGACCGAGCACGACAGGCTTGCCGAACTTTTGCCAATCAAGATGCAATTCGATCGCGGCGACTTGCAGCGCCAGCGCCACCGAACACAATGCCTGTATGCGTCCTGCCTGCAACATACGCAGGCCACTTTTGTGGTCGTTGAGATCAAATAAATGCAAATCCGGCCGCCCAGACAATTCATCACAACCGCCACGCAGCCGACCAATCACCAGACCGTTCAAGGCATCGGTGCGCAGCGCAGCACCCTTCTGACCGTGACCCACCAGCACCACCTCGACGTTTGCAAGTGGAGCGACTTCCCGCGCAGTCTCGTGCAACGCACTGTTGCCAAACATGATGGTCAGATCGGACTCGCCGTGCAGCACCATATCCACAGCCCGCGGATACGGCAACAACTGAAACTGCATCGGCGACTGGCTAGCGTTCGCCAACAATTCGCCAATGTCCTTGTAGGCACCACCAATGGCAGCATCAGTCGCGATTTGATCCGCTGACAGGGGTGCAGCAGCCGGCAGCAAAAAGCCGTACGGTGGCACATCCACAACTGCCAGACGCAGCGGGGCCGCCAGCAGTGGCAGGCAAAAACAACTCAGGAGAAAGACCCCGAAACGGATCATGACTGGACTCGTTTGCCGCACTCAACTGAGCGTAGCCAGCATCCGCCGCTTTTGCCAAGCGATGCGCCGCTCACTACGCTTAACACGTTGCATGCATTTCGAAAAATGGTGGAATGCCATGCGAACCCATCCCACCGTTTGGTACGCCGCAAATTGCACTTTCCATGTCGCGCTGGCGGCCGCTACACTGCGGGTCCACTTGTCTTGCCGGCCCTCAACATCGTGTCTGACGCCCCGTTGACGACTTACCGCGCGCCGCTGCCGCTTGAGCCTGTTCCTGCAGCCAGTGAACAAGATTGTTGCCCCGCTTGCGGCCATTTGCGCACCGGCCGGTTTTGCAGCCAGTGCGGTCAGCGCCGCGTGGCTCGGCTGGATACTCGCACCGTCTTCAGCCATGCGCTGCAAACCTTGTTGTCATTTGATGGCACCTGGCTACGTACCATCAAAGAGTTGTTGCTGCGGCCGGGTGCGCTGATATTGGCCTATCACGCAGGCGCGCGCGATCGTTACGTCAATCCCGTGTTGCTGGTGATTGTCAGCTACACCTTTTATTTTCTGCTCTGCCATTGGCTGGGTATTGATCCCTTCGCCAGCGTCGGCGGCACCCACAACATGGATCAGCCTGTGCTGACCTTTATTACCAATTACAGCGGCCAGCTGAGTGTGCTGACTGCGTATCCGGCGGCCATGCTGATGCGTCGGTTTTGGCCCGGCACCACTACCGCCGAGCGCTATGTCGCGCTGCTTTATGTGCAAAGTCTCAGTGGCTTCACCAGCATTGCCCTCGCGCTCGTGACAGCGCTCGGCATCGGCTACGGTACCAGCGTGAGTTACCTGCTTTCGTTCGCCGCCGCGATCTACGCATTTGCCGGCGTACGGCAACCGTGGTGGAAAGGCGCCTTGACCGGCGTCGCGGCGTCGTTGTGTTATTTGGTGGTGGTATTCGGTGTGGCGTTTGTTGTCGGCATCGTCGGCGTGCTGGTGTTTGGTCTGGGCAAACCGGCCTAAGACGATGGCAGCGGCACGGCCTGTGCAACCGGGATTGCGCGGCATTCAGTCCGGATAGTCAAGTGAGTTGGTGCCGGCATCGCCGCACCAGTTGGATGGGTAAACGCCGGCTTCGACGAGTTTGTGAAAGGTGGAGTGCGGCCAGTCTTGAACGCGCGTGACGAGACCATGTTTGAGCGGGTTTATATGGACATAGTCCATGTGTGCCCGGAAATCTCTTTCGTCACGGATCAGGTGTTCCCAGTAGCGGCGTTGCCAGATGCCGCGTTCACCACGGTTCACGCGGACGGCAGAGCGCCGTTCGATAGAAGGAAGTGAGCGAGCAAACAGGGTTTTGATCAGGCGGATACGAAGCGGATAGTCGTTGTCGGCGGCAGGCGGAGTCCAGGCGCAATGCATGTGGTCCGGCAAAACCACCCAAGCATCGATGGTGAATGGGTGCAATTCATGAACACGGCGTACAACCGTGCGCAGCCGATCAATCTCCCGAATCAGCAGATCGTTGCCGTGCCGCTCCAGTAGATTGATAGTGAAAAACCACGTGGCCCCCGGCGCATAAGCCCGTCGATAGTTAGGCATTCCTTGCCTCGTAAATTGACAAACGGCCGGTCAAATCCCATGTAGGGCGGAACACCCGCAGGGTTTTCCGCCGAATGTTGCATTTCCGAAACGTTCCAAGCTTTCCTTAAGGAAACATGCGGCGGAAATGCTTCGCGGTTCCGCCCTACCCCGAGGCGTTAATCCGCCGTACGCGCGGTTCTATCCGCGCTTTAAATTTTTAAATTACCCTTTAAATTTGCGTTACCTCGCACAATTTAGCAGCTCGAATAAACCTCAACTTTCCCAACAGGCAGCGAGCTCGTATACGCACGAATCTCATCGCAGGTGAGGCTTTTCATATCTTGAAATCTTTTTAGGCTTCTAATATTCAGCCACTTTAGATTAGGCAACCCATAGAGAACATCGAGGCGATTAAATGAAGACCCTTCGAAACTCAAATACTCAACCGACATTGCACCCGACAACACTGCCTGCCAGTCTGTTAGAGGAAGGCTTTCGGCACCGCATCCGGGAATCAATTCGCACCCGTTAGCATAGTCAGTGGCAGCCGTTACATCATCAAAATATGCATACTCAATCTGAGGAAGCTTTGATAACAACGGATACTCAAAAATAGTTACACCATCAAACCAAACAGCTTTCAACTTCTGCAATTGATAGATTGACTGCAAATCAAGAGCAGCAACTCTGTTTCCGTCCATCTGCTGTGAACCGACAGCTAGAACCTCCAGATTTACATGACCCCCTACTGCGGAAAAATTACGGATATAACCACCACTAACACTTAGTGATTTCAGGTTAACCATCCCCGACGTAATTGACAAATCAACACACAGACCATTGACGTGTTCCAGAGCCAAACTTTCCAATTTCACCAAGCCAGACAAAGCATTTGGAATATTGCAGACCTCATAAGGTGACGCGCTAAAAAAAAATGTATTAATTAATGTAAGCTTTCTAAGATCACGCAATCCGCCTATGGTTTCGAAAGAAACATCTTCTTCACGAAAACCTCTCAGGAAAAGCTCTTCCAAAGCTGGAAGACTTCCTAAAAAATCAATATTTGATACTCCAGTTGAGGCATAAAGACTTAGACTTTTCAAGCCAGTTAACTTCCTAATGGGCGAAAAATCCTCATCTTGGGCATTTCCATATGTCAGAGAGGAGAGCTGCGATAGGCCGGAAACAGATTCATTTGCATTAGGCCACCCATCTCCACCCCATATCGAGTATCTAACTCTTAGCTCGCGTAACTTTTTTAGCCCCTTCAACGGCTCAAAATCAACTGGATTATTCCCTGTCAAATCAAGGTACTCAAGATTTTTTAGGGTCGACAAAACAATCAGATCTGATACTGAATTTCTATTCAGCGAGAGTTTCCTTATTGCCGACATTCCGTGCAGCGGAGAAAGATCCGATATCAATGGGTCGAGGGGCAAAGCGTCGATCTTTGAATTTGGCGTTAGATTTAACGATTCGAGATTGGCGAAAACACTTATTCCAGAAATACTTTTAATGAAAGTCCGCGGAGGATTCAGTCTTTCGTCAGAGCAATCAACATGCCTTACATCAGCGGTTGATGACCAATCACTCAACTCCGAAAGTCTATTTACGCAGTACCGTAACCCCTCATCTGGGATAATCTTATTAGAAAGTGGAAATTTTTCTTCTTCAACTCCGCCAGCACCACCGCCACTGCACGAGGCCGTCAATAGAGAAATGCCAGCGAGGATCATCAGCATGAAGGCCTTACGGGAATTTCTATTCAAGTCACTCTCCCTCAGTTTGCAATAAGTTATATATTCGCTATTCAACACACCGCTTCAAGCGCCCCGACTCCAATGTAAGAAAAAACTGTCTCTCTGTTTGCAGCCAAAAGATATTGTTATCAAACCACTTCCGCCAAATTCCCTTTATCTTCCAACCACGCCTTCCGGTCGCCGGCCCGCTTCTTGGCCAGCATCATGTCCATGATCGACACGGTGCCTTCCCAGTCATCGATGGTCAGCTGCACCAAGCGGCGAGTATTCGGGTCCATGGTGGTTTCGCGCAGTTGCAGTGGGTTCATTTCACCGAGGCCTTTGAAGCGGGTGACCTGGACTTTGCCGCGTTTTTTCTCGGCGTTGATGCGGTCGAGAATGCCTTCTTTCTCGGCTTCATCGAGGGCGTAGTACACGTCTTTGCCGATGTCGATGCGGTACAGCGGCGGGCAGGCGACATAAACGTGGCCGGCTTCGACCAAAGTGCGGAAGTGTTTGACGAACAGCGCGCAGAGCAGCGTGGCGATGTGCAGGCCGTCGCTGTCGGCATCGGCGAGGATGCAGATGCGGCCGTAGCGCAGATCTTTTAAATCCGAGCTACCCGGATCGACGCCGACGGCAACCGCGATGTCGTGCACTTCCTGACTCGCCAGTACTTCATCCTTGTCGACTTCCCAGGTGTTCAGGATCTTGCCGCGCAGCGGCATGATGGCCTGAAACTCTTTGTCGCGAGCTTGCTTGGCGGAACCACCGGCGGAATCGCCTTCGACCAAAAACAACTCCGAACGCATGATGTCGCTACCGGCGCAGTCGGCGAGCTTGCCGGGCAGCGCAGGGCCTTGGGTGATTTTTTTCCGTTCGACTTTCTTACCGGCTTTCAAACGCTTGTTGGCGTTGCTGATGGCGAACTGGGCCAGCTCTTCGCCGAGCTGGGGATTATTGTTGAGCCAGAGCGAGAACACATCTTTGACCACGCCGCTGACAAAGCTGGCGCATTCGCGTGAGGCCAAGCGCTCTTTGGTCTGGCCGGCAAATTGCGGCTCTTTCATTTTTACCGACAGCACGTAGGAAATTTTTTCCCAGATGTCTTCCGGCGCCAGTTTGATACCTCGCGGGAGCAAGTTCCGGAGTTCACAGAATTCGCGCATGGCCTCCGCCAAGCCCTGACGCAGGCCGTTGACGTGAGTGCCGCCTTGCGCGGTCGGAATGAGGTTGACGTAGCTTTCACCGAGCAGCTCGCCGCCTTCCGGGACCCAGGTCAGCGCCCAATCCACGGCCTCGTTTTCGGACACCATGTTGCCGCAGAACGGTTCTTGCGGCAGGCATTCGGCGCCGTCGAGCGTGCTGATCAGATAGGCGCGCAGACCGTCTTCGTAGTACCACTCGTCGCGCTCGTTGTCTTTTTCGTTGATGAAGACAATGCGCAGGCCCGGCGCCAGCACCGCTTTGGCGCGCAGCAGGTGTTTGAGTTTGGGTACCGAAAAATTGGCGGAATCGAAATACTTGGGGTTGGGCCAGAACGCGACGGTGGTGCCAGTGACGCGTTTGGGCGCCTCGCCGATGACTTTCAGTTCCGATTTTTTGTCGCCGTCGGCAAAGCCTATGTGAAACTCTTTGCCGTCGCGTTTGACTTTGACATCAACGCGACTGGACAGCGCATTGACCACCGAGATACCAACGCCGTGCAGACCGCCGGAAAAGTTGTAGCTCTTGTTGGAGAACTTACCGCCGGCGTGCAGCTTGGTCATGATGACTTCGACACCCGAGACTTTTTCTTCCGGGTGGATGTCGACCGGCATGCCGCGGCCGTCGTCTTGCACTTCGACGCTGTTGTCGGCGCGCAGAATCACGGTGATGTTTTTACAGAAGCCGGCCAGCGCTTCGTCGACCGAGTTGTCGATGACTTCTTGCGCCAGGTGGTTCGGCCGGGTGGTGTCGGTATACATGCCGGGGCGGCGTTTGACCGGGTCGAGACCGGAGAGCACTTCAATTGCGTCGGCGTTGTACTGCTGGGTTGCCATGGCTGCTGTCTTTCCTGAACACGTGTTGCTGAAAACGAACGGTCTGAATACCTGTGTGGCGACACCGGCTTTATCTGAGCCGGCTTGCCTGAATCCTGTTGATTACGCCCGCACCGACCGGGCGGGAACCGGTCAGGCTGAAACTTGCGTGGCCGGGCAACTTGGTCACGCGTTGCCTTGGCTACCTACTGAAATTGCTGCTACTGCAAGGCCGAAAACCGGGCACCGCGCTGGCCAGTCTGACCATGCGCGAGAGCAGCGCCTGCGCCCGTCACGATAGCGCCGGTAAGGGCAATTATCCGCGCGCAGCACCGGAGCACCGGTTTTGGCGAGAAAATCACCAGCTGCAATCCGCTGCCACCGTGGGCCGGTATGGTCGCCGCTCACCGGCCCCGGTGCAAGCGTCGTGGTCCGGCAATGCCGTGTTTGCGGCCAACTCTGGCTGGCGGCGATTGCTTGACCGGACTGCATGCCGGCACGGGGCAAAAAGCCGAATCGCCAGCCATACTTCGCTGACCTTCCTGCGACCTGTCAGCCAGCCAGCGGCATGCCATCAACGTCTATCTGGAAATCCTGGTTGCCGGCGCCCATTCGGCGTCTGGCCGGGGTGCGTGCGCGAATCTGGGCGGTATTTCTGGCCGGCGCAACCGTCACGCTAGCGGCGGCAGTGTTGGCGATTGCCGCATTCGGCTCGGCCAGCCGGCAAGCCGACCATATCGCCGCGGTCAGCGTGCCGATCTTGCAACGGGTGGCCGACGCCGTCGAACAGGCCAACCAACTGGCGGCGTTGGCACCGTCCCAGATGAGCGCCAACAGCGAAGCAGAGCTCGCGACGCTGCTGGAGCAGGGCCAGCAGGTCAGCAAGGCCCTGCAGCAAACGGTGGCGACGCTGCCGCGGCCGGATTACCAGCGCCAGCTGTCGGTGTATATCGAATCGCTGGACAGCAATTTGGAATCGATGAACCGGGTGACCCGCGCCCGGCTGACGCTGCGCGATCAGATCAACGCCGATGTCGACGAAGCCAGCCGCATCACCGACGCCCTGCGCATCGTCCTGTCGCCGATTGGCGCCGCCATGAATAACGACAGCACCCGCGCGCGCCAGTTGTACGCGTTGCAGGAAATCAAAATCGAAATCCATTTGCTGCACAGCCTGATCACCAGGGTTGGCTTTGAACCGGACCGGCTGCGGGTGGCCAAGGAAACCAACGCCGCGCAAGATGCGCTCGACCGGATTGATCTGCGGCTGACCGAGATGCCATCGGGCGGCATTCGCGATGTGGTGATCAAAGCCGTGACCCAGTTGCAGGCGCTGATGTTCGGCGAACAGAACGTGCCACTGCAGCAAATGCAGCGGCTGGAAGCGCGCCAGCAGGCCGATGACCTTCTCGAAAGCAATCGCAGTCAGATGAATGCGCTGCGCCGGCTGCAACGCGCCATTCAGGCCGACACCGCCAGCGATGTCGCCGCCAGCACCGCGGCGATGAGCCGGGCGTTCAATTGGGCACGTACCGCCTTGATTGCGTTGGCGCTGTTTGCGGTGGCCGGCGCGCTGCTGCTCGGCTGGCTGTTTGCCGGCCCGCTGCTCGGCAACCGGCTGGTGGCGCTGGCACACGGCGTCGAAGACATGGCCGGCGGCAAACTCGACACCGCAATCGCCGACAAGGGCAATGACGAAATCGGCCGGCTGGCGGAAGCGTTGCGGCAATTCCAGGGCCTGGCGCGCGAACGCGCCCGCATCGAAAACGAATTGTCGCGACTGGCCAACTTCGATGCCCTGACCAGCCTGCCGAACCGGCATTTGCTGCACCAACGCGCCAATGACTTGATCGAGCACAGTGCCCGCGCCGGTCAGCGCTTTGCCGTGCTGTTTGTCGACCTCGACCGGTTCAAACCGGTCAACGACAGCCAGGGCCATGAAGTCGGCGATCTGGTACTGCATGAAGCAGCGGGCCGGCTACAACACAGCGTGCGCCGCACCGACATGCTGGGCCGGCTCGGTGGCGACGAATTTGTCCTGCTGATGGAGATGAGCCACAACATCAGTGATGCCGAACTGGTAGCAGAGAAGATCATCGAGGTACTGCGCGAACCGTTCCGGGTGGGCGAAAAGAATTTCTTTATCGGCGCCAGCATCGGCATTTCCCGCTACCCGGATGATGGCCACGATTTTGCCGAGCTGCTGCGCAAAGCCGACGCCGCGATGTACAACGCGAAAGCGCTCGGCGGCAACAGCACGGCGATTTACCGCGAGGAAATGAACGTTGCGGTCAGCAAGCGGTTGGAAATGGAATCGGCGCTGCGCCATGCGCTCGACACCGGCGAACTGGAAGTCTGGTATCAGCCCAAGGCGCAGTTGCAGGACGGCCGCATCAGCGGCGCCGAAGCGCTGATCCGCTGGCGCCGCGACGGCAAGCTGATTTCGCCGGCGGAGTTCATTCCGCTGGCCGAAGAGACCGGTTTGATCGTGCCGATCGGTGCCTACGTGCTGCGACAAGCGGCCGTTGATGCGGTGCACTGGCGCGCCATTGCCGGCGACCGGTTCAGCGTGGCGGTGAACCTGTCATCGCGACAATTGATCCACCCGGAACAGTTGGTGCTGGCCGTGGAAGAAGCCTTGCAGAACAGCGGCCTGCCGGCCGCCGCACTGGAACTGGAAGTGACCGAGAGCCTGTTGATGCAAAACCTCAGTGCCGCCAGTCTGCTGCTGGAGGATCTGCGGCACAAAGGTCACCGGATTGCGGTCGACGATTTCGGTACCGGCTATGCCAGCTTGAGTTACGTGAAAAATCTGCCTATTGATATTCTGAAAATTGATCAAACCTTTGTTCGCGGCCTGCCCACCGATGCCGGCGATATCGCGGTGGCGAGCGCACTGCTCGGGCTCGGCAAGGCGCTGAATTTCGTCATGGTGGCGGAAGGCGTCGAGACCGTGGAACAGCGCGACTACCTGCGCGAACGCGGCTGCCAGATCATGCAGGGCTATTACTTGTCGAAGCCACTGCCGGCGGCGCAGTTCGAGCAGTGGCTGCAGGGTCAGCAGAGTGCCGCCGCGTGAGCGCGTGACAAACCGACAGCAAACGTCACTATGGGCATGCTTGAACGGGGCGTCTGATGACAGTCGTTTACCACGGTTGTCCGCCGCTATAACCGTGCCGCCAGCTTGGCAAAGATCTCGGCGCGCAGCGGTTCCCGCAGCGCTTCCTGGGAGGAAAATTCCAGTTTGGCGAGCAACTCCGCCGACGGAAAAATGATCGGGTCCTGACGCAGCGTGGTTGGCAGCAGCGGCAAAACCCGGTTGTCCACCGGTGACACCCCCAACTGCATCACTTCCTGAGCAATCTGCTCCGGCTGCAGCAGCCAGCTGAGCAGCAATCCGGCTTGTTCCGGCTGCTGGCAGCTCGCACTGACGGCGTACAAATCACACCACAACTCGCCGCCGCGCTGCGGAATGGCGTAGACCACATCCGGATCGCTGCGGGTGTTGGCCCAGCCACCATCGCTGTAAGACATGAACAGCCAATCGCCGCGCCGAATCGCGTCTTCGGCAACTACCTGAATTTCCCGAATATGCGGCGCGCACTGGCTCAGCAATTGGTCGGCAGCCAGCAGCTGACTCGGCTTGGTGCTGTTGTATGAAAAACCAAAATTGCACAGCGCGGCCCCGACCACACTCTGGACATCGTCGAGCACGCTGGCGCGCTTGCCCGGCAACTGCATCACGGCGGCCCAGAATTCCGGCCAGTCGCGCAGCAGCGGAAAGTGCGAACGCCGATAAATGAATCCGGTGGTGCCGTAGTTTTTCGGCAGCGCCAACTGACGCCCGGCCAGCTCGCCCAATCCACCGAAGCGGTTATTCCAATGCCGGGGTTGTGCAACCTCCGACGCAGTGGTCGGCAGGTTTTGCAGCAGCCCGAGCGCGTGGTAGTGCGGCAGCATGTAATGACTCAGCGTCACCACATCAAAACGCTCGCCCTTGATGCAGGCAGCCAGTAAATCCTCATTGGAATCGTAGGTCAGCAGGGTCACGGCAATGCCGTGCCGGGCGGTGAACTCACGCAGCACATCGGCAACGTTGTATTCCGGAAACACCGCCACCCGCAGTGACTCGGCTGCACGCAAACCGGCCGGCAAGGTCAGCCCCAGCAGTCCTGCCTTGAGCACCGTACGCCGCTGCATGGAACACTCCTGTTCGCATCGGCTGCGGCACCGCAACATATACCGGGCGATAAAGGCCTTGATGCCCTACCGCCGCGACGCATTTGCGACCGCTCACTAGCCATGACGCATTCACTATTCAGTTATAGCTGCAAATGGCCGGTTTTGATCTAGGCTCAATAAGCCATGCTGCGGTGGCCGCCATACGGTTGCCGCGTACTTCGCCAGCCAGGGAACGGGAACGCTGATGCGGGCAGCGAAACTGCTGAACCGAGCGAATGCTTGCGTACCTGTGCGAAGGCAATCGAAGGTTAATCGAAGAACGGCATCAAACAAGGACGACACACCATGCGCAACAATCAGCCCGTCACGCAGCGTGAAGTCATGATGCGTGACGGTCAGGAACTGGTCAGCGCGACCGACAGCCGAGGCATCATCACCACCGCGAACGAGGCTTTTGTTGCCATCAGCGGATATTCCAGTGAGGAGCTGATTGGCGCGCCGCACAATCTGGTCCGGCACCCGGACATGCCGACAGCGGCGTTTGAAGATTTGTGGCGCACGATCAAGGCCGGTCGCGCCTGGATGGGCATCGTCAAGAACCGCTGCAAAAATGGCGATCACTATTGGGTCGATGCCTTCGTCACCCCGGTGTTTGAAAAAGGCCAGGTGGTCGGTTACGAATCGGTACGGCGAACGCCGAGACGCGAATACGTCGAACGCGCCAGCCAGCTGTACCGTGAACTGCAATTGGCGCAACGCAGTCGACGCTGGCGGCCCGGCTTTGCCGCCCGCATCGTGCTCGGCAATGCCGCCGCGCTGTTGATCAGTTTGCTGGTGGTGCTGCTGCTTGGCGATGGCGCCGCGATTCTGATTGGCACCGCCGCTGGCTTTGCCACGCTGGCGGTGTTGCTGCCGATGCTGCTGGCGCCGCTACGCGCCTTGGTGCAACAAGATCGCGGTTATGCGCCGAATCCTTTGATGGTGCAGATTTACAGCGGTCGCAATGATGAGATTGGTCGGCTGCAAACCGAAATGCACTGGCAGGAAATGCGCATGCTGACCGTGCTGGGCCGAGTCACTCACGAAAGCAACCTGCTGCATCACAGTGCGTCGATTGCCAACAGCCGGGTCAACGACACGCTGCAACAGGTGGAACGGCAACAACAGGAAACCGAACAAATCGCCACTGCGGTCACCGAGATGTCGGCAGCGATTGCCGAAGTGGCGCGCCACGCCGACGATGCCGCCAGCTACACCAGCACCGCCACCGACGTGGTGTCGCGCAACCGGCAAGTCATGCTCGATGCCGCCGGACAAATCCGGGCCCTGGCGAGTCAGATGGAAAACGCTGCCAGCAGTGTCAGCGAACTCGATCAACACAGCGCGGCAATCGGCTCGGTGGTCGCGACCATTCGGGGCATTGCCGATCAGACCAACTTGCTGGCGCTGAACGCAGCCATTGAGGCGGCCCGCGCCGGTGAGCAGGGTCGCGGCTTTGCCGTGGTCGCCGACGAAGTGCGCAACCTTGCCAGCAAGACCGCGCAGTCGACTTCGGAGATTCAGCGCACGATTGAACAACTGCAAGTCGGCGCCAAACGCGCGGTCGAGTTGATGCGGACCAGCATGGAGCAAGCGGATCGCACTGCCGAACAGACCGGCTCGCTGGAGCAATCCCTGGCGGAAATTTCCCAGACCGTAACCCAGATCAATGATCGCAGCAGCAGCATCGCCGCCGCGGCCGAAGAACAACGCACGGTGACCGAAGACATCAATCAGCGGGTGGTGCGCATTGCCGATCTGGCCAATGCGACCACCGAAGCGACCAATCAACTGGCCAGTGAGACCCATGATGTCCAGCACATGGCGGATGAAATGAGCAGCTTGGTGCGGCGCTTTCAAAGTCGTTGATGGCTGCGGCGGTGCGGCATGGCCCTCGGTTACGGCTCACGCCGCACAGAAAAAAAGCCGGCGCAATGCGCCGGCTTTTTTCACATCACAGTCGGAGCCGATGCCGCTCAGGCCGGATAGTGCGCCAAGGCGGCCTGCAACTGCTGGCGAATGGTGCTGCGCAAACTGGCTGGAGCCAGCACTTCCACCTGCTCGCCCCAGGCCAGCACATCGCGCAGCAACTCGGTCGGATTCGCGTAGGGCACCTGCAGTTGCAACCGGCCATCGGCAAGCCACTGCAACGTTTGCTCCGGATGCCAGACCTCGGCTTGCACCCAGCGCGCCGCTTCGGCACTGAACAGCAGCTCAGCGCGCTCGGCGGGCGCGCCGGAGAAAATGCCGTAGGAATGGGTGAAATGCTGATCCAGTTCGCTGTCGCTGAGCTCGCGTGCTGGCGTCTTCTGGCGCCGGCAATCCTGCACCGCATCGAGGGCAAACGTGCGCAAGGCGTTGCGCGTGTGACACCAACCGTCCAGATACCAGTTGTCGCGATACAGCACCAGACGCTGTGGCGAGACCATGCGCAATTCGCGGGCATTGCGGGCGCGGCTGAAATACTCGAACTGCAGTTGTTGCCGTTGCTGCAGCGCCAGCACCAGCTCGGAAAAAAACGGTAGCGCCGCCACCCGTTGCCGACTGCTGACCACCCGCAGGCGGCGAACAAAATCCTCGCCATCGACGGCATCGGCTTTCAGCATCTGCTGGACTTTTTTCCGCAGCGCCTTGAACTCACGCTCCATGATCCGGCTGCCGAGGCTGGCCAGCGCGTTGTCCAGCACCATCAGGGCCAGCAGTTCGGCCTGACCCAGCCAGGTACCGGGCAATTCGAAACGCTGATCCGGGCGCGGCCGCCAGGCATAGCCGGCGCGCGACGACGCAATCGGTGCGTCATACTTGGCGCGAAATTCGGCGACCAGCCGCTTGATCGTGGCCGGGTCGCATTCCAGCCGTTCGGCCAGATTCTTCAACGGCACAGGCTGGCGGTGCGTCTCCAGCAGGTTTTGCAGCTGGCGAAAGCGTTCCCACTTGTCCATTTCTCGTTTTCCGTTGCTCGGTCGGGCGTTAAGCTCATGCCGGTACACAGGCCGGTGAACCTGCGCCACCAAAGCTGCGTAGAATAAGCGCTACCACCATTCGAAGGGAGACCGGTCATGATTACCCTGTTGAAAACTGCGGCCCGCTGCTGTCTGGGCGCCGTGCTCGCACTGACGGCCATGGCCGTGCAAGCCTCCAGCTTTGAAGGCATGGCGGCGCCGACGTTTTCGCTGCCGGATCAGAACGGCAAAATCCACACGCTGGACAGCTTCGCCGGTCATTGGCTGGTGCTGTATTTCTATCCGAAAGACAATACCCCCGGCTGCACCACCGAAGCGAAAAACTTTGCTCGCGATTACAGCCAGTTCACCGCGCTGAATGCCGAGATTGTCGGCATCAGTCTGGATGACGTGGCCTCGCACAAGGACTTTGCCGAAACCGTCGGCGCCAAATTCACCCTGCTGTCCGATACCGACAAGCAAGCCGCCAAAGCCTACAAGGTGCTGACCTCGTTTGGCCCGATGGACTTTACCAAGCGGCAGACCTTTGTCATCAACCCGGACGGATTGGTGGTCAAGCATTATGAAGACGTAAAAGCCGACAGCCATTCGGCGCAATTGCTGGCCGACCTGGCGGTATTGCAAAAGAAATAGCGGTTGCCTTCATCACGATAAAACGCCCGGCCATGCCGGGCGTTTGCGTTACTGGCCGCTACGATCACCGGAGAGCACGTCACCAGAGTCTGCTGTGGCGGCGCACTCGCGGTTACCGCCGCAGCGGTGGCGGCGTTGCCTGTGCTGGCGTTGTCGTTGACGTACTGGTTGATGTCACTGCCGCAGGTTTTGCTGTTTCGCTTCTTTCTGTATCGGGACTCACTGAACCCGGCATCACCGCCGCTGCAGCCGGCGCGTCTTCATCACCGGTCTTGACGTAGTGCACCGACAAGACCTGCTGCACCGGCACCGCCATCAACTCGTTTTGTTCGTTCAGCAAAAACAGATAGAGACTGTTGCCGGCCACCACCTTCCAGGGCAAAACCTGTTGCGGTGCACTGGTCAGCACTACTTCCGTGCGCTTGTCTTTTTGTTTGCTCACGCTGACGTAGCGCATCTCGGCAGTAAACCAGATGACCGCGGCATAGATAACCACGAAATTGAGCAACAGGGTATCGCGGGCCGGCCGCTTGCTGAATCGGATCAGCAGCGGAATGGCCAGAATCGGAATCGCCAATGCTGACAGATAAATCAACATCAGCCGCTGCACCGCCGGCTCCGGGATCAGTTTCGGAATCACCAGGACTGCAACCACAAACATCAACATGGTCAGCAATAGACCCGGCCAATTGCTGCCGAGTTGATTTTGCAAGGTCTGCTGGCGCATGCGGTGGCGCATTAGCCACTGCGTAACAAAGGTGAAGCCGACCGCAATGCAGGCTGGAACCAGCCCCTCGATACTGGCGGCCAGATAATCACTGAGACCAAAGTAGCGGCCAACCGGCAACCCGAAGTGACTGAAGAAAATGCTGTTGAACAACCAGCCACTGAACAGAAACAGCGCTGAAACCACCGGCAAGGTCAGCGGCGCGTGCAACCAATTGCCAAAGGCATTGTCGAGCGCATCGGCATTCATCTTGTCGCGCAGCGGTTTCAATTGTTTGCGTCCGACCGGCTCCAGTTGCAAGCCACTGACGGCCGACACGCCCTGCAATTGCAGCCGCGCTGTGCGCAGTGCACCTGCCGCCTGCTGAATCGAATCCTCGGCATTGGCGCGCTGCCACAGCAACCGGGCCGGTTGATCGTCGCGGAATTCATCGTGGCCATTTTCAATGGCCCGGACCATGCGCACCAACAGCCGCAGCGGTTCGGCATCGTCGGCACGGCGGGCGCTGTCATCCAGATAGGGCCAGAGCAATAGAGCCAGGCGTTCACGTTGCTGCCAACAGGCCCGCAGCTGACGCCAATAGGTCGGAGAAAACCAGCGCAACATCACGATTCCTTTTGCTTGTTATTTTGATTGCGTTATTGATTGCTTGTTAATTGATTGCCACTTTATTCGCTTTCTGTTTCCGCTTTCTTTCGCCGGATTCAGCAGTGTCTACTTTGCGTGCAAAAGCCACGGGCAAGTCAACCGCAGCCATCTGTCGCATCGCTTGCTTCAGCATGCCGAACGATGCCCTGCGCGGCCAGCCACGCGTCTGCCCAAGCCAGTGCGCGCTCGCGAAGCTGCTGCTCCCACACTGGCACAAGTGCCGGCGTGCTGGCCAGCACATCGCGAAAATGAAAGAACGCCCGTTGCCGGCCGAGCGCTGCCTTCAACGCCATTTGTAAGCCGGGCTCAGCCACATTGCAGGCGAATGCGCGCATGGCCTGAAAGCCGATATCGCCAGACAACCGCGGCAAGCGCAGCCAGCGTTCCGGGGTCGTGGTCATCGCGGCATGGAATGCCGGATCCTCTTGTACTTCGTCATCATCAAATTGCGCGCTGACTTGATAGATGTCTCCGGTCTGCCGATCGAGCCAGCTCTCGACTTGCGGGTTGCGCTCGCGCAATGCCGTCAGCAGATCGTCAGCGTTGATGCTCAGAGTTTGCACGGTAGCTGCTTATTGCCCCGAACACAGTTCGGGCATGGTTTGCTGGAAATAACGCAGCGCGCACCATTGGCTGTCACGCTGTTCCAATTGCACATAGTCGTGACCGCTCCAGCCATAGCGGAACACCCAGACCTCGGCACCGCCGCTGCCCCAGGCCGGCACATAGGTTTCAAACTCGTGCCAGCCCTCGCGCTGCGCCGGCAATACCTGCAGCGGATGATGCGCCAGCTCAATGTGCTGCGTACTGGCGATCCAGCTGTGTCCATGCGGCAGGAACAACGCAAATTCGCCGCCGCGGGCATAGCCACTGATCATCAACAGCAGTTGTTCGCTGTCATCATCGCGCAAATGCAGTGAATATTCCGGCTGCCCCCAGGGCCAATGCTTGCCCCAGGCCTCATGCCATTGCCGGAGTTGTTCGACACGGTAGGGTTCGACGGGATCGTCCGGTTGTTGCCAGACCGGCTCTGGCAAAACTGGATCTGCCGCGCGCAGGCATGGCGCCATCAGCAGCAACAAAACAGTCCATGTCATTTTCATCTTGCTGCGAATCCTTGCAAGTTTGTTATGGCAAACCATACGACAGCGCAACTCACAGCGGCAACAAAAAGGGGAGCTCGCGCTCCCCTTTTTGTTGCCTTGGTACAGGCCATTACGACAGCGGCTTAGCCGTTGTTGCCTTCCAGCAGCGCTTTCATCGACAGACGGATTTTGCCGTCCTTGCCGACTTCCAGCACTTTGACTTTGACGATCTGACCTTCTTTCAGATAGTCGCGAACGTTTTCAACGCGCTGGCTGGTGATCTGGCTGATGTGAACCAGACCATCTTTGCCCGGCGCGATGTTGACGAAGGCGCCGAAGTCAGCGAGACGCACCACCGGACCTTCGAAGACTTGACCTTCTTCGACATCCGAGGTGATCGCCTTGATGCGGTCAATCGCGTCTTTGGCTTGATCGCTGCTGACGGCCGCAATGCGGATGGTGCCGTCATCACCGATGTCGATGCTGGTGCCGGTCTGCTCGGTGATGCTGCGAATGACCGTACCGCCCTTGCCGATGACTTCGCGGATTTTTTCCGGGTCGATCTTGATGGTGGTGATGCGCGGGGCGAACTGCGAAATATCTGAGCGCGAGCTGCTGATGGCTTGGTTCATAACATCGAGAATGTGCAGCCGGCCGCCTTGGGCCTGACGCAGCGCAGTCTCCATGATTTCTTTGGTGATGCCGTCGATCTTGATGTCCATCTGCAGCGCGGTGATACCGTTGGCGCTACCAGCGACCTTGAAGTCCATGTCGCCGAGGTGATCTTCATCACCGAGAATGTCGGACAACACAACGAAGCGCTCGCCTTCTTTGACCAGGCCCATCGCGATACCGGCAACCGGCGCTTTGACCGGCACGCCGGCGTCCATCAGTGCCAACGAGGAACCGCAAACCGAGGCCATCGACGACGAACCGTTCGATTCGGTGATTTCCGAAACCACACGAACCGAGTACGGGAAGTCTTCGAACTTCGGCATCATCGCGATGACGCCGCGCTTGGCCAGACGGCCGTGACCGATTTCGCGACGCTTCGGACCGGTCATCATGCCAGTTTCACCGACCGAGAACGGCGGGAAGTTGTAGTTGAACATGAACAGGTCTTTCGACTCGCCGGTCGGGCTGTCGATCAGCTGACCGTCTTTTTCGGTGCCGAGCGTAACGGCAACGATCGCTTGGGTTTCGCCGCGAGTGAACAGCGCCGAACCGTGAGCACGTGGCAGCACGCCACCGGCACTGACCGAGATCGCACGGATCATGTCGTGATCACGACCGTCGATGCGCGGCGCGCCCGACAGGATGCGATCGCGGACGGTGCGGTATTCGATGTCACCAAAAATTTTCTTGACCGCATCGGCGCTCGGCGCACCTTCTTCGCCAGTTGCCAGCTTGGCAACCACGGCATCACGCAATGCACCAACGGCGGCGTAACGCTGTTGCTTGTCGGCGATTTGATAGGCAGCGGTCAGGCCGGTTTGCGCTTCGGCCTTGATGGCTTCGATCAGCGCGGTGTTCGGCTCCGGTGCTTTCCAGTTCCATTTCGGCTTGCCGGCTTCAGCGGCGAATTCCTTGATGGCGCGGATGGCCACTTGTTGCGCTTGATGACCGAACATCACGGCGCCGAGCATGATCGCTTCCGACAGCTCGTTGGCTTCCGATTCCACCATCAGCACGGCGGTTTCGGTGCCGGCAACCACCAGATCCAGATCCGATTCTTTCAGTTGCTTGTTGCTCGGGTTGAGCAGGTATTGGCCGTCCTTGTAACCGACGCGGGCAGCGCCGATCGGGCCCATGAACGGCACGCCTGACAGCGCCAGCGCAGCGGAGGCACCGATCATCGCCGGAATGTCCGGGGTCACGTCCGGGTTGATCGACATGACGGTGGCAATGATCTGGATTTCGTTCAGGAAGGCTTCTGGAAACAGCGGGCGAATCGGCCGGTCGATCAGGCGCGACACCAGCGTTTCGTTTTCGGTAGCGCGGCCTTCACGCTTCTGGAAGCCACCGGGGATGCGACCACCAGCGTAGAATTTTTCTTGGTAATGAACGGTCAGCGGGAAGAAATCTTTCTTCGGATCGGCTTCGGTCTTGGCGACGGCGGTCACGAGCACCACGGTGTCGTTGACGTTGACCATGACGGCACCGGTGGCTTGACGGGCGATCGCGCCGGTCTCAAGGGTGACGCGGTGTTCGCCGTACTGGAAACTCTTGGTAATCGGATTCACGTATATTTTCCTCTTGCAGTCTTAACATTTCGGTCGATGATTTGCGCGCGCGATCCTACGCCCGAAGGCCCGGAATTGCACGTAAAAATGGCACTTTGGTCTACTTGGCGACGTCGGGCTCACAGCCCCGCCGGTGATGGATGGCCAAAAGCAAAAAGCCCCGGAATCCCGGGGCTTCTGTTGCCGATTGGCTGGCAGCGTGCAATTAGCGACGCAGACCCAGACGCTCGATCAGGGCGCTGTAACGCTCCTGGCTCTTGCTCTTCAGGTAGTCCAGCAGCACGCGGCGCTGGCTGACCATGCGGAGCAGACCGCGACGGCTGTGGTGATCTTTGACGTTGGCCTGGAAGTGACCTTGCAGGTCGTTAATGCGGGCGGTCAGCAGGGCAACCTGGACTTCCGGCGAACCGGTGTCGTTCTTGCCGCGGCCGAAATCGGCAACCAATTTGGCTTTCTGTTCAACAGTTAGTGACATGACGTACTCCAAAACGAGAGGTTTGACAGCTTCGCCGGTCCGCTCACTAATGCAGACCCGGTCGAGAGGCGCGAGATTGTACAGATCCCACCCGGCAAAGCCAAGGTTAATTGCCGGCGGCGACGAGGCTGGCGGCCGGGCGGGCAGCCTGCTAAAAAGGACGCCCGCCCCGGTCGCTCTCGCCTTTGTCTTTGCCGACCCAACCCGAGCCGACTGACCCGACAGGATCGAACCGACGCCATGGACGAAAGCAAGCAACTGGAGCTACTGCGCCAGCAGGACAAGCAGGCCTTCGCCGCGTTGGTCAGGGCCCAGCACGGCAAGCTGAAAGCCGTGGCCCGGGCCATGGTTGGCAGCGCCGAAGCCGAGGAAGTGGTGCAGGAGGCCTGGCTCAGTGCCTGGCGGGCGCTGCCGGCCTTTGAAGGCCGCTCAAGCCTGAAAACCTGGCTGACCCGCATCGTCATGAATGCCGCCCACAGTCGGCTTCGGCGGCGTGACCAGACCCTGTCACTGGACCAGATCGCCGGCGAAAACCCGAGCTTCTGGGACCGGTTCAACCCGGATGACGGCCACTGGCAGCAAATGCCGATCAGCTGGCGCTCGGACCGGCCGGACGGGCTGCTGCAGCAAACCGAGCTCGGCGACTGCCTGCAAAAGAATCTGGACCGGCTACCGGCGCTGCAGCAGGCGGTGTTCACGCTGCGCCACGTCGAAGAGCTGGAGTTGGACGACATCTGTAACGAGTTGAACGTCAGCGCATCCAATGTCCGGGTGTTGCTGCATCGGGCCCGCCTGAAGCTGTTTCAGGTGGCGGAGCATTATCAGGAGACCGGCGAATGCTGAGCTGCAAAGAAGTCACCCAGCGCGCCGGTGACTGGACCGACGGCACGCTGTCGTTGAAACAAAAGCTGGCGGTACGGCTGCACCTGCTGATCTGCGTGTTCTGCCGGCGCTTTCTGCGCCAATACAAACTGGCGGCCGAAACCACGGCGCTGCAGGCCTGTCAGCATGACCACCATGAAGTCGAAAAGGTGCTGAAAATGATTGATGACGCGCCGCGTGATCAGCACTTGCCCTGAGCAAGGCCAATTGTTCAGGGCACGCCACCGCAACATAAAAAAGGCCGCGCATTGCGCGGCCTTTTTTTTCTTAGGCAGTGATTTAACCTGATGGCTGCCCGACCAGAAAATCGCCGCTCGCACCCGTCACGGTTCACTGCGCAGCAAGCGTTTTGGCGCCAGATAACCGTCTTCGTTGATTTCGCCGACGCCGAGAAAACGGCCGCTGTCATCGTACATTGCCAGCGCGCCATCATCTGATGCGCTTTTCAACGTGGCACTCTTCAATAAAACCGGCTGGCCATGGTTGATGAAATGCGCCATGGCCACCGGCATGGTGACTTTCGGCAGTGCCTGCACCAGACAATCGACCGGCAGCAACAGTGCATCCAGCGCTGCCAGACCCTGCGCGTCTTTCAGTTCGGCCGTGGCATCGGAATTGAGCATCTGCTCGGCCCGGAACGGACCCGCGGCGGTCCGCCGCAACACGGTGACGTGGGCGTAACAACCGAGCGCCGCGCCGATGTCATCGACGAGCGTGCGGATATACGTACCTTTGCTGCAATGCACGTCCAGTGAAAAGAATTGGCTATCGAAACTCAGCAACTGGCAGCTGAAAATCTCAATCTCGCGCCACTCGCGCTCGACTTCAATGCCCTGTCGCGCCAGCTCGTACAACGGCTTGCCGTCTTTCTTTAGTGCCGAATACATCGGCGGCAATTGCTGCTGCTTGCCAAGAAACCGGCCAACCACCTCGCGCAGCTGCGTTTCGCTGACGCTGACTTCGGCGTGGGCAATCACCTTGCCTTCCGCGTCAAAGGTGTCGGTGCGCTCACCGAGCTTGCCGGTGACGGTATAGCGCTTGTCGGCATCGAGTAGAAACTGCGAGAACTTGGTCGCCTCGCCAAGGCAGATCGGTAACAAGCCGGACGCCAGCGGATCGAGGCTGCCGGTATGGCCGGCTTTGTCCGCCTGATACAGCCGCTTGATCCGCTGCAGCGCCGCGTTCGAGCTGACGCCGGTGATTTTATCGAGCAAAAAAACGCCACTGATGTGGCGTTTCGGCAAGCGCTGTTGCTGTTGCATATCCTGCATTCCAAACAGAAAATCGATTTCGGGTAGCCCGGATTAGGCGTGCAACGCCGTAATCCGGGTTTGCGCAGCAAACGTAAACCTCCCGCCCGCTACCAACCCGGAAGACGCTCCGGCCGCTTCCCTTCCGCCTAGCCAAACAATCGAAACGGCATGATGCGGCTCACCGCACGGGCGCCGGCCTACTCTTCTTCGTCCGCGCCGCGCGATACGTCGTCGTGATGAGCTCTTGCCTGATCGCTGGCAATGGCCGAATCGATCAGACTGGACAGGTGCCGGCCACGGGCCAGGCTGTCGTCGTAATGGAACATCAGCCGTGGCAGCTGGCGCATGCGAATCCGCTGCGCCAGCGCGCTGCGCAGAAAGCCGCTCATGTTATTGAGCACCTTCACCGCTTCGGTAATGTCTTGCAGCTTGTCACGGCCGAGGAACGTCACGTAGACATTGGCGTTTAGCAAGTCGCGTGACACTTTGACCGCCGACACAGTGGTCATCGGTACGCGCGGATCTTTGACTTCACGCTGCAACAACAGCGCAAGTTCACGCTGGATTTCGTCACCGACACGGTCGGTACGTTTGAATTCACGGGCCATACGACGGGCTCCTCAACTGCAACCCGGAGACAGGGACGGGCGCTTGCCCGCCCCTGCACAGGACTGATACTGCTGTAACAACAAAATATTAGATGGTCCGCGCCACTTCGACGATTTCGAACACTTCGATCTGGTCGCCAGCGCGAACATCGTTGTAGTTCTTGACGCCGATACCGCATTCCATGCCGGCACGAACTTCCTGAACATCGTCTTTGAACCGGCGCAAGGAGTCGAGCTCGCCTTCGAAGATAACGACGTTGTCGCGCAGCACCCGGATCGGGTTCGAACGCTTGACGTGACCTTCGAGCACCATACAGCCGGCAATGCTGCCGAACTTCGGATGCTTGAACACTTCCCGAACCTGGGCCATGCCAACGATGTTCTGTTTCTTCTCCGGCGACAGCATGCCGGACATCGCCGACTTCACTTCGTCGATGACGTCGTAAATGATGCTGTGGTAACGAATGTCGACGCCATTGGCTTCCAACACTTTCTTGGCCGAGGCGTCGGCGCGAACGTTGAAACCAAACAGAATCGCATTCGAGGCCGCCGCCAGGTTGGCGTCGGACTCGGTGATACCACCAACGCCCTGTGCAATGACCTTGACCTGCACTTCGCTGGTCGACAATTTGGTCAGCGATTCGCTGAGCGCTTCGACTGAGCCGTTGACGTCGGCTTTGACGATCACGTTCAGCACGCTGCTGGCGCCGTCCTGCAGGTTGGCGAACAAATCTTCCAGCTTGGTCTTCTGCTTCGACAGTTTGACGTCGCGGATCTTGCCCTGACGGAACAGCGCCACTTCGCGCGCCTTGCGCTCGTCAGCCACCACCGTCGCTTCGTCACCGGCCATCGGCACGCCATCGAGACCCAGCACTTCGACTGGAATCGACGGACCCGCCTCATTGACCGGACGACCGGCTTCGTCATTCAACTGACGCACGCGGCCAAACTGCGTACCGGCGAGCAGAATGTCGCCCTTGCGCAGCGTACCGCCTTGCACCAGCACGGTGGCCACGGTACCGCGGCCCTTGTCCAGACGCGCTTCGATGACGACACCGTATGCCGGGCCTTCGATCGGCGCTTTCAATTCCAGCACTTCGGCTTGCAGCAGGATTTTTTCCAGCAGCGTGTCGACGCCTTCGCCCGACTTGGCCGAGACGTAAGCAAACTGGACATCACCGCCCCAATCTTCCGACAGCACGTTGTGCTGCGACAAATCGCTGCGCACTTTTTCGCGATCAGCGCTCGGCTTGTCGACCTTGGTGACGGCAACAACGATCGGCACATTCGCGGCGCGAGCATGCTGAATCGCTTCAATCGTTTGCGGCATCACGCTGTCGTCGGCGGCGACGACCAGTACGACGATGTCGGTGGCCTTGGCACCACGGGCACGCATCGCGGTAAACGCGGCGTGGCCGGGGGTGTCGAGGAAGGTGATCACGCCACGCGGCGTCTCGACGTGGTAAGCGCCGATATGCTGGGTGATACCGCCCGCTTCGCCAGCCGCCACTTTGGTGCGCCGGATATAGTCGAGCAGCGAGGTCTTACCGTGGTCGACGTGACCCATGATGGTAACGACCGGAGCACGACTGGTTTGTTCCAGCGCGCCACCTTTGCTCTGCGCGAGCAGTTCGGCTTCGAGCGCGTTTTCGCTCATCGGCTTGGCGGTGTGGCCCAACTCTTCGACCAGCAGTACGGCGGTTTCCTGATCCAGTACCTGGTTGATCGTGGCCATCATGCCCATCTTCATCATCGACTTGATGAGATCAGCGACTTTCACTGCCATCTTCTGGGCGAGCTCGCCCACGGTGATGGTTTCCGGAATGGCAACTTCACGCACAACAGGAGCCGTCGGTTTGGAGAAATTCTGTTGCAGCGATTGCGGCGTGCGACGGCCTTTGCGACGGCCACCACCACGACCACCACCGACATCGTCGCCAGCCTCGCCGATCAAATCCTGAACGCGGCTGCGCTTCAGCACGTGCTCATTGACGGTGGTGCCATCGGTGCGCTTTTTAACGCCATCTTTATGAGTATGACCGGCGGATTTGTGGCCGCGCTTGTCATCATCATCACGTTTCGCGGTGACCGGTTTCGCCGCGACACCCGGCTTGGCCGCGGCCGGTTTGGCACCAGCCGGCGCACTCGGGCGTGCCGCAGCATCAGTCGGACGCTTGGCCGCTTCTTCGGCGGTGCGGCGTTTCAAATCTTCTTCCGCGCGACGGGCCGCTTCTTCTTCGGCGCGTTTGCGCGCTTCCAGTTCGGCCTGACGACGCGACTCTTCTTCATGCCGGCGACGTTCTTCCAGCTCGACATGCTTCGGTTCTTCTTCGACTTCCGGCTTGGCAGTGCCCGCTTCCAGCGCGGCCAGTTCTTCCGGCGTGCGCTTGACGAAGGTGCGCTTCTTGCGCACTTCCACCTGCACCTGCTTGGTGGTGCCACTGGTGGTCGCTACTTTCAGGGTCGACAGCGATTTGCGCTGCAGCGTGATGCGCTGCGGGCCACCGACGTCTTCGCCGTGACTTTTGCGCAAGTAAGCCAGCAGATCCTGCTTTTGTTGCTCGGTGACAGCACTGCTGGCACTGGTCGCTTCGATGCCGGCAGATTTCATCTGCTCCAGCAGTTTTTCTACCGGCGTGCCGACGGTTTCGGCAAGTTTGGCGACGGTCAATTCAGCCATATTGGGTTCTCCGGTTGCGGTTGTTGTTGTTGTGTACGTTCAGTAGCTACGTGCAACTTCATCCGCAACTTATTGGTTTTCACCGGCAAACCATGGCGCCCGGGCGGTCATGATCAACTGGGCGGCACGCTCTTCCGTCATGCCATCGATTTCGACCAGTTCATCGACCGCTTGCTCGGCCAGGTCGTCCATTGTGCAAATGCCTTTCGCGGCCAACACGAACGCCAGATGCTTGTCCATGCCATCCATGTTCAGCAGGTCATCCGCCGGTTCGTTTTTGCTGAGTCTTTCTTCATTGGCCAGCGCGCGATTGAGCAGCGCATCTTTGGCGCGCTTGCGCAGTTCATTGACCAGATCTTCATCGAAGCCTTCAATCTGCAGCATTTCGGCCAGCGGCACATAGGCCACTTCTTCCAGGCTGGAGAACCCTTCGTTGATCAGCAACTGGGCCAGATCTTCATCGACGCCGAGTTCGTTGACGAACACATCCTGCACGCTGTCGGTTTCGGCGGCGTGCTTGGCTTCGGCTTCGGCAGCGGTCATCACGTTCAGGGTCCAGCCGGTCAGCTGCGAGGCCAAACGGATGTTCTGACCACGGGCACCGATGGCCATCGCCAGTTTGTCGTCGGCCACGGCCAAATCCATGCTGTGCGAATCTTCATCGACCACGATCGAGCCAATGTCGGCCGGCTGCATGGCATTGATGACGTACTGGGCAACGTTGTCATCGAACAGCACGATGTCGATCTTTTCGCCACCGAGTTCGTTCGAGACGGCCTGCACGCGCGAACCGCGCATACCGATACAGGCGCCTTGCGCATCAATGCGCTTGTCTTTCGAGCGCACGGCAATCTTGGCGCGCGAACCCGGGTCGCGCGCAGCGCCCTTGATTTCAATCACGCCTTCGGCAATTTCCGGCACTTCGATGCGGAACAGCTCGATCAGCATTTCCGGTTTGGTCCGGCTCATGAACAGCTGCGGGCCACGGGCATCCGGCTTGGCAGCGTACAGGTAGGCACGCACGCGGTCGCCCGGACGGAAAGTTTCCCGCGCCATCGAATCTTCGCGCAGGATGATCGCTTCGGCGTTGTTGCCGAGATCCAGAATGGTGCCGTCGCGGGTCGATTTCTTGACCACGCCGGTGATCAGCTCGCCGACCCGGTGGTAGAACGCCGCCAGCACTTTCGCCCGCTCGGCTTCGCGCACTTTCTGCACGATCACCTGCTTGGCCGTTTGCGCGGCAATACGACCGAACTCGATCGACTCGACCTGCTCTTCAATGAAGCCGCCAAGACCAATGCCCGGCTCCATTTCCTGGGCGGCCGACAGCGTGATCTGGCGCAGCGGGAATTCCATCGGCGCGTCATCCGGCACCACTTCCCAGCGGCGGAAGGTTTCGTAGTCACCGCTCTTGCGATCGATTTTGACCCGGGCATCGATGTCCAGGTGATTCTTTTTCTTGGTCGCGGTTGCAATGGCAGCTTCCAGCGCTTCGAAAATGGTTTCCGGGTTGACGTCCTTTTCGTTCGAAACGGTTTCAACCACCATGAGGATTTCTTTGTTCATGGCTGTACCTCTTACTTAGGATTCTGAATTGGAATCGGCGTTTGACGGTGAACGGTCAGTCTGTTCGTTTTTTGCTTCTTGTTTCGACTTCTGCAGCTCGGCTTCGATATCCGGCACGACGTGGGCCTTGTCGATCTGGTCGAGCAAAATGGTGACGGTTTTTTCCGGCTCCAGTTGCAGCACGATCTGGTCCTGATCGGCTTGCTGCAACAAGCCAGTGAAATTGCGC
The DNA here is from genome assembly GCF_013179735.1 of Permianibacter fluminis. NCBI lineage: Bacteria > Pseudomonadati > Pseudomonadota > Gammaproteobacteria > Pseudomonadales > Pseudomonadaceae > Permianibacter > Permianibacter fluminis. The sequence continues at coordinate 1,307,620 of NZ_JABMEG010000001.1, read as the reverse complement.
CGGCCGGCGACCGGCAGCACGGTTTTGACCTTGATGCTCTGGCCGACAAATTGAATGTAATGCGCAGCCGTGAACAGCGGCCGATCCCAGCCCGGCGACGAAACTTCCAGGCGGTAATCGCTGTTGATCGGGTCGGCAACGTCGAGCACGCCGGACACCTGATGGCTGACCAGCGCGCAATCATCAACGGTCACGCCATTGGCATGTTCGATATAAATTCTGAGCAAGGCGCGGCGGTTGAGAACCTGGTATTCCAGACCCCACAGCTGCATGCCAGCGGCTTCCACCGCCGGTTTCACCAAGGCTTCCAAGGTGGCTTTATCGGCCATTCATCACTCCAGGCGCGGGAAATTTCGCGCAAAAAAAAATGGGCACAAGGGCCCATTTCTGATTTCGAACCGTACCGCCTGTTCATGCAAGCTGTTGCTGAAACAGCAGGTTGTTATGGCAACAAGGTGGCGTTGTTCGGGGTGAAAAGCTTGTGCGTCTTTTCACCGGGCACTGCGGCTGATGCGACTCAGGCACATCAGCTGGCATCGGCCTCGCGGCGATACCGCCGGCTGCCCGACCTGCCGGGAACAAGCTTAGCGCGTTCACCTGACAGCTGCAGCCGATACCAGTAAAAAAGCCCCGAATACGGGGCTTCTTTACACATCGCATCATCAAACCACATGACGCTGAAACCTGGTTGCGGGGGCAGGATTTGAACCTACGACCTTCGGGTTATGAGCCCGACGAGCTACCAGACTGCTCCACCCCGCGTCTGAGGGGCGGCATTATAGGAGGGCCACCCCGACTACACAAGCGGAATATCCGGCGCCGCCGGATTCACGCCCAGCGGCTCATCGCGCCAGCGCGGCAGGCCGCGGGTTTGCTGCCAGAGCTGCTCGGCCAGTTGCGCCAGCGGCGCGGCGCGGCCGGCGGCAATCCAGCGCGCCAGGGCCGCCGCCACGTCCGGATAGGCGACCGGTGCGGGCATCGGCGCCGCCAACAGGGCCGCCACTTCGGCCGGGTCGAGCCGGGTCATGACCCGGGCCCGGCCGAGCTCAGCCAGCGCTTTGGCGTTGCTTTCCTGTTCGAACTGGGCTGCAAGCGGCCGCACCAGCAATTTCTTGCCAAGCACCAGTGCCTCCGAGGGCAGTTCGAAACCGGCGCCGGTGACGATGCTGGCGCAATCGGCCAGATCGGCCTTGAAGCCGGTACGGGAGAACGGGCAGAGCCGGATATGACCGCGTTGCTCCGGGGCACTGACGGCACAGTAAATTGAGAAGCGATGGTCACGAAAAGGCTCGAACAAACGGATCAAATCTGCAGTGTCTTCAAACGGCAGATAGACCAGCACCTTGTCCGGCTGCGGCGCCAACGATGTCAGCGGCGCGGCCAGCGTCGATGGCTCCAGCACCGGCGGCAACAGCGGCTGGCCAAAGCCATGCCAATGCAGGCCGACCGGCTCGCTGACCGGCGCCATGTACTTGAGCACCAGCCGGGACGGGATATTGATGCCGGCTTTCGGGATCGGGTGCCGGAACGCATATTGGTGACCGATGCCCAGACTCGGAATGCCCTGCCGGCGCGCCGCCCAGGCCGTGATGGGCTCAAAGTCGCTGATCACCAGATCATAAGAAGCCAGTGACAGCTGGCGTATATCGCGCAGCAAGGTCAGCGGCTGGGCCTGCAGCACCGTGCGCAGCGGGTCGATGTGGCCATGCCGCATGGCAAAGGTGAGTCCTTGCTTCAGCTGAAAGTCGCCAAAACTCTCGACGCCGAACAGCTCCTCGCGCGGGCGGCCGGAGACCAGCACGTCGACCTCGCAGCCGGCCGCGCGGAGCGCCGGCAGCAAGGCCCGGGCCCGGGTGATGTGGCCGTTGCCGGTGCCTTGGACACCGTAGAGGATTTTGATCGGACGAGTTGTGGCGATTAGGTGTGCGGGCGCAGACGCCATCAGCGCGGATTCGGTCGCATTCATCAACCGACCACGCTCAGCGCGACTGCGGCACAGGAGCCGCCAAGGACCATGCCGGCGGCGATATCGCCCGGATAGTGCACGCCAAGCAGCACCCGCGAGGCACCGACCGCCAAGGCCCAGCACCAGGCCAACGGTGCCAGCGGCGGGAAGTAGGCCGAAATCAGTGTTGCCCAGACTGTCGCGGCCGCCGTATGGCCGGACGGAAAGCTGAATTCATCGGACGGCAGCAGGTAGGGCGACGAGCCGAGCCGGACAAAGGGCCGCTCGCGCTTGAAGCTTTTCTTCAGCAGCACATAGAGCGGCACATCGAGACCGTAGGCGAGCAGGCCGGTCAGAAAGAACCACCAGCCGGTGTCGCCACCGAAGGCCGCAAACAGCAAGCCGATGGCGGCATACCAAGGCCCATCGCCGGTTCGGGAAATCCAGCGGGAGATCTCCGCCAGCTGGTCGCGGTGTTTGCGGGCGGCACACCAGCGGAACGCATGGGCGTCGGCCGAGTGCAATTTATTCAGTATCAGTGTCGTCTTTATCATGGCAGCCTGAATACTGCCGGCCACCGATGTCAGCCTGATGGCTGTATTTTGACCAGTTGATGACAAAGCGGGATGTTTGTGCTGGTTGTTGACGTGATGGTGTTGGCGTTGAACGGCCCATGAATCCTCCGGCGGACATCGGCCGAGGTAGCGGCAAGCGGCTGAAAACGCTATAAATGCGCGTCTTTTTTGCCGGCCAGTCCGGCAACCGCCTTTCGGAGTTTCCCTGCCATGCCCAAGCCCGGTAAAACCGGCGTCGTCCGGTTGTTTGATGCCTTCGGCTATTCCATCAAAGGTTTCCGCGCCGCCTGGGCCAATGAAGCGGCGTTCCGGCAGGAAGCGGTGCTGGCCTTGGTGTTGTTGCCGGGGTCGTTTTTTCTTGCCCGCACGGGGCTTGAGTTGGCGCTGCTGATCGGCGGCGTAATGCTGGTGCTGGTTACTGAATTGCTCAACAGTGCCATCGAGGCCATTGTCGACAAAACCACCCCGGAAATTCACGAACTGGCCGGGCGCGCCAAGGACATGGGTTCAGCCGCGGTGCTGTGTGCACTAATCGCCTGTGGCGCGATCTGGTTGTTCATTGCGCTGGACCGATTTGCCCCCGGCTGGTTTGGCTGAGTGCTGCCGGCGCGCTGGCATCAGCGCGCGCTGTCATGAAGGCTTCAACGCACCGCCACGTTGTTGTTATGTGCTGGCAGCACACTGCCAGAAACCAGCAACCGGGTGGCGGTCATGTCCGCAGTGGTTTCCGTAGCCAGTATGGCTACTGCAGGTTTGCCAGCAGCAAATCTGCCTAAAGCAAACGCGCCGGCAGTCAACGCGGCTGCCACGGCTGTCTCACCATCAGCACCGAATGTTCGCGCGCGCAAACCGCATTACCGCGCGATTTTTCTCTCCGATATCCATCTCGGTACCAAAGACTGTCAGGCTGATGCTTTGCTGGCTTTTTTAAAGTCGGTACGTTGCGACACGCTGTATTTACTCGGCGACATCGTCGATTTATGGGCAATGTCAAAACTGGCACACTGGCCGCAATCGCATTCCGATGTGGTGCGCGCCATTTTGTCGAAAGCACGGCGCGGCACTCGCATCGTTTACATTCCCGGCAATCACGACCGGCCGCTGCGGCATCACGTCAAACAGGTCTTCGGCAATATCACCTTGCTGCGCGAAGGCGTGCATGAAACGGTCAGCGGTCGGCGTTATTGGCTCATCCATGGCGATGACTTTGATGTCCATGTTCGCTGCAATCGTCTGCTGGCGCTGATCGGCGACAAAAGCAATGACGCGTTGTTGCGACTGAACCGGCACCTCAATCAATTGCGACTGAAATTCGGGCTACCGTATTTCTCACTGGCCGGTTACATCAAGCAGCGCCTCGGCCGGGCGCGGGCCTATATCGAACGATATGAGCAGGCGGTGGCAAGCGAGACAGCACGACGCGGATTCGACGGCGTGATCTGTGGTCACATCCATGTTCCGGCAAGCAAGGACCTGTCCGGAATTCAGTACCGCAACAACGGCGACTGGGTGGAAAGTTGCAGCGCCCTGATCGAAGACGAACATGGCGAAATCCGCCTGCTCTACCGACCGCTACAGGGGCAACAACAAGGCCGGCGACAAGGCAAAATCGAACCATTCAGTTTGCCGTCATTGGCCGACGCAGCCTGAACACCCGGGCTCGCTGCAAAAAAAAAAGGCCGCTTCAGAGCGGCCTTTTTTTAAACCTGATTGAACAACGTAATCAAGCAATCCAATCAAAAAAAACTCAACCAGCAAACGCTTTCAGGCAGTACGCCAGAATCGTGCCCGGGAACAGGCCAAGCACCAGCATGGCCAAGCCGTTGGCACTGATGGCGACGCGCAGCGCGGTCGATGCGGTGATCGGCGATTTGTCGTCGGCTTGATCGAAGAACATCACCTTGACCACTTTCAGGTAGTAGTAGCAACCGATCAGCGAGAACACCGCGCCGGTCAGCGCCAGCCAGGTTTGGCCGGCATGGACGGCAGCCATGAACACCTGCAGCTTCGGCCAGAAACCAATGAATGGCGGAATGCCGGCCATCGACATCATCACCAGCATCATCAGCAGCGCATACCACGGGCTGCGTTGCCACAGGCCCTTCAGATCACTCAGGTTGTCGCTTTCAAAACCGGCCCGCGACAAGAACAAAATCATGCCGAAACCACCGAGTGTCATCAGCGCATAAACCAGGATGTAGAACATCGAGGCGGCATAACCTTCGCTGGTGCCACTCGAAATGCCGATCAGGAAATAGCCCATGTGGGCGATGGCCGAATACGCCAGCAGCCGTTTCAAGTTGCTTTGCGCAATCGCACCGATGTTGCCAATCGCCATCGAGGCAATGGCCAGCGCCGCCAGCATCGCCATCCAGTCTTCATGCAGTGATGGCAGCGCTTCGGTCAGCAGCCGCATGATCATCGCGAACGCGGCGATTTTCGGTGCGCTACCGAGGAACGCGGTCACCGAGGTCGGCGCGCCGTGATAAATATCCGGAATCCACATGTGGAACGGTACGGCACCGAGTTTGAACGCGATGCCGGCGATGATGAAGACCAGGGCGAAGCGGTACATCACCAGCTGGCCTTGCTCGGTCGGCGCGCTCGCCAACTCGCTGATGCCAATGTGGCCGGTGACGCCGTACAACAGTGACATACCGAACAACAGGAAGCCGGACGCCAGTGCGCCCATGACGAAATACTTCATCGCCGCTTCCGGTGCCTGCTTGCTGTCACGCTGCATCGCCACCATCGCGTACAGCGACAGCGACATCAGCTCCAGACCCAGGTAAATGGTCAGCAGGCTGTGCGCGGTGATCAAGACCATCGCGCCGAGCATCGCAAACAGACTCAGCAGGTAGTATTCGCCGCGCATGAATTGCCGCTCAGCGATATACGCGCGGGCATAGAGCAGTGAAATCGCGGTGACGATGTACAAGCCGACTTTCAGCACGGTGCCGAGACTGTCGAGCATGAAATGACCGCCATACAGCAGGGCACTCGGTGCCGGTGCCAGGTTGATGGTGATCAGCAGCGCACCGAACAGGGCAATCTGGCTGAGCCAGAAACTGTTGCGGCGCTGCGGGCCGGGCGCAAACAAATCGACCAGCATCACCAGGCAGGTCATGCCGAGCACAAACAGCTCGGCGGCCAGCGGGGCAAAAGAAATATCTTGCATGCCGTTCTCCAACATGACCATCAGGCTCCCGCTTTCGACTGCATGATGTGGTGAAGCAGATTCTGCACAGTCGGCTCCATCAGATCGGTCAGCATTTTCGGATACAAGCCAAGCGCCAGCACGGCAATTGCCAGAATCACCAGCATCAGTTGTTCGCGCTTGTTGATGTCTTCCAGCTCGGCAACGTGACTGTTGTTGACTTCACCGAACACCACCCGCTTGTACATCCACAAGCTGTAGGCGGCGCCGAGGATCAGCGTGGTCGCGGCCAGAATCGCATACCAGAAATTGGCACTGAACGCGGCCAGGATGACCATGAACTCACCGACAAATCCGGAGGTGCCCGGCAGACCGGCGTTGGCCATGGTGAACAACATCATCAGCGCGGCGAATTTCGGCATGGTGTTGGCGACGCCACCGTAATCACCGATCTGACGGCTGTGCACGCGGTCATACAGCACACCGATACAGAGGAACATGGCGCCGGAAATAAAACCGTGCGAGATCATCTGGACCAGCGCACCCTGCACACCCAGAGTCGCCTGCATGGCGTTGCCGCTCTTCAGCAGCGCAAACGCGATAAAGAAGCCGAGCGTAACAAAGCCCATGTGCGCGATGGACGAGTAAGCCACCAGCTTCTTCATGTCTTTCTGCACCAGCGCAACCAGACCGATATAGACCACCGCAATCAGGCTGAGAGCGATCATCACATCGGCCCAGGCCAGCGAAGCATCCGGCGCGATTGGCAGGTTGAAGCGGACAAAACCGTAGGTGCCCATCTTCAGCATGATCGCGGCCAGCACCACCGAGCCGCCGGTCGGCGCTTCGACGTGCGCATCCGGCAACCAGGTGTGGACCGGGAACATCGGCACTTTCACGGCAAACGCGATCAGGAAGGCGGCGAAAATCCAGTGCTGCACAGACAGCGACATTGGCAACTGGTGCAGATCAAGAATCGCGAAGCTCTTGGCCTGAATGGCCATGTAGATCAGCGCGATCAACATGAACACCGAGCCAAAGAAGGTGTACAGGAAAAACTTGATAGTGGCGTAAACGCGATTCGGGCCGCCCCAGATACCGATGATCAGGAACATCGGCACCAGCATGGCTTCCCAGAACACATAGAACAGCATCGCATCGAGCGCGGCAAACACGCCGTTCATCAGCCCGGTCATGACCAGGAACGCCGCCATGTATTGCGAGACGCGGTTCTCGATCACTTCCCAGCCGGCGATCACGACAATAACCGTGGTGAACGAGGTCAGCAGGATCAGCGGCATCGAGAAGCCATCGACCCCGAGGCTGTAATTGATGTTCAAACCGGAAATGGTGAACCATGGACTCTGTTCGCCAAATTGCATGGCTGCCGTGGTGGTATCAAAGCCGGTATAAAGAGGCACGCACAGCGCCAGCGTAACCAGAGCCGTAACCAGCGCCAGCCATTTTGCCGTACTGCCGTTGTTGCGCTCGCCGGCGCCAAACAGCACCAGCGCCGCACCGATGATCGGCGTCCAGATCAGCAGGCTGAGCAGGGGAAGAGTTGTCATGTTCAAGTAGCCCCTTGCTTACATGCGGAAGTACAGCCAGCCGATCAAAAGCAGCAGGCCGATAATCATTGCGAAGGCGTAGTGATACAGGTAGCCGCTCTGCAGCTTGCGCAGCTGCACCGCCAATCGACCGACGCCACGGGCGCTGCCATTGACGATCAACCCGTCGATCAGTTGGGTATCACCGTGCTTGGACAGCCGGCCACCGACGCGCAGCGTGCCGTTGGCAAATACCGCCTGATTGAAATCATCGAAGTAGTATTTGTTGATCAGCAGGGTGTGCACGGCTTTCAGTTTGGCTTGGGTCTTGGCAGCAATCTGCGGATTCTTGACCCAGATGAACCAGGCACTGAAGACCCCAGCAGCAGCCAGCCAGAACACCAGCGTCATCGGCGCATGCAAGGCGAAACTGACCCAGCCATGTTCAAGGTGCTCGGCGATCACCGCCATCGATTCGTGATGTTCCGGCGCGATATAGATCACGCCCTTGAAGAAATCACCGGCTAGCATCGGCTCGGCAAAGAACCAGGCAATGATCACTGATGGAATCGCCAACAGAATCAGCGGCAGCGTAATCACCCATGGCAGGTGATGCGGCACGCCGTGACCGTGATCATCATGGTGACCATGGTGAGTATGCGTACCGTGTTTCTTGCCCTGTTCTTGTTGACCAGAATCATGCGGCACCTTGTGGTGATGGTGCTCGTCGGCGTCATGGAAGCGTTCGTTGGTGTGGAACACCAGGAAGAACATCCGGAAGCTGTACAGTGCGGTGATAAACACGCCGGCCAGTACGCAAACGTAGGCATAACCCGAACCGGCAATGCGCGAGGCATGAACCGCTTCGATGATAGCGTCTTTCGAATAGAAGCCGGAGAAGAACGGTGTGCCGATCAGCGCCAGTGAACCGAGCAGCGCGGTGATCCAGACCACCTTCATGTGCTTCCACAGGCCGCCCATCTTGCGGATATCCTGCTCGTGATGCATTGCGACGATCACGGCACCGGCACCGAGGAACAGCAGCGCCTTGAAGAAGGCGTGGGTCATCAGGTGGAACACGCCGGCGGCGTAAGCCGAGGCGCCGAGCGCGACGACCATGTAACCGAGCTGCGACAGCGTCGAGTACGCAACGACCCGCTTGATGTCGTTCTGGACGATGCCGAGGAAGCCCATGAACAGCGCGGTGGTGGCACCGATGACGATGACCACGGTCAGCGCGGTTTCCGACAGCTCAAACAGCGGCGACATCCGCGCCACCATGAACACGCCGGCGGTCACCATCGTGGCGGCGTGAATCAGCGCCGAAATCGGCGTCGGGCCTTCCATCGAATCCGGCAGCCAGACATGCAGTGGCACTTGGGCCGACTTGCCCATTGCACCGATGAACAGGCCAATGCAGATGACGCTGATCGCCGACCATTGCATCGAGTCAGTGACATTCAGCACCAGCCCCTGCTTGGCCCAGTCCGGTGCCGCTTTGAACACCGTGGCGTAATCCAGCGAACCAAACCAGAACAGCACAGCGGCGATACCGATCAGGAAACCGAAATCGCCAACCCGGTTGACCAGAAACGCTTTCATGTTGGCGTAGATGGCGGTCGGGCGCTTGAACCAGAAACCAATCAGCAGATACGACACCAGACCCACCGCTTCCCAGCCGAAGAACAGCTGCAGGAAGTTGTTGCTCATCACCAGCATCAACATCGAGAAGGTGAACAGCGAGATGTAGCTGAAGAAGCGCTGGTAACCGTTGTCGTCGGCCATGTAGCCGATGGTGTAAACGTGCACCATCAGACTGACCGAGGTCACCACGACCATCATCATTGCGGTCAGGTTGTCGATCAGGAAACCGACTTCCATCTTCAGACCGCCGATGCTGGCCCATTCATAAACGCTGCCGTTGTAGGCCGGCAGGCCGTTGATGCCGTGCTGCCAGAACACATAGCAGGACAAGGCCGCGGCAATGGCGACACCCAGAATAGTGGCGGTGTGTGAACCGACCCGGCCCACCTGCTTGCCGAACAGGCCGGCAATGATGGCGCCAATCAAAGGCGCCAGCACGATGGCAAGATAAATCTTTTCCATGTCGGCGTCTTACCCCTTGAGCTCGTCGAGTTCTTCGACGTCGATGGTGCTGCGGTTACGGAACAGCACGACCAGAATGGCCAGACCAATGGCCGCTTCAGCAGCGGCCACGGTCAAAATGAAAAACACAAAAATCTGTCCGGTCGCATCGCCGAGGTGACGCGAGAACGCGATGAAGTTGGTGTTGACCGCCAGCAGCAGCAACTCGACGCACATCAGCAGCGTGATGACGTTCTTGCGGTTCAGGATGATGCCGGCAATCGAGATGGCGAACAGCGCACTGCTGACCACCAGATAATGTTCCAGCGTGATCATGCTTGTTCTCCCGTGGCGGCCGGAGCTGTTTTTTGTGAGCTCGGCTTTACCGGTTCGACCTTGACAATCCGCAACCGCTCTTCCTTGCTGACATTGACCTGGCGGCCAACATCCTGGATCTTGCGCATGCGGGTACCACGGAACGTCAGCGCCACAGCGGCAATCAAGGCCACCAGCAGAATCACCGCTGCCAGCTCGAATGCGTAGAAATAGTCGGTGTAGAGCAGCTTGCCGAGCACCTCGATGTTCGGGGTGACGCCACCACCAGCCGGCACCGCTGCGCCCAGCGAAAAACCGCCGGAGCGGACCATGCCCCAGATGCCGAAGAACACCAGCAGCGCGGCAATGACACCCAGAGGCAGGTAGCGGGTGAAGCCTTGTTTGACCGCCGCGTAATCGACATCCAGCATCATCACGACGAACAGGAACAGCACCATCACCGCGCCGACGTAAACCAGCACCAGCGCAATCGACAGGAACTCGGCCTCCGTCAGCAGCCAGAGCACGGCGGCACAGAAGAAGGTCAGCACCAGACTCAAGACGGCGCGTACCGCGTTGCGCACGGTGATCACCATGGTCGCCGAGACCAGGGTCAACGCCGCGAACACATAGAACACCAGAACTTTCAGTTCCATGTCGGTTCCCTATTTAAAAAAGACATTAGCGGTAGGCCGCGTCAAGCGCGCGGTCTTCCGCAATTTGGGCTTCGTATTTGTCACCAATGGCCAGCAACTTGGCCTTGGTCATGATTTGCTCGCCGCGCTTCTCGAAGTGGTAATCGAACACCCGGGTTTCGACGATTGAATCGACCGGGCAAGACTCTTCGCAGAAGCCGCAGAAGATGCACTTGAACAGATCAATCTCGTAACGGGTGGTGCGACGGGTGCCATCGTTCTGGCGCGGGCCGGCTTCAATGGTGATCGCCAGCGCCGGGCAAACCGCCTCGCACAGTTTGCAGGCGATGCAGCGCTCTTCGCCGTTCGGGTAGCGACGCAGCGCATGCAGACCGCGGAAGCGGTTCGACTGCGGTGTCCGCTCTTCCGGGAACTGGACGGTGATTTTTTGCATGAACATGTGCCGCCAGGTCACCTGCAGACCGTGGCGCAGTTCAGTCAAGGTATAGGTATGCCAAAACCGGCGAATACTTTCCAACATGATGGCCTCTGTCGAATCCTAGTGCTTAGCCGCTCGGGGTTAACTGTTCAGGGTTGATTGATCAGTACCACGGGCCAAAGCCGGTCTTGACGAACACGGCAACCACCGCCACCCAAATCAGGGTGAACGGAATGAAAACTTTCCAGCCAAGTCGCATGACCTGGTCGTAACGGAAACGCGGATAGGTGGCGCGCAGCCAGAACATGCCGAACAGGAAGCACCAGGCTTTCAGCAGCAGCCAGATCGTGCCCGGCACCCAGGCGGTCAGCGCATCCAGCACCGGCACGCCCTGGAACGGACTCAGCCAGCCGCCGAAGAAGAACGTCGCGGTCAGCACGCTGATCAGGATCATGTTGGCGTATTCGGCGAGGAAGAACACGGCGAAGGCCGAACCGGCGTATTCGACGTGGAAACCGGCGACGATTTCCGACTCGCCTTCCGGCAAATCGAACGGTGCCCGGTTGGTTTCAGCAACACCGCAAATCCAGTAGATCACCGCCATTGGGAACAGCGGCCAGATATACCAGTGGCCAATGTGACCCGACTGTTTCAGCACGATGTCGCCGAGGTTCATCGTCTGCGCCGTCATCAGCACACAGACCAGCGTGAAACCCATCGCAATTTCATAGGAAACAATTTGCGACGCCGAACGCAGGCCGCCGAGAAACGCGTATTTCGAGTTCGACGCCCAACCGGCGATCAGCACGCCGTAAACGCCGAGTGAGGTCATCGCCAGCAGGAACAACAGACCGGCATTGACGTTGGCGAGCATCATGCCGGCGTCGAACGGCACCACGGCCCAGGCAACAATCGCCGGGGCAAAACATACTACCGGGGCCAACAGAAACAAGCCCTTGTTGGACGCAGTCGGCTGCACGATTTCTTTGGTCAGCAGCTTGATGACGTCGGCAAACGGCTGGAACAAACCCCAAGGTCCGACCCGGTTCGGACCAATCCGGATCTGCATGAAGCCGATCACTTTGCGTTCGGCATACGTTGCGTAGGCAACCGCCAGAATCAGTGGCAACACGATGGCAATAATTTTGGCGAGTATCCACGCGCCTTCGATCACATATTCCATCAGCATGAATCAGGCCTCCACGCGCGCGGGCTGCGCTGCCGGTGCACGACCGGCGGCAGTTTGTTGCAAGCTGGCCGCGCGACGCACGGTGCCATCGACTTGATACAGACCGAGCGGTTGACCGGCACTGCCGCCACTCAGTTTGCTCGGCGCATGCCAACTCACCGCTGGCGCTGCCGTACGAGCCATGACCGCTTTCAACTCCGCCAGCACCTCTTCGGATGAGTTGTAATCAAAGCCTTTCAGGTTCAGCAAATTGCCGAGCACACGCAGAATTTTCCAGGCCGGGCGCGCTTCGCCCTTGGCCGGAACGGCTGCCGCAAAGGTTTGGAAAACCCCATTGGCGTTGACGAAGGTGCCCGAGGTTTCGGTGAACGCGCCCATCGGCAACAACACATCCGCGTACTGGCTGGCAGCGCTGTCGGCGAATGGGGTCAGTGCCACGACGAACTGGGCATTCTTCAGCGACTCATTGGCGGCTTTGCCGACGATGCTGTCGTGCTCCGGCTCGACATCGAGCAGGACGTAGGCTTTCAAACCATTCTTCAGCATCTCGACCGCATTGCGACCGGCACTGACGGCTTGGCCGGCTTCGCGGCGATGCGGCAAGGCACCAGCAAGCCAGGCACCGGCGCTGTTGGCACCGTGGCTGAACACGCCGACACTGGCGCCGCTCAAAAGCCCGATCAGTTCTGCCAACGCTTGCACACTGGCGGCATATTCATGCTCCAGCGCCGCTGCGCCGAGCAGCACCGCCTTGTTGCCATCACGCAGCAGCTGCGCCGCCACCCGGCTGTGCGCTTCGCTGACGACAACGTTGGCCAGCAGCGCTTGCGCGCCCGCCGGCAACAGCTCGACTTTGCGAACCGACAGCGCCTTGGCAATGCCGGCCAGCGAAGCCAGCAAGTCAGGCGCGACGATGTCTTCAGCCAGTTTGAAATTCCAGTCGTAATCGGCATCCGCCACCGACATCACGACGCCGCTGCGGGTGCTCTTGCGCAGCCGCAACGCAGCAATCGGTTGCTCGCGGCGCAGATTGGAACCGACCAGCAAGGTCGCATCCAGCGTTTCCAGATTGGCCACCGGCACGCCAAGTGCCGGGAACAATGGCGCATGGGCATCGGTACTGAAATCGCGCTGACGCAAGCGGACATCGATGTTGTTGGAGTTCAGGCCACGCAGCAGTTTCTGCAGCAGATACAGCTCTTCGGTGGTGGCAGACGGCGATGCCAGCGCGCCCAGATCGGCGCCAGCCAGTTGCTTCAGATTGGCAGAGGTCAGTTCCAGCGCTTCCTGCCAGCTGACATCATGCCACTGACCGTCGCGACGAATGCGCGGGCTGGTCAGACGCGGCGACTTGATCAGGGCTTCGTAGGAATAGCGATCACGATCCGACAGCCAGACTTCGTTGATGGCTTCGTTTTCCCGCGGCACCACCCGGATCACATCGCTGCGCCGGACGTGGACATCGACGTTGGAACCGAGACAGTCATGCGGCGCGACGCTCGGCCGCGATTGCAGCTCCCAGGCGCGGGCGGTGAACCGCGACGGCTTGGCGGTCAGCGCACCAACCGGGCACAGATCAATGACGTTGCCCGACACTTCCGAATCAACGCTTTTCTCGATGAACGTGCCGATGCTCATGTGCTCGCCGCGACCGGTGGCGCCCAGCTCGCGAATGCCGGCGATTTCGGTGCCAAAGCGGACGCAACGGGTGCAATGGATGCAGCGGGTCATTTCGGTCGCGATGAGCGGACCAATGTCCTTGTCTTCGACGACGCGCTTGCCTTCGGTGTAGCGGGAAATGTCACGGCCATAGCCGACGGCCAGATCCTGCAGTTCGCATTCGCCGCCCTGATCGCAGATCGGGCAATCGAGCGGATGGTTGATCAGCAAGAACTCCATCACCGCTTTCTGCGCATCAAGCGCCTTCGGCGACTTGGTCTGCACGATCATGCCTTCGTTGACCGGTGTGGCGCAGGCCGGCACCGCTTTCGGCGCCTTGGTCACGTCGACCAGACACATCCGGCAGTTGGCCGCGACCGACAGCTTCTTGTGATAGCAGAAGCGCGGAATGTAAATGCCTGCAGCGTCCGCGGCTTCGATGATCATCGAACCCGGTTCGACCTGCAGTTTCTTGCCATCAATTTCGATGTTGACCATCGTCTACGTCTCTTGCAGGGGAAGTGACCGTGCCTACACCTCGGCCATCACTTCGTTGACTGCCCGAGTTGTCGTGCTGGGTGACAACTCAATTCTTCAAAACTTGCCTTGGCGCTTGCCGATCACTTCAGTGACCGCCACCACCGACGATGCTGCGCTTGTGCTCGATGTAGTGTTCGAACTCGTGGCGGAAATGCTTCAGGAAGCTCATCACCGGCATCGCCGCGGCATCGCCGAGCGCGCAAATCGTCCGGCCGGAAATGTTGGCAGCGACCGCATCAAGCTTGGCCAGATCGTCACGGGTGCCTTCGCCGTGGACAATCCGGTGCAGCATGCGCGCCAACCAGCCGGTACCTTCGCGACATGGCGTGCACTGGCCGCAGGACTCTTCGTAATAGAAGTGCGAAATGCGGGCCAGCACTTTGACCAGGTCGGTGTCCTCATCCATCACGATCACCGAACCGGCGCCGAGCATCGAGCCGGCTTTGCTGATGCTGTCGTAATCCATGGTCAGGTCCATCATGATGTGCGCCGGCAAAATCGGCGTTGATGACCCACCCGGGATAACCGCTTTCAGCTTTTTGCCGTTCAACATGCCGCCGGCCATTTCCAGCAGATCTTTGAACGGCAGGCCCATTGGCACTTCGAAATTACCCGGCTTATTGACGTGACCGGAGACCGAGAAAATCTTGGTGCCGCCGTTGTTCGGCTTGCCCTGCTCCAGGAACCACTGGCCGCCTTTTTCAAGAATGACCGGGACCGAAGCAAACGACTCGACGTTGTTGACGTTGGTCGGCCGACCAAAAACACCGTAGTTGGCCGGGAACGGCGGCTTGAACCGCGGCTGGCCTTTCTTGCCTTCAATCGATTCGATCAGCGCAGTTTCTTCGCCGCAGATGTAGGCACCGGCACCGTAGTGGGTGAACAGATCGAAATCGATGCCAGAGCCGAGCATGTTCTTGCCGATCAAACCGGCGGCATAGGCTTCTTTCAGCGCGTTTTCAAACCGCATGATCGGCTCGTAAAACTCGCCGCGAATATAGTTGTAACCGACGGTCGCACCGATCACGTAGGCGCCGATGGCCATGCCTTCAATCAGCTGGTGCGGATTGAAGCGCA
Source organism: Permianibacter fluminis (assembly GCF_013179735.1). Classification (NCBI taxonomy): domain Bacteria; kingdom Pseudomonadati; phylum Pseudomonadota; class Gammaproteobacteria; order Pseudomonadales; family Pseudomonadaceae; genus Permianibacter; species Permianibacter fluminis. Next base: position 1,292,457 of record NZ_JABMEG010000001.1, on the reverse strand, counting down.
GGATGTCGCGATCTTTGTAGGTACCCGGCTCGCCTTCGTCGGCGTTGCAGACCATGTACTTCTGGCCGGCAGCGTTGCGCGGCATGAACGACCATTTCAAACCGGTCGGAAAGCCGGCGCCACCGCGACCACGCAGGTTGCCGAGTTTCAGCGATTCAATGATTTGTTCCGGCGGAATTTTTTCCGCCAGGATTTTCCGCCACTGGGCGTAACCACCGACCGATTCATAGGTCTTCAGCGACCACGGCTCCGGCAACCCGATGGTCCGGTAGCAAACCGGGCCTTTGTTCAACTGGTAAGCGACATCGATCATCTTGCGAGCTCTCTTAATCCAGCTTGGCCAGAATCTGATCCACTTTTTCCGGGGTCAGATTTTCGTGATAGGTCTTGTCGATCAGGCAGCACGGCGCGCCACCACAGGCAGCCAGACACTCCACCTCGCGCAGCGTGAACTTGCCATCCTGGGTGGTTTGCTTGAAACCGATACCAAGTTTTTTCTGCAGGTGGCCAACGATCTGATCCGAACCACGCAGCATGCAGCTAACGTTGGTGCAGACGTTGATGACATGCTTGCCAACCGGCTGCAACTGGTACATCGAATAGAAGGTGGCAACTTCGTACGCCGCAATGCGCGGAATGCCGAGATAATCGGCGACCGCATCCATCGTTTCGGTGCTCAGGTGATTCAAATGATCCTGGGCGATGGTCAGTGCGCCCATCACGGCCGAGCGACGGCGATCCGGCGGATACTTGGCCAGCCAAACTTCGATTTCGGCAATCGCCGACGCCGGCAACAGCTCTTTCAGCTTGTTCGGATTTGTTTGCGTGGTCATCAGCGGTCAATCTCCCCGAACACGATGTCCATCGTGCCGATAATCGCAACGATGTCGGCCAGCATGTGGCCACGACCCATTTCATCAATGGCGGACAGATGGGCGAAACCTGGTGCACGGATTTTCACCCGGTAAGGTTTGTTGGCGCCGTCTGAAATCAGATAAATACCGAACTCGCCTTTCGGGTGCTCGATGGCGCTGTAGACCTCGCCTTCCGGTGCGCAGAAGCCTTCGGTGAAGAACTTGAAGTGGTGAATCAGCGCTTCCATGTCGTGCTTCATGGTTTCGCGACGCGGCGGCGCAACCTTGTAGTTGTCGATCATGACCGGGCCCGGATTCTTGCGCAGCCACTCGATGCACTGACGGATGATCCGGTTCGACTGCCGCATCTCTTCGACGCGAACCAGATAACGGTCATAGCAGTCGCCGTTCTTGCCAACCGGAATGTCGAAATCGAGCTTGTCGTACACTTCATACGGTTGGTGCTTGCGCAGATCCCAGACCACACCCGAACCGCGCAACATCGCGCCGGTGAGGCCGAGTGCCAAGGCACGCTCCGGTGACACCACACCGATACCAACGGTGCGCTGTTTCCAGATCCGGTTGTCGGTCAGCAGCGCTTCGTATTCATCAACCCGCTTCGGAAACTCTTCGGTGAATGCCCACAGGTAATCGAGCATCGAGCCCTGGCGCATTTCGTTCAGTTTCTTGGTGTCTTTGTCGCTGCGGAATTTCGATGCCTGGTATTGCGGCATGCGATCCGGCAGATCACGGTAGACGCCGCCCGGACGATAGTACGTCGCGTGCAGACGGGCACCGGAAACAGCCTCATAGCAATCCATCAGCGCTTCGCGCTCGCGGAAGCAATACAGGAACATGGTCATGGCGCCGATATCGAGACCGTGCGCACCGAGCCAGAGCAGGTGGTTCAGCACGCGGGTGATTTCGTCGAACATCACCCGGATGTACTGGGCCCGCACCGGCGCTTCAATGCCGAGCAATTTCTCGATGGCCATGACATAGGCGTGCTCGTTGCACATCATTGAGACGTAGTCGAGCCGGTCCATGTAACCGATGCTCTGGTTGAACGGCTTGCTCTCGGCCAGCTTCTCGGTACCACGATGGAGCAGACCGATATGCGGATCGGCGCGGACGATGGTTTCGCCGTCCAGCTCCAGAATCAAGCGCAGCACGCCGTGCGCGGCCGGGTGTTGCGGACCGAAGTTGATGGTGTAGTTACGAATTTCTGCCATGTTCTTAGGCCTTCTTCGCGCTGTAACGCTGATCGTGGCGAATGACGCGCGGCACCAGCACGCGCGGCTCGATCGACACCGGCTCGTACACGCAACGCGCTTGCGCGGCGTCGTAACGGATTTCGACGTTGCCGATCAGCGGGAAATCTTTCCGGAACGGGTGGCCGACAAAGCCGTAATCGGTCAGCAGCCGACGCAGATCGTTGTGACCGTCGAACAGGATGCCAAACATGTCGAATGCTTCGCGCTCAAACCAGTTGGCCACCGGCCACAGCTCGGACACGCTGGCGACAATCGGGAATTGCTCGTCGGCAAACACCCGCACCCGCACGCGCTGGTTATGGGTCACCGACAGCAGATGAACCACGACCGCGAAGCGCGGCTTGTCCCAGCTCGCTTCCCGCGGTTGTTCGCCATCGACACCACGGGAAAAACCGGCGCTGGAAGCGTCTTCGGTTTCCCATTCGGTGGCGCCGTATTGCGAGTAGTCCACACCGCACAGGTCGATCAGTTGCTTGAACTGAAAATGTTCCTGATCACGCAGTGCCTGGCAGACCGCCAGATAGTCGTCCCGCGAAACTTCAATGGACACTTCATCACGATCGACAACGCAGGCCTGCAGGCGCGCGCCGAAATGTGCCGTCAGTTGTTCGGCCAATTGCATGGGCGTTTCCTCAGGCTTGCCGCGCGATGGTATTGGTGCGGCGAATCTTGTTTTGCAGCTGAATCAGACCGTACAGCAGCGCTTCCGCGGTCGGCGGGCAGCCCGGTACGTAAATGTCGACCGGCACCACCCGATCACAACCGCGAACCACGGCGTAGGAATAGTGGTAATAACCGCCACCGTTGGCGCAGGAGCCCATCGAAATGACCCAGCGCGGTTCCGGCATCTGGTCATAGACGCGGCGCAAGGCCGGCGCCATTTTATTGGTCAGGGTGCCGGCGACGATCATCACGTCGGATTGGCGCGGACTCGGCCGGAACACGATGCCGAACCGGTCGAGGTCATAACGCGACGCTCCGGCGTGCATCATCTCGACGGCGCAGCAGGCCAGACCGAACGTCATCGGCCACAGCGAACCGGTGCTGGCCCAGTTGACCAGGGTGTCGACCGAGGTGGTGACAAAGCCCTTTTCCACGACGCCTGTATTTATGGCACCAGTGCTCGACGCACCAGATTCCATCACACCTTCAACAGCCATTCCGGCATCCTCTTGAAGCGTTACCAATGCAAAAAAAGCGCGCGAGTGTCGAAGCCGTTGCCGGACTTACTCCCACTCAAGCGCGCCTTTCTTCCACTCGTAAATGAAACCCACCACCAGCAGCCCGAGAAACGCGGCCATGGCCCAGAAACCGAACCAGCCGATCTGGTTGATCACCACTGCCCACGGGAACAGGAAAGCGATTTCCAGATCGAAAATGATGAACAGGATGGCAACCAGATAGAACCGCACATCGAACTTCATGCGGGCGTCTTCAAAGGCGTCGTAGCCGCACTCGAACGGAGCATTTTTTGCTGCGTCCGGCTTGTGCCGACCAAACAGATAACCGAGCAACCAGCCGATGACCACCAGCGCGGTGCCAAGACCAAGCCCGACCCCCATGAAAACGAGGATGGGAGTGTAATTCTGCAGCATGTGTTTCACCCTGAAAAATCGGACCCTTGTAACGCGGGACCTGAAAAAGGGGCACCCTGCGTACCGCCCTGCTGGAACCCCGTCAGCGGTACACACATTCGTGGTGGGATAAAAACCACGAGATTTTAGCAGCTTCCACCAGCTTTCGTCTGATGCATTGCAACGTAAGTACAGGATCCAGGCGGCATTTTTTCACAGCCGCGGACCGGCGCTGCTGACGCTACTGGCGAAATCCAGCGCTTCTGCTAGCAGTCATCGTCCCGATGTGCTGCCGGCGCAGACGCCATACCCACCAGCCCTGCGCGCTGCAGCATTCCCTACATCGATGTAGGTCGTCGCGCGCGTTCCCTACGCGCGCGACACGCCCGCCATCCCTGGCAGGCGAAAAAAATGGCATCGTCATTGCGGACAGATGCCATTTCTTTGTTTGGGCCCGACCGTAGATCCCGGTCGGTGATTTGGTGCGGAAGGAGGGACTTGAACCCTCATGCCTTGCGGCGCCACCCCCTCAAGATGGTGTGTCTACCAATTTCACCACTTCCGCTTTATTCGTCCCGGTGCGAAGACCGGGTTGCGCTCAGGGCTTCGGGGTATCCGAAGCGGGCTGGGCATCAGCCGGAGCGGCTGGAACATCGCTGTTGCTGGCCGGGGCCGGTGCGGCCAAGGCCGGGACATCGGCAATCGGCAGCGTCGTTGCCGGCGCTTCGCTGGCCGGCGCGGCGGCGAAGACATCGTCACCGGCGGCGGCAACCGGATCGCGGTGGCTGGCCAGATAACCGAGCACCAGCAGAATCACCAGCGATGCCAACGACAACCACCAGGTCGCCTTGGTCATGAAGTTGCCCGAACCGGCAGCGCCAAACACGGTGTTCGAGGCACCGGCGCCAAACGAGGCACCGAGATCGGCACCCTTGCCCTGTTGCAACAAAATGATGCCGATCAGCGCCAGCGCGATGATCAGGAACAGGCCCAACAAAATCTCGTACATTTCAGTCTTCCGACTCGATTGTTGCAATGCTCAATCAGCACTGCGGCAAATGGCGATGAACTCATCTGCCTGCAAGGACGCGCCCCCGACGAGAGCGCCATCCACATCCGGCTGCGCCATCAGCGCAGCCGCGTTATCCGCTTTGACACTGCCGCCATACAGAATCGGCAGTTGTCCGGCGAGCATCGGTTTGCCGATGGCACTCGCCTGTTCCTGTAACCAGTTGCGCACCTGGGCATGGACGTCCTGAGCCTGCTCAGGGGTCGCGGTGCGACCGGTGCCAATAGCCCAGACCGGCTCATACGCCAGCACAATCTCGCTGGCCCGCGGCTGTTGCAGCAGCTCGGCCACGGCCGTCAGCTGCGCCGACAACACCGCCCAAGTCCGGCCGCTTTCCCGATCCGCCAAGGTTTCCCCGATGCAGATGATCGGCAACAACCCGGCGGACAAGGCCGCAGTGGCTTTCGCGGCGACCAGCTCGCTGCTTTCGCCGTGGTAACGGCGCCGCTCCGAGTGACCGACGATCGCGTAGCGACAGCCCGATTCCAACAGCATCGCCGCTGCCAGCTCGCCGGTGTAGGCACCACTGACGTGGGCGCTGACATCCTGGCCGCCGACCGCGCAGCGTGGGTGCTGCAGCAGACCGGCCAACTCACCGAGGTAGACCGCCGGCGGACAGAACACGACCTGGCAGCGACCGGCGGCTGGCAAGCCTTGCTGGACGGCTGGCACCAAGGCCCGGAGCAGGGCGCGGGAACCGTGCATTTTCCAATTACCGGCAACAATGCGCGGACGCGACGGACTCATGAAAATGGGCCTGGCGGAGCGGGCGCATATGGTAGCGGCGACATCGGCAAGTTACAAGCAAACGACGGCAGCTCCGGCGGCGGCAGGCAAACCGCCGGTTGTCGTGGCGACATTCGGTCCATCTGACGAGTCTACGCCGGAGCCCTGGCGGTCAATAATTGAGCTGAACCTGCAGATAGGTGCCGGATTGATCGGCCTCGGTCACGGCAATGTGACCCAGCTCGACCCGGGCCAGCGTGACGGCCAGATACCGGTTCGGTACCCAGGCCAGAAAGGCATCGCGGGCAGCCTGCTCGGCATAGACCAGATTGTCGGGCCGCTGCCGGTATTCAGCGCCCAGCACCAGCTGATCGGTCAGAAACACCCCGAGCGCCAGCTCGCCGAGCAGACTGCGGCTATCGTCTTTCGGGCCACCAAAACCAAGCAGGCCGAACTGGTTGGCGCGGCTGTAGCGCAGCCCGGCGTTGACCAGCAGGTTGTGCCCGAACACGGCGCCAAAATAGAGCTTGGTCGCCGCCAGATACGGCTCGGTGTCGCTGTCTTCGGTGCCACCGAGCGCGGCAGGAATGCGCTCGAAATCGCGGTTACGCTTGTATTGCAGGCCCAGCGCCAGCTGCGGCAGCGCGCTATCGGGCGTGAATACCGCATCACCGGCCAGCCGCCACTTCAGACCCACGATGTCCTGCTCGATCACTTCGCCGACCACCACGTCCTGCAGATCGAAGCGCTGCCGCGCCAGGCTGAACTCCACCCGATCAAACAGCCCCAGCGTCACCGCCGCGCTTTCGAACTGGTAATCGGTCAGCGGCAACCGGGTATAACTGACCGCGCCACCCCATTCGGTATCGGTGCCGTAGCCACTTATCAGCGCCCACGTGCTCAGGCCGCCGCCGCCACTACCCTCGACATTGACCACGCCGCCAGTGGCCGGCAGCCGTCCACCAGGGTCGGCCTTGGCCGCGCCGATGGCGCCGACTAGCGCAAAAGCCGCCAATATCCGTATCAGCCCACTGCGTATCGCCATGTTTTGCTCCTGTGCGCCGGATGACCGATACGCGGTCACTGGCTATGCTCAATGCTAATCGACCCGGAGGGTCTGTCAAAAAATGAACCGCCTAAGCCTGTTTGCCTTGCTCTTTTGCACCGCCGTTGCCAGCGACACGCGCGCCGATGACTCGCTGTACACGCGCATCGGCGGTCTGCCGGTGCTGCAGAAAATCACCAGCCGGCTGGTCGACCGCTCCAGCACCGAGCCGGTCACCAAGCGCAGCTTCAACAAGGTCAATCTGGACCGGGTCAAAGAAAAGCTGGCTGAACAATTCTGCGTGCTGGCCGGCGGCCCCTGCACTTACACCGGCGATGACATGAAGCTGGTGCATCAGGGCCTGAACATCAGCGAGCGCGAGTTCTACGGTCTGGTCGAGCAACTGCGTCAGGTACTCGACAGCGAGGGCATCGGCAGCCGGGAAAAAAACGAGCTGCTGGCGCTGCTGGCCCCCATGAAACCGCAGGTGGTGCATCAGCCCACCGAGCCGTGACAAACAACACGGCCCTGATTCAAAACCCCATCCTGAAACGGAAAACGGGATACGGAGCAAACAATGCTGATACGACCGCTACTCGGTTTTGGATTGCTGCTGCTGGCAGGCGTCAGTACGGCGGCCGAGTTCAGCGTGCGTGTCGTTGGTCGTGACGGCAAGCCGGTTGCGGATGCGGTGCTGTATGTCGAATCCGCGGCCGCCAAACCGGTCGGGGTAACCGCTGAAATCGATCAAATCAACAAAGAGTTTGTCCCCTATGTCAGCGTGGTGCCGGTCGGCAGCAAAATCCGCTTCCCGAATCGCGACAACATTCGCCACCACGTCTACTCGTTCTCCGACGCCAAAAAATTTGAACTGAAGTTGTACAGTGGCGTGCCAAGCGAACCGGTGACTTTCGACAAAGCCGGCGTGGTCGCGCTCGGCTGCAACATCCACGACTGGATGCTGGCCTATGTGCTGGTGGTCGACACGCCGTGGTTTGCCCGCAGCAACGAGCAAGGTTTGGCAACGCTGCAACTGCCACCTGGACCACAGCAATTGCAGCTCTGGCATCCGGATCTGGAGCAGCCGCTGGCGGCCATTGCCATCACCGTTACCGATCACGCCGCGCCGCTGACGGTGACGGCGGCGCTACGACCACGAGCCAGCACGGAAGCGAGCTACTAATGAGCGAACCGCGACCGCCCCGCCGCTATCTCAGCCGCCGACTGGCGCTGATTTACGGCAGCTTGCTGCTGCTGGTGCTGGCCGCGGTGTTGCTGTTGGTCAGTCAGGTGCAGCGCGCCATTGTCACCCAGCAATTGCACGATGATCTGCTGCTCGGCCAGGGCGTGTTCCAACGGGCACTGGAGCAGAATCAACAGCAGCTGACTCAGGCCGCCAAAGTGCTCGCCGCGGATTTTGGTTTTGTCGACGCTGTCGCCAGCCGCGATCAAGGCACCATCAGCTCGGCCCTGAACAATCACGGCCGCCGCATCAGCGCCGATTTGAGTCTGCTGGCCAGCCTTGATGGCCAACTGATCGCCGACAGTCGCGACGACAGTGCCAACGGCGTGTTTCCGTTCCCCGATTTGCTGCAACTGGCGCGCGAACGCGGCGCGGCCAGCAGCATCGTCAGCCTCGACAACAAGGCCTATCAATTGGTGGTGGTACCGGTGAAAGCGCCGCTGCCGGTTGCCGTGGTCGCCATGGGTTTTCTGATCGACGCTGCAGTGGTCAATGATCTGCAGAAACTGACTGGCATGCAGGTGTCAATTTTTGGTCGTGACCGCCACGCGAAAACCAATACCGAGACCAATGCCAGTACCGAGTCGTGGCAGTTGCAGGCCAGCACGCTGACCGCCGTGCAGGCCGATGCGCTGAAACAGCAAATGGCCAGCGCGGACATGGCTGCCGTGCAAACCCTGCAACTGGGCGATGTGCCGTTTCAGAGTCTGGTTACCAGTATCGGGGATCGCGACAACAATGAAGTCGCGGTGTTGCAGCGGTCGCTGGATCAGGCACTGGCACCGCACCGGGAATTGCAGCGCTACCTGCTTGGCCTTGGCGGCATTGCACTGTTACTGGCGTTGATCGCCACGGTGTTCCTCGCGCGTGGCATCGTCAAGCCGCTGCAGCAATTGCAAACAGCAGCACAGCGCATGGAAGCCGGCGATTACGCCGTCAACGCCGATGTCAGCAGCCGCGATGAAATCGGCGATCTGGCCCATGCGTTCAACACCATGCGCTCGACCATCGCCAATCGCGAGCAGCAAATTCTCGATTTGGCCTATCGCGATCCGCTGACCGGCCTGCCCAATCGCACCTACTTCACCGAACAGTTGCAGCAGGCGCTGACGGCCAACATCCCGGCGGTGGTGGTGCTGCTCGATATTGATCGCTTCAAGATGATCAACAACACCCTTGGTCATGCACTCGGCGATGAATTGCTGCGCGCCGCCGGCGCCCGCTTGCGCGCCCTGTTGCCAGATCGGGCGACGCTGGCCAGGCTGGGTGCCGACGAATATGCCGTGCTGTTGCCGGAAGCCACCGACCGTGACGGCCGCGCCCTGGCGGAGCAACTGGCCGGCGCCATGCAACAACCGTTTGTTGCCGGCGGCCAGACTGTCGATCTGCGCGCCAGTTTCGGCTATGCCGTGACCCCGGAAGACGGCAACCGCACCAGCGCCGTACTGCGCGCGGTTGATGTCGCGCTCTATTACAGTCGGCAACAGCGGCGTGGCATCGTTCGTTTTGATCCGGCGCTGCAACCGTTTCGCGCGGAACATCTGTCGTTGCTTGGCGATTTGCGCCGGGCGGTGGCCGAAAACGAATTGCGCTTGTACTACCAACCCAAAGTCAATCTGCAAGGCAGCGGTCACGGTTATTGCGAAGCGCTGGTGCGCTGGCAACATCCGACGCGAGGCTTCATTCCGCCGATCGATTTCATTCCGTTTGCCGAGCAGACCGGCGACATCAAACGGCTGACCCGCTGGATTGTCGCCCGCGCGCTCGGTCAATGCCGGGAATGGCAACAGGCCGGCATGCCGGTCAATATCGCCATCAACATTTCCGCCCATGATCTGCTCGACGACAGCTTGCGGGAGTTTGTTGCCGAAAGTCTGGACCGCTCTGGCGTGGCACCGGAACGACTGGGTCTGGAAGTGACCGAAAGTGGTTTTATCGAAGAGCCGGAACGGGCGATGGCGTTGCTGGGGCAACTGCGCGCGCTCGGCGTCAAACTGGCCATCGACGATTTTGGTACCGGCTATTCTTCGCTGGCGTATTTGAAAAAGCTGCCGGTGCAGGAACTGAAAATCGATCAGGCCTTCATCCGGCAACTGCGCGCCGAAGGCGACGATGCCGCCATTGTCCGATCAACCATCGAACTCGGCCACAACCTGGGCTTGCAGGTGGTCGCGGAAGGCATCGAACATCAGGAGCAAGCCATATTGCTACGCGATTGGGGCTGCGATCGCGGTCAGGGCTATCACTTCAGCCGGCCGGTGCCGGCTGACGATTTTCGCCAATGGCTGCAACATGCAGGCGCCACGCTGAAAGTTTGAAGCAAAAAAAAGCGCGTCGTTGACGCGCTTTTTTTCTTTCCACATTCAGCCTTTCTCATTCCGACTTACGTCTTACGCCTGTTTGACGGCCTCGGCAATCCGCTCGGCACAGCGCTTGACTTGAGCGCTGTCGCGGCCCTCGACCATGACCCGTATCAGTGGCTCGGTACCCGATGGCCGCAGCAGCACCCGGCCGCTGTCACCGAGTTCTTTTTCGACCGCGCTGACCGCCTGCTTGACCTGCTCAGCATCCATCGGTTTGCTGCCGGCTTTCAGCGGCACGTTGATCAAGGTCTGCGGGAATTTCTGCATACCGTGCTTCAGGTCGTGCAGGCTGACACCGTTCTGCACCATTGCTGACAAGACTTGCAACGCCGAAACGATGCCATCACCCGAGGTAGTCTTGTCCAGACAAACGATATGACCGGACGATTCGCCGCCAAGCAGCCAGTCTTTTTCCTGCATCAGCTCCAGCACGTAGCGGTCACCGACCTTGGCGCGAGCAAAACCGACACCCAGCTCTCGCAGCGCCACTTCCAGACCGAGATTGCTCATCACGGTACCGACCACGCCGCCGTGCAATTTGCCCCGGCGCAAGGCATCGCGACCGACAATGAACAGGATCTCGTCGCCATCGACCACTTCGCCTTTGTGGTCCACCATGATCAGGCGATCGCCGTCGCCGTCGAGTGCCACACCGACATCGGCGCCGCGTTCAACCACGGTTTTCGCCAGCAGCGCCGGCGCGGTTGCACCGACCTGATCGTTGATGTTGACACCGTTTGGCTCAACACCGATGGCAAACACCTCGGCGCCAAGTTCTTCCAACACCGCCGGCGCCACCTTGTAGGTGGCACCATGCGCGCAATCGACCACTACTTTGAGACCACGCAAGCTCAGGTTGTTGGCAACCGTGGCTTTGCAAAATTCAATGTAGCGACCGGTTGCTTCGCTGACCCGGCGGGCGCGACCGAGTTCGGCGGAACCCACCGTGGTCATCGGCTCTTCGATCATGGCTTCGATGCGCGCTTCGGTTTCATCCGGCAGCTTGAAACCATCGGCCGAGAAAAATTTGATGCCATTGTCGTAATAGGGATTGTGCGACGCCGAGATGACAATGCCGGCCTGCGCCCGCAGCGTGCGGGTCAGGTAGGCAATGGCCGGTGTCGGCATGGGCCCGAGCATGTGCGCTTCCACACCGGCCGCTGACAGACCGGCTTCCAGTGCCGCTTCAAACATGTAACCGGAAATCCGGGTGTCTTTGCCAATCAGCACTTTGCTGGCGCCGCCATTGGCAAACACCTTGCCCGCTGCCCAGCCGAGCTTCATGACAAATTCCGGATTGATCGGATGCTCACCGACCTTGCCGCGCACACCGTCCGTGCCAAAATACTTGCGCTTGCTCATGCTGTTTCCTTGTTTGCATCTGCGCTGTGTTGGCAGCGCGCGTTGTTCTGTAAACCTGTCGTTCTGTAGACCTGCAGCTCTGTAAGCCTGCTGTTCTGTAAAACCCGTAGTCCTGCTAAATCTCTAGTTCTGTTAAACGTGTTTTTCTATTCAGGGATGCCGGATGAAAAGACGGCATCAAAAAATATCGTCGCGGCAACGTTAGTCGCTGACAAAGCGTGTTCCGTTCAGGCCTGCACCATCGCCTGCCACAATTGCAGCGCTTGCTGCGTTTCCGCCACGTCGTGCACGCGCAGGATGCGAGCGCCCTGCTGGGCCGCCAGCAAGGCCAGCACCACGCTGCCGAGCTGACGCTTGTCGACGGCAACGCCGGTCAACTGGCCGATCAGCGATTTGCGCGACAAACCCGCCAGCACCGGATAACCCTGTGCGCACAGCGATGCCAGCTGTTGCAGCAGGCGCAAATTATGGCTGCTGGTTTTGCCAAAACCAAAGCCGGGGTCAAGACAGATGCGGGAGCGGTGCAAGCCGGCCTGCTCGCAAGCGGCCGCGCGCGCCAGCAGCCACTGCCGCACATCCGTCACCACATCCCGATAGTGCGGCTGCTGCTGCATCGTGCGCGGATCGCCCTGCATGTGCATCAGGCAGACGGCCGCATCGTATTCGATCGCCAGCGCCAATGCGCCCTGTTCCGTCAGCGCCCGAACATCATTGAGAATGGCAGCGCCGACCTGCAGTGCCGCACGCATCACGCCGGCCCGGCTGCTGTCGACCGAAACCACGGCACCGAGCGCGCACACCGCTTCGATGACCGGCAACACCCGATCGAGCTCCTGCTGTTCGCTGACCGGTGCGGCGCCGGGCCGGGTCGATTCGCCGCCGATATCGATGATCGTCGCGCCCGCCGCCAGCAGGGCTTCGGCATGTTGCCGCGCCGCATCCAGTTGCAGGTAGCGACCGCCATCGGAAAACGAATCCGGCGTGACATTCAGTATGCCCATCAGCACGGGCGGCCCCTCGACAGGCCAGGCGAAACGCATCGTGGTCGTGCCCTGCTTAAGTTTTCAGCAAGAATGGCTGGGCATTATCGCACTGTGCCGCCGTTGCCGCGACAGTGCGTAAACGGCCCGATATACTCAGTTCAGTGCCACTGCAGGGACGAACGGCCGGGGGTCGCCATTGTCGCAGTTTGACGCAAGGTTCAGCACCGCAGGTCGGGTTGTCGGATTGCTGCTGGCATTGCTGCCGGTACTGTCGGCTGGCCGCGCATTGGCCGAACCACCAGCTCCGGCCGCAGCAACCGACACCGTTATCGACGCGGCCGCACCGGCCGCTGAGGACAGTTCCGCCGAAGACAGCTCCACCGAAGAGAGCAATGCCGCTGTCGCGCCGCTGGATCCGCTGTTGCAACACCAGTGCGTCGTGCTGCCACCGGCCGGCGCCTCGCCGGAGCAACTGGCCGATTACGAACAACGCCAGCTGCCGATTGGCGAAATCAATATCGTTGTCGATCCCATCTTCGATCTGAACAATCCTGACGAAAACAACTGGCTGTTCGCGCTGGTCAATGATCTGCACATTCCGACCCACGATAAAGTGATCCGCGACGATTTACTGTTCGGCAGCGGCACCCTGTTCAGTGCCGATCAGATGGCTGAGTCAGAACGGGTGCTGCGGACGCGGCGCTACCTGCGCGATGCCAGCATCCATCCGGTCGGCGAATGCATCGACAAGGTGGATCTGGAAGTACGGGTCAAGGACGTCTGGACGCTGGTGCCCGACGTCGGCTTTTCCCGCAGCGGTGGCAACAACACCAGCCGGTTCGGCTTCCGCGACAGCAATTTCCTCGGCACCGGCACCGCGGTGCACGTGATCCGCGAACGCGATGCCGAACGCACCGGCACCGCGTTTGGTTATCGCGACCCCAATTTCGGCAATACCCACAGCGTGCTGAATCTCGAATACACCGACAACAGCGACGGCAAGAAGCATGAATTCGGCCTGTACCGACCGTTTTTTTCGCTGGAGACGCCGTGGGCCGGCGGCCTGACCACCTTGCGCGATCTGCGCAACGACAGCCTGTATTTCCGCGACGACAAAATTCAGAGTTTCGAACACGACGAAGAAAGCAACAGCCTGTTTGCCGGCTGGTCGCGCGGTCGCATTGATCACTTGACCGAACGCTGGCGCTTCGGCATCAATGATGAGCGCGACGATTTTGCCGCCAACGACGACACCGTGCCCGGAGCGCCGTTGCCGGAGAACCGCCTGTATCGCTACGGCTGGCTGGAATGGGAGCGGGTCAACGATGACTACGTCAAAGCCGTCAACATCAACCAGATGCGCCGGACCGAAGACATCAATCTCGGCTGGTCAACGACGCTGCGGCTGGGCCGCACCAGCTCGGCCCTCGGCTCGGTCGATCAGGGCTGGATTTACAGCGCCGCCGCTGAACGCTACTGGCTGATCCGCGACGATCAGGTGCTCTACCTCAGTGGCGACGTCAACGGCATTTATCAGGACCAGCCACTGCAGCAAGTCAGTCAGTTGCAGGCCCGCTATCACCTCGGCGATTTTGCCAGCCACCAGTTCTTTGCCGGCCTGCGCCTTGAGCACGGCCGCAACCTGTTTGTCGATCAGCCGTTGATGCTGGGCGGCGACAACGGACTGCGCGGGTATCCGTCGCATTATCAGGTCGGCGACCGGACCGCACTGCTGACGCTGGAAGAACGGTTTTATCTCTTCACCGAAGTGCTGTCGCTGTTTGACGTCGGCGCCGCCGTGTTCGCCGATGCCGGTCGGGCCTGGTATACCGACCGCGACAACGGCCTCAATGGTGGCTGGCTTTCCGATGTCGGCTTCGGTCTGCGGCTGACCCCGACCCGGACCGGCAATGAGCGCGCCGGCAAACAAACCGTGCTGCACCTGGATATCGCCACCCCGCTCGACCGTGACGACGACCCCAGCCTCGACAAGATTCAGTGGCTGGTGAAGGTTAAAGAAAGCTTCTAATCGCCACGTCGGCCAGCGTCAGAAAGATTTACGTTGGCGTGCGACCATGTTCCAAAGCAGTCGCATATCCCTCTGTTATGTAAGGAAATTCTTTGGTTGGAACGATTCCTGCTGGTCAGCAAGGGATTTTCCGTTTCCTTTGCTAGGAGGGCATTTCATGAAGCGCGCACTTTTTGCTGGTCTCACCCTGTTTGCAGCTGGCGCCAGCCAGGCCGATGTCATCGTTCTGAACTTTGAAGACATGCTGGCTTACGAAGGGGTTCAAGAGTTTTACAACGGCGGCACCGGCAGCATGGGTTCCACCACCGGTCAGGACTACAACATCAGTTTCAGCCCCAACGGCATCATTTGCATGGACTTGGACGTCCCGGGCGGTAACTGCAATAACGCCAATGAGCCGTCGCCGAGCAATGGTCTCATCTTCCTGGAAGGCAATGCCGCCACGATGAACGTGCTGGACGGTTTCACCACCGGCTTCTCGTTCTTCTACGCGTCTTACTTCAACGCTTCGGTGCAAGTCTGGTCGGGCCTTGACGGCACAGGTGACCTGCTGGCCGAAATCTTCCTGGCCGAAAACCTCAGCGGCGGCTGTGCGGGCGACCCGAACGGCAACTACTGCAACTGGACCGATATTGGCGTGCTGTTTGACGGCGTTGCCCATTCGGTCAATTTCGGTGGCTCGGCCAACTATGTCATTTTCGATGACATTACCTTGGGCTCAGGCTGTGCCGGTCGCGATTGCAACCCGGTTCCGGAACCGATGTCACTGGCGCTGCTGGGTAGCGGTCTTGCCCTGCTCGGTTTCCGCCGCCGCAAAGCCGTACGCTAAGCCTTACCGCAGTGCAAAAAAGGGCGCCAATAGGCGCCCTTTTTTTGTCCTGATTCCCGCACGTTGCTGTGTTAGCACCGGCAGCGCCGGTCAACGCCGCCTTCGCACACCGACATCGTCCTGTCGTTTACTGACAACCATTTGCGCACAACAAAAAGCGCGACTGATATCGAGCGCTCTATGTTCCTTAAACGACGCGAAATCAGCGCAAGCCGCACATCGGGACCGAACACATAGGCAAGCGCAGGTTAACGCGGTCAGCAAAGCGAAACCCGCTTCGATAACTGTCCCGTCAGTGTGCACTGAGCTCGTTTACGACTCGATGCCGCGACACCAATCTCCCGGGACGAGCTGACCAGCAACGGAGGGCGACAAACTGCAGGTTGAAGATCGTTCTTACCCGAACCTTGTACGGGACAGGCTCTGCGCCTGTCGAAGGGTAACGGCAGAGGATCGGCCACAACTTTCTCACCAGAAACAACAAAGGCGCCTACGGGCGCCTTTGTTGTTTGCACAATCGTGACTCAGTGAGCGGCTGCGGCATCGCCACCGACGTTGGCGGCCGACGGCGCGGTTTCGGCGGTTGCGGTTTTGCCACCACCGCTGCTGCGATCATTCCAGCCTTCCGGCGGTTGCGGCTCACGGCCCTTCATGATGTCGTCGATCTGCTTGGTATCCAGCGTTTCGTACTTCATCAGCGCGTCGGCCATGGCGTTGAGTTTGTCGAGGTTTTCGTTCAGCAACTTCTCGGCCAGCTGGTAATTGCGATCAATGATCGAGCGCACTTCTTCGTCAATGGCGCGGGCGGTCTGATCCGAGACACTCTTGTGCTGGGTGATCGAGCGACCGAGGAATACCTCGCCTTCGTCTTCGCTGTAAGACAGTGGCCCCATCCGTTGCGACAGGCCCCAATGAGTCACCATGTTGCGCGCAAGCTCGGTCGCCCGTTGGATGTCATTGGAGGCGCCCGTCGTGACGCCATCAAAACCATGGATGATGGCTTCGGCGATACGACCGCCAAACAGAATGGCAATGCGGCATTCCAGATACTGCTTGGAATAGGACAAACGGTCCTGCTCCGGCAGTTGCATTGTCACACCCAAAGCGCGACCGCGCGGAATGATGGTGACTTTGTAAACCGGATCCGAGTACGGCAGCAGATAGCCCAGAATGGCGTGACCGGCTTCGTGGAAAGCGGTGTTGCGCTTTTCTTCTTCGGTCATGACCATGCTGCGCCGCTCGGTGCCCATCATGATCTTGTCTTTGGCCGCTTCAAAAAAGCGCATCTTGACGACCCGCTCATTGGCGCGCGCCGCGAGCAGTGCCGCCTCGTTAACCAGGTTGGCCAGATCGGCACCGGAGAAACCCGGGGTACCGCGAGCAATGACCGCCGGCTCGACATCGTCAGCCACCGGCACTTTGCGCATATGCACTTTCAGAATCTGTTCGCGACCACGGATATCCGGCAAACCGACCACCACTTGCCGGTCGAACCGGCCCGGGCGCAACAGCGCCGGGTCCAGCACGTCCGGGCGGTTGGTCGCGGCGATAATGATCACGCCTTCGTTGCCTTCAAAACCATCCATCTCGACCAGCAGCTGGTTCAGCGTCTGTTCGCGCTCGTCGTGACCACCACCGAGACCGGCGCCGCGATGGCGACCGACTGCGTCGATTTCATCGATGAAAATAATACAGGGCGCATGCTTCTTGGCTTGATCAAACATGTCGCGCACGCGCGAGGCACCGACGCCGACGAACATCTCAACGAAATCAGAACCGGAAATAGTGAAGAACGGCACTTTCGCTTCGCCGGCAATGGCGCGGGCCAGCAGCGTTTTACCGGTACCCGGTTGGCCGACCATCAACACACCGCGCGGGATCTTGCCACCGAGCTTCTGGAACTTGCCCGGGTCGCGCAAAAACTCGACCAGTTCAGCCACTTCCTCTTTGGCTTCTTCGACGCCGGCAACATCGGCCAACGTGGTCTTGACCTGATCTTCACCGAGCAGGCGGGCCTTGCTCTTGCCGAAACTGAGCGCTCCACCTTTGCCACCGCCCTGCATCTGGCGCATGAAGAAAATCCAGACGCCAATCAGCAGCAGCACTGGCAGCACATTCATGAACAGGACAAACAGCCAGCTGGTTTTTTCCGGCGGGATGATGGCGACGCGGACATCGCTGTTGGAGAACTGCTCTTCCAGCTTGTCGGTATAGCGCGGCAGCTGGGTAACGAACTTGTCGCCACCCTTGTAGGTGCCTTCGGCTTCGAGCGAATCGACGTGGATCTGAACTTCCTGGACCTTGCCGGCACGAACATCACCGAGGAACTGGGAATACTCGACCGCCTGGACACTGCCGCGGCTGCCAGTGAAATTGTTGAACACCGACACCAGCACAATGGCAATCACCAGCCACAGCAGGACATTTTTGAACAGGTCGTTCAAGGGACTACTCCTTCTTGCTGACGCAGACAGGCGTCAGCGTATGGAAACTCAAACTAGCTCTTGGCCCCAGTATAGTGCCGTGCCAACACGAACACTTCACGAGAACGGTCACGAGATGCGTCAGGCTTGCGAATTTTGACGCTTTGGAATAAGCGCCGCAGTTCTACGATGTAGGCGTCCGAGCCTTCGCCCTGGAACATCTTGACCAGCAAATCACCGCCCGGTTTCAGCTGGCCCTTGGCGAACTCCAACGCCAGTTCCAGCAAATACATCGAGCGCGCCTGATCGACGACGGCCGTTCCACTCATATTGGGGGCCATGTCGGACAAAACAAGGTCGACCTTCTCGCCGTTGAGCCGTTTTTCCAGCTCGGCCAGCACCGCGTCTTCCCGGAAATCGCCTTCGATGAAATCGACGTCGGGCAGCGAGTCCATCGGCAGGATATCGAGCGCAATGATACGGCCCTTGCCATGCGTGCGGGTAAGTACATACTCACTCCAGCTACCTGGCGCTGCCCCAAGGTCTACGATCACCATGCCGGGCCGGATCAATTTGTCCTTCTGATCGATCTCCTGCAGCTTGAATACCGCGCGCGAGCGCCAACCTTCCTTTTGCGCCTGTTTGACGAACGGATCATCGAAGTGCCGTTGCAACCAACGGGTCGAACTCTTGCTGCGTGCCATACTCGGAGTACTCGTTTATTGAGCCGGCAAGACCGAACGCGGCTCGTGCAATCCACTGATGGGCGCTAGAATGGCGCCCCTTTATTTCCAACCGGGCTCATCAGCCCGGGTTAGCCGACTACCGGACTACGCCATGCCCACTCTTGCCAGTAACCAGGTTCGTCATCTGCGCGCGCTTGCCCACAGCCTGAAACCGGTGGTGATGCTCGGTCAGCATGGCCTGACTCCCGCCGTGCTGGCGGAAATCGAACTGGCCCTGGCGCATCACGAACTGATCAAGGTGAAGCTGGCCGGCGAAGACCGTGATGAGCGCCGCGCCATAGCCGAGCAGATCTGCGAACAAATGCAGGCAGCCAATGTCCAGATTCTCGGCCACAACCTGATCGCCTTCCGGGCCAAACCGAAAGACAGCAAGATTGTGCTGCCAAAAGCCAACAAACCGAAATTGGTCTGAAGCCATACGAATATTCGACTGCAGCGATAAGCTACTGCCCAGACAAAAACGCCGCGACATCGTCGCGGCGTTTTGCTTTCAGCTTACAGGTACTTCACCGCGACGATTTCGTATTCGATATCGCCACCCGGCGTCTTGACCACCACCACATCGCCTTCGAACTTGCCAACAAGGCCACGGGCGATCGGTGAACCAACACTGATCAGGTTGTTCTTGATGTCGGCCTCGTCTTCACCAACGATGCGATAGACCAGCTCATCACCGGTCTCGGTGTTGGCGAGCTCAACGGTGGCACCGAAAATGACCTTTCCTTCGTTGGTCAGCTTGCTGACATCGATCACCTGGGCATTGCTGAGCTTGGCTTCGATATCAGCGATGCGGCCTTCGATGAAACCCTGCTGTTCACGGGCAGCGTGATACTCGGCATTTTCTTTCAGGTCACCATGCGCGCGTGCTTCGGCAATCGCCGCAATCACTCGCGGCCGCGCCACGGTTTTCAGTTCGTTCAGCTCTTGATTCAAGGCTTCCGCACCGCGCGCCGTCATCGGTACACGACTCATTCCATCTCCTTTCTGCGCCGCCTTGTGCTGTTCCAGCAGATGGGCGGCGGCAAATATTGCATCCGGTTTGCAGGACATTCTCATGCGACATGTCCCAGGCAAACCACGTTAAGCCTTGATCCGGCGATGCAGCGACTGCACCGACTCGACCCGATCACGATCCTGCTCACGCAGCGCGGCACAGCTGGCATAGGCGCCGGCAATGGTGGTCGTGTACGGAATCTTCTTCTGCAGGGCCGAACGCCGGATCATGTACGAATCGGCGATCGCCTGTTTGCCTTCGGTCGTGTTGACGATGTAGGCAATCTCGCCGTTCTTGATCAGGTCGACAATATGTGGCCGACCTTCCGTCATCTTGTTCACCCGGGTGCACGGCACACCAGCTTTTTCCAGAATTGCCGCGGTGCCTTCGGTAGCATGCAGATGGAAACCAAGTGCCACCATCTGCCGACCGAGATCCGGCAGCTTGGCTTTGTCGGCATCGCGCACCGAGACAATCGCCTTGCCGCCGAGCGGCGCTTGCGCCGCGCACGCCAGCTTGGCTTTGTAATAGGCCTCGCCAAACGTTTGCCCGACGCCCATCGCTTCGCCAGTTGATTTCATCTCGGGGCCAAGAATCGGATCCGAACCAGGGAATTTGTTGAACGGGAAGACCGGCTCCTTGACCGCATAGAACGGCGGAATCACTTCCTTGGTCATGCCTTGCTGCACCAACGACTGGCCGGCCATGACCCGCGCAGCAATTTTTGCCAGCGGCAAGCCGGTCGCCTTCGACACGAACGGCACCGTGCGCGAAGCACGCGGATTCACTTCGAGCACGAAGATCTTGCCGTCCTGAATCGCGAACTGGGCATTCATCAAACCGACCACATCCAGCTCTTTCGCCATCCGGTGCATCTGCTCACGCAGCACATCCTGTTGGGCTTTCGACAAGGAATACGGCGGCAGTGAGCACGCCGAGTCGCCAGAGTGCACACCGGCCTGTTCGATGTGTTCCATTATGCCGCCAACCAACATGGTTTCGCCGTCATAGATGCAATCGACATCGACTTCGATCGCGTCATCGAGGAAGCGATCCAGCAGCACCGGCGAATCGTTCGACACTTTGACCGCGTGAGTCATGTAGCGGCGCAGTTCGTCGGCGTTGTAGACAATTTCCATCGCCCGGCCGCCGAGCACATAACTCGGCCGCACCACCAGCGGATAACCGATTTCATCGGCCAGCCGGACACCGTCTTCCAGATTGCGGGCGGTGCGGTTCGGCGGCTGATGCAAACCGAGCCGTTCAATGGCTTGTTGGAAACGCTCGCGATCTTCCGCGCGGTCAATGGCATCGGGCGAGGTGCCGATAATCGGCACGCCGTTGGCTTCGAGGGCGCGCGCCAATTTCAGCGGTGTTTGGCCACCGAACTGCACGATCACACCCTTCGGCTTTTCCTTGTCGACAATTTCAAGCACGTCTTCCAGCGTCACCGGCTCGAAGTACAGCCGATCGGACGTGTCGTAATCGGTCGACACGGTTTCCGGGTTACAGTTGACCATTATGGTCTCGTAGCCGTCTTCGCGCATCGCCAGCGCCGCATGCACGCAGCAGTAGTCAAATTCAATACCCTGACCAATCCGGTTCGGACCGCCGCCCAGCACCATGATCTTGTCACGGTTGCTCGGTTCGGCTTCGCATTCTTCTTCGTAGGTCGAGTACATGTAAGCGGTCGATGTGGCGAACTCGGCGGCGCAGGTGTCGACCCGCTTGTAAGCCGGACGAATGCCGAGTTTGTGCCGCACTTTGCGCAACTCGGTTTCGGTGACACCAAACAATTCCGACAACCGGATGTCCGAGAAGCCCTTGCGCTTGAGCTCGAACATTTCTTCCTTGCTGAGCGACGACAGCGCACGCTTGCTGACGTCGCTTTCCAGCTTCATCAGTTCTTCGATCTGGATCAGGAACCACGGATCGACATGGGTGAGCTTGAATACTTGATCCAAGGTCCAGCCTGCGCGGAAAGCATCGCCGACATACCAGATCCGGTCCGGACCCGGCACTTGCAGACGCTGGCGGATTTCATCCTGAGCGGCTGGATCTTTCAGATTTACCTTCGGATCAAAGCCGTGCGCACCGACTTCCAGACCGCGCAGCGCCTTCTGCACCGACTCCTGGAACGAGCGACCGATCGCCATCACTTCACCGACCGACTTCATCTGGGTGGTCAAGGTCGCTTCGGTCTGCGGGAATTTTTCAAAATTGAAGCGCGGGATCTTGGTGACCACGTAATCGATTGACGGTTCGAACGAGGCTGGCGTCGCACCACCGGTGATATCGTTCTTCAGTTCGTCGAGCGTGTAGCCAATGGCCAGCTTGGCAGCGACTTTGGCGATCGGGAAGCCGGTCGCTTTCGAGGCCAGTGCCGACGAGCGCGACACCCGCGGATTCATTTCGATGATGACCATGCGGCCGTCTTTCGGATTGACACCGAACTGCACGTTCGAACCGCCGGTTTCAACACCGATTTCGCGCAGCACCTTCATCGAGGCATTGCGCATGATTTGATATTCTTTGTCGGTCAGCGTCTGGGCCGGCGCCACGGTAATCGAGTCACCGGTGTGCACGCCCATGGCATCGAAGTTTTCGATCGAGCAGACGATGATGCAGTTGTCGGCTTTGTCGCGGACCACTTCCATCTCGTACTCTTTCCAGCCGATCAGCGATTCGTCGATCAGCAGTTCCTTGGTCGGCGACAGATCCAGACCGCGGTTGCAAATTTCCTCGAACTCTTCCTTGTTGTAAGCGATACCGCCGCCGGTGCCACCCATCGTGAAGCTCGGCCGAATGATGCACGGGAAGCCAACCTTGGCCTGCACCGCCCAGGCTTCTTCCATGCTGTGCGCGACATCGGCACGCGGCATGTCCAGACCAATCTTGCGCATGGCCTGCGCGAACAGCTGCCGGTCTTCCGCTTTCTTGATGGCTTCTTCGCGGGCGCCGATCATTTCAACGCCGAATTTTTCCAGCACGCCGTTGCGCGCCAGATCCAGCGCGCAATTCAGCGCGGTCTGTCCGCCCATGGTCGGCAGCAGTGCATCCGGCTTTTCTTTTTCGATGATGCGGGCGACGATTTCCGGGGTGATCGGCTCGATGTAAATCGCATCGGCCATGTTCGGATCGGTCATGATCGTGGCCGGATTCGAGTTGACCAGAATGACCCGGAAGCCTTCTTCCTTCAGCGCCTTGCAGGCTTGCGCGCCGGAGTAGTCGAACTCGCAGGCCTGACCGATCACGATCGGACCGGCGCCGATGATCAGGATGCTTTTTATGTCTGTGCGCTTGGGCATTGCGTTACCGTTTTGCGTGTAGGGTGCGCCGTGCGCACCAAGTTCAATTCGTTGATGCCGCGTCGGCACCGCGTTCATCGGTGCGCGACGCGCACCGTGCCCGTTATTTCCGTTTCGTCATCATGTCGATGAATTGATCAAACAGCGGCGCGACATCGTGCGGACCGGGGCTGGCTTCCGGGTGGCCCTGGAAGCTGTAGGCCGGCACGTCGGTGCGGGCGATACCCTGCAGCGAACCATCGAACAGCGATTTATGCGTAACCCGCAGGGTCTTCGGCAGCGTCGCTTCGTCAGCGGCGAAACCATGGTTCTGGCTGGTGATCATCACGGTGCCTTTGTCCATGTCCTTGACCGGATGGTTGGCGCCGTGGTGACCGAACTTCATCTTGACGGTTTTGGCGCCGCTGGCCAGCGCCAGCAGTTGATGACCGAGACAGATACCGAAAATCGGAATGCCGGTTTTGAGCAGCTCGCTGATCGCGGTGATGGCGTAATCGCAGGCAGCCGGATCGCCGGGGCCGTTCGACAGGAAGATACCGTCCGGCTTGTATTTGAGCACTTCACTCGCAGGCGTTTGCGCCGGCACCACGGTCAGCTTGCAGCCGCGCTCGGCCAGCATGCGCAGGATGTTGTGTTTGACGCCGTAGTCGTAGGCGACGACGTGGAATTTTTGGTCGCTGACGCTGTGGTAGCCGCGGTTCCAGGCCCATTCGCCGGTGTTCCACTCGTAGGCTTTCGTGCAGCTGACTTCTTTCGCCAGATCCATGCCGTTCAAACCGGCAAAGCCGCGCGCCAGCTCCAGCGCTTTGGCTTCATCGATGTTGTCACCGGCGACGATGCAGCCATTCAGCGCGCCCTTGGTCCGCAGCAGCTTGGTCAAGCGGCGGGTGTCGATATCGGCGATACCGACCACGTTGCGCTTTTTCAGGTAGCTGCCAAGGTCCTCTTCCATGCGGTAGTTCGAGGCCAGCCGTGGCAAGTCGCGAATGATGAGGCCAGCGGCCCAGACTTGATCCGATTCGGCGTCTTCGGCATTGCAGCCGGTATTGCCGATGTGCGGGTAAGTCAGGGTGACGTGCTGTTTGGTATAGGACGGGTCGGTCAGGATTTCCTGATAGCCGGTCATCGCGGTGTTGAACACCACTTCGCCGACCGATGCGCCATGGGCGCCGATGCTGACTCCGCGGAACAGGCTGCCGTCTTCGAGGGCGAGGAGAGCGGGCGTAGACAAAATACCTCCGGGCGACAGGCGTGCAACTAGCGCCGAAGCCTGCCGAAGCGGGCACCGGAGCTATTTACGGGGGGTGGATAAAATCGCTGGGATTCTACGCGAGGACCGCTCGGCTGTCCACGTTGCCGGCGCTTGGGATTAGCACGGCCCTGGCCTATGGAAAAACACATAAGCCCTTTTCTTTCAACAGGTTACTGGTCGCCTCAAGGCCGTTGCAGACACCGGCGGCAAAGACTGCGCCGGCCGACACCTGACGGGTTGACCCAAGCCCGGGTTGCCGACGTATATTGCAGGCAGTCGGGCATCGGTTCGCTGGGCGAACAGCGGCGGCGCAAGCAGACAGGAGTGGTTATGGGCAAGGGATGGGCTTTGAACGGGCTGGCAACGCTGGCTCGGCTGCTGTTGATCGGCGCAGTGTTGAGTGGCGCACTGGTGAACCGCGCCAACGCCGACTTGATCACCGGCGAACTCAGTTTCGATGGCACCCCGCCGACGGCGGCGGTGCTGTTTGTCCGCAACCCGGACGCCAGCATCAATCAATTGCAAATTGATCAGAAAGATCGCCAGTTCAGCCAGTTCATGAACGCCGGCTCGACCGGTGCCGTCATCACCTTTCACAACTCCGACAGCGCCCGCCACAACCTGTACGCCAACAGCTACAGCACCGGCACCCGGTTCGATGTCGGCCTGATCCCGCCTGGCAAAAGCGTCACGCTCAACGTCAGCTGGCCGGAAGACAGCATCGTGCGGGTAGGCTGCGCCATTCACACCCATATGGAAACCTATGTCGCCAATATCCGCTCGGCACATTATCAGGTGCTGCCATTCAAACGCTGGGAAGCCAAACGCAGTGGCAGCCTCGATGATTACGATGCCAGCGCGCCGTCCAGCGATGAGTTTGAAGAGAAAATCAGTAACGAACTCAGTATCAAGCTGCGTTCGGTACCGACCGAGCTGACCCACCTGACGCTGCTGGTGCCGTATTTCGCGCCGCTCAATTTTGATCTGGCGCATGGCGAAAGCAAAACGCTGGACGTGATGCGTGACGGCGTCAAGCGCGGAACCTTGACCATCAAGCGAAGCTGATTGGGTCGCTGTGCAAAAAAAAAAGCCACCAATCGGTGGCTTTTTCTTTTTCCGTGATCGTCAGGCCAACACGTCAACGCCGGCATCGCCCGCTTGCACCCGGCCAATAATGGCCGCGTCGACAAATCCCTGCTGGCGGAACAGCGCCAGCACCGACTCGGCGACGGTCGGCGCACAGGCCAGCAACAATCCACCACTGGTCTGCGGATCGGTCAACAGTGCCCGCTGCCAGTTCTCACCGCCGGCAAACAGCTGAACGTGCTCGCCGTAGCCCTGCCAATTGCGCTCAGACGCACCGGTGATGAAGCCTTGCTGCGCAAGCGCAGCCGCAGCCGGCAGCAATGGCACCTGCGACAAATTGATCTGCAAACGCTGCTTGGCGCCACGGGCCATTTCCCAGCCATGACCGAGCAAGCCAAAACCGGTGACATCGGTCATGGCATGAACATCGGCCATACTGGCCAGCGCCGTACCGACGGTGTTCAGCTGGGTGGTGCTGGCCAGCATGGCCGCGTAGCCGGCAGCATCGAGCGCGCCTTTTTTCAACGCCGCCGAATACACGCCAACGCCGAGCGGTTTGCCCAGTATCAGCACGTCGCCAGCTTGCGCCGTATCGTTGCGCTTGAGCTGGTTCGGCTGCACAACGCCAATACCGACCAAGCCATAAATCGGTTCCGGCGCATCAATCGAATGACCACCGGCAATCGGAATGCCGGCGGCTTTGCAGACCTCTTCGCCACCACGCAAAATCTCGCGGATCACGGTCGCCGGCAATTTGTTGATCGGCATGCCAACAATGGCCAGCGCAAACAGCGGCGTGCCGCCCATCGCGTAAATATCGGACAAGGCATTGGTCGCGGCAATGCGACCAAAATCGTACGGGTCGTCGACAATCGGTAGAAAGAAATCGGTGGTCGCGACAATGGCCTGACTGTTATTGAGTTGGTAGACCGCGGCATCGTCGCTGTTTTCAACACCGACCAGCAGTTGCGGCACCACCTGTTTGACAATCGAATCACCCAGAATCTGCTGCAGCAAACCGGGGGCAATCTTGCAACCGCAGCCGCCGCCATGGGCGTATTGGGTGAGCCGGACGGGTTCAGTCATGGTGAGGCTCCTCGTCTGGTTCAACGTGCCGACAGCGAGCGAAACTCGCTCGGCGTCAACCCAGTCACCTGCTTGAATTGGCGCGAGAACGCCGCGTGATCATACCAACCGCAATTAACGGCGATTTGGCCAAGCGGCGTCTCGGTTTCCATCAATGCTTGCAGCGCGGCATCGATGCGGGTCTTGGTGATGAACTGGGCGCTGGATATATGAAACACCCGCTTCATTCGCCGCTCGAACTGCGGCACCGACAGCTTGGCCATTTTCGCCAGCGTTTCCACCCGCAGGCTTTCATCGTAATGCGCCTGGATGAAATCGACCGCCGCGGCAAACGCTTCGTCGATCAACCCGGCCCGGCTCGGGTCGACCAAATCTTTCGACAACGTGGCGATACCGATGATCTTGCCCTTGCCATCCTTCAGCGCCACCTTGTTTGACAGGCACCAGCCGGCGCTGCCGTTGGCGTAGCGAATCAGATCCAGGCTGTCGACGATCGGCATGCCGGTGCGCAGCAACTTTTCGTCTTGCGCTTCATAGCGCGCGGCCATATGGGCCGGGAACAGATCGCGGGCGGTGCGGCCGAGCGCCTCGGATTTGTGCTTGAGTCCGCAGCGTTTGACCCAGGCCTCGTTGACCGCCAGGTACTTGCCGTCGCGGCGCTTCAGCGCGAACACCAGATCCGGGATCGGATCGAACAGCGCCTCGATATAGCCGGGGTTGGCGACCGTGGCAAAAAACGCGGCGATGTCATCGGCATGGGCCATGGCGAACTTCTACCCGTCGGATGGGATGAGCGTGCAAGGCAAGCATTGTCGCCGCTGGCCAGCTGGAGTGCCAGCGCGCCGCCGTTGCCTACAGGGCCCAGCCGGCTTTTGTAGCCCGCCCTCGCCCCGGCCATTGCCGGCATACAAGTCAGCCCGTGCCACAACCGGGACAATAGCGCCCGTTCGAATCGCGGTTGGTCCGGCCTGCGTTGCGCAGCAATTCGGCTGGCACCGACCATACTTGGCGGGTTTCCTTTCTGCTGAACAGGTTGCTGTTCTGCCGAAAGGAACGCCCCACCCGCCTGCCGTTACCGGAGGTTTGCATGTTCCCCGCCCGTCGCGCCCTTGACCCGGAATTCCGGGAGCTGGCGCTGGATCAGTGGCGTGAGCTCATCACGCGCAATTACAACGTCGACGAATCGAGCTATCTCGAAGAGTTGCTCGGCCTGCTCAGTCTCAGCGATGCCGAGATTGAAACGGTCACCGCTGATGCCACCCGCTTTGTCGAGAACGTCCGCGAGCGCAACCGCGACAAGCAGGGCGTCGAAGCGTTTCTGCAGCAGTATTCCTTGAGCACGCAGGAAGGCGTGATCCTGATGTGTCTCGCCGAAGCCTTGCTGCGCATTCCCGATGCCGAAGTCGCCAACAAACTGATCGCCGACAAGCTGCGCACCGCCGACTGGGACAAACACGTCGGCCAGAGCGAATCGCTGCTGGTCAACATGTCGACCTGGGGCCTGATGCTGACCGGCAAAGTGATGACGCTCGGCAGCGAAGAAGACGGCCGACCGTCGCACCTGCTGAACCGCTTGATCCAGCGCTGCGGCGAACCGATCGTCCGGCAGGCGCTGAACCAGGCCATGAAGCAAATGGGCTCGCAGTTTGTGCTCGGCCGCACCATCGATGAAGCACTGGACCGCGCCGCCAAGGATCAATCACGCGGCTATACCCATTCCTTCGACATGCTCGGCGAAGCGGCGTTTACCGCCGAAGATGCGGTCCGCTACAAGGCCTCCTATGCCGCAGCGATTCGCGCCATCGGCGGCGCGCCAAAACCGGAACGCGTTCCGCCGGCCAGCATCTCGATCAAGCTTTCAGCACTGCATCCGCGTTACGAAGTGGCCAAGCGCGAGCGCGTACTGAAGGAATTGACCGCAACGCTGATCGATCTGGCTCGCGAAGCGCGCGAACGCAATGTGTTCATCACCATCGACGCCGAAGAAGCCGATCGGCTGGAGCTGTCGCTGGAACTTATCGAGCGCGTGCTGCGTTCGGACGTTTGCCAGGGCTGGAACGGTTTCGGTCTGGTCGTGCAAGCCTATTCCAAGCGTGCGCTACCGGTGCTCGGTTACCTGAACCAGCTGGCGAAAGAGCTGAAGCGGGTCATTCCGCTGCGCCTCGTCAAAGGCGCGTACTGGGACAGCGAGATCAAGTGGTCGCAAATCGCTGGCCTCAAAAGCTATCCGGTTTACACCCGCAAGTCGGCGACCGATGTGTCTTATCTCGCCTGCGCTAAATATTTGCTGAACCAACAAGGCACGTTTTTCGCCCAGTTTGCGACCCACAACGCGCAGACGGTGAAGAGCATCCTGAACATGGCCGGCAGCCGGCGCGATTTCGAATTCCAGCGTCTGCACGGCATGGGCGAAGCGCTGTACGACGCGCTGATCGCCGAACATCCGGATCTGTACTGCCGCGTCTACGCACCGGTCGGCGCGCACAAAGATCTGCTGCCCTATCTGGTTCGTCGGTTGCTGGAAAACGGTGCCAACACCTCGTTCGTGCACCAGCTGGTCGATGAAGACACCCCGGCTGCACTGCTGGTCACCCATCCGGTTCGCAAACTGAAATCCTTCCCGACGCTGCACAACGCCCGCATCGCGCTGCCGCCGCAACTTTTCGGAGCCACTCGCATGAATTCCGCCGGTACCAACCTGAACATCCGCGCTGAACTGGAACCTTTCGTCGCCGGCGTGCACGCCTACAAAGGCAGCCAGTGGCACGCCACGCCGATCATCAACGGCGAACTGATCGTCGGCGCCAAAAAAGAATGCTACAACCCGGCTCGCATCACCGAAGTCATCGGCAGTGTCACCCGGGTCAATCGCGATCAAGCGGAACGCGCACTGGAAATCGCCTACAGCGCCCAACCGGGCTGGAACGCGACCCCAGCCGATCGCCGCGCTACTGTGCTGGAAAAAGCCGCCGATCTGTTTGAATCGCACAAGCACGAACTGATCGCCATCTGCACCCGCGAAGGCGGCAAGACGCTGCAGGACGGCATTGATGAAGTGCGCGAAGCGGTCGACTTCCTGCGTTACTACGCCGAACGCGCCCGCATCGATTTCGGCAAGCCGGTGGCGCTGCCGGGACCCACTGGCGAACGCAACGAACTGCATCTCGACGGCCGCGGCGTATTCGCCTGCATCGCCCCGTGGAATTTCCCGCTGGCGATCTTCACCGGGCAAGTGGCGGCCGCGCTCGCCGCTGGCAACAGCGTGCTGGCAAAGCCGGCCGGGCAAACGCCGCTGATCGCATTCCGCGCCGTGCAATTGTTGCTACAGGCCGGCGTACCGGCTGATGTGCTGCATTTCCTGCCGGGCTCGGGCGCTGAACTCGCACCGGTGCTGACCGAAGATCCGCGCATCGCTGGTGTTGCGTTTACCGGCTCGACCGAAACCGCGTTCCAGATCAACCGCGCACTGGCTGCTCGTCACGCGCCAATCGCGTCGCTGATCGCCGAAACCGGTGGCCAGAACGCGATGATCGTCGATTCGTCGGCGTTGCCGGAACAAGTGGTTGCCGACGTGATCCGTTCGGCGTTCACCTCCGCTGGCCAGCGCTGCTCGGCCATGCGTGTGCTGTATGTGCAGAATGAAGTAGCTGACCGCATCATCGAAGTGCTGCACGGCGCCATGGCCGAACTGAAACTCGGTGACCCGATGGACCCGAGCACCGATATCGGCCCGGTGATTGATGCCGCCGCAAAACGGGATCTGGAAAATCATATTTCGCAAATGCGTGCCAGCAAGAAGTTCCTTGCTGAAGGCAAGCTGCCGGCCAATGCCAGCGACGGTCATTTCCTCGCGCCAGTCGCGTTCGAGATCGGCAGCATCCACGATCTGAAGCAGGAAAACTTCGGCCCAATCGCGCACATCGTCCGCTACAGCAGCGACGATCTCGACAAGGTCATCGACGACATCAACCGCTACGGTTACGGCCTGACGCTCGGCATCCACACCCGCAACGAAGCAACCGCCGCGCACATCGCCAAGCGCGCCCGCGTTGGCAACGTCTACATCAACCGCAACATGATCGGCGCGGTCGTTGGCGTGCAACCGTTCGGCGGTCAAGGCATGTCCGGCACCGGCCCGAAAGCCGGCGGCCCACACTACCTGCACCGCTTCGCCACCGAACGCACGGTGTCGAACAACATCGCGGCGGTGGGCGGCAACGCCACGCTGCTGAGCCTCGGCGACGCGTAATCAGCAAGGTAACAAAAACGGGGAGCACAGCTCCCCGTTTTCATTTCCGGAGTGGTCGACGACCACACCAGTTCCGGCGATACTGGACCCAACAGCGCCAATTACAACCGGACCGGCAACGCGACCATGGCTCTCGCTGATTTTGAACACTACCTGCGTCAACACCTGAGCGCGACCGAGATCGACGCGTTGATGGCGTGCAACCGCACGCCACTACGCCCCTGCTTGCGGACGAACCCACTGCGAGCGGGAGCAGAACTGCCCAGTTTCTTTGACGAGTGCCTGCAGCGCAACAACAGTGTCCCGTGGTGGCCGCAGGCATTCTGGTATCAGGCAAAGTACCCGGAAAATGAGTTTGCCCTTGGCAACAGCATCGAACATCTGAGCGGTCAGTTTTATATTCAGGAAGCCAGCTCGATGTTGCCAGTCGCGGCGCTGCTGAAGTTTCTCGATACCGACACAGCCACAGTGCTCGACATGTGCGCCGCACCGGGTTCAAAGACCACCCAGCTCGCGGCCGCGCTGAACAACCGCGGCACCATCATCGCCAACGAGCTTTCAGCAAGCCGCTTGAAGACCTTGTCAGCCTCGCTGCTCCGTTGCGGTGTCAGCAACACGGCGCTCTGTCATCTTGATGCCCGCCGCTTTGGCGAGCTGGCGCCGGAAACCTTTGACGCGATTCTGCTCGACGCACCGTGCACCGGTGAAGGTACGGTGCGCAAAGACCCCGGCGCACTTAATAACTGGAATCTCGGCACGATTGAAACCACCGCCGCGCTGCAACGTGAGTTGATCGCCTCGGCCTTCCATGCGCTGAAACCAGGCGGCGTGCTGGTGTACTCCACTTGCACCATCAACCGCATCGAAAACCACGACGTCTGTCGCTGGCTATTGCAAACCTTCGCCGGCATGGCCGAAACCCTGCCGCTTGATTCACTGTTCCCCGGTGCTGAGCGAGCCGCAACACCGGAAGGCTGGTTGTGGCTGTTGCCACAAATTTTCGACAGCGAAGGTTTTTTTGTCGCCGCGTTTCGCAAGACCGGAAGTACCGAGACAGCGCCTGGCCATCCACGCAAAGCCGCCGATTTCGCCTATGCGCCGCTGTCTCGCCGGCTCAGTACCGAGTTGTTGCAACATTGGCGGGACGGTCTCGGCGTCGACGCCACCGCGTTGGCCCTGCGGCTGTATGTACGCGATGAAACCGTGTATTTGTTAATTGAACAGGCGGAGCACTGGCATCAGCGTTTGCAAATCAATCGCTTTGGCTTGCCAGTAGCGGAATTGCACAAAAACGGCATGCGCAGCCTGCACAGTGCCGCCATCGTGCTTGCACCCGCCCAAGACCAGGACGTAATTGCCGTTAGCCGCGAAGCGGCGCGGCACTTCCTGATGGGCCGCGACATCGACGTGACTGCTGGAGGTACCGGCGAGCGTCGTATCCAATTTGATGGTGTGGTGCTGGGGCTCGGCAAATTGCGTGACGGCAGACTGAAGAACGGCTATCCGCGCGACTTCGTCAACGACCGGGCCCGTTAACCGCGGTGGCCGCTAGCGCGGCGCCAGCAAAGCCTTCCCACGTCAATTTTTTTAACGCTTCAAGTTCATTCTGTCGTGGCGACGACACCAAGCCCCTGAAAAACCAAGCGCTTGCCCCATCCGGCACGAACCCTGCTTCCTTGAACGACAGCCCCACTAGGGCTCGCGGTTGCGACTGGCTTTCGTTTGGCAAACAAGCTGCCTCAGGACTTACTGTCACAACAGACGTTCCATCACAACAAAGATCGGAGGGGATTTTCATGGCTCAACGCAGGATTGGTGTTGCCGTCGCGACCATCGCGGCCGCGCTGTTCGGGCAATTGGCGCAAGCGGATCTGGTGACCATTCATAACGGCACCATTGCCATGACCACCGCGCGCAGTTGCAGCAGCGTTGACGATGCCAGCACGCTGGACCGCTGCTATGAAAATGACGCGATGACGTTCGCGCACACCATGCGCGAGTTCAATCAGGTCTATAACCCGGGCTCCAGCTATGCCTCGGCGTCGGCTACCAATGCGCTGTCGATTGCCGGCAGCAATGTCACCAGCGCTTGGGTATCGGCGCCGTCGGATGCTACTTATCTGCCGAACCTGCATCAGCAGGCTTATTCCGGCACCGAATACGCCCGCGCCGGTGCGCACGTGGCGCTGCTGCAAGGTTACGAATGGGATGGCACCGGCAGCGCTGATCGCTCACTGGATATCAATTTCAATTACACCGGCAGCGACGTCACGCTGTATGACGATGTGGTCGCGGCCGATGCGGCCAATAACCGCATCGATGCATCGTTCTCGCAAGTCAGCGTCTGGGTGTTCTCTCTGCTCGGTACCGACATCCTGATCGAAGACGATTTCGCCAACGATCCGGCACTCGGCGCCTGCTATTTTGATTTGGGTCTGGCTGACTGCCTTGCCACGGTCCGACCGGACTTCCAGTTGCTCGCCTCAACCGTGCTGACCGCCGACGCCTCGGGCAGCGATCTGAGCGCCAGCCTGAACTTCGCGCTGGATCCTACGCGCACGACCTTCGTCTGGATGCAGTCGATGGCCTGGGGCCGGTTCGGCAGCTTCTTCGATGGCTCGCACACCTTCACCGCCCACTTCGACAGCATCGAAGGCATGAACCTACTCTCGGACGGCGCCAACGCCGTTCCGGAACCGTGGTCACTGTCATTGTTCAGCGCCGGCTTGCTGCTGATGTGGACGCGGCGCCAACGCAAGTGAACAATCGTGGGAAATAAAAAACGGGAGCGTTGGCTCCCGTTTTTTTGCCTCAGCTCGACAAAGCCATAACTCCGATTCTTGTCTTCGTCATTGGGCGAAAAGCGCAAGTAGCTATGGGTTGATACCAACCCGTGGGAGCGGCTTCAGCCGCGATTACCCTACGGCCGGTGCGCGACATGGCAATCGCTCAAGCGTTTACCCGAGCCAGACAGCATCCCAGTGCGGGTACTCGGCCACATTTGTCACCAACCCCCTCCGGAGCGGATTGGCTACCACGTAGCGAGCCAAGGCTTGCAGATCCGCTTCCTGCCGAATCGCTCGATCATGAAACCCGCCTTGCCAGAGCGGCTTCACACCATGCAACTTAGCTACCTTCAGTGAAGCTCTGGCCTTCACTCGGCGCATGAGCAACGACAAGCTGATGCTTTTAAGCTCCACCAACCAATGCAAATGATCCGGCATCACAACATAACAATAAGTGCATGTCAGGCCATCGCGGTCGCAAGCAAGCATTTCCAAAACAAGCGCTCGCGCGATGTTGAGTGTCAAAAAATGTGGCTGGCGCTGATAAGTGCACGCCGTCAGTAGATAGAAACCACGATGAGCCGAATATCGGCCAATACGCAGCGAACGAGAATGTGGACGTTCCATGTCCAATCTCTTTTTCTTTCGCGGCTAAAGCCGCTCCCACAGGGTTTGCTCAGTACTCCCCATCCTCCGGCGACAACTCCACTTCGGCTTCGCCGGGGTGGCTGAGCAGATCACCGGTTTCCGGGTTGATGCCGGGATAGGGTTGTTGGTGGTTGCGGCAAAATTGTGCGACGCGGGGATGCAGCCATTCCACCAGCAGGCGCTGGTAGTCGGCGTCGGTCAGCCGTCGCTGGCGATAGAATCCGGCATCGCGGCGCTGCCGCTCGGCTTCGTACAACACTATCGCGGTCGCGACCGAGACATTCAGCGACTGCACCATGCCGTCCATTGGAATGATGATGTGCTGATCGGCGACGGCAGCAGCGGCTTCCGACACACCAAATTTCTCCGCACCGACAATGATGCAGGTCGGTTTGGTGTAATCCACCGCGCGAAAATCCACTGAGCGCGCGCTCAGCTGTGTGCAGAGCAATTGATAGCCCTGCGCTTTCAATTGCTCTGCAGCAAGCTTGACATCGGCGTGTCGGGTGCAATCCACCCAACGGGTTGAGCCTGCCGTGGTGGCATTGCCAAAGCGCACCTGCTTTGATGGTGTGACGGCATGAACCTGACCCACGCCGATGGCATCGCAGGTGCGGACAATCGCGGCCAGGTTATGCGGCTTGTTGACTTCATCCATCAGCACGGTCAGATCGGGTTGGCGCTTGGCCAACACCGCGAGCACGCGCTGGAAACGTTCGGGCGTCATGACTTTCTCGGCTTTGCTAACAGGCAACAACGGGGATGGCTGGCGTTGCTCAGGACAGCACCATCACGCCTTCAATTTCAACCCGGCAGCCGCGCGGCAGTTCTTTCACGCCAACCGCGGCACGGGCCGGATACGGCTCGACAAAATACTCAGCCATCACAGCGTTAACGTCAGCGAAGAAACTGAGATCGGTCAAAAAAACATTCACTTTGACGAAATCCTTCATGTCGCCGCCGGCCGCCTGCGCTACCGCTTTCAGGTTCTTGAACACGCGATGGATTTCATCGCGGATTTCGCCGCTGACCAGCTGCATCGTTGCCGGGTCGAGCGGGATTTGGCCGGATAGGTAAACGGTGTTACCGACTTTCACGGCTTGCGAATAGGTGCCAATCGCCTTCGGCGCATGTTCGGTGCTGATGATGGTTTTCGACATGATGACAATCTCAGGTGGCAACGCGGAGTCATAACAAATTTACCGATAGAGTTCAGAAGTTTCTCGACCAATAAATTGCGATTGAATTATCCAGATCATTGAGTTCGATATAGAACTCCATATAGTCTCTGGCTTCAACACTTAAATAAACAGCATCGGTAGAAGAGTCTTTTTCCAAAGCATTATTGTCTACTGCTGCCATAAGCAGTTTTGCCTCTTCGCTGTCCCAAAATTCTCCGGCAAGATCCTTGGCAACAGACATCGCAGACTTGCCATCAGGTCATTTTTCCTTTAGGAAATGATCGACGAATACTGAATCCAAGATGGTCACATCCACCGTACGTCACGCTCACCTTGCTGCCATCGATTTCATTCCACGACGCAGTCATATCATCAAATGAAACGGCAGCCCCACTATGCTGCGTGGCAATTTCAGTGAGTTTCAGTCGCTGGTTTCCAGTGTCGTAAGTACAGTCGTCCGCCGAAACAGCTGATAGAACCATGAAACCGATAGGTAATAGGAAAATCTTGGTCATTTACGAGCTCGGTTTTGCGGTTCGCTCATTCTGGGCACGATGATGCCGAACGATCCGGTTCACTTCATTCATCGCCCGCAGCCGGCGCATGATGTTGGCCAGATGCAGACGGCCACGCACCTGGACCATGAACACGATGGTGTTGTAACTGCCATCGCGCGGATCGATTTCGAGGTTGACGATGTTGGCTTCTTCATCGGCGATGGTTGAGGTGAGCTGAGCCAGCACGCCGCGCTGGTTGATCACATCCACTTCCAGTTCGACCGCGAATTCGCCTTTGACGTCTTTTTCCCATTGCAGCGGCACGGTCTTGCCCGGTTTGCCGGTGAACTCGGCGGTGTTCGGGCAGGAATACATGTGCACATTGATACCGCGGCCGGCGCTCAGAATACCGATGATCGGATCGCCCGGAATCGGGCAACAGCAACGGGCGTAATTGACCAGCATGCCTTCGGTACCGCGAATAGCCAGTGGCTCTTCTTCGCCGGTTTCAATGCGCTTGATCACGCGCCGTTCCGGATCAAGTCGGTGCGCGACGGCGATGGCCGGGATCTGACCGATGCCGATATCGGCCAGCAGATCGTCAAAGCTCTTGTGCTTGGTTTCCTGCGCGACTCGTTTGCGCTCGGCTTCCGGAAATTGATCGACGCTTTTCTCGTGCAGGGCGTTCTCGAGCAGCCGCCGGCCCATGGCAATCGATTCGTCGCGGCGCTGGTTCTTCAGGAAGTGGCGGATGTTTGCCCGCGCTTTGCCGGTGGCGGCAAAACTGAGCCAGGTCGGATTCGGCCGCGCCCCCGGCGCCGTGACAATCTCGACCGTCTGGCCGTTGCGCAGCACGGTGGAAAGCGGCGCCAGTTGCCGGTCAATTTTTGCTGCCACGCAGGCGTTACCAACATCGGTGTGAATGGCGTAAGCAAAATCAACCGGGGTCGCGCCCACCGGCAGTTCAAGAATATTGCCGTTCGGGGTGAACACATACACCTCGTCCGGAAACAGATCGATTTTGACGTTCTCGACAAACTCCATCGAGTCGCCGGCACGCTGCTGAAATTCGATCACACTGCGCAACCACTCACGAGCACGGGTTTCTGCCGGGTTGGGCGCGCTGCCGGTTTTGTACAGCCAGTGTGCGGCCACGCCATTGCTGGCCATTTGATCCATCTGCTCGGTACGGATCTGCACTTCGACGTGCAAACCATGCGGGCCTTTCAGTACCGTGTGCAGGGACTGATAGCCGTTGGTTTTCGGAATCGCAACGTAATCCTTGAACCGTCCCGGCACCGGTTTGTACAGATTGTGGATTTGGCCCAGCACGCGATAGCAGCTGTCTTCGCTGTCGGTGATGATGCGGAAGCCATAGATGTCCATGACTTCGGCAAAACTGCCGACCCGGGTTTTCATTTTGTTGTAGATGGAAAACAGCGATTTTTCCCGGCCCACCACTTTGGCGTTGATGCCGGCTTTTTGCAGTTTTCCTTCGACTGCCTGGGCAA
Organism: Permianibacter fluminis; assembly: GCF_013179735.1. Lineage (NCBI taxonomy): Bacteria > Pseudomonadati > Pseudomonadota > Gammaproteobacteria > Pseudomonadales > Pseudomonadaceae > Permianibacter > Permianibacter fluminis. The sequence goes on along the minus strand of NZ_JABMEG010000001.1, from coordinate 1,255,339 downwards.
TGCCGCTGACGATTTCCTTGCGGTTGCCGCGTGCGCGCTTGACCGCGTTGCGCAGCACTTGATAACGCATCGGGTACAGTGCGGCAAAACCGAGATCTTCCAGTTCCTGACGAATGCTGTACATGCCGAGCCGGTTGGCGATGGGCGCGTAAATTTCCAGCGTCTCTTGCGCGATGCGGCGGCGCTTGTGCGGCGCCAGCGCGCCGAGCGTCTGCATGTTGTGCAAACGGTCGGCGAGCTTGATCAGAATGACGCGGATGTCGCGCGTCATCGCCATCATCATCTTGCGGAAGTTTTCGGCTTGCTGCTCGGCCTTGCTGCCGAACTGGATCTGGGTGAGCTTGGACACGCCTTCGACCAGATCGGCCACTTGCGGGCCAAACTGTTCGATCAGTTGTTCTTTGGTAACGCCGCAGTCTTCGATGACGTCATGCATCAGCGCGGCCGCGAGGCTCTGCGCATCCAGACGTAGACCGGCGAGAATGCCGGCGACCGCCACCGGATGGGTGATGTACGGTTCGCCGGAGGTGCGTTGCTGACCGGCATGGGCATCGCGGGCCAGCACAAAGGCTTTGCTGATTAACTCGACCTGTTCCGGTTCAAGATAAGCAGCTATCTGCTGACGCAAGCCCTCGAAAAGTTGCATGGCCGGGGGCTCGCGGAACGGATTATTCGAGGCTGAAATCCGGGGTCTCTTCTACCACCGGTGCAGCAATTTGCTGAACCACGCGCAGCTCTTCCTGCTCGACGTATTCGGCGTCGATGAGGCCGGCTTCGAGTTCGCGCAGCGCGACCACGGTCGGCTTGTCGTTATCCCACTCGACTTTCGGATCCTTGCCGCCGGTGGCGAGCTGACGCGCGCGCTTGGCCGAGACCAGCACCAAATCAAAACGGTTGCCGACTTTCTCGACTGCATCCTGGACGGTGACACGTGCCATGCCTGAACCCCTTAAACGATTACGGTAACGATTACGGACTGCGGACTGCCATAGCAACTGCAAAACGCGTAGGCCCTGCGCTGGACGCAGGGCCGTGTAGTGTAGCGAAAAGGCGGCCAGCCGGCCAGATCGGATACGGGCGCAGCGGGATTCAGGCCGGCGGCCGGCCCGGCCGGTCGGGCGGGTTTCAGCCGATCTCGACCACCACCTTGCCGACTGCTGCCCCGCTCTCCAGCCGGCGATGGGCAGCCGCCATGTCGGCCAGCGCGAAGGCCGCCGAATCCAGCACCGGCCGCAGTTGGCCGGCGTCGGCCAGTTTAGCGACTTCGCGCAGTATCTGGCCGTGATGCGCCCGGTCCAGCCTATGTTTCGGGTCATGCAGCATCGGGATCAGCATGAACACCACATGCAGGCTCAGGCCCTTGAGGTGCATCGGGGTCAGGTCATATTGCTGGCTGGCGACGATGGTGACCACCTGGCCATTGAGCCGCGCCGCTTGCAACGCCGTGTTCAGGTTGTCGCCGCCGACCGCGTCGAACACCACGTCAAAACCGGCACCGTCGGTCAGCCGCTGGACGTAATCGGCCACCGTTTCTTCCCGGTAATTGACCACCGCATCGGCCCCCAGCTCGCGCACCAGCGCCGCCTTAGTAGCGGACGACACGGTCGCCGTGACATGGGCGCCACGCGCCTTGGCAATCTGGACCGCGATATGACCAACGCCGCCTGCGCCACCGAGCACCAGCACCTTCTCGCCCGGTTGGATGCGAGCCCGGTCGACCAGCCCTTCCCAGGCCGTGATGCTGACCAGCGGCAGCGCCGCCGTTTCGCGCCAGCTCAGGGTTTTCGGCTTGGCCGCCAGCAGTCGGGCGTCGGCATTGACATACTCGGCATAGGCGCCCGGCAGGCCGCGAACGCCGCCGGCGCTGCCATAGACCTCGTCACCGACCTTGAACGCCGTGACGCCGGCACCAACCGCAACCACCTCGCCGGCGACATCCGCCCCCAGCACGGCCGGCAAGACCGGACCCAGCGCCGGGCCATGACGGCGAATCTTGTAATCCACCGGATTGACGCTGGTCGCGCGCTGGCGCACCAGCACTTGGCCCGGACCGGCTTCCGGCCGGGTCACGGTCTCCAGCTGGAACACCTCGGGTTCACCGAAGGCGCGGATGAGCTGGGCCTGCATGGTGCTCGGCAGGTGGGTGGTGGTCAGGCTTGGCTTGGTCATGGCAATCACTCCGGTTTGGGTACAGGCGGAGCAAACGGCTCCAGCGATGGCGGACAGTGTAATTGCGATGGTAAATGGCGATAATCAGGCAGACTGTGGATGCAGTGTTTGGCTTTATTTGAAAATTGCGATGATTTAACCGCCTCGGCGGATGGCGACAAGCTGCTAGCCGGCCACGTCTTCGGTCCCGAAGCCCCCTCTCCCCAGCCCTCTCCCGCGAGGGGAGAGGGAGTTGAGCTCACTCGTGCCTCATAAGGTAGAGCGGGATTTAACGAAACACGGCTTCGTTTCGCCGCCGCGCCACGTGCTGGCGATTGCTTGGCCCGCTACTAAAGGCGAGCACGCACTTTATTGCTCCCTCTCCCCTCGCGGGAGAGGGTTGGGGAGAGGGGGAACCGCTACACCACAGCAAAAGGTAACAAAGGAAAACCAACGATGGACGAAGCCGATCTGCAGCTGTTCCTGCGCATCGCTACCCTGGGCAGCCTCAGCGCCGCCGCCCGCGAAGCCAACCTGTCACCGGCCGTGGTCAGTCATCGGCTCGGCCAGCTGGAACAGAAACTCGGCGTGCGGCTGTTTCACCGCAGCACCCGCAGTCTGAGTCTCAGCGAAGACGGCCGGCTGTTTCTGAGCCACGCCGAAGCGCTGGTAGAAGCCATGACCAACGCCCGCGCCAGCTTCAGCGCGCCGGGCCAGCTGGTGCAAGGCGTGTTGCGCGTCACCACCTCGGCCTCGTTCGGCCGGCAACACCTGACCCCACTGCTGGCGAAATTTCTGGCGCTGCATCCGCAACTGAAAATCGATTTACATCTGTCCGATCAGGTGGTCGATTTGATCCAGGAAGGGTTCGACGTCGGCATCCGCATGGCCGAGCAAATTGATCCGGGTCTGGTTGCGCGCAAACTGGCGATCAGTGATCGATTGCCGGTGGCCGCACCGGCCTATCTCGCCCGTCATGGCACTCCGCTGCAGCCGGCGGATCTGGCGCAGCACGAATGCCTGATCCTGAACGAGCAACGGCAATGGAAATTTGTCACCGGCAACGGTTCTGAACTTGCCGTGCAGGTGCAGGGCCGGCTGCGCTGCAACCACGGCGAAAGCCTGCGCGAGGCCGCACTCGCCGGACTCGGCATCTGCATACAATCGATCTGGAACATCCACCGCGAGCTCGCCAGCGGTGCACTGGTGCCGGTGCTGATCGATTATCCGCTCGCCAACAAATCCCATATCTGGGCGGTGTATCCGAGCGGCCGTTTGCTGGCGCCGAAGGTAAGAGCGTTTATTGATTTTCTGCTGGCGGAGTGGAAAGACGTGCCGTGGGCGCTGGTGAATTCATCGGCTGCGTAGAGCAATCGGAATACTGAAAAAAGCGGCTGAGGTGATTTTTTCGGCCATGAGTTCCAGTGAGAAATTGCCCGGATTGCATCCGGACCAAGACAGCACTAGGTCGCTTGTAGAACCGAATGAACCGGATTCATCAATTTGCGTTGATAACGCTCCGCGTTCCGGCACCCCATCATCAAGCCTAAAAGAGAAGCCAGAAGACAAATCAACTCACCCGGATCGAAGTAAGAATAGGCCAACCAAGAAACTACAGTAGGGATGGCAACAAAGGGAAACGTCAATCCTACAAACCGCCAGTATGGCTCGGTCAGTTTCCGATACATCAAATAAGAAACCATTGCCGACACGAAGATAAGGATAGGGACACCGACCAGAGCGAGTTTGATGGCCTTGTAGACAATCAACAATGAGCCAAAGCAGGCATCAAAAAATTCATGGTCCGATTCATAGGCGCACGGCTCTATCGGCAGATATTTCAGTAAAGCGGATTCCAGGGTATCCGAAAAAAGCGCGGACTGAAATTCCAGCAGCAATGACATCACCAGCCAGATTGCTGCGGTTGCTGTTAGCAGCCGACCAAAGCCCAGTTTATTTGTTCCATGTCCCATGGTCAGCGCAACAACTCCCGCAACTGCTTGCCATGTCGCTGCAACAGCAAACACACCTCACAACACGCAGCCGTCATTTCCGATCCTGCATAACGCGAAATAGTGCAATGCCGACAAACAGGGCACTATTCAGCAGCAACACCGCGACCCAGCCGCCGCTGAAGATTCCAATTACCAGCCCTGAAAGTGCGGCAGACAAACCCGCCCAAAGCCAGCCATTGTCCCGCTTGCCGTTCTTGGCCTCTTCCTTCGCCATCGCATAGAACGTAATTCCGCAAACGCAAGCCAGGATGAAGTTGGTCTGATAGAAGATCATTTCGCTTTCTTTCCGCTTCAGGAAAGCAGCGCTTTCATCTGCTGTGCATGCCGTTGTTGCTGCACCGCAGTCTGGCAGCGTTCGGCCAGAAATACCGCCTTCAATTCGGTCAGGGCCTGATTCAGGTCGTCATTGATAATCAGGTAATCGTATTCCGGCGCGTGGGCGATCTCGCCTTTGGCGGCCGCGAGCCGGCGTTGAATCACCTCTTCACTGTCCTTGCCCCGACCACGCAGCCGGGATTCCAGCGCCGCAATCGACGGCGGCAGAATGAAAACGGTGACGCAGGCCGGCATCAGCTTGCGCATCTGCGCTGCGCCCTGCCAGTCGATTTCCAGAATCACATCCTGGCCTTCGGCAAGTCGGGCCTCGACCCATTCGCGCGAGGTGCCGTAAAAATTACCATGGACCTCGGCGTGCTCGTAAAACGCATGGCGCGCAACCATGGCCTTGAATTCGTCTACGCTGACAAAGTTGTAATGCACGCCATGCACTTCGCCATCACGCTTGGCACGCGTGGTGGTGGAAATGGAGTGGATCACGCCGGGCATGTCTTTGACCAGCGCCGTCACCAGCGTGGTTTTGCCGGTGCCGGAGGCGGCGGAGATGATGAAGAGTTTGCCGGGTGCGGATTTGGTCATTTTTTCTGGTGGCCTTTATACGCGATGAAATTCCCAACTACTTGCTATACGCCGCTTCGATCGACACATCTGCAGCAAGTTGCGCTGGATCGGCAATCTCGGTCGACTTGCCACAAATAATCACAAACGGCGTTGCCTCGTCAGGCTCAATTCGTTGCTTCACGGACTGACTGCATTTATCTATGGGCACTCCGCCAACTCGCACCATAGCTTCCAAATAGAGTGAGGTCACCGCAACATCGCTGGCATTTGTGACCTTGCCCTCAACACTTATTCTGTTGCTGACGAAGTTCACCTTCTCAACGACTGCTCGCAACCTTGTCAGATCGGAGGGGGACAGCTGCCCCGATACATTGGTAGCTGCCCCTGCAGATTCCAGTTTTGTAAACGCAAAGACAATCCCGACAAGTGCAATGGAAAAGCCGATACCAAACACTACCCCATCAATAAACTTTCGTCCCAACCCTGTCATCATAATCACTCGATGTTTTGCACCTGTTCCCGCATTTGCTCGATATACACCTTCAACGACACCGATACGGCGGTGGTGGCGGTGCTGACTGATTTCGAGCCGAGCGTATTGGCTTCGCGGTGCAGTTCCTGGATCAGGAAGTCGAGTCGGCGGCCGATGGCGCCGCCTTCGTCGAGCAGGCGGTTGATTTCGTTGACGTGAGTGCTTAGCCGGTCCAGCTCTTCATCGACATCGATGCGCTGGGCGAACATGACCATTTCCTGTTCCAGCCGGGTCGGATCGAGTTCGACTTTCGCTTCGCTGAATTTGGCGAGCAATTTCTCGCGGGCTTTCTCTTTGATTTCTGGCAACAGCGCCCGCGCCTTGACCACTTCGGCGGCGATACCATCGAGCCGCTCTTTCAGCATGCGTTTGATCTGCTCGCCTTCGCGCGCGCGCATGGCCAGCAGATCGGTCAGCGCGCCATCGAACAGGGCCAGCGCTTCGGCTTGCAGTTGTTCGGCATCCGCATCGGCGGTTTGCAGCACGCCGGGCCAGCGCAGGATGTCGGCATGCGACAGCGATTTGCCGTCGACACCCATGGCATTCAGCCGGGCACTGAGTTGGCCGAGCTGGGTCACCAGCGTTTCATTGATCGCCGGCAGTTGCTGGGCAATGGCCGGTTCGTAACGCAACGAACAATCCAGCTTGCCGCGGGTGAGCCGCTGCTTGGCTTGATCGCGCAGCACGTGTTCCAGCGCCCGCATGGTGTCCGGCATCCGGAAAGACGGCTCCAGAAAACGCTGGTTCACCGAACGGATTTCCCAAGTGAAGCTGCCGAGGGTGCTGGTGGCTTCGCGGCGGGCGAAGGCGGTCATGCTGTGGATCATGGGTTACCGGGGGCAAACGGAAAGGGCGGTTAGTTTAGCAGCGTAGCGGATGGGAAGAACGGTTGCGGGTCGTTTGATTCCCCTCCTTACCAAGGGGGAGCCGGATAAAGCCCAATGCCAGTGCATTGGGCGCCGGCGCAGCGCCAATTGCTCTGCAATTGGCTGGGCGGGGTGAGGGGTGATTGCGGAGGCGGCAAGTGCGCCGTTCGCTTCGGATACGCCAAATCAGCCTGAGCTTAACCGCCCCCAGCCCCGCCTTAACAAGGCGGGGAGTTTCACGGTCGACCAGCCTATAATGCCCGCCTTCTCCGCTTCGATCTCCCGGATTCCCCATGCGCCCGAGCCAACGCACCCCGAACCAGCTGCGTCCCTACACCCTGACCCGCCAATTCACCCGCCACGCCGAAGGCTCGGTACTGGTCGAGTGCGGCGAGACCAAGGTGATTTGTACCGCCAGCGTGGTCGACGGCGTGCCGCGTTTTCTGAAAGGCAAAGGTCAGGGCTGGTTGACTGCTGAATACGGCATGTTGCCGCGCGCCACCCATGACCGGAATGATCGGGAAGCCGCCCGTGGCAAGCAGGGCGGCCGGACGCTGGAAATCCAGCGTCTGATCGGCCGCGCGCTGCGCAGTGCGGTCAATCTGGATCAGCTTGGCGAATTCACCATCACGCTCGACTGCGATGTGATCCAGGCCGACGGCGGCACCCGCTGTGCGTCCATCACCGGTGCCTGCGTCGCGCTGCACGACGCGATTCAGTGGATGCGCAAGGAAGGCAAAATCAAAACCAATCCGTTCAAGCACTGGGTGTCGGCAATCAGCGTCGGCATTTACCAAGGCGTGCCGGTGCTGGATCTGGATTACCCGGAAGACTCCGGCTGCGAAACCGACATGAACGTGGTGATGACTGAAACCGGTGGCTTTATCGAAGTGCAAGGCACCGCCGAAGGAGCGCCGTTTTCACCGGAACAGTTGAACGCATTGCTGGAACTCGCCAAGCAGGGTTGCCGCGAGTTGTTTGATATCCAGAAGACGGCGGTGAATCAATAGAATCGAGATGCCATGCCATCCTGGACCCCAATTTCTGAAACTGACCTGGCAACTCTGCTGAGTCAACAGTTAGAACTTTGCTCAAACGAACAACAAGCGCTGTTCGAGCGTCATCGCGTGACGCCGTATAAAGTCGCGATATCTCGCTTTGGCGATATTGAGTCGGTGTTTGTTGTTGCCGAGGTCGATTCACGCGTTATTTATTTTGAGGATGTTGAAGAGGGATTCGAACTTGATGTCATTGACTCGTCCGGCTTGATCCGGGGCAAGGGTTGCAGCCAATTTGAGCTACGTCATGTACTCGCACTGCTTCAAGACAACGACCTTCCCACTCTGGTAAACACCCCATGCTGATCGAATCATCAACCCTCGCCGCCTTCGCCCTGCTCTGTTTCGGTCTGGCGATTACGCCCGGCCCGAACATGATTTATCTGCTGTCGCGCTCGGCCAGTCAGGGCGCGAAAGCCGGACTGATTTCGCTGAGCGGTGTTGGCGTTGGTTTTCTGATTTACATGCTGCTGGCGGCGTTCGGCGTCAGCGCGCTGCTGCTGGCCGTGCCCTATGCCTACGATGCGCTGCGACTGACCGGCGCCGCGTATTTGGCCTATCTGGCCTGGCAGGCATTGAAGCCGGGCAGCACCAGCGGTTTGCAGTTGCGGGAATTGAATCCAGACTCGCCGCGCAAACTGTTCAGCATGGGCTTGCTGACCAATCTGCTGAACCCGAAAGCGGCGATGCTGTATCTGTCCTTGCTGCCGCAATTCATTCACGCCGAACGCGGCCAGGTGCTGGCACAAATGCTGTTGCTCGGTGGTCTGCAGATCGCCATCAGCATGACCGTCAATGGCAATCTGATCCTGATCGCCGGTCGCATTGCTGCGCTGTTGCAACAACGGCCACGCTTTGCCCAGCTGCAAAAATGGCTGATGGGTACGGTGCTGGGCGGGCTGGCTGTGCGGATGGCATTGGATAGTCGGCGCTGAGCCAGCTGCGATACGCGATTCACCAAGCAACAAATTGCCGGCCCATTCAGGAGTGCTCAAGGTGGCAAACGCAACATCGTTTGGTACTGCCTTTCGACAGAACTTGCTGATTGTTGTGATGCTCATCGGCCCGGTGGTGGCGTTGGGCTTGGTCCTTCGGCCGCTCGATTCGCTGTTCAAGCTTGTTGGAGTCTGCGCGCTGTTGCTGATCAGCGCGGCGACCGCCATCGCCTTGATCAATCGCAAGGCCAAAGCGGTGAAGTGCACAAGCTGCTCGACCGAGCTCTACGCGTTTCATGAACTGCATCAGCACATGAAGCACTGCCCGAACTGCGGCAGCCCGATAGCAAACGCCCTGCAAACTGATTGATCATTCGATGCAAACAAAAACGCCACCTCCCGGTGGCGTTTTTGTTTGGCGAAGCAGCGTTTGCCGCTCAGCGCTTAGTGGCAACCGCCACCGCAGCAATGCTCGCCGTCTTCTTCTTCGTCATCGTGGTGGTGGTGACCACCGGCGCCGTGCACGTGGCCGTGGGCCAGCTCTTCGGCGCTGGCGTCACGCACGTCGACGACTTCAACAGCGAAGTGCAGCTCAACGCCAGCCAGCTCGTGGTTGCCGTCAACGGTGATTTGGTCGCCATCGATATCGGTCACGGTGATGACCACCGGGCCGGTGCCGCCGGTTGCCTGGAATTGCATGCCGACCATGATGTCGTCGATGCCGCTGAACATGCTGCGCGGCAGCACTTGCACCAGCTCTTCGATGCGCTCGCCGTAGGCTTCGGCGGCCGGGATCACGGCGTCAAACTTGTCGCCGACGGCTTTGCCGTCCATCGCGCTTTCCAGACCCGGAATGATGTTGCCGCGGCCTTGGATGAAGGCCAGCGGTTGGTTGCCCTCGGAGCTGTCCAGCACGTTGCCGGCCTTGTCGCGCAGGGTGTAATGGATGCTGACGACCTTTTGATCGGCAATTTGCATGGGGAAGCTCCGGCAGCTGAGTGCGTGTCGTGATAACAAAAAAAGGGACTGGGCTTTTGGCCGGCGCGCATTTTACCCGTCCGGCCGCGACTCTGCCTGACTACTTTCTGGCCAGCCATCGGCTGAACGCTTGTCCCAGCTCTGGCTGCCGACTGGCACTATTGCAGGCCCCTTTCGGGGCGGGCCTGCCTCGACATCCGGCCGCCAGCTTCTTACCATGCCTGCCTCTTGTCGCGGGTTGGCTGTGGCCACCGCGATCTGCTGTCCCCTTAACCCGGACCGGACCTGCTGATGAAAGCCCTGTACTCCCTGTTGCTCGTACCGTTGTTTGCCGGTTTCACCGGCCTCGCCGCCAACCCGGCGACGGCTGCCGCCACCGACTCCGTGCGCGATGTGCACTCCTACGCCGAACCCGACAAGGTCACCACCCGCCATATCCATCTGGATCTGGATGTCGACTTCGCCGCGCACCAGCTGCGCGGCAGCGCGACCCTGTCGCTGCAACGGCTGGCGACGGCTTACGATCAGCTGGTGCTCGACACCCGCGCGCTGACCATCAGCAAAGTCGAAGCCGGCCGCGCCGGCGTGCTGCAGCCGACCACCTTCTCGCTCGATGCCGCTGACCCGATTCTCGGTAGCGCGCTGCGCATCACGCTGCCAAAAGACGCCGACACGGTAAAAATCAGTTACGCCAGCAGCCCGGAAGCCTCGGGTCTGCAATGGCTGACACCGGCGCAAACGGCCGGCAAGAAATATCCGTTCATGTTCTCGCAAGCGCAGGCCATTCACGCCCGCAGCTTCATTCCGCTGCAAGACACGCCGCAAGTCCGGGTGACCTACTCGGCGGTCATCCGCACGCCGAAAGATCTGCGCGCGGTGATGAGTGCCGATAACGACGCCAGTGTGGCCGCCACCGTCAGCGGCGCCACCAGCGAATACAAATTCAAGATGCCGCAGGCGATTCCGTCGTACCTGATCGCCATCGCCGCTGGCGATCTGGCCTTCAAACCGATGAGCGCACGCACCGGCGTCTGGGCCGAGCCGGTCACGCTCGATGCTGCGGTCAAAGAATTTGCCGACACCGAACAGATGGTGGTTGCCGCCGAAAAACTGTACGGCCCGTATGCCTGGGGTCGTTACGATTTGCTGATTCTGCCGCCGTCGTTCCCGTTTGGCGGCATGGAAAATCCGCGCCTGACCTTCGCGACCCCAACCGTCATTGCGGGTGACAAATCGCTGGTCAGCCTGATTGCCCATGAGCTTGCCCATTCCTGGTCCGGCAACCTGGTCACCAACGCCACCTGGCGCGATGCCTGGCTCAACGAAGGTTTCACCACCTACGTCGAAAACCGGATCATGGAAGAACTGTACGGCCGCGATCGCGCCGTGATGGAACAAGCGCTCGGCCGCGCCGATCTGCTGGAAGACTTCGCCAAGGTCGACGAGAAAGATCGCGTGCTGACCCCGGATCTGACCGGTCGCGATCCGGATGAAAACTTCAGCCGCATTCCGTACGAAAAAGGCGCGTCGCTGCTGTTCTATCTGGAAGACAAATACGGCCGCGACAAATTTGATGCCTTCATCAAAGGCTATTTCAATACCTTCAAGTTCAAGACCCTGACCACCGAACAGTTCCTGGCCTACGCCGAAAAAGAATTGCTCAACAAAAACCAGCGCGGCATCAAGCTGGCCAAGCTGAAAGAGTGGCTGTATCAACCGGGCCTGCCGAGCGACGCCACCCAACCGGAATCGCCAGCGTTCGCGAAAGTGGATGAGCAACTGCAAGCCTTCGTCACCGGCAAGAAAAAAGCCGCCGCGCTGCCGACCAAGCAATGGACCACCCACGAGTGGCTGCGCTTCCTCGACGGCCTGCCGGAAAAGCCGACCCTGGCACAAATGCAGGATCTCGATGCTGCATTCAAACTGACCCAGAACGGCAACAGTGAAATCGCCCACGCCTGGCTGCGCGCCGCGATCCGCGCCGATTACAAAGTTGCCTTCCCGCGCCTGGAGCAATACCTGATCCAGATCGGCCGCCGCAAACTGGTGATCCCGCTGTACAAACTGCTGGCGCAAACCCCGGCCAACAAAGCCTGGGCCATTGAAGTGTTCAAGAAAGCCGAGCCGGGTTATCACCCAATGACGATTGGTTCGGCGAAGAAAGAGCTGGGCTTGAACTGATTTATCCGCAGCAAACAAAAAGGCGACCGATGGTCGCCTTTTTGTTCACCACGAAAACACATCAATCCGCTATGTTAGTTTTACGCTTGCGTGACAAGCCCAATACGGAGAATGCGAGCAGCAATGCAGTTGTCGGCGCTGGTACCGGAATTGGCTCAGCCTCACCGCGGACAAGGAAACTACCAAAACTCGAGTCTGACTCATTACTGAAGGGATGGCCGCCAGTGAAATGCGCCTCACCGATTGCCGTCCAGCCTGGGATGAAAGACAAATCGATGTAATCGATTTTTCCGACCAGTGCGGAAAAAGGTTCGCCAACCGGGTGCGTTGCAAAACTGACGGCATTGCCAAAGAAATCCGTACCCACCAAGCCGGCAACACTGACACGACTGCCAGCGTCTATTGTGGGTCCCAACAGCAGCGCAAGCGCCAACGCTTCCGCCGGATGGGTATTGCCAACGTCGTAACCATCATCCGGAATTCCGGCATTGATGAAAAGCTGCAGCAGCTCTTGCTGGGTGGCAAAGCGGAAACCACGGCGCATCCAATCTCCGGTGCGAACCTGGTCAAACGATTGACCCGCCGTCAGATTGACATCCAGCCACTCCATGCCGGTTACCGTATCAAGGGTAATCCAGCCGTCACCGGAATCTGCTTGGAAATCTGTGCTGATCAGATTGGCATGCGCCTGTTGGGCCGCAAGGAAAACAGAAGTGGAAAGAACGACCTGCTTGAAAAAACGACCAAAAGCAAACATCAACATACTCCATTGAAAAACAGAATCCTTATGCGGCATTGCAGCAATCACGCCGTTATTGTCACACAAATCCTGCCGGATCAGCCAGCTCGACCCAAAACCGTTGAATCTCGTAGATCCCTCAGTGCTCGTACGGTGGTTGTTGTGGTGGAATCAGTAGCGGCTACGTTGGCTTGGCGCTTTGTTTGTGCCGGTTGGGAGCAGCGCTTCAATGTTGGCTTCCAATTCGCGCAGACGCTCGGCAATTTCAAAGCCGCTACAACCAAGATTGTCCTTGAACTGCCAGCTTTCGGTCGTGGCGGGGGTGGCGAAGATTTTTACTGCGTGGTCGGTGGCAAAGCTTGTGCAGATTGTTGCCCGACTGAGATCGCTCGGCAAATCGCGCGTCAGCTCACGCAATCGCTGATAGAGCGCGCTGAGCTGCGTCACCTGTGCATCGCTCATGCGACCTGCCATTGCAGGCTCATCACCGCGTATCAACTGATAGCTGCCATCGAGCAGCCAATGCAGCGTCAGGGGCTGACAGGGTTTGCCGCAACGATTCTGGTATTCAAAATGGGGCTGTGTGGTGCCGGCTACGGCACTCGGCTCGATCGGGTCAAGCATCGCCACTTTCTTTGGTGACAGGCTCGATGGTGCGCTGGTGCACGCGGTAATAAACAGCAGCACTAGTGATGCCCCGACGCGCGTACTGTTGCGCCATTTGCCATTTGCAGTGCTGTTGCGTGTTCGCTCAACCATCCTGACTTCTCCCTGGCAAGGAGGGGAACACTACAGCAGCTCACCTCCGGCGATGATTGCACTCCACGTTATTTCCGGTGCACCGCCAATGGCCCGTGGGCCTGACAGACCGGCATCACTTCGATACTGCTGATATTGACGTGTGCTGGCTGGGCGATGGCCCAATCAACGCACTCCGCGACATCGGCTGGCGTCAATGCCTCGGCGCCGGCATACACTTTCGCGGCTTTCTCGGCATCGCCTTTGAAACGTACCAGCGAGAATTCGCTGCCGCCGACCAAACCGGGTTCGATATTGGTGACACGCACGCCGGTGCCGAGCACATCGGCGCGGACATTGCGGGCAAACTGATCGACAAACGCCTTGCTGGCACCATAGGCATTGCCCCCCGGATACGCGTACGAGCCGGCGATGGAGCCCATCATCAGAATATGACCACGTCCGCGTTCGACCATGCCCGGCAAAATCAGGCGGGTCAGCAAAGCCAGTGCGGTGCAATTGGTATCGATCATCTGCTGCCAATCATCGAAGTCGGCTTTATGCGCAGGCTCCAGACCCAGCGCCAAGCCGGCGTTGTTGACCAGCACATCGACGGCTGCAAACTCGGCCGGAATCGCCGCGATGGCAGCGCGCAGCGCAGCCTGGTCACGAACATCCACAGCAATGATGTGACAGGGCACGTTCAGGCGCGCAGCGAGTGCCTGCAGGCGGTCAGCGCGGCGCGCCAACAGGACGAGTTTCATGCCGCGGACTGCGAGCCGTTCGGCGATGGCTTCACCGAAGCCGCTGGAGGCACCGGTGACGAGTGCAATGTGGTAGGGGGTTGCCATGAGGGATTCCAATCAGGGAAGACTGTCTTGCGACAAAACCGTGCCGCATAATGCTACGACGATTTGTAGCCACGCAAGGTAGTCTGCGCCCGTTATGGCCACCGAACCTGTCAATTCGCATTCCGCGCCGAATCATGGCCACCACTCGCACGGTCATGGCAATGATGCGGGCCATGGTTCGGCTCATGGTCATTCGCATGCGCCGGGTCACCATCACCATCATCACGCCGGCAGCAATATCGCGTTAGCGTTCTGGCTGAACCTGTCATTCACGATTATCGAGTTCATCGGCGGCTGGCTGACCAACAGTCTGGCGATCACCTCAGACGCGCTGCATGACCTGGGCGATAGCGTCGCGCTCGGCATGGCCTGGAAGCTTGAACACTACGCCGGCAAAGCCGCCAATGAGCGTTACTCCTACGGCCATCGCCGGTTCTCCCTGCTCGGTGCGCTAATCAATACCGTGGTGCTGATCGCCGGCGGCCTGTTCATTCTGTCGGAAGCGATTCCGCGCCTGCTGCATCCCGAAACGGTGCATGCACCCGGCATGCTTGCACTGGCGGTGCTGGGTGTGGCCGTCAACGGCTTCGCCGCGTTCCGGATGCGTCACGAACAAACATTGAATGCCAAGGTGCTGGCCTGGCATTTGTACGAAGATTTACTCGGCTGGGTCGCGGTGCTGATTGTCAGCGCAGTGATGATGGTCAAACCGATGCCGATCCTAGATCCGATCCTGTCGGTGCTGATCACCCTGTATGTGTCGTACAACGTGGTCAAAAATCTGCGTCGGACCCTGGCGCTGTTTCTGCAGGCGGTGCCGGAAGAACTGAGCCTGCCGGAAATCGAGCAGCAACTCTGCGCCATTCCACAGGTGCTGTCTTGTCACCATACCCACTTGTGGTCACTGGATGGCGAACGCCATGTGCTGACCACGCATTTGATTGTGGCCGAAGCCACCGATATTCATCAGATAGGCACAATCAAGCAGGTGGTGCATGCGCTGGCACACCAGCATGGCTTGGCGCATACAACCATTGAGATTGAGCAGGAGGGTGTGCATTGCTCGATGGCCCAATTTCACACGTGATGGAAGTGCGAAATGAGGTCACTAATACACCTTCTCGTTTCGTTTTTGCTGGCCAGCGTATTTCTTGCCGTTTGGCTGATATTGGCAAATCACTTTCAATGGCCCCACTTCACTGGCTGGGGAATGGCACACGGCGGATTTATCGTGGCATTTCCGATCTGCTGGCTTGTCGCTCATCTTTTATTAAAGCTGCCGAGGTGGGGACGCAAAATTGGCGGCACATAAAAGGCGCACTGAAACAAGACCGAAAAACAAAGAGGCCCGCAGTGCGGGCCTCTTTGTTTCCAGAGCTAAAAAGTAAGTCAGTCGCTCTATCAGTGCAGGGTTATTCCCAACTGAGAATCACCTTACCCGAGTTACCCGATCCCATCGTCTCAAAGCCTTTCTGGAAATCAGCCACGTTGAATCGGTGAGTGATAATCGGCGTCAGGTCCAGGCCGGACTGGATCATCGCGACCATCTTGTACCAAGTCTCGTACATCTCGCGGCCGTAAATGCCTTTGATGATCAAACCTTTGAAAATCACCTGATTCCAATCCACTGCCGCTTCTGACGGTGGAATGCCGAGCATTGCAATTTTGCCGCCGTGGTTCATCGCTTCGAGCATGCCGCGGAACGCGGCCGGTACGCCGGACATTTCCAGACCCACATCAAAGCCTTCGGTCATGCCGAGCTCGTGCATGACGTCGGTGACTTTCTCTTTGCTGACGTTGACCGCGCGGGTGGCGCCCATTTTCTTGGCGAGATCGAGCCGGTATTCATTGACGTCGGTGATGACGATATGACGGGCGCCAACATGACGGCAAATCGCGACCGCCATGATGCCGATCGGGCCGGCGCCGGTGATCAGCACGTCTTCACCGACCAGATCAAACGACAGCGCGGTGTGGGTGGCATTGCCGAACGGATCAAAAATGGCGGCGATGTCATCCGGAATGTCATCCGGGATCGGGAAGGCGTTTTCAGCCGGAATCACCAGATATTCGGCAAACGCGCCCGGACGGTTGACGCCAACACCGGTGGTGTTGCGGCACAGGTGACGGCGACCGGCGCGGCAGTTGCGGCAATGACCGCAAACCAGATGGCCTTCACCAGAAACGCGCTGGCCAATTTTCAGGCCTTTGACTTCGCTGCCCATGCCGGCAACCACGCCGACGTATTCGTGGCCGACCGTCATCGGCACCGGGATGGTTTTCTGCGACCACTCATCCCATTTGTAGATGTGCATGTCGGTGCCGCAGATGGCGGTCTTCTTGATTTTGATCAGCACATCGTTAGGACCGACATCCGGCTTGGCGGCATCCACCATCCAGATACCCGGTTCGGATTTTACTTTGGCGAGCGTTTTCATTTTGCGTTACCTCTTCGCGTGCCGCAGCACGGCGATTCCTCGTAGGGTGACTCAAGCGGAGCGGAGCCACCGATTGCTTCGATATCGCTGGCGGATCCGGCGCTGCGCGCCTTGATCCGCCCTACCGGTCGTATTGTCAGCTATTTGCGCGGCTATCACCCCACCCTAGCCCGTCCAGACATCAGCAGAACTGATGTCGCTCGGACGGCAGATTCGTCAACTTTGACGAATCTGAATTCCCGTTCTCACCCCCTTGGCAGGGGAGGGAACCGTTCAGCTCCTCCCCCTGCCAAGGGGGCGGCTGGGAGGGGGTGATTGCCGCCCCAATATCAGATTCTCGTTACTTAATCACACCGAGTTCACGGCCCACTTTGGCAAACGCCGCGACCGCTTTGTCGATGTGGTGCAGCTCGTGCGCCGCGGACATTTGCGTTCGGATACGCGCCGCGCCTTTCGGCACCACCGGGAAGGAAAAGCCAATCACATAGATGCCTTCCTTCAGCATCCGATTGGCGAATTCCTTGGCCAGTGCAGCATCACCAAGCATGACCGGCACGATGGGATGGTCGGCACCCGCCAGGGTGAAGCCAAGCGCGCTCATCTTGTCGCGGAAATGCGCGGCATTGCGCCGCAGCTTGTTGCGCAGGGCGTCGCCGCCTTCGAGCAGCTCGAGACAGCGGATAGTGGCGGCAGCGATGGCCGGCATCAGCGTATTGGAGAACAGATACGGCCGCGAGCGGTTGCGCAGCCAGTCGATCACTTCTTTTTTGCCGGAGGTGTAACCACCGCTGGCACCGCCGAGCGCTTTACCGAGCGTGCCGGTGATGATATCGACCCGATCCATCACGCCGCAGAACTCGTGGGTGCCGCGACCGCGTTCGCCAATAAAACCGACCGCATGCGAATCGTCGACCATGACCATGGCGTTGTATTTGTCGGCCAGATCGCAGATGCCTTTCAGGTTGGCGATAATGCCATCCATCGAGAACACGCCGTCAGTGGCGATCAGTTTGAACCGTGCTCCGACGGCATCGGCTTCTTTCAGTTTGGCTTCCAGATCGGCCATGTCGTTGTTGTTGTAGCGGAAGCGCTTGGCTTTGCACAGCCGCACGCCATCGATGATTGATGCGTGGTTAAGTGCGTCGGAAATCACCGCGTCTTCTTCGCCGAGAATGGTTTCAAACAGGCCGCCGTTGGCATCAAAACAGGACGAGTACAGAATGGTGTCTTCGGTGCCAAGAAACTTCGACAGCCGCGCTTCCAGATCCTTGTGTATCGACTGGGTGCCGCAAATGAAACGCACCGAGGCCATGCCGTAGCCGTATTTGTCCAGTGCGGCTTTGCCGGCTTCGATCAACTGTTTGTTATTGGCCAGGCCCAGGTAATTGTTGGCGCAGAAATTGATGACGTTCTCGCCGGTGGTGACGTGAATGTCAGCGGTTTGTTGGCTGTCGATCACCCGCTCGTCTTTGTAGAGACCGGTGTCTTTCAGTTCCTGAATCTGGTTGCGGAGGTGTTGCAGAAATGCGTCACGCATGGTGGGGTTGCCGTCTCGACAAAAGGGCCGCTATGACCCGGAAAAGCCAATGGCCCGTGCAAAGCAGGGCCATTTCGGATGGGCGTATTGTAGCCGTTTGGACCTGTCTTGCCGACCGGACCAGCCGGGGTTAAGGTCGCTGCTCCCACCCTTTTCGTGCCTGCTGCCATGAAAGCTCTCCGTCTGCTCGCCCTCGCCGGCCTGCTGTCGACCACCGGCCACGCCGCCGACCGCGTTACCGGGGCCGCCTTTGCCACCCGTTCCGAAGTCATCGCCCAGCACGGCATGGTGGCGACCAGCCAGCCACTGGCGACCCAGATTGCGCTGGATGTCCTGAAGCAGGGCGGTAGCGCCGCCGATGCGGCCATTGCCGCCAATGCCGCGCTTGGCCTGATGGAGCCGACCGGCAACGGCATGGGTGGCGATTTGTTCGCCATGGTCTGGGATGCCAAAAGCAAAAAACTGTATGGCCTGAATGGTTCGGGCCGCAGCCCGAAGAGCCTGAGCCTGGCCCATTTTCAGCAGCTCGGCTTGAAAGCGATTCCGCCGCAGGGCCCGCTGCCGGTGTCGGTGCCCGGCGCCGTTGACGGCTGGTTCGAGCTACACAAAAAATTCGGCAAGCTGCCGATGAAAACGCTGCTGGCACCGGCTATCCACTATGCCCGTGACGGCTTTCCGGTCAGTGAACTGATTGCCTGGTACTGGCAGCGCAGCGCGCCGGTGTTGTCGAAGTGGCCGGGCTTCAAGGAACAGATGACGATCAACGGCCGCGGCCCGAACAAAGGCGAAATCTGGAAGAACCCGAACCTCGCCAACACGCTGGAGAAGATCGCCAAAGGCGGTCGCGATGCGTTCTACAAAGGCGAGATCGCCCGCAGCATCGACGCCTACATGAAAAAACACGGCGGCTTTCTGTCCTACGACGATCTGGCCAGCCACCACAGCGAATGGGTCGAACCGGTTTCGATCAATTATCGCGGTTACGACATCTGGGAACTGCCACCCAACAGTCAGGGCATCGCCGCCCTGCAAATGCTGCAGATTCTGAAAGCTTATGACTTCAGCAAGATTGCTTTCGGCTCGGCTGAACACGTGCATTTGTTTGTCGAGGCCAAGAAGCTGGCCTTTGCCGATCGGGCGAAATATTACGCCGACCCGGACTTTGTCAAAACGCCGGTCAAGTATTTGCTGAGCGAGGAGTACGCCGCCACCCGCCGCACTGCAATCCAGCCGGACAGCGCAATGCAGGCCGTCGATGCCGGTCACGCGCCACTCAATGACGGCGACACCATTTACCTGACCACAGCCGACAAAGACGGCAACATGGTCAGCCTGATCCAGAGCAATTATCGCGGCATGGGTTCCGGGATGACACCGGACGGGCTCGGTTTTGTCCTGCAGGATCGCGGCGAAATGTTTGTCTTGCAGGAAGGACACGCCAACAGCTTTGCGCCGGGCAAGCGGCCCTTCCAGACCATCATTCCCGCGTTCATCAGCAAGGACGGCAAACCTTGGGTGAGTTTCGGCGTCATGGGCGGCGCGATGCAACCGCAAGGTCATGTCCAGATCGTCATGAACCTGATCGATTTCGGCATGAATCTGCAGGAAGCCGGTGACGCGCCACGGATCTACCACGAAGCCTCGGTCGACGAACCCAACGGCGAGCCGATGCATGATGGTGGCATCACCTATCTGGAAACCGGCTTCCCTTACGAAACCATCCGCGAGCTGATGCGCAAACGCCATCAAGTGCAATTCAACAACGGCGGTTACGGCGGCTATCAGGCGATTTTGCGCGACGCACAAAATGCGACCTATGTCGGCGCATCCGAAGGCCGCAAGGACGGTCAGGCGGCCGGCTACTGAAGCAAAAAAAATTGTGCAGATTTGTACACAGCCGAACGTCGAACCGTGCAGGTGACCGGTCGTTTATTTCGACTGTCTCACAGAGCCAGCAAACTATCTTGCACTGTTGTTGCGCAGTGATATAGTCGGCCGGTCACTCGCGGACGTGTAACGCTGTCTGATCTGCCGGTGCAGCAGAGCTGCACGTTTTTCTTGTGGGCTCTGCGTATAACCATTACAAGGAGCCCCGCCATGAAACGCCCTGCTTTTCATCACCGCAATACCCTGCTGACCGCAGCGGTGCTGAGTGCCTTGAGCCTCAGTGCCGTCGCGGCTGAAACCACCAGTGACGATTCGGAAGAACGCGTTGTCACTATCGGTACTCGCCTAAGCGGCCGCACCACCACCGAAACCGCCGCACCAGTCGATATTATTTCCAGCGAATCCATTCGCAATGCCGGCATCACCGACACCGGTGAATTGCTGCGCGCGCTGGCGCCGTCATTCAACATGAACAACACCTCAACCTCTGATGGTCAGGATCTGATGCGTCCGGCCAGCTTGCGCAGCATGGGCCCGGATCAGGTGCTGGTGCTGGTCAACGGCAAGCGCCGCCATCAACAGGCGGTCGTCGCTGTGCAACAAAACGTGGGGCGCGGCAATGCCGGCACCGACATGAATGCCATTCCGGTCACCGCCATCGATCGCGTTGAAGTGTTGCGCGATGGCGCTGCTGCGCAATACGGTTCCGATGCCATCGCCGGCGTCATCAACATCATTCTGAAAGACGACACCGGCACCCGCGCCTGGGCGCAACTGGGCCGGACCAAAGAAGGTGAAAACAATAAACAAGCGGGCATCAACACCGGTTTTGCGGCGGGTGAAGGTGTCATCAACGTCAGCTTGGAATGGCAGGATAAAGACGAAATCAACCGCGCAGGTTTGTCGAACTGGGGCGGTGATAGCCCGGTTACCAAGCAATTGCTGCTGGTGGGTGAAGCCCCCGTCGAAGCTAAGCAATTCTGGTTCAATAGTGAGCTACCGGTCGGAGACGGCCAATTCTATGCGTTTGGCGGTGTCGGAAAACGTGAAGCCGAATCGCTAGGCTTTTTCCGTGCGCCGGGCTCGGCGCGAGTCTGGGATCAGATATACCCGATCGGGGTTACTCCGAAATTGGGAACACAATCTGAAGACACTGCTTGGACCTTGGGTTATCGCACCGATATTGCTGACGGCTGGGATATGGATGTCAGCTACGGTAACGGCGAAAACCGGATGGAATTCCGCAATCTCGAATCGCTGAACGCGTCCTATGGTCCCGACAGCCCGACCACCGCTTATGATGGTGCACTGATCAACGGCATGTCGGTCATCAATGTAGACTTCAGTGGCACTGTCGCATGGGGAGTAGGTAAAGACGACTTGTCAGTTGCTTTCGGTGTCGAACGTCGTGAAGACACTTACGAAATCGAAGCCGGAGATCTTGTTTCCTATTCACGCGGCGATACCGAGTGTAACCAGATTGCCAACCCGACCGGTGATCCAGACGCTGTTTGTGCCCCGGGTTTCTTTACCACCCCCGGTATGCAGGGCTTCCAGGGTTATCGACCGGAGTTTGAGGGCGAGAATAGCCGTGATAGCACGTCGGTTTACCTCGATACCGAAGCTTTCCTGACTGACTCCTTCTCAATCGGAGCTGCCTTGCGCTTCGAAGACTATTCCGATTTTGGCAATACCACGACTGGCAAGCTGTCCGGCCGTTTCCAGTTAACGCCTGAATTTGCTTTGCGCGGCACTTACTCTACCGGCTTCCGTGCGCCAGGTATGCAACAGCAGTTCTTCACTCAACGCTCGATTTCGCTTGGCTCCAGTGGTGTGCTGGAAGACTTGGTGACACTACGCCCGGGTTCCGAACTCGCCAGCGAACTGGGTTTTGAAGATCTTAAAGAGGAAACCTCGGAAAGCTTCAGCTTTGGCTTTGTGTATAGCGGTGACATCTGGACCACCACGGTCGATATCTATCAAATCAATATCGACGATCGAATCGTCTATTCGCAGGCTATTTCTGATGGGTTAAATGCGGAAGTCAGTGCGTTCTTTGATGCCCACGGTGCAGTACTAGATGGCGGTGATGGCCAGCTTGATGGCGTCTCCAAAGTGGAAATTTTCACCAACGCCGCAAATACCGAGACCAAAGGACTGGACTGGGTCAACCAATGGCGCTTCGAAGGCGGCGCGGACTCCCGTTGGCTGTTTGAAGCTTCGGTGCACATGAATGACACCGACATCACCGACGTCAATACTTCGTCCAGCATCGTTCCGAACAGCAACATTGTTGATCCGGGTATTGAGAACCTGATCGAAGATGCGCAACCGGGCAAACGGGCAACGCTGTCGGCTAACTGGATGACCGGTCCCTTCTCAACGACCTTCCGCGCCAGCTACTACGGTTCTTACTCGGATCACGCCGCAGCTTATGGCTTGCCAAAGCACACCTTTGGCGCCAAGACCTTGTTCGATTTGACCGGGTTCTACGACCTGAACGATTCGGTTCGGCTGTCCGCTGGCATCCTGAACTTGACCGACGAATACCCGGACAAGTGGGGCTCTGACGGTTCACCGTTCAGCGATTACCTCGGCTTCACCTACGGCTGGAACACCATTCCGTTCAGCCTGGCCGGCCGTCAGTACTATCTGCGCGGCGAAGTGACGTTCTAAGCAACATTTCACAGCAAAACCTGCAGCAAACAAAACGGGGCGCATTGCGCCCCGTTTTGTTTTTCCCAGCTAATGGCTCGACGTTAGCGAATATCCGCCAGGTTGCGACCAAACGGCGTCACTGCCAGCCGCATCAATTTCAGGTGCTGCAGACCAAACGGAATGCCGATGATGGTCAGGCACAGAATGAAACCCAGCACGGCGTGAAACAGCACCGCCCACAGGCCACCGAACAGCAGCCAGATGATGTTCAGGAACACATACAGGATGCCGCTTGGCGTCGAAGTGTCACGGCTGACCGAAGTCGTACCGAACGGGAACAGCGCGAACAACGCCAGCTTCAGGTTCTGGAAGCCCCAGGGCAGACCGACAATGGTCAGACACATGGCCAGGCCGCCGGTGAGATAAAACAAGAACACCAGCCAGCCACCGAACAGCAGCCACAACAAATTCAAGATCAGACTCATGATGAGTACCTCCTGTCTTATTGATCTTGTACTGGTTAATGCAAGCGCGGGGCCAACCGCTGATGCGCCGCGTTATCGGTCCTCGCGGGCCCTGGCCACGACGAAACCCGAGCAAGAGTGGCGCAGGTCGCCGGCGAGTGGTGAATTTGACCAGCCCGTTAACGATTCTGAAGAAAGTTGCAGACGAACAGGATCTGCGCCAGAAAATAGCTGCTCAGCACCAGCAGCTGGGCATAGCGCAGCGGTTGCCGGAATTTGTTCCAGCCGAGCAAACCGTCACTGAGCGCAAACAATAGCGCTGCCGGCAGCAATCCGAGCCAGCTCATTGAGCTGAGCGCAAGACCCGCCGCCAGTGCCACCATCAGCGCCAGCACCAGGCAGTATCCGGTAACTGCAACCCGCAGCAGGCGCTGGCGCGGCCAGAGCACGCGGCTCATCAGTGCGGCCACAGCAAGCGCCAGCACGGCGGCAAGGACGGTCAGCGTTGCGCCTGCGCTCAGCAGCGCTTGCATCATCGCCAGATGCGCCAGCAAAAACGCCAACAGCCCCAGCAGAAAAAATCGCGCCGGCAGTAACAGCGCGACATCACCGAGCCACGCCAGAGCAAGCGCCAGCAGCAACCATTCCCGCCCCGGAAACGCGGGCGTCGTCGCGACCGCCACGATCAGCAGCAACAGCGGCAACGGTTTGCTGACAACGTAAGCCACGCGCTGGCCAGACTGCCCGGCCAACGTGGCGAGTACCGCGCAGA
Source organism: Permianibacter fluminis (assembly GCF_013179735.1). NCBI lineage: Bacteria > Pseudomonadati > Pseudomonadota > Gammaproteobacteria > Pseudomonadales > Pseudomonadaceae > Permianibacter > Permianibacter fluminis. The sequence goes on along the minus strand of NZ_JABMEG010000001.1, from coordinate 1,231,645 downwards.
CGGCCGCCAGAATCACCCACAGTGACACGGTCAGAATTGCCCGGTATTGAGCAACACCAAGGTGCAGGCTTCTTCGAATGGAATGCCGGCGGCGCGCAACCGTTGCTCCAGCAGCTCTGACTCCGAACCCGGATTGAAGATGACCCGTTTCGGTTTCAGCGCAACGAGTTCATCGGCGAGCGCGGCACTGCGCTCCGGGCCGATATACATCGTGACGGTATCTACCGGTTGCTGGATGGCGGCCAGCGACGGCAGCACCGGCAGGCCTTCGATTTCGCTCAGCAAGGGATGCACGGGCAGCACGGTGTGGCCGTGTGCACGCAACAATTTTTGCGCCTTGTTGGCGTAACGATCCGGTTTGTTGCTGGCACCCAGCACTACGACAGTTTCGATCTGGCTCATCGCGCACTCCGGTTGCAACGGCAGGCATAAACAAACGGGGGCCGAAGCCCCCGTCATCGATTCACACCGTTTGCACTTACAGCGTAAAGCGCACCGGGATATCGATATTGTAACTGTCTTCCGGCAATTCCGGTGGCAACGCCGGCAGCGGCATCGACTTGGTGACCATGTCGACCATCGCGCGATCCAGCAAACGCTCACCGGTCGACTCAACCACTTCCACCGCCAGCATGTTGCCGCTCTTGTCGACCGTGGCGCGCACCACGCCTTCACCGGTCAGCTTGTCCTTGAACGCCTTCGGCGGATAGAACTGGTTCTTGCGGAACAGTTTCATCGCTTCGCGCTTGTAATCACCGAACAGCAAGTCCGGATCGATAACCGCCTCGACCGCCGGAATATCCAGCATTGGGATGGCTGCCACCGGTTCCACTTTTGGTTCGGCTTTGGCCGGCTTGCTCTCCGCCACGACCGGTTTGGTTTCCACCGGTTTGCTCTCAACCGGTTTGGCGATCTCGACCGGTTTGGTTTCGACCGGCTTGGTTTCAGCAACCAGCGGTTTCGTCTCGACCGGCTTGGTCGGCGCTACCGGTTTGGTTTCCACAGGCTTGGTTTCAACGGGTTTGGTTTCAGCCGGTTTCACGTCAGCCGGTTTTTTCACCTCGTCGGCAACCGCCGCGAACGTGCGGCCGGCAACAGGCAGCAAGGTGTCGTACTGGGCAATGTACGTCGTCCGCTGTTTCGGATCGCCTTTGCCAGTTACCGCAGCCTTGAAGGCCTGACTCGGCGGCAGATCGCCAACCCAGGCATTGAGCAGCAAGTTGAAGAAACTGGTGGAGCGGATGGTGTTGACCTTGCCACCGTTGATGGCGATTTCGGTGCCAACACCCGGCACGTGATCAAAGGTCACCGTGTCACCACGCTGCAGGTTGTCTTTGAAGGTATTGGCGAAGGCAATGATGTACTGACCTTGGCCTTGCCAGACCGGCCGCGGGTTGTTCAAGGCGATGCGCTCTTTGAACGTACGGCCGAGCTCACGTGCCGACCATTTTTCCGCGACGATCTTGATGCTCATCCGCTTCGGCACGTTATCGGCCAGCGCGGCGTCCAGTGTCTTGACGTCGGCCGGAGCGAAAATCGCACCGAGATAGATATCGGTGCGCAGCTCCTGCGCCATGCCAATGCCGAGCACCTGCAGATCGGTATTGGCGACCCGCGCGTCTGCTGCCTGCACCGACGTTGCCAAACCGCCAGTCCCCACCCCAATCGCGAGCGTCAGCCCGCAGAACATCAGTATTTGCTTAATTATTTTCATCTTTGGCGTACCTGGTGAAACCGTGCACAACTGTGAGGAAGTTAACGAAATTACCTGCCTCTCGTCCAGCTCGGACGGCTGTGCTGCCGTTTGAAACCGACAAAAAGACGTCGTGGCGGGCTTTTTTCTGTCTGGTCCGGCCAGCAAGGCCGTATTTGGCTGGGTGCGCGACAGGTGCTGCGAAAGACAGGCGGCAAAAACCGGGGCGAAAAAAAGGGACCGTTGCGGTCCCTTTTCATTGGCTTTGCTGCGCAGTGGTCAACCGACCCGACCGAATCGCTGCAGGTCAGAGTCAGCCATAACGCGGTGGACGCCGGTTCAGCGGACAAAGTCGACCGGGATTTCCAGGCTCAACTCATTGACGCTGACCTCAGCCGGCAGCGCTGCAAGCGGCACGCTGCGCTCGACCATGCTCACCATGGCCTGATCCAGAATCATTTGCCCGGTCGATACCACGACCGTGCTGGCCAACACGCTGCCAGCCCGATCAATCTGCACCCGTATCACGCCCGAACCGGTCAGACCGAGCCGCCAAGCACGCGGCGGGTATTCCAGTTGCTTGCGAATCTTCTGCAACGCGCTTCGCTTGTATTCACCCAACAGCAAATCTTCGTCGACCAGTGCGGTCGCCACGCTGGCGATTGGCGCTTTGGTCGGCGCCTCGGTCTGCACGGAGCCCGGAATCACATCAACCTGCTCGCTTGGTGTCGCAACCGGCTGGGCCGTGGCTACCATGCTGACTGCCGCTGACTCCCTCGCATGGGCAGGTGTTGTCGCCGGCTGCGGTGCGGAACCTGCCGCCGCGACGGCGGTTACCGCAGGCTGCGGCGGCACGGCTTTGCTGGTCGCGGTCGGTACTGGCTTCTTGGCCGCCGGTTTCGCTGCCGGCGCGGACGCGGCTTTGTCCAGCGCTGTCGCGCTCGATGCCAGCGTCGCCGTTGAAACCGGCGCCGGGTTGCCCGCAGCGGCGATCGCGGCGCTGCTGGTCAGCGGCCGCGACACGGCCGGGATTGCGGTAAACGACAGGATCAGACGGGCGCGAGCTTCCGCGTCCTGGCTGCCGAGCAAGGCCGATTGAAACGCTTTCGACGGCGGAATATCGCCCAGCCAAGCCGACAACAGCAGCGGATAAAAACCATCGCCGTTGATGCTCACCAACAGCTCGTTGTTCAATCGAACGCGAGTGCCCTGCCCGGGCAGAAAATCAAAATCGATCTGATCGCCGCGCTGCAAACCGTCCTGAAACGCCTCGGCGAATTTCAAGATCCGCTCGCCTTGGGGTTGCCAGGTACTGCGCGGGTTGTTGAGCGCGATCAGCTCTTTCCAGTGCCGCTGAAATTCGCGCGCTGACAGCCGATCCGCCAGCACTTTCATGCTGAGCCGCTTGGGCACTGTTTCGTTGGCGGCCTGACCGGGATCCGGACTCCAGTCCGGCAGATACAAGGCGCCGATATAATAGTCATTGCGCAGATGCTGGGCGACGGCAATGCCATGCAGTTGCAGGCTGACATTCGGCGCCAGCGTGACCACCGTCAGATCGTCGGCTGCTGACTGATTTTGCGCTGACAGCGCCGGACCATAGCTGACCAGCGCCAGCGCCATCAACCAGCACCGAAACCACAACCGTGGGCGCAGCACTGCCGGCCAACGGCAACAACGTTTCAACCGTTTGTTCATCTGCCTGACGCCATCATTGTTGCATCGCCATGAAAAGGCCCGCACAGCGCGGGCCTTGTCCTTACTTCCTGATCAAAACCGGCCTTGCCATTCCAGCGACACGGTACGACCCAGTGCCGAGTACAGCGAGCGATTGAAGAATGGCCAGGAAAACGCCGAGGTCGGCGGCGCTTCGTCGGTAACGTTCTGCACGCCCAACACCACGCGATGGCCGGCGTTGAACGCATAGCCCGCCTGATAATCCAGTTGGGCATACGGATCGACGGAGTAAAACGCCTCGCCATTGCCGTCAACGATATCCCAACGGCCAACATACTGAACAGCCGCATAGTGGGTCATCGCATCACCTTGCCAATGCAACATCAGCTTGGCCCGCCACAACGGATTACCCGAAGTGCCTTCCAATTCCTGAATGCCACCATCCGGATAGGGCTCTTCTTCGATATTGATCAGACGGGTAATTTCGGCGTTCCACTTGAGCACACCGCCCAGAACTTTGTTGTAGCGAAAACCGAGTCCCAAATCGACACCAAACGCCTTGCGGCCGGCAAGGTTCAGGAAGGAGTCGTTGTAAGTGACATCGGTAGCGGTGTAAGTCGCGCCATTCCAGGCCGTGAATACTTCACCAGCGGCCAGCACCCGACCAGCACAGAATGCCGGCGGTGTTGGATTGCTCACGCACAGCCGTTCAATCGTGGCGGCGCCGAGATTGGAAACGATGTTGTCGACATCAATTGACCAGATGTCCAGCGACACTTCACTGCCACTGGCCGGTTCCACCAACACGCCCAATACCAGCGACTCGGACTCTTCCGGTTGCAAATCCGGATTACCGGATTGAACAAACGGCCGCGCGCCGGCGCTACCGATATTCAGATTGGTATACAGCTGGTGCAAACCCGGTGCCCGGAAGCCGGTGCCCCACGAGGCGCGGAACAACCAGTTTTCTGCCGGGTTCAACCGGAAGCCGATTTTCGGATTGGTGCTGCTGCCAAAATCATTGTAATCATCCTGACGCACCGACAGCGACAACTCAGCCCGCTCCGACAACGGAATCGCCGTTTCGACATAGGCGGCATTGAGCTGGCGATCGCCTTCTGCACCCGAGGTGCCATAGCCGACCACATTGCCGTCCAGAATGGCTTGTTCGGAACGATCGAAGAAATCTTCTTTACGGTGTTCCGCACCGGCGGCGAGCCAAATCGGACCGAGCGTGGTGTCAATCAAGGGGCCGGAAACCCGCATTTCCTGCACCGCGACGCTGGATTCGCCGCTGTGCCAGAAGCTGTCGGTGTAGTCGGCCACCTGAGCGGCAGTCAAGCGATTGCGCAGCGAGACCGTGCCATTGGCGACATCCGCCGCCAGCCGGCTGTAATCATCGATATGCAACCAGCCTTCACTCAGCTCTTCGTCAATTTCGTTTTTGCTTTGATAAGCCGAGAACGTGAACTCAAATTCGCCGAGTTGCCAGTTCCAGTCCATCGCCAGATGTTGGGTCGCCGAATCCGTTTCAATGGTCGGTGTGCCAAGTTCGGTCAGGCGACGCACCACGCGATAATTGACACCATCTACCGTGTCATTTTGGGCAAATGCCGGCGTCGAGGTAAAAAAGCCGGTGGACCGTGTGTCAACGCCCACCAGTCCGTAGCTGAAGCTTACGTTGGCCCAGCCAAAATCGTATTTGACGTGGCTATCAAAACTGAATCGATCCGATTCCGGCAAAAGCTGCGACTGGCCAGCAAAATCATACGCACAGAAATTGCCGGTAAACGCCGGATTCAGCAGGCTCGCCGCCAAGGTGTCGGCAGCCGCGCAATTACCGAGTACTGAAACTTCATTCGTTGCCAGGTTGCGTTGCCATGCGGTCCCGCCCACCGTGCTGCGACCGTCGACAACGCCCAAATCGCCAAAATCAAAGCGCAGCGAACGTGCGTAGTCGCGATCAGCGCCCAACAGTTCTTCGCGCTGAGAAGCTTCTGCGCCGACCAACCAGATCCACTTGCCGGATTCACCGCCGGTCAGCACCGACAGCGAACCGGTTTCGGCGCCGCCGTCTACTGGCGCTTTGCCGCGCAGATTGACTTCCGTGCCGTCAAAACGCTCATAGGTAATGATGTTGATGACGCCAGCCACGGCATCCGAACCGTACAGGGCCGATGCGCCGTCTTTCAGAATTTCCACCCGCTTGACGGTCGCCAGCGGAATGCTGTTCAAGTCGACAAAGGCTTTGCTGCCGCCGGCACCAAACGGATAAATCGGCTGCCGTTTGCCATTGACCAGAACCAGCGTGCGTTCCGGACCAAAGCCACGCAGATCAAACGCCGCGGCACCCGGGGTAAAACCACTGGTGAACGCTTCGTTGAACGTGCCGGCGCCATTGAACGCCGACATTTGCAGCAACTCACTGATCGAACTGGCGCCGGAACCTTCAATTGCAGTGCGATCGATGACGACTACAGGCGAGGCGGTTTCCTGATCAATGCGTTTGATGTGAGTGCCGGTAACAACAATCCGCTCTTCCTGATTTTCGGCGGCAACGGCAACGATGGCTTGAGTGGAGAGCAACGCGACAACAGCATGCGCAACCGGATGGCGGCGCAACAACGAGAACTGCATAACGACTCCTGCGACTGGAACGGCGGAAGAAACACCGCATAAAACGGTGAAGGTCCGGTCAAAAACCAGACAAGGGCGCGCAATCTAGGAGCTGAGGTAAGGGGCGTCAAGCAGAACTTGGCCAATCTTGGCGGGGTGTAAAGTGGCCTTTACGCCATGTATCGAAATGTAGCGCCAAAACCGCAAAAAAAATGACATACGTACTAGAGAATTCAGCTGATTGAGGACGATGGTTCCGAAAAACACGCGAGATCAGTGGCATGCATTTTTTTGCACCAACATGACCTAGGTGTCGAATGCACTTGCATATTTATCCGGTCATCGGCACTGACAACGCGGTCGCAAGGTTTCAATTGGCAGCACACGTTGCGCCGCCAATCGCAAAACAAAAACGGGGCCAAAGGCCCCGTTTTTGTTCAACCACTGGCAATCGCGAATTACAGCAAGTCTTTGCAGGTATCGCGCTCTTCCTGCAGTTCCTTCTCGGACTCTTTCATCTTGGCCTTGATGAAGTCATTGACCGGCAGGTTCGGGATGATGGTCCAGTCGCCGTTCTTGCAGATCACCGGGTAGGAGTAGACCAGACCCTTCTCGATGCCATAGCTGCCATCCGACGATACCGCCATCGAGGTCCAGTCACCTTCGGCCGTACCGAGCACCCAATCACGCATGTGATCGACCACGGCATTGGCGGCCGAGGCTGCCGACGACGCACCGCGCGCAGCGATCACGGCGGCGCCGCGTTTGGCCACGGTCGGGATGAAGGCATCGCGAGTCCAGGCGTCGTCATTGACCACGGTCGGTGCCGCCTTGCCATTGATGGTGGCGTAAGTGATGTCCGGCACCTGGGTGGTCGAGTGATTGCCCCAGATCAACATCTTCTTGATGTCGCTGACCTTGCCGCCGACTTTCGCCGCCAGCTGGTGCAGACCACGGTTGTGATCCAGACGGGTCAGCGCGGTGATGTTGCGCGGGTTGATGCTCGGCGCATTCTTGCTGAGGATGTAGGCGTTGGTGTTAGCCGGGTTGCCGACCACAACGATCTTGATGTTCTTGCTGGCGACCTTGTCGACGATCTTGCCGAGCGCGCTGAAAATCTTGCCGTTGTCTTTCAGCAGATCGCTGCGCTCCATGCCCGGGCCGCGCGGCTTGGCGCCGACCAGCAGGGCGTAATCGGCGTCCTTGAACGCGACTTCCGGGCTGTCGGTCGGGACGATGCCATGCAGCAGCGGGAATGCGCAGTCATTCAATTCCATCGCCACCGCTTCCAACACTTTCAGCGCCGGGGTGATTTCCAGCAATTGCAGAATGACCGGCTGATCTTTGCCGAACATTTCGCCATTGGCGACCCGGAACAGCAGCGAATAACAGATTTGACCGGCGGCACCGGTAACAGCAACGCGAACAGGAGCTTTCATGGGGTGGGTCCTCGACACGGGGGCCGGCCCTGACCGGGCCGGGATGACTGGAATTGAGGGCGCAAAGAGTAGCATACGAGCCCCGCCACTGTCGGCGTCGAAATCCGCCATGCAGCGGCCACAGATCACCCTCACAAACGCTCTTGGTCACGAGCGCTTGACCCCGGATTCCGCTTCGCTGCATCCGGGCTACCAAACCGCTCCATCTCCCGTAGCCCGGATGCAACGCAGTGGAATCCGGCAGGTCTTTCAAATACTCATCGCGACATCGCCGGGCACCGCCCTCGCTACCTGCCCTGCACTGCCCTGCCCGACCCGCCACTCCACCGCCGCCCTGTTTCCTGCCTGTCGCTGACAATTGCCGGCCCGGCTGCCAGACTAGGGGCTACTGCCCCTATGGCCCCTTGCTGGTCGCGATCCCGGGAGTAGACACGGACGTGTTGGGTTACCTGTTGGCAGCGCTAAGTCTTGCCGGCCTCGGCTACTGGCTTTGGCGCCTGCACCAAAACCGCTTGCAGAGCGAGGCCGCGCTACGCAGCAGCGAGGCCAAGTACCGCCTGCTGCTCGACTCGGCGCCGTGCGCCATCGTCATCACCTCGCTGCGCGACAACACCGTGCTGTACCTGAACCGGCGCGCCGTGGCCGAATTTGATGTGCCCCATGCCGACGAAGTGGTCGGCACGCCGGCGCCGATGTATTACCAAAACCCTGCCGATCGCGAACTGTTTGTTGCCACCCTGAAGCGCGACGGCAAGCTCGATGACATGGAGCTTGCGCTGCAGACCCCGGGCGGCGATCCGGTCTGGATGTCGGTGTCAGCGCGCGTCACCGACTTTGAACAGCAAGCCGCCATCTTTGTCGCCGCCGTCAATGTCAGCGGTCGCAAACAGGTCGAAATGGAACTGCGCGAACAGCGCCGGGTGCTGCAGCAGTTTTACGATGCCATGACCGATCACGTGTTCCTGATCCGGGTCGATGCCGATCAGCAATTCCGCCTGATTGCCACCAACAACGCGATGGCCAGTTTCTTCGGCGCCAGCAAGGATCAGATGCTGGACCGCACACTGTCGGAATTGCTGACCGACCCCACTTTGCTGGCCAGTGTCAGCGCCCGCTACCAGCACGTGGTGGACACCCGGCAAGTGGCTCACTACGAAGAGTCGGCGCCGGATCGCGACACTGTCCGCCAGGACTTTGATACCGTGCTGTCGCCGCTGCTCGATGAGCGCGGCCGCTGCCGCTACATCTGCGGCATTTCCCGCAAAATCAGCGAACGCAAACACATGGAAACCGCGCTGCGGGTCACCAACGAACATCTGCAGCAACAGCTGAGCAAAATCGAAGAACTGCACGGTTTGCTGCGCGAGCAGGCGATTCGCGATCCGCTCACCGGTCTGTTCAACCGGCGCTACATGGAAGAATCACTGGATCGGGAATTGTCGCGGGCGCTGCGCGAAGGCTACCCGGTCAGCGTGGTGCTGGCCGACATCGATCACTTCAAGAAACTCAACGACACCTACGGTCACCCCGCCGGCGACGAAGTGCTGCGGCAACTGGCGCAACTGCTGAAAGAGCAGGCCCGCGCCAGCGACATTCCCTGCCGCTACGGTGGCGAAGAATTTCTGTTTGTGCTGCCGCACGCCAACACCGCAACGGCCGTTGAACGCGCCGAACAATGGCGACGCGCCTTCGAGCAACTGGCCGTGCCCTTCGGCACCCTCAGCCTGCGGGCCACGCTTTCTGCCGGCGTCGCCAGCTACCCCGGTCACGGCCGCACCGCAGCGGCCTTGATCGATGCCGCCGACCGCGCGCTGTACGACGCCAAGCATCAAGGCCGCAACCGGATTTGCGCAGCGGCCGACAAGGTCTGAGCCGGCCGTTGCCGCTCGGTTGGTCGGGCGGGACAGGATTCCGTGCCGCCCATTCGCAGTACAAACGTCCAAGCAAGCTGGCCGGCCCTTGCTGCTGGCCGCGACACTGTGTTTAACTTATTAAACACACCCCGAACCACCGGCCCCCGCGCCGGCCTGCCTGATAGGTCTCGCCATGTCTTCTAATGCCGCCCCCCGCAATGCCGACCTGCAAAAACGCCGTGAAGCCGCCATCGCCCGCGGCGTTGGCCAGGCCACCCAGCGCTACGCCGACAAAGCGCTGAACGCCGAAGTCTGGGACGTTGAAGGCAAGCGCTACATTGATTTCGCTGGCGGCATCGGCGTGCTCAACACCGGCCACCGACATCCGAAAGTCATGGCCGCCATCGAAAAACAACTCGGCCGTTTTCTGCACACCTGTTTTCAGGTGATGCCCTATGAGCCTTATGTGGAGCTGGCGGAAAAACTGAATGCGATCGCGCCCATCAAGGGCCCGGCCAAATCGCTGTTTCTTTCCACCGGCGCCGAGGCAGTGGAAAACTCCGTCAAGATCGCCCGCGCCTACACCAAGCGCACCGGCATCATCGCCTTCAGCGGCGGCTTTCACGGCCGCACCATGATGGGCATGGCGCTGACCGGCAAAGTGGCGCCGTATAAAATCGGCTTCGGGCCGTTTCCGGCCGAGATTTATCACGCCCGCTTCCCGCACGCCTACCACGGCGTCACCGTCGCCGACACGCTGGCTGATCTGCAAAACATTTTCAAAAGCGATATCGAACCGAGCCGCGTCGCTGCCATCATCATTGAACCGGTACAAGGCGAAGGCGGCTTCACCGTCACGCCGCCGGAACTGATGCGAGCGCTGCGTGCGCTCTGCGACGAGCACGGCATTTTGCTCATCGCCGATGAAGTGCAATCCGGCTTCGCCCGCACCGGCAAATACTTCGCCATGCAACATTACGACGTCCACGCCGATCTCATCACCACCGCCAAATCGATTGGCGGCGGCCTGCCGATTTCCGGCGTCGTCGGCCGCGCCGACGTGATGGACGCACCGGCACCCGGCGGCCTCGGTGGCACCTACGCCGGCAATCCGGTGGCGTGCGCCGCCGCTTGCGCCGTCATTGATGTAATCAACGAAGAAAACGTGCTGGCGCGCTCACAGGCGCTCGGCGACAAGTTCAAACAATTCATGACTGAACTGGCCGCCGACAAGGCCCTCGGCATTGGCGAAATCCGTGGTCTTGGCGGCATGGTCGCGTTTGAACTTGTCAAACCCGGCAGCCATGAACCGGACGCCGACCGCACCAAAAAACTCACCGCCCGCGCCGCCGAACTCGGCCTCATCCTGCTGAGCTGCGGCGTCTACTACAACACCATCCGCGTGCTGGTCCCCATCACCGCCGAAGACAAGATCTTTGCTGAAGGTCTGGCGATTTTGGCGCAGGCGCTACGCGAAACAGCTTGAGCGTCAACAGCAGACAAAAACGGCGGGAACTCCCCGCCGTTTTCTGTTTGTCCGCTCAATCCAGCGGACTGACCACCGCCAAACCGCCACGATTCAGCACGTGGGTATAGATCTGGGTGGTTTTGACATCCTTATGCCCCAGCAACTCCTGGACGGTACGAATGTCGTAGCCGCGCTCAAGTAGATGGGTGGCGAAGGAATGTCGCAAGGTGTGCGGGGTCGCTGGTTTATCCAGCCCAGCGGACCGCACAGCCGATTTCATGGCCCGCTGAATTCGTTTCTCATCCAGATGATGCCGACGCCTCAGGCCCGTTCGCGGATCAACCGAAAGCGAGTCAGCCGGGAAAAAATACTGCCAGCCCGGCTCCCTGTCGGCTCCCGGGTACTTGCGCGCCAAGGCAAACGGCAGATACACACCGGGCACATTCGCCGCTCCGTCTGCTTGTGCAAGGGACAGTGCCACCTGCTTTTGTGCCCGCAATGAAACGATTAGCTTCTGTGGCAGCACCGTTACCCGATCCTTGCTGCCCTTGCCATCCCGAATCAGTATCTCACTACGTTCGAAATCCACATCCTTGATGCGCAGGCGCATCGCCTCCATCAGCCGCATGCCGGTCCCGTACAGCAACTGAAGCACCAGCGCCTCAACGCCGGAGACATGTAACAGCAAGCGCTGAACCTCATCCCGGGACAAAACGACTGGCAGGTGCTGCGAAGGCTTGGCCCGCGTTACCCCGTCCAGCCACGGTAACTCGATCTGAAGAACCTCTTTGTAGAGGAACTACAATGCCGCCAGAGCCTGATTCTGTGTCGATGCCGAAACCCGGCGAGCGACCGCGAGATGCGTAAGGTATTGCTCCACCTCTGCGGCGGCCATATCCTTCGGGTGGCGTTTGTTATGGAATAGAATGAACCGGCGAATCCACTCGACGTAACTGGTCTCCGTCCTGATCGCGTAGTGCTTGACACGGAGCCGGTCCCGGACCTGATCCAATAGCCGAACAGGGGGGTGTATTCTGATGGGGTAATTGTTTTTCCATAATGCCGGCATCCTTGCGACAAGTCATTGAATTACAAGAGCACCCTGCTCAGGGCTCGGTTTTTATACACCAACCGAGGAATTTTATACACCATCCTTGGTGTCCAATAATAGTTAGGTGCCAGATGATTTGCGCGCATTTAAATCCGGTTGAAGAGAGGATTAAGTCTGAGGGTGTTGCTGAAATCTTCAGAGGAAGACCGTGGAGCAACGTCAAGGGTGTGTGGGTTTACTTTGACTGTTACTTGCATCCAAACAGCCTAATGGAGTCACTGTCTCTCGCCAGCTGTGTCAAGAGGCACGAACACAAGGGCACTCACGATGGCTCAGAACTCGGCCTTATTTGTGAAGCCTGTGACTGCGGGGTTATGGGTTTGCACCCCTCTGCGAGGAAAGGCGGCGTTAAAAGTGTCGGCTAAAAAAATGTCACCTAACCCTTCGGTCAAGCGGGACTGCGGAACCGACGTGGTTTCTCCGGCCAATCGCTCTCGCGCCGCAGCCCTTTACCGCCAACGTTAATTCACCCAGGTCCGAACCACGCGGCATTTCGGACGCATGCAAGCTCCATTCGTGCGAAGCCGCTCAGCGGATTCTCACTTACCAACTTCCATCAGCCCAATCCACCTCGTTTTTTTTGAACTCGACGCAACTCTTTTCTTTTTTTTGGTCTGAGGCACTTCCTGCTTGTCGGCCAACGCTGTCTTCGCGATGGCAACGCCGATTCAAGCCTGCCCACCAACCAAAGCCCTGTTCCTTTCATGTCATATTCAATGTTGCGTTCGCTGCTGTTCTGTCTTGCCACTATCGTGCTGACGGCCTGTGCATCACCCGCTGTTCCGTCCAAACCCAACACACCACTCGATGCGGCGACCCCGCCGAGCTGGCGAAGCGAGCTCGCGGAGGTTGACGGCGAGCAGCTGGAGTATTGGCTGAGTCGCGCGCCGCAGGCGCGGGCGACGCTGGTATTTGAGAATGGCCTGATGCTGCCATTGACGACCTGGCAAACGGTGGCTTCGGCGTTTACCGAGCGCTGCAATGTGCTGGTGTACAACCGCGCCGGGGTCGGTCGAAGCAGCGTGCCGGAAGAAGCTCAAGCGCCCGAGCACACCGCGCAGCAATTGCAGCGGCTGTTGCAACAACTGATGCCGGACCGCCCATCCGTTCCGACGGTGTTGGTCGGGCACTCGCTCGGCGGCCAGTATGTGCAGCTGTTTGCGCGGCAATACCCGGAACTTGTCAGCGGCATCGTGCTGGTTGATGCACTACCGGTCGGCACCGTCAAACCGGTGGCCGAGTTTCCTTGGTATACCCGTTTCGGGCTGTGGTTGTTTGCGCCGGAATCTGCGCAGCGCGAAATCAGCCATATCGCACCGATGGGTGAGGCCTTGCTGGCGAACACGGACCCATTCCAGAAACCGATGGTCCGGCTGGTGGCCGCTACCGATCCGGTAGCGCACAAGCCCGAAGGGTTGATCAAGGATTTGCTGAAGGGCGCGCTTTACGCCGAGGATTTTGGTGTCTGGGCGCTGGACCCCGATGTCGCCGAAGCGCGCATGAATGAGCTATATCCCCAGGCCAGCGTGCGCGTTTTGCAAACGCCGCACCGCATTCAGGAGAGCAACCCGGCGGCGGTGATTGATGCCATCAACCTGCTGCTCGACAGCATTGAGCATGAACGCGCGCAAGCAAACATTGATGCGGTGAGCGAGAACGCAGCTAGCGCTGATCGTCAGTAAATACCGGGTGAGGTGATGGCAGGGACCGTCGCAGCGTGTGCATCAATTCGCACGCCTCTGGCGCTGTCGACTCGGCGCGCAGATACGCACCACAGTCTTACTGATACGACTTGACGATGGTTCGCCATTCCGGATCCGTGGCCAGCTTTTGCATGATGGGTTCCAGCCAGTCATAGACATCGCGACGCTTGAATGGCACCAGAATCCGGCGGGCGAAAACATCGTGCGGGCGCTCGGACAGGTAATACAGCTCACGACCGCCGAAATGCTTGACTAGGTAATCGAAAGTGCTGCGGCTGATCACGGTGGCATCGATCCGGTGCACGCGCAGTTTGGTCAGGTTTTGCAATTCGCTGTTGGTGTCTTCGCGGGTCAGTTGGCCGGCGGCAGCGGCTTCGTCGATGCCGTAGTAGTAAAGACCGTTGACCAGACCAATGGTTTTGCCGCTCAGGCTTTCCGGGCCGTTGTAATTCACGGGCCGGTCAGCCGGTGACACCAGCTCGTCGCGGTCTTTCATCAGCGTTGAAGTCCAGAGATAACGCTGCTCTTCGATATCGTGAAACCAGAGCGGATTGACACCGATGATGACGCCATCAAAGTCGCTGCTTTGCGCCAACTGGTCCAACCGTTTGCGCGGCATGTATTCGGTGCGCAGCAGCGCTTTGCCAAGCTTGCGATTGACGTATGCGGAGAAATCGTAATACAGGCCCTGCTCGTGCTGAACGTCGACAATGAACGGCGGCTTCAGATGGTAGGCATAGACGACCACCGGCGCCGGTTCAGCGGCCTGCACCGTCTTTGTCAGCATCAGCGCAATCAGTAAAAACGCCGCTGACCAGCTGGCTTTGCCGAACACCCGTCCCTGCAATTGCCGCATCGGCCCGCTCCTGCATTGAAGAATTGCTCCGTCCTTTCAGGGCAAGTGTAGTCGGTGATCAGGCCACCGCCCGGCGTAGATGGCCAAATGCCGGGCGCACTGGCGTCGATGCCAGAATCGACCATACTTGCGACAACATCCGCCGGTTGGGAGACCGATCATGCTGCGTTGGCGCCACCTTTTGCTTGCCATGTTGTTGCTCAGCCCGTGCGCGTTTGCCGGCAAGCAAATCAAGCTGTCTTCACTGGATTGGCCACCGTATACCGGGCCCGCGCTGGCCGACAAAGGCGCCACGGCTGCGGTGGTCAAAGCCGCATTTGAAGCGGCCGGTTACAGCGTGCAAATTGATTTCTTTCCGTGGGAGCGCGCGGTGGCGATGGCCAGTGACGCCAGCAGCGGCTATGCCGGCTATTTTCCCGAGTACTACTCGGCCGACATCGCCAAGGACTTTCTGTTCTCAGAACCGGTGGGCAATGGTCCACTCGGTCTAGCGCAAAACAAGGAAGCGCCGATCAGCTGGAACACGCTCGATGATCTCAGCAAGCTGAAAGTCGGTGTGGTGCAGGGCTATGTCAACACCGAAGGCTTCGATGCCAATGTCGCGGCCAAGAAGCAGACAGTCGAGGCGGTGACCTCGGATGCGCAAAATCTCAACAAGGTCGCGGCTAAACGCATTCCGGTGGCGATCATTGATCAAAACGTCATGAACTATCTGCTTGGCAACGACGCCTCGCTGGCTGCCGCCAAGGGCAAACTCGAATTCAACAGCAAAGTGCTGGAAGACAAGAAGTTGTACATCTGTTTCCGGAAAGGCCCGCAGGGCGAGGAGTACGCCAAGGCGCTGGCCGAAGGGCTTAAAAAGATTGATGTGGCCGCCATCGTCAAGGCGCATTTGAAGTAGCGCAGACCGCAGTCAGCTACTGCGGAAAAACGCGACCGCCGCCGGCGCAGGCGGCGGCACGCGACGCGCCGTACCGGCGGCAGCGCGCCCATAAGAATAGATTCCGGCTTTTGCCGGAATAACAGCGTGAAGATTTAATCAGAATGTCTTTCGCTGACGTGTCTTGGCAGACTGACTTGTTTTTGTAAACTGACTGGCTTTTGCAAACTGACGGATTGAGAACCGGATTGTCACAAGCCCCGAGGAGTTGTAACCGATGTCCCTACGGGTGGTATTGCTGATACTGTTGTTGTTGCGTAGCACAGCGCTCGGTGCGGCGGAAGTCATTCGACTGGCGTCGCTGGAGTGGCCACCTTATACCGGTGAGCAGCTGCCGGATGGTGGCAGCACCAGCGCCGTCCTCAAGGCCGCATTTGCTGCCGCCGGCTATCAACTGGAAATCGATTACCTGCCGTGGGAACGGACGCTGGCATTGGCAAACTCGGCCGACAGCGGTTATGCCGGCTACTTCCCGGAATATTTTTCCAGTGAGATCAGTGAGCACTTTCTCTATTCCGTGCCGATTGGCAGCGGCCCGCTCGGGCTAGCCCAGCGCCGCGTCAAACCCCTCGTCTGGCAACAACTCACGGATCTGCAACCGTTCACCATTGGCGTCGTTCAGGGTTACGTCAATACCGAAGAGTTCGATGCCAGTGTTGCCGCCGGACTGCAGCGGGTCCAGCCGGCAGGCTCGGATGCCCAGAATCTGAAGAAGTTGGCGGCCGGTCGCATTGATGCAGCGGTCATTGACTACAACGTGATGCGCTATTTGCTTCGCCACGATCAGTCGCTGACGCCGGTCAAGCAACTGCTGGAGTTCAATCCGCGCTTGCTGGAAGACAAATTGCTGTTTGTCTGTTTTCGCCTCGGCCCCGATGCCGAGCGGCTGGCCAAGGCCTTGGCACAAGGATTGGAGCAGATTGATGCGGCGGCGATAGAGGCCAGTCACCAGTAATGGTGATGACGGTAGCCACGGTCAGCGTGGTACCCGCGCAAGCGGGTGAAAATGTTCGGATCGGGTAACGGCCCGATATCGGCGATATCCTGATTTGCGAGAGTCTATTTCCGAAACGCTATTTGCGAGCCGTTATTTGCGAAAGACTATTTGCGACAGGCTATTTGCGAACCGTCACATTCCACCCGCAAGATGCTGCAACACCGCGCGATTGGGTGGTGGACAAGCAACGGCGTGAAACTGCTCGGCTAGCGCCCGACAGCCCGGCGAAAAGTACAGCGTTTGCAAACAGTGCAGACCATCGCTGTCGGTGTGCAACCAGAGCGATTGCGCGGCGTCATGCCCGGCCAGCGGCCAACGTTCGGCAAACAGTTCCTGCACGGTTTGCAGGACCGGACTGGCCTGAATGGCATCGCCGAGCGGCAGCAACCACCAGCTATTGCCGTCCTCAAACCTGGCCATAACCTTCCCGACCTGCGAGCCAGCGCGCGATCAGCGGCGGCACTTGCTGCGGATGACGGGCGAGCAACTCGCGCGCCAGTTGCTGCGCCAACGCCACCCGTTTCTGATCGCGGGCGATGTCGGCAATCTTGAACGCCATGATGCCCGTTTGCCGGGTGCCGAGCAGTTCGCCGGGACCGCGCAGTTCCATGTCTTTTTCGGCGATGACAAAGCCGTCGTTGCTGTCGCGCATGACTGCAAGTCGTTCCTTTGCCATGGCCGACAGCGCGCCGTGATACATCAGCACGCAATGGCTTTGCGCGCTGCCGCGACCAACTCGGCCGCGCAGCTGATGCAATTGCGCCAGCCCCAGCCGCTCAGCGTTTTCGATAATCATCAGACTGGCGTTGGGCACATCGACGCCGACTTCAATCACCGTGGTCGCGACCAGCACATCGGTTTCGTGCGCCTTGAATGCCTGCATCACGGCCTGTTTTTCCGCTGGCTTCATCCGGCCATGCACCAGCGCAATGCGTAGCGGCGCCAGTTGTTCGCGCAGCAGATCGTAGGTGGCTTCGGCGGCCTGCGCCTGCAGCAATTCCGATTCCTCGATCAGCGTGCAGACCCAGTACACCTGACGGCCTTCGGCGCTGGCGGCGCGCACCCGATCAATCACTTCGTCGCGACGATTATCCGGGATCACGACCGTGGTGACCGGCGTGCGACCGGGCGGCAGTTCATCGATGATCGAGTTGTCCAGATCGGCATAGGCGGTCATCGCCAGCGTGCGCGGAATCGGCGTTGCCGTCATCACCAGCTGGTGCGGCATCCGATGCGGGCCCTGACTGTCGTCGCTGCGACCTTTTTCCCACAGCTGCAAACGCTGGTGCACACCAAAACGATGCTGCTCGTCGATGACCACCAGCGCCAGGTCCTTGAACACCACGCCTTCCTGAAACAGCGCATGGGTACCAACGACAAACGCCGCGTCACCGCTGCGTATGTCGGCCAAAACGCTGTCGCGGGCTTTGCCCTTGATGCGGCCCGCCAGAAACACGCAGCGAATGCCGAGCGGTTCAAACCAGCGGGAGAAATTCAGCAGATGTTGTTCGGCCAGTAGCTCGGTCGGCGCCATGACCGCCGCCTGTTTGCCGGCGCCGAGCGCATTGAGCGCGGCAAACGCTGCGACCAGCGTCTTGCCGGAACCGACATCGCCTTGTACCAGCCGCAGCATTGGTCGGGGTTGTTGCAGATCGCTACGGATCTCTTTCAGCACTTTGGTTTGTGCGCCGGTCAGGCTGAACGGCAAGGCCTGCAGCAATTTTCGGGTCAGCGTTTGTTCGGCCGGCAGCGCGGTCGCGGCCTGCGCTCGGGCTTTTTCCCGCAGCCGCAAAAAGGTCAGCTGGTTGGCGATCAACTCTTCCAGCACCAATCGGACAATCGCCGGATGCTCGCCGCTGATCAGCGCCAGCGTGTCGATGTCAGCGGGCGGTTGATGCACGGTGCGCAGTGCCAGCGTCAGCGACGGCAAACGCTGTTCGCGCAGCAAGTCGGCCGGCAGCAGATCCACGATTTCATGATTGGCGAGTTTTTGCAGTGCCTGCTGCACCAGCTTGCGCAAGCTTTGTTGGCTCAAGCCCTCGGTGATCGGATACACCGGGGTCAGTCGCTCGCCCAGCGCGACAACTTCATCGTCCTTGAGCCAGCGCAGTTCCGGATGAACAATTTCCATGCTGCGGCGACCGTAGCGCGCTTCGCCGTAAACCCGGACCCGACCACCAAACTGCAGCCGATCCTGCTGGGCCTTGTTGAAGTGAAAAAAACGCAGCTCCATTTCGCCGCTGTCATCGCGCAGCCGCGCGACCAGCGAACGGCGCCGGCCGAAGGCAATTTCGGCGCCGAGGATCTCGCCTTCGATTTGCGCCGGCTCGCGCGGGCTCAGCTCGGCGATTTTGCTCAGCCGCGTGCGGTCTTCATAACGCAGCGGCAAATGAAACAGCAAATCGGCCAGGGTCCGGATGCCAAGCCGCTCCAGCTTTTGGGCAAGCGCCGGCCCGACGCCGCTGAGCGTCGTCACGGCCTGCTGTTCCGGTACGGCCGAGCCGGCCTTGGTTGGCGTTGCCGGTGGCGCCGACATGACCATGGGCATCCCTTTCATCCCTGCAGACGGCGAGTATACCCAACTGGCACCATCGGACCGCCAGCGGCCACCATGGCGTTCTCCACCTCGTCCCTGATAACGAGCCACAGCGAGCCCGGATAAATTTTTCCGAAAAGCTGAAACCGGTTGCCCCGGCGGCCCGACTCATTAGTCGTAACCCGATACCTCAGACCGGTAGGCCGGTAGACCAGCAGCCCAAGGCAGTCACTACTGCTGGCGTTACCCGAAACTGGCATTTACTGAAAAGACAGGCTGGAGCTCGCAATGAATGAAGCACTGATTCCCATCATTATCGTGCCGGTGGTCTTCATCACCCTGGCATTTGTCGCCAACATCGCCATCAACCATTTTTCCCGGCTGCGCCTGCAAGAGCGCGAGATGCTGAACAAGGAGCGCATGGGCGCGATGGAGCGCGGCATCAATGTGCCGCTGCTGGAAGCGCCACGGCCGCACCGCAACCGTCCGGCACTCAATACCGGACTGACCCTGCTGGCGGTCGGCATCGGCATCGGCGTCTACATGTTCGACGGCTGGCATGACAACGACTGGGCGCTCGGCCTGATCGTGGCATTGGCCGGCGCGGCCAAGCTGGTGTACTGGCAACTGGCCGGCAAGGCCGAATGGCAGAACCATTTGCAACAGGACAAGGTCGTCAGCGAAGCCTACCTGACCTATCTGCACGAACTGACCAACAAGATCCGCAACGGTTGATCGACGATGCCTTGCCGCCACCATGTGCTGGCGGCAAGGCAACCGAACGTCGACAATGTTCAGATGACATCCGGCAATGGGTTGTGAAGGCTTGGTTTGGCAAACACTGAACCAGTATCACGAATGCAGTGATCTGGAGCTCGCCCAACACGCGGCCGCTGGCGAAACGCTGGCGCGCCGGGTGCTGGTCGATCGCTATCTGCCGCTGATTTACAGCGTCTGCATTCGCAGCGGTCTGAGTCGCCACGATGCCCAGGACATGAGTCAGGAATGCGTGATCAAACTGTTGCGCGTGCTGCCGCAGTATCGCGGTGACGCCAAGCTGTCGACCTGGATTTACACCATCTGCAAGCGCTGCATTGCCGATCATTTTCGGGCCGGTGCCCGGCGTGAAGAAACGGTCGACTGGACCGATCCCGTGCAACAGGCACGTGCGGATATGCAGCAGCAGGGCCGGCACCATGACCACCACCATGATCACAATCAGGCGCGCGAAGATGCCGACCGCATGACCCAGTGGATTGCTGAACTCGGCGAACCGCTGCGGACCGTGATGCTGCGGTTTTATCTGGCCGATGACAGCATCAGCGACATCGCCCGCGATCTGAAACTGGCGGAAGGCACCATCAAAACCCATTTGTTCCGCGGCCGGCAATTGCTGCGCCAACGATTGGAGGGGCAACCCGTATGAAAGCCACGACACCCATAATGCCCAGCGAATGCGAACTGACGCTGCTGCGCCAATTCGACAACGATGGCCGGCCCGGTTTGCCGACCCCGCCCGATGTCGCGGCGCATTTGGCCGGCTGTGCCGATTGTCGCCAGGAATGGGCGCAGCGCGCAGAAACCGACGCCAGCTTGCGTGCGGCGCTCGCCGTCGAAGTGCCGGTCGCGGTGTATCGGCTTGCCTATCAAGCCGCCGTGCAAACCAGCGAACCGCCGTCGACCTTGCGCAAAACATTCCGGCTGCTGTTCGCCGGTTTGGTCGGCACCAGTTGCGCACTCGCCACCTTGATGACGCCGTATCTGAACCAATGGGTATGGCTGGCACCCGTCAGCTTCGCTACCGCCGCCGCGCTGACCTACCTGTTCGAATTCGCCGACGAGAACAAACTGCCGACGTTGTGACGACAATAGTGGCGATAATTACATCCTGCAATAGTGCGGGAAAGTAATTATTGTCTTTTAAGGAAGAACGCGAATTACAAGCCATTTCGCCTCTTGAACTTAACAGTACGACGTGTTGGAAAAAATCCGAACCACTTGAGCGTTCTAAGATAATGCTCCAGGCGAGGCAAAATTGTCTCGCGTTCCCTATCGGTTAGCTCATAAGGTAAATTTGATTCCCCATGGCAGCACGGCAAAATAACAACAAACTCCCGCTTCAAACAGATTAAATTAAATTTGTATATACCTTCACGATCACAATACTCAATGCCTTCATTCTTTGAAGCTAAGCGAATTCTGTAATCAGCTCTCATATAAACACCAATTTTTACGGATACACAATTGGAATGCCTCTGGCAGAAAGAATGGCTCTTTCAACCGTCGCCCATATCGACAACGGGTTTTCGGAAAGAACAACTGCGGTGGCGACACCATCAGCATTTGCCGCAAACGTAGCCGAGGCCGCTCTCCACACAAAATTTGGGAGATTGATACCTAGTGTATTATGAACGACGTCCAAAGCTCTCCCAATAGGGGTCAGTTCCAATGTAGTTCCCATCCCTTCAGCGATCCCTCGAGCACCTTGCGAATATCCTGACCAAAATACGGAATTTGTTCCACCGTTTAACCCAGCAGCCCATAGGGTTCCAACGCCCCAGGCATAACCACCATATGTCCCCACATTGTACGACGTAGAAGTAGTATTGACGGAGCCTATGTCCCAATCACTTCTTGCATCAGCGGTGTTGTAGAAACCAAAGCTAAGTATTGTTGAAACCCCATCGCCAAATCCTGAAAAGGCGTCCACCACCGGATCCGGAATACCTGGGAGTTGCGCCCCCAGCTGCTGCCAAAATCCCGTATCGGACGAGAACATATCGGACTGGCCGGCTCCCGTATAAGATATCTGAGCATATTGAGTTAAAATTGCGCTTGTAGCAGCTAACCCGGTTGGGTCGACTGAATTGGTTGGATTGTTTTTGACATACGCGTAACGACTCACTCCATCGATAAAGCCGGCTGGGTCTCGTTGTGTGAACCGCCCTAATGATGGGGAATAATATCGAGCTCGATAGTAAATCAGACTATTTGAGGTGGGCTCGCGGCCTGTGTAGCCAAACTGAGATATCGTACCTGTCGTTGACGACACGCCACCCCATGCATCGTACTTAACAAGCCCAGTAAGATTTCCACCCTCGTCACTGGCGCCAATTGCACTGCCAAGACCATCTTGGTGATAAAAGCGTGTGCCCCCGACGTTACCGGTGCTTCTTAGAAACGGGGTGTCTATTCCACCAGAGGTATAGACCCCGTCAGGAATATTCCAATTACTGCCGTACTCGGCGTATATGCCATCGCCACTGTACAGATACTGACTCATCACGCCACCAGTTGCTTTGCTTATACGATTACCTGAGTGATCGTATATATATTGCTCTGTGGGAAGGCCGGTTTTATTGACTTGAGTGAGCTTGTTCAGTACATCGTACTGCAAGCCAGTGATGACGCTACCGCTGCAATCAGTTCCGGTACGGGTAACGCCAGCGCCCTCACAGAGCTTGGTCATGCTGCCGTTGACGTCGTAAACAGCGCCAGCTAAAAGCGCGCCGCTAACCGTACCCTGATGAACTTCGAGCAATTGCTGAGCGGCATCGTGGACAAAAGCGCGAGTCACACCAGCGGCATTTTGCAAGACACGATTGCCAAACACATCATAGCTATTGCTTTCAATCAATGTGTTGCTGGCATCGTTGGTGCGCACCTCACTAAGGCGGCTCAGCGCGTCATAGACATACTTTTGATTACGCGGCACGCCATCGAATACCTCGTTGGACGTCAGCCGGTTACCGAGCTCATCATAGGTGTAGTCATGTTGGCTGATGATGGCACTGCTTGAGCGCCGATTGACCAGCTGCTTCAGGGTGTTATCGGTATTCCATTGATAGCGAGCGCTGATACCGTTCGGCAGCCATTTTTCCAACAAACGACCGCCTGCATCATATGCCAGCGTTATCTGTTCGCCACCTGGCGCCCAAATCTCTGTGAGCCGACCACTCGCGTCGTAAATGTAATTCGTTTGCTTACCGCTATTGTCCGTCATTGAGCGCAACAGGCCGCCGGGACTATAGGCATAGGTCAATGACTTGCTGCCCCGGCTGTCGAGAACAGATGCCAGCCGATGCGCGGTATCATAGGTATAGGTATACGTTACTGCCGGGCCAGCAACATTGATGACTTGGCCCAGCGTATTGTAGGTGTAAGAGGTAACGCGGCCGAGGTGATCGGTTTGCGTATCTAGCCTGTGACCGTATTTCCAGGTGAACTGGGTGATCTGCCCTTTTGCATCCGTAACTTTGCCCAGGTTACCGAAGGTATCGTAATCGGAAAAGATCGTGCTCTTTGCCAGTGCATCGGTTTCTTTCAGTTTTCGACCAAAATCATCAAACTGATAGGTTGCCTGAGTCAGCAATACGTCCGTCGACTCACTCGTGCCGGTGCTGTCGGTACGGCCCGCTTTGATTTCTACCACCTTGCCTAAGGTGCTGTAACGGTAGGTGGTAACGGGCCGAATGCTGCCGAAGCTCACATCAGAATATGCGGGCTCGACAACGCGCACGACTCGGTTGAGCTCATCGTAGCTGGTGTAAGACAGATTACCCTTCGGATCCTTGACCGAAGTGACGTTGCCCGACAGGTCATAGCTGTATTCGGTTATCCGACCTAATGCGTCGATTTTTCGCTTGAGCCGGCCATCTTGCGTGGCGCCATAGTATTCATACTTGGTGGTGTTGCCATTAGGGTCCGTTTCTTCTCTTGTTCTACCGGCCGCATCCAGTCTGCGGCTGACAAAATGATCTTGCTGATCAAACGCACGGACAACTTTTCCTGTGGGGTCATAATCGAAGGCGATAGTGTAACCATCTGGATTGGTCACCTTTCGAACATTGCCAGCGCCATCGTATTCCTTCCGCGTTGCGTAACCAGCAGCGTCAATACTGGTGACCATGCGTCCTGCGATATCATAGCCCCACGCCAGCTGATCATGAATGGTGATGACCGCAGGACCATTTTTACTTATCGCCTTCGTGGTGGCGATTTCCGCGATTCGATTGCCATTCGCATCGAATGCGTAATCTCGCTTCAGAACGGGGATATCCGTTGCTGAAGTCACCAAGTCCAGTTCGTTGTATTGAAACGAAACCGGCTCCCATGAATCATTCACCCCGTTGGTAATGCGCCCGAGATTATCGTGCTTGATATCGACAAACTCTTGCGAGTCCAATGAACCATTACCATCTCGATCACCTTGCCGGGTTATTCTAACGGCGTTCAGGCCAAGCACTCCATTTAGCGTGTCGTTGTAATTAAAGGTCTGCACCGGCCCCACTTTGGTGGAGAAATCCCTTACATGCTTGCTGCTTGCAATGTTTCCGTAGGAGTCATAGGTGAAAATAACCCAATCAATCAAGTCAGCCTGAACAGGTGTGTACGTGGTTGGATCAATAGCCGCCCCAACACCACTCTTTAGCGATAAAACCTCAAGCAAATTGCCTTTGGTATCGAGCTTGTAAAGCTTGTAGTTGCCGCGCTCATCCTTGACCTTTCTTGGTTTATTCAGATAGTAGTAACTCAACTCCACCGTAGCCCCTGATGGCCTGGTAATTACGCTGATATTGCCGCTTGGGTCATATGCATACTGAGTTTCCAAGCCAAGCGCATCTCGTTCCTTGGTGCGGAGCATCGGCTTGGCGGCATCATAGGCATAAGTTTGATAGTTACCATTTTCGTCAACAATCTTGGTGGGATTGCCTGAGCTATCAAAGAAATACCGCTTGCTAAATCCTCGTTCGTTTACAGAAACCGACTCGCGACGGAAGTCGTTGTAGGTAAAGGTTTGGCATTCCGCCACATCGTTGCAGTGCCGCGAGACACGACCATTGGCATAGTACTCAAATGTCATTCCACCGCCATTCGGGCTTGCGAAGCGTTTCATTGCGTGATTCAGTTTTTCGCCATCGGCCGCACCGTAATAGCTGTACGTTGCTGCAGGTTGCAAGCCAGCAAACGCACGTGGATTTTTGTACGAGGTCAAATCGCCGCTTGTGTTATAGCCATACTCCCAGGTGCGACCGGACCAGTCCGTAATGCGATAAATACGATTCGATGTGTCATATGTGAAAGTCAACACACGGCCCAATCCATCCGTAATTGTGGAAAGCTTGGTCGAGGTATATCCCATGCTCAAGGTATTGCCGTTGGCGTCGGCAATTGACAACAACTTGGCAGTTTGCCCCGTTGTCGTTCCAGCATTGCTGGCAAATGTATAGGTCAGACCGTTCTTTTCGGTGATCGAATAGGTCCCATCGCTTTTTCGCATTAGGCTGGAAGTGACGCCCGGCGGATTGCTGAAAGTCGAACCATTCGGCACAGAAGTACCCGCGCGCCAAAAGAACCGTTCACCACCAGACCCGTCGATCCAACTCAGCTTGACGACACCACCTTCAATGCCATAGAACTTCAAATAGTGGTTGAAGCTATGCGACCAACCGTAGCCAAGAGGTCCGTTCAGAGGGTTGCGGCTGTTATATGCCCGCGAAAACACAATCGGGAAATTGCCACGGCCTTTCAGCGTAAGGTCAGTTTCATTGTGATACATGTTGCCGGTGACCATATTCACCGGATCGCCAGCCCAGATATTGTACAGGCTGTATCCGTTTGCTCCGGCCAAGGAGGTCACGACATCATCGCCGGTTAGAAAGGCCGTCGGTAATCCTGACTCGATTGTGTATCCGGTTCCAAGGATTGAGTCGTACCACTGCCCTATGGGGGACCCAGTCGTGTATCCACCGGAATACTTATTGATAACATATGCCGCACTTGCCGAAGGATTAGTTGGACTATCAACCAAGTTCTTTTCAGCGACGAAAAGAGCGCCTTTCCACGTATCATACTGAACCAGACTTCGCGGAATAGTCAGTGTATATCCGTTGTCAACGTAATTGGCCTTAATGCTTGCCACATCGGTACTGGTGTAGTTCAGCGCAGTATTGCTATTGCTGGTGAGTTTTGCGCTCTCCGTTGTCCAATTCGCACTGTTGATGGTTAGAACGGATATACCGCGCTCTGCCGCGAATTGAATGCCGCGAACCGTTGAAACAGCATCCATATTGGCGATTTCTTGCCAGATGTACGATTCGAAATATGAGGAGCCATACCCTGAAACTTTAAAGGTCTTCCAGACAAGTTTTCCGGTGCTGAGATCCACGTTGCGAGATTGCGCACCAGGAAAGTCGATATATAAACCACTCCGATTAACGGCAAATGGCAAATCAAATAGGTATTGGACCTTGGTTTTCGTCGCAGTGATACCAAGATGAAGACCGCTTTCTCCTGACCCACCATCAAGCCCTGCAACTCTCTTGGCGCTATCAGAGATGTAGCGCATGTATTTTAGGCCCGCTATGTGCAGGAATTCCCCCTCAACCTCTTCCGGATTGCTATTCGGGGACGGCGTCAGCTTTACACTATTGAGTAGCTTTGCGGTACGCGCAGCTATAAGCGCATCAGACGCGTGATAAGCGTAGACATTCAGGGCGTGATAGTTGGCAGCCGCAATGGTATTCAGCGTGACGCTGTTGACAGTCGGAGAGTTTATATCCGAGAGCGTTAATGTCATTGTTAGCTTATTGCTTACGGTGCACAGCCCTACGCTAGTCCCTGTGGTCGTTGTCTTCTCCGTTTCGTCCACTTTGATGCTGGGAACGACATTTACCGTACACGGTGATGAGGAGTCAGGATTCCCATCATTTCGCCAGTTGTTGAGAGCGGTCTGATCACTGGCGGTAGCGCCTTTAAATGACAGTGTAGTGCGACTTAACACGCTCTCGGGCAACGTCAAAGTGACAGCATTGACAAGCGCCGCATTACTGCTGCTGCGCACATCAATGGCGAGTTTGTACCGATGTTTCTCTGGAAGTTTCGCCACCTCCGCAGTGAGCCCGGTATCCCAGTTGGTAAATCCGGCCACGGTAAAGGGCAATGATGCCGGCAATACATCGACCCGTACGGGCAACAACCGTCCCGCATATGCCACATCCGAAATGGAGCTGTTGGCATAATACGGCGGAAGTGTTCTCGCGATACCCAGTACCGTCTTTTCATACCATTCGGCGGGAGTCTCGTTACGCCGCTGTGACATATAACCCGTGAAATCAAATGCCGCAGCGGCATTAACGCCTGGCTGGTACTCCGCCAACTTGAAACTGGAATCAAGCGGCATCCAGCGATAGCCTTGCTGATCAGAACCAAGGCCTCGATAGTTGCCATACGGTACGCACGCCTCGACCCAAACATGGGTGAACTGGACAGTATTGCCGGAAAGGCTAACAGGTATCCGACCCTGTGCCAGCACATTGGCTACCGCTACAAAGCTCTTGGCGCCAACCCAGTTTTTTAGTCTAGCGTCGTTGTCGAAAGACACGACCCCTTTTACATACCGCGCCGGAAAATTCGAAGCCCGCAGCAAAGCGATAAGAAGAGAGGCTTGATCTGTTGCATTACCCGCCCTACTAGTTAACACGCCTTGCGCGCCCTTTAGAGAGCCATAATAAGGCTCAAATCGAATTTCGTTCGTCACATATCGATAGATCGCTACCGGTGAAAACTCCAACGTTTCCGCGAGAGCGCGAATCTCTGGCGTCAGCGAGGCTTCGGCTTGTGGCGTAGAGTCAGTACCCAGATCCGCGGCCGTGTAATTGCAAACAGACGCATCCGTAGGAACATTCGGCGCAGAACGAAGAAGGCCTGAATCTGTCTTGCTAAATGGTTTATTGCTAGATGCGGAGCTCGATCGACTAACCAAGTAACTTGGAAGCGACCCCAAGTCAATTGACGGCGATTGAAATGCCTTTTGTTCACTGACGAAATTCGGTTTCGCGAATTCCGTCGCTTCCAAATTAGGTGCTGAAAGTGTTTTGCTATTCAGCGCACCATTCTTTAGCTCTACTTCGGCCTGCGAAAATCGAGCATCAAGATCAGGCTTAAGCTGATCCCAAGCCTTTTGCTGCTGGGAACCGTCGGCAAAACGCTTCCGCAGCGCACTCCACTCTTCCGCGTAAGCATGCTTAATGAGCCCCAACTGTTCTTTTGCTTGCTGCCTATTTACGGTCACCGGAGATAGACCACTCTCCCCGCCGACCCTTGCAGTCAACAAATTGAGTCTTTCAGACGCGCGCCGGGCCTGGCCATCAGCCGATGTCCCCGTGATTTTTTCAATGGCCTGCTTGGGCAGTTGTAGCTCGCCCGCAATGGCGGCGCTACCTATCGGCGTCAATGCAGCTATCGCTATTGCCGCAACGGAACGCACCAAGGTGAAACCGTCTATTCTGTCCGTCATTATTGCGCTTCCTTGACTTTTCTTTTTTTATCGGCGACATCATCTGCGCGGCACTGTGAAATTTGATCGACCTTCACGTCTTGTGGAGTCAGCGTGACGTCGGGTTGGCCTCCGGCATAAAATAACGCATTGCGTGTGAGTTCAATCCATATCGCCTCTGCGTTAGGTGCACTATCACTAGCCATTGGTCGCCACAGCAAAGTGCTTGGCAGCACCCAGCCATAACGATTTAGGCTTCCAGCATCAGCACCCGGCAAAACGCCATCAATTGCCAGCCAGTGCCACGAAGAGGAGTTTGTTGGCACATGGTCAATCGATAGCAACCCTATTGCGCTCGTTTTTTCTCGTGTGGCGGATTCGAGGCAAGAAGCAGCGTTGACGTGTCTTTCCATACTTTTGGCGATGGGTCCTCGACAGGTGGCTTGCCCCCCAGCGATAGCTCCCGCGAGTAGCATGCTGTCAACGCACTTCAGGCGGTCGTTTTCGCTTGATAGGAGTCGGAATGCTTCAGCACGAGCGATATTAACAATATCGTTTCCTGTTACGGCTAACCCAAACGTCACCTCCGGCAAGGCTAGGGCCCGCAGGCGACCAACCGCATCGCACGGAACACCGTGACAGAACGCTGCCAAATTGCCCTTAACAGGAAGTTCACTGATAAGTGCATCAGGAACCGCTGCTATAACCTCGCTGCCACATACTGCCGGAGAATTCCCTACGTCGCAGTTTTTGGCACTAATGGACATGAAAGACAGTGGCGCTCGACTAACCAGGGCATTTGTCCTTACAGCGATGTCAGGCATTGCTCGATAATGAATGGCTATGTACGGCAAGAAGGTCGAGTAGTCAGTGGCCAAGGTTCGGCCGACATAAACACGCTCATCGTCATCCTTCGACCGATAAATGCGCAAGGTAGCGGAATCAAACAACGACTCAATGGCTCGGCGAATGCCCGACACATTCCAATCACCTCCAATGAGGTAGTAATGACGGATAGCCGCCGCTCCTTGCGTAACTGAACCCCCTACCGGTTTTACAGTCAACGCCGTTGCGTTGATGCCGCTACCTAGCGAGGACTCCGATGTGCCACCACCCTGAAGCACTTTTATCTGGGCCAGCACGAGCGTTGATTTTGATGTCGCGTCGGTGACCTGATAGATGAAATTTGTAGGGTCCTGCACCATTGTTGGCGTGCCATAAACACTACCGTTAGCGGGCTTAAGGGACAGGCCATTTGGCAACTGCCCCCCTGCTAGGCGCCAGGCAAATGGACTTGTACCTGTGCCAGATGGTAAGGAATAGGCGTAGGCTTGGCCGGTGTAGGCGTTCGGTAGTCTCTGCACCGAATTTGTCCCTGCCATCGAAGTGCCATTGCCGGTGGCGAGATATCTGCTGTCGGCGACACTTGGGTTGGTTCCTAGCTGCAGCTCTACCAAATCCGGCACCCCATCTGAGTCAACATCAGATAGCGGCGTGTCGAGTGTTGGGTATGAGCGCAAAACCTGCGCGGTAATATATGCATCCAGCCCCCAACTACCATAGGCACTACCAGAAACCAGAGTCTGGTTCGTGGCAAGATAGTTCAGCGCGCTTGTTGTCACAGCATCGGTTGGCCGGGTCACCCTCAGAAGTTCGTGCACCAATGCCGTCTCAAGAATAGTCCCGGAACTTCCGTCGCCAAAACTGCCGTCTGGTTTCAGTTTGTTTGAAATGAGTCCATTTATCCCGCTATCAAGAATAGTTTGTAAGGCATAACTTTGTTCGGTGCAGGAGTAGCTCGGTGCCAATGCTTTCAACCTATTTATCGCCTGCAGCACATAAACGGTTGGAATCACGCTACTGGTGAGTTGGGAACTGGGAGAGTTGGCTATGTCGCGTGTTTGAACGTACGACCAGCCGAAGTCCATCGAATTTTGGTTGGTGACTAATTTGCAAGCGGCATTGGCGTAACCGGGATAGCTGGCATTGGCATCGCGTAGCGCAATAGTGGCGAGAGCCGTATCCATGTTGCTATGATCAAAAGCACTGTAGGTTCCCCAAGTTTGCTGACCGCCCAACTGCTGAGTGAGCACAGAAAGGTAGCGAGAAGCATCAGCGCCAGCTAGCATTAGCGCATTGGCACGCCTAGCTTGCGCATCTACACTGTAAGCATTGCTGCTACCAAGCAGAGCTACCGCAGCGCTGGTGGAGTATCCGCCAATTTTTGCATTTGTCAGAGCCTGTAATGCCACGGATGTAACAGGCACATCGGAGCCAGGGCCAGTACGCCAAGCGCCATCTCCTTGTTGATGAGAGATCAACCAGGCAAGCCCTCTTATACGAGAATCACTTACTATTGTTGCTGGGTTTTGACCAACTGCAACGGTGACCACCTTGGAGCTACTTCCGCCCGCGCCGGTACACGATAAATTATAAGTTTTGGCAATCGTCAAATTGCCGGTGGAACGGCTTCCGCTGGTTGAAACACTACCTATCCCATTGTCTAAAGCGCAGTTAGTAGCGTTGGTTACAGCCCAGGTCAATGTGCTTTCGCCGTTATATGGAACTGAGGTTGGTGAGGCACTAAATGAAATCGCAGGCTTATCAATAACAGTTACCACGGCATTGACGGTAACCGTGGCAACTGAGTTGATGTAATTGAGGGAAAAACTCTGAGTGCTATTCACTGCTCCCGTTGATTTTGAGCCACCTAGAGAGACACTAGCACCATCCAAGGTGCAAGAATTTGCTCCCGAGCTCGACCACGTTAATGTCGCTGAGCCACCTTGCAACACACTGGTTGGAGACGCCGAAATCGTCGCCGTCGGTGGATCGATAACGGTAACCGTTGAGGAGGCGCTATTGGAGCCACCCGCACCGCTACATGCCAGCGTATAAGCCTTGGTTGCCGAAAGAGAACCTGTGGATTGAGAGCCATTGATTGCGACGGAAAGACCGTCCAAAGCGCAGCTTGTCGCGTTAGTTGTTGACCAACTGAGACTGGCGCTTCCTCCAGTGACAATGCTTCCCGGAGAGGCACTGAAATTGATAGTGGGCGGCGTTGGCGGGAGGGTTACAGTTAGCGTCCCTCCGGAACGGCTGGCGCCGCAATAATCTGCGCATGCTTCAACTGTATAAATGTAGTTTCCGGCTGGCTTTCCCGTAAAACTCCACTGCCTTGCCGATGTGGAAGCAACGCTACCAACTGTGGTATTTGCGGCCCCATTCAAACTCTCATACAGCCAGTATCTTTGCGCGTCAATGGCGGCGCCCCAAGCAACATCATATGTTCCATTTGACGATGTTGATGGATAGGTAATAGATGCAGGTCTTCCAGGTGTTATCTCTCCCGTACAGGGATCTATTGCGAGTGGCGCCAGGTCAGCAACATCGGATTTTTCTCGTGCGACTATTGTCGGTTCACAAGGAATCGCTATGGCAGAGGCTGAGATTTCGCCATCTGGTTCTGCGCCAAAAACAAACGCCGGGAGAAAAAAAAAGATAGCAATAGCAAACGTGCGGACGGACGGCCACATTCCCTGTTTCCCCAAAATGAATATCTTCCATGTGCCGCTTTTTGGCTGCGGCCTTGCAGTTTCAAGCTATCTTTGGCCCCCCCCTGTCAAGCATTTTCTCCTCGAAGTTGGCGAAACCACTCATTTGACGCGGATTGTGTGATGAGATCTGCCGGACTTGAAGAACAACCAAAGAAGAATGCTTCGCAATTCTTGAAGCAACCAACGCGGAGATTACAGACCTTTGCCATCCCAACTTTTGAACATATCCAATTCCATCTCGGTGCCGCCTACGTTACAAATGCTGGCCGGCTAACCCATCGCAACCCGATTGTAAACAGCAAAAAAAATGCCGACTTACGCCGGCATCAATCACTACTACCCAACATGCTTTTCCATACAGTCGGGACATTGGATTCAGTTGACAGTACAGCGCGCCTGACCTTCATTGGGTTTCAAGCGGATGCGGGCAATCTGCAAGGTCAAGGCGCCTTCGGAGGCGATGACAAATGGCGCACTGACCCGATCCAGCCGAAACTCGCCGCTGATGCGGGCCGGATCGTTGAAGCAGCGCAGCAGCACTTCGGCGGTGCGCCAACCTTTGCCGGCGCTGGCAGCAAATTCCTGGGTGACATCGAGGTAGCTGCTGCAATCGACGCCGCAGGCAATGCCAAGCCGGACCGGTTTGCCGGACGCGGCGATCACCTGATAATCAATCTCCAGCGCCATGTCGCCATTGCTCTGGCGCGCCCAGTTGATACGTTCACCTTTCTCGTGCACCAGCGAGACAAACGCTTTGTCCTTAATGTCGATGACCAAGGTGTCTTCCTGCTGCTTGCGATCCGCCGCCTGCACCGTGACCGCGCGATGCCGCGACACTTGCACCGGATTTTCCACCAGCGTTGCATCACCTTGATCGAGCAATTGCAGTTTCCAGGGCGAGGTCGCCTTGCCGGCCGTGAACAGGCGATCAACATTGACCACCGTGCCGGGACTAAGGCCCGAGGTTTCGCTCAACACTGGCACCGCAATGGTGGTTTGGTAATTCAGACCATAGCCGTAACCGAACAGCGGGTGATAATCCTGATCGCCAACATTGAGCACTTTGCCAGTGGCATCGTTCGGCCAGGAAAACGAAAGCTTGCCGCTGAAATCGTAATGCAGGCTGCCACCCGGTTGCCGGACCATGACATCGGCGAGCGCGCCGCCTTCGGTGCCCGGCAACCATGCCGCGACAAAGGCATCGCTCTGGTTGAGTTCCGGATTGACCCACATCGGCCGGCCCGACAAAAACACCGCAACAGTAGGAATGCCGGCGCGCTTGAATGCGGTCAGTTGCAACAGCGCGGTGTCGTCAGCGAAATCGAGATGGGCGCGGTCACCTTGAAATTCGGCGTACGGATCTTCACCGAATACCACAATCGCAACATCGGGCCGCTCCTGATAGCTGCCGGATTCGCTGAGTTCGACCCGGCCACCGCCAGCGGTCAGTGCTTGCTGCAGACCTTGATAAATCGATTCGCCATGCGGGAAATGCTCGTTGCGATTGCCGGTGCCTTGCCAGTTCAGCGTCCAGCCACCGCATTGTTTGCCGATGTTGTGGGCGCCGTCGCCGGTGATCAGCACTTTGCTGTTGGCGCGCAGCGGCAGCAAACCCTGATTGTTTTTCAGCAGCACCAGCGATTTGCGTGCGGCCTCGCGCGCGACGGCGCGGTGT
Source organism: Permianibacter fluminis (assembly GCF_013179735.1). NCBI lineage: Bacteria > Pseudomonadati > Pseudomonadota > Gammaproteobacteria > Pseudomonadales > Pseudomonadaceae > Permianibacter > Permianibacter fluminis. The sequence goes on along the minus strand of NZ_JABMEG010000001.1, from coordinate 1,198,247 downwards.
TCCGGCGCACCGAGCAATTGCCATTGCCCGGCGTTGGCGCGTTCTGACGGCTTTGCGGCGCTCAGCAAACCCATCCGGTATTTGACCCGCAGCACCCGGCTGACAGCTTCGTTGAGCCGCGCTTCACTGATGACGCCGCTGCGCACTTCTTTCAGCGTGGCCTCGTACAAACCCTGCCAGCTGCTTGGCGCCATGAACATGTCGAGACCGGCATTGAACGCTGCGGCGCATTCGGTTTCGGCGCAGCCCGGAACATGGGCATGGCCATTCCAGTCACCGACGACAAAACCGCTGAAGCCCATGCGGCCGATCAGCACATCGGTCAGCAGCGCGCGGTTGCCGTGCATTTTCTGGCCCTGCCAGCTGCTGTACGAGGCCATGACGATCTGGGCGCCGGCCGCGATGGCCGCCGGATATCCGGCGGCATGAATGTCGCGCAATTCGTCTTCGCTGCTCAGCGTGTTGCCGGTATCGATGCCGTTGTCGGTGCCGCCATCGCCAACATAATGTTTGACCGTGGCCACCAGATGATCGCCATTGAGAAATTCCGCCGTCCCGAGCTTGCCCTGCACGCCTTCGATCATGGCGCTGGCATACGCCCGGACAATGTCCGGATGCTCGGAATAGGATTCGTAGGTGCGGCCCCAGCGATCATTGCGCGCCACGGCGACCGTCGGCGCAAAAGTCCAGTCCTGTCCGGTCACCCGGATTTCCTTGGCGGTGACAGCACCGATGCGGCGAATGAGATCCGGATCGTTGGCGGCACCCAGGCCGATGTTGTGCGGAAAAATCGTCGCGCCGACGATCTTGCTCTGACCATGCACGGCGTCGGTGCCCCACATCACCGGAATGCCGACGCCACCATCGCTGGTGTCGGTCGAGGCTTGCCAGAAGGCATCGGCGAGTTTGAGCCAGTCGGCGGCCGGGCCGCGATTGTCCTTGTTCGGTGCCGAGTTGCCACCGTTCAGCACGCTGCCGAGGTTGTAGCGGCGCACTTGCTCCGGCGTCACCGAGTCGATATCGGCCTGAATGATCTGACCGACTTTTTCTTCCAGCGTCATCCGTGCCAGCAGGGCACTGACCTTGGCTTCGAGTGCCGGATCTACCGGCAAAGGCGACGATTGCTGCGGCCAGCGTTCCGGATGAATGCGCTGAGCCGACTCGCTGTCGGTTGTCGTCGCCGGCGCGGTGACCTCGGTTTCGGTACAGGCCGACAACTGCAGCAGCAACAGGCTGGCGACCAGCGCCAGAGCGCGGATTGAACTCGAACCCGGTGCGGCATGCGAGCGTCGTGCGGGACTGGAACGCGTCATGTTTCCCTCGATGAATGGCGACAGACTGCCCGATCCAGTCTGTTCGTGCTGACGAGTAAACGGCAAGCGGTCACCACTGTCGTTCAACTTTTTGTTGGCAGTCGTTCAACCTTCGTCGGTTCGGAAAGTTGAACCGCTCGGCACAGAAATGATGCACTGCACGATGACTACACGCCCGCTTGCGGTGCAGCAAGCGCACTGGGTAAGCTCGGGCGGGCTCGATTGGTTTGGCGCAATAGGTCTGGCTCACATTGTCAGGTCCAGCATCGCAATGACACCTCGGGCCCTGACAGTTTTCGCTATTGACTGCCGGCTTGCGCCGGCAGCTGCGGGTCTGGCCATGCAGCAAGTCAGAACCCGCACATATTTCTGTTCCCCTTCGACAGGCTCGGGGCGAACGGAGGATTTCATCAGAGCCAGGCCGGGAAGCGTTCGTGCAGCAGACACTGTTCAATGTCCACGATGTGGTGCTGTTCATCACCGTCTATCAGTGTCTGCTGTTTGCGCTGTTCCTGTGGATATTCCGGGTCCGCAAGCGCGGCAATACCTTGCTGGCGCTGTTTCTGCTCTGTCACGCGGCGATTCCGGCCGACACCCTGATTCTGTACGGCGCCGCGTTCCAGCACTGGGCCATCGAGGTCTCGCCGAATCTGTTTTTCGCGTTTGGTCATGCGCTCTGGCTGGAAGCGCCGCTGCTGCTGCTCTATGTCCGGACCATGGTCTACCGCGACTACCGGCCGCGCTGGCGCGATGGCTGGTTGTTTCTGCCGTTTCTGTTCTACACGCTGTTCATGCTGCTGCATTACTACCGGCTCGATCACGCCAGCAAGATTGCGATCCTGTATGGCTATGACAGCTTTGATGACCGTACCTACAGCCGTTACGTCAATCTGCTGCGCGAACTGTTCCGGCTGGCTTGCGGCGTGCTGGCTTACAGCGAGCTGTGGCGTTACCAGCAGCGGATCAAGGATGTTTACGCCAACATCGAGAAGATTGATCTGACCTGGCTGCGCATTCTGGTACTCGGCTTTCTGGCCATCCGCGCCGACAAGGTGTTCGAGCTGTTTGGTCTGGTGCTGCCGGTTGGCTGGCAATACTACATCGACTTCGAATTCATCGGTTTGGCGGCAAACTACACCGTGATGCTGCTGATCAGCGCGCTGATCTTCTTCAGTTTGCGCTTCAGCACGGTGGTCACCGGCTTGCCGGAACCGAAGCCGGAGCTGGAGGAGAAGCCGGTCGACAAGCTGGTCATCAGTCCGGACGAGATCCAGCGGTTGGAGAGCCACATGCGCGAACACAAGCCGCATCTGAACTGCCTGCTGAATCTGGACAATCTGGCCGGCCAGCTGCAATGGGCGCCGCGTCACCTGTCGCAGGTGATCAACCGGCACTACCAGCAGAATTTTTTCGATTTCATCAACACCTACCGGATTGATGAATGCAAACGGCTGCTGGCCGACCCGAGCCATCGCGGCGAAAACATGCTCGAGATCATGGAATCGGCCGGCTTCAACTCGAAAGCGACCTTCAACACGTTCTTCAAGAAGAAGGTCGGCCTGACCCCGAGCGAATACCGCCAGCAACAACTGGCCAGCCGTTGAGCAGGCCGGCGAACCCGTCCGATCGGCGTCTTGGCGACGCGCCGGCACAATCTTGAACGTTCAACTTTCGCGTTGAACCGACCCCTGAACGACAAGCCCCGGCCGCCATCGTATGGTCATGCCGGGTATGGTCGGTCAGGCGCGTGCGCGCTGGCCGGCTGTGAGCATTGACGGGCTGGCATGACGCCAGCCTCACCGCGGGTAGCCATCACACCATGACTCTGCCAGATCTGATCAGCATTGCCGTTTATGTCGTCATCCTGTTCTCGGTGGCCTGGTGGGCTTCGCGCACCGACCGGAACCAGGAACGCAGCGCCAAGGACTACTTTCTCGCCGGCGGCAGCTTGCCGTGGTGGGCGATTGGCTCGTCGCTGATCGCCGCCAATATTTCCGCGGAGCAAATCATCGGCATGTCCGGCTCCGGCTTCGCCATCGGGCTGGCCATTGCCTCTTACGAATGGATGGCCGCGCTGACCTTGCTGCTGGTCGCCAAATTCCTGATTCCGGTGTTCCTGAACAAGGGCATCTACACGATGCCGGAATTTCTGGAGAAGCGTTTCGACAGCCGGGTCCGCTTGTTGATGGCGGTGTTCTGGCTCGGCGTGTATGTGTTTGTCAACCTGACCTCGGTGCTCTGGCTCGGCGCGCTGGCGATGCACACCGTGGCCGGCACCGACATGTTCTGGGGCATGCTGCTGCTCGCCTTGTTCTCGCTGCTGTATTCCACTTGGGGCGGTTTGAAAGCGGTGGCGATGACCGATGTGATTCAGGTCACCTGTCTGGTCGGTGGCGGTCTGCTGGTGCTTGGCCTTGCGCTCGACAAGATTGCTGACGGTCAGGGACTACTGGCCGGCTGGTCCTTGCTGCTGGAACGGGCACCGGAAAAATTCGACATGATTCTGGCCAGCGACAATCCGAACTACGCCAGCCTGCCCGGCTTGTCGGTGCTGATTGGCGGCATGTGGATCATGAATCTGTCGTACTGGGGCTTTAACCAGTACATCACCCAGCGCGCGCTGGCAGCGAAAAGTTTGCCGGAAGCGCAGAAAGGCATTCTGTTCGCCGCGTTCCTGAAATTGCTGATGCCGCTGATTGTCGTGTTGCCCGGCATCGCCGCGTTTGTGCTGCATCCGGACCTGCCGAAATCCGACATGGCCTATCCGGAAATGATGAAGTTGGTGCCGCCCGGTTTGCTCGGCATCTGCTTTGCGGCGTTGATTGCCGCAATTGCCTCATCGGTCAGTTCGATGGCCAACAGCGTTGCCACCATTTTCACCATGGACATTTATCGGGTCCGCATCCGGCCCAAGGCAACCGATCGCGAATTGCTGGTCAGTGGCCGGCTCGCCGCCATCCTGTCGGTTGTGCTGGCCATGCTGGTCGCCAAACCTTTGCTCGGCGAACTGGATCAGGCCTTCCAGTACATTCAGGAATTCACCGGCTTTTTCACTCCGGGCGTGGTGGTCATTTTCCTGACCGGCATGTTCTGGGCACGCACCACCGCCAACGCCGCCTTGGCCGCCACCTTGCTGTCGGTGCTGGCATCGCTGGTGCTGAAACTGGCCGCGCCGATGCTGCCGTTCATGGACCGGGTTGGTTTGGTCTTCCTGCTGTGTCTGGCTGCGGTGATCGTGATCAGCCTGCTCGAACGTCGGCAACCGTCAGACAAGGCGATTGCCCTGCGTGAGATCAACTTTGCCACCACGACCGCCTTTCACATTGGCAGCGCTGGCGTTGTACTGGTGCTGGTGGCGTTGTATGCAACCTGGTGGTAAACAGACGTGAGCGGTGAATCTGTCAGCTAGTTTTTCTGCGACCGGTTCACCCACTTCCCGGCCCTCCCCCATCAACGGGGAGGGCGCGATGGAGTTCCGTGTCATCAGGTCTAGCGCCTATCACGGCTATCGCAATTCACGGCTATCACATAGCACAGCTATCGCCGTTCTCTGCGCAGCTGAGCGTCAATCAAACCGGTTGCAAACCATACTGGCGAATTTTTGCGATCAGGCTGCGATTGTCGGGCAGCGCCTGCAGGCAGCGTTCAACAAATTGCCGGTTCTGCTGATACAGCGCCTGAAACCGTTCGACATCCTGATTGCGCCGGCGGGTGCTGCGCGGCTCGGTGCGAAAGCCCATGCCGTACAGCACGTATTGCCAGCTCGCCGAGGCGAACACTTCTTCGATTTGCGGAAAATCGTGCCGGCACGGTGGCTGATAACGCCACAGCTCCAGCCAATCGGACAGCCGTGCCGAGCGCGTTTCCGGCCGCACATGTTGGCACCAATACTCGCTGTCGCGACGCTGCGACACGGCGTAATGCAATTTCAGAAAATCGATGATGCTGTCCCAACGATAACGGAAGCGCTCGTTGTAACGCTTGGCTACCACGTCCATAGCGCTGCGCGTTGCTGGCATGTCCTCGCTGATCATCGCGGCGCCGAGTTCAACCAGCACCAGCGCCGAGGCTTCGAGCGGTTCGAGAAAGCCGGCGGCCATGCCAATGGCAACACAGTTGCGATGCCAGAATTCGGCGCGATGACCGGGCCGGAATTCGATGCGCCGAAACGCCACGTCCTTGACCCGATCCGCCGGCAAGCCTTTGCTGATGTAAGCCATCAGTTCGGCCGCCGCCGCGTCATCGCTGGTGAACTCGCTGGCGTAAACATGGCCGATGCCTTTGCGGGTCGGCAGACCGATATCCCAGATCCAACCGTTGCGCTGCGCGGTCGAGACGGTTTGCGAGGCAATCGGATCCTGTTCATTTGCATACGGCACCTGCGCTGCCAACGCCCGATCGTTGAACAGTTGCCAGCGGCAATCGATGAAGTCGATGCCGTAATGTTGGCCGAGCAGCAGCGAGCCCAAGCCGGAACAGTCAACAAACAGATCACCGCTGACGGTGCTGTCACCAGCAAACGCCGGGCGATCCAGTTTCAGTGCGGCGATGTCGCCGCTGGCATCTGTGCAAATTTCGGTGACGTTGGCCAGCACATGACGAACGTGCAAGACCTCGGTGCAATGTCTTTGCAGCAGCACACCCAACTTGCCGGCGTTGAGGTGATAGGCGTAGTTGGCAACCGCGGCGTATTCCGGTGTTGTGATTTGTTTGGGCGCCAGCCCGCGCTGACAGACGTGGCTCTGGAAATTGACCGCATCGGCAAATGACTCGCCGCTTTTCATCGCCAGCCACAGCGACGCCAGATCCAGCTCGCCATAACCTTCCGGCACCACCAGCGGGTGATAGTAATAATCGTCTTCGGCGCCGGTCACCCAGCCAGCAAACCGGGCGCCTTGCTTGAAGGCGGCATCGCATTCGCGGAACAGTTCGGTTTCGCTCAACCCGATCCGGCGCAGCGTGTTGCGCATCGATGGCCAGGTGCCTTCGCCGACGCCGATGGTCGGAATATCCGGTGATTCCACCAGAATCACTTCCAGCCCGTCCGGTTCGCCGGCCCGGTGCTCGGCCGCGATCACGCCGGCAGTCAACCAGCCGGCGGTGCCACCGCCGAGGATCACCACGCGTCGGACGGCTCGGTTCATATCGATGTGCTCCTGTGACGGGCTGCCATCGCCGTAGTCAAGCCATCGACTCGGCGCTGGCTTTGCAGTAGTTGTCGAGCGCCTGCTGATGACTCGGCATGGCGCTGACCAGTTGCTGCACGTGCTGACGATAGCCGTTGAGAAAACGGCCGAGCTCGTCATCGGACATCAGCTCGACAATGGGATGATGATCTTGCGGCAACACGCCCTGACCGATCATGACTTGCGTCCAGGAATCGAGCTGGAACAATTCCCGGTTCTGGAAGTTCACCATGCCGGTGCGACGGAACAATTCAAGCCGCGCCGCTAGCGAATCCGGAATGGCCATGTTGTTGCAGTAACGCCAGAACGGGCTGTCGCGACGCTCGGTCGCGTGATAGTGCAGGATGAGAAAATCGCGGATGGATTCAATCTCTTCGCCGCACAGGCGGTTGAATTCCTGGACCCGCACCGGATCGATACCGGTGCGCGGAAAAAATTTCAGCAGCCGCAGCAAAGTCGACATTGCCAGATGAATCGACGTCGATTCCACCGGTTCCAGAAAGCCGCTGGCCAAACCCAGCGCCACACAGTTCTTGTGCCAGTATTCGCGCCGACGACCGGTCTGGAATTTGAAACCGCGCGGCTCGACCAGCGCCTTGCCATCGAGGCTGGCCAACAGCCGTTCTTTCACGGCGTCTTCGCTGGCGTAACGACTGCAGTAGACAATGCCGTTACCGGTGCGATGCTGCAGCGGAATGCGCCACTGCCAGCCATATTCGTGCGCAAGCGCCTGGGTGTACGGTCGCGGTGCGCCGACCCGCTCGCTCTGCACGGCGACCGCCGCATCACAAGGCAGCCAGTGACCCCAGTGTTCGTAACTGACATTGAGCGCCTTGCCGATCAACACGGCCGGAAAGCCGGTGCAATCGACAAAAAAGTCACCGTCGATCACGCGGCCATCGGTCAGCTTCAGCGCCGCGATATGACCATCGGCCTCGTTCAGCACCACGTGCTCGATCCGACCTTCAACGTGCGTTGCGCCATGAATCAGCGCATGTCGACGCAAGAACTCCGCGTACAGGCCGGCGTCGAGATGGTAGGCGTAATTGAGTCGGCCGGCGTCACCCGGCAGCAGCTTCATTTGCCGCGCTGCCTGCAGCTCAATGCTGTAGTCGCCAAAATCGGCGCTCAATCCGCGCTCACGGCCGTAATGCCAGAAGTGGTGAAAATCGCAGGCCCAGCAATCCTTGCCGGTTATGCCGAACGAGTGAATGTAACGATTGCCGAGACTGGCCCAGTCGGTGAACTCGATACCGAGTTTGAACGTGGCCTGGCAGGCGCTCATGAATTCCGGCTCGCTGATACCGATCAAGCGATGAAAATTGCGCAGCGGTGGTATGGTCGCCTCACCGACGCCGATGCGGCCAATCTCGGCCGATTCCACCAGCGTCACCCGCATTTGTTTGCCATACAGTTTGGCAATGGCGGCGGCGGCGAGCCAGCCCGCGGTGCCACCGCCGGCGATGACAATGTTCAGTATCCGTTCGCTCATGCAAAGCTCCCGTTGCCAGCGCGCCTTAAGTTCAGGCCGATGCCGCCGTGCGTGATGTCGATGTTGTTGCTGTTGCTGATGCTGTTTGTGTTGATGATGCAGAAGCCGAACCCGGCCCTGCCGCCGATGTCAGCAGTGGCCGCAAATTGCCGAGCGAGCTGGCAAGAAAATAGGCCGCCTGCAAATGGCCGGCACGGTTCAAGTTGGACAATACCGTGGCATCCAGCGCTTTCAAGCGATCCGGATTGATGGCGTACAAACCGCGCAGCATTTCGCCGGGGTGATCAATCGCAATCGGTTCCAACAGCTGTTGACTGGTCAGCGCGTCGACCAGCGCTGCCGTTTGTTGCTGACCTTCATGAATCGTGTGCATGAGAGTGGCCATGTGCCGGGCATGGGGCGTGGGCTGACCGGCATCATCATACAAACGCTCGCCATCACCGCCGACCCGCGGGTCGTCCAGATCAATGCAGAGTTTCAGGCCGTTGCCATCATCGTGCATCAGAAACGGACCACGGCGTGCCAGCAGCGGAACATAGCGGCTCAGCCACTCGCCGCGCGGGTCGAGAAACGCATTGCCGGTGGCGGTTGCCGCCAGCAGCGCGCAGAAAAAAAAGCGACCGGTATCGGTTTGCTTGCAGGCAAACAGCGGGAATTCCTTGTGCGCGGCATCCAGCTCAGCGGGCAGAATCGGAATCAGGCCGAGACCGTCGTGGCTACGCAAGCGATAGCCGGTGCGGACTCGCAGGGTGCGATGACGATTGCCATCGAGCAGGGTGATATTGGCCATGGCTTGGCTCTCGCTAGTGAATCACCGGCATCACGATGCCGAAAACAGAAAAACCGGGATGACCGCCACGATAGCAGAGCATCCCGGAAATGGGAGAAGTGATCAATCCGGAGGTGATGCGGCAACGCAGCACCTCCGCAGCCAGGAGCTTAAAAGTTGTAGCGCACCCCAAACGCGTAGCGCGGCTCCAGGATTTCCAACCGCAGGAACTGCGCACTGGTCCGGGCATGCTGACGCTCATCCTCGCCAGTGAGGTTGATGCCTTCGAACGAAATGCTCAGATCGTCGGTCACCGCATAGCTGACGTTCAGATCGAACTGTTCGTAGTCCTCGATGTAGCGCGGACGCAGACCGCCATTCTCGATGCCAACCAGAAACTCCTCGCGCCAGTTGTAGGCCAGCCGGGCCGAGACGCCGTAGTTCTCGTAAATCAGCGAGACGTTGGCCGTATCGGACAAACCGGTCAGGGCGAACTGGCTGACATCGCTGGGTGCGCCGTTGTCATAGCTGACATCGCCTGCGACATCGGTGTAGTTCAGCAGCACACCAAACCCGGTGTCACCGAAGAATTGCTGGAAGGCCATCTCCCAGCCATCGATCACCGCGTCTTCGTTGTTGGCCGGGCGACTGACCCGGAACACCATCAGCTCATCGCCGGGTTCGCCCACGACATCGACCAGGGTCTCGAACTCTTCGGGCGTGTGGGCATCGTAAGCGACGCCAAGGATGTTGGCCGCGACCATTGTGAACAGCGAGGTGTCATTGACCGGAATGTCGAGTGCTTCCAGATCCGCGATCGCCTGCTGAACGCGTGGGCCATTTGTCGGGTCGCGCAGATCATAAAGCGTCTGGTTGACTGCTTCGGTGCCGATGAAGTTCTTGACGTCCTTGCGGAAGTAACCGAGTGAGGCATAGCTGGCATCACCGAAATACCACTCCACCGACAGATCGAGGTTCTTCGACTCCAGCGGCAGGATGCCGGGGTTACCGGACTGGGCGCCACCGAGAATCGAACCGGGGAGAATAGTCGGGAAGGTCGGTCCGCCCAAACCGGTCGCCGCCGCGCCCATGCTGTCGAAGCGGGCCCGGGCAATGGTCTTGCTGTAGGAGAACCGGGCTTTTATGTCGTCGGTCAAACCGACGTCGATATCCAGATTCGGCAACACATGATCGTAGCTCGCCGTTTGGGTGTACATCACGGCAGTATCGCCGGCCGGAACCTGGTAGTCATTGTTGCTCTCCCAGATCACTTCGGTTGGGATGTTGGCTTGATCGGTTGAGGTCACGTCAGTGTTCTCGTAACGAACACCGAACGCCGCCCGCACCGGATACTTGCCCCAGTCGCCATTGAAGCGGTACTGCGCGTACACCGCCCATACTTCTTCTTTGATCGTGCGATTCAGGTTGTCGACCGGATTGACATCCCAAGGCAGGCCGACGGCAGCGGACAGGTATTCACCAATCTGGGCCGCATCGCCGGTGTAGCCCATCAGCAGCGGCCGTGCGCTGCCACCGCTGACCAGACTGAAGAAGCCGGCGGCGGTGCCACCTGGTGTCATCGAATAGCCGTCGAACAAGCTGCCGTAGTTGATCGGATCCAGAAACTCGGCCGGCACATCACCCGGATTGGCCACGCCCCAGCCGCCTTCGAGGAGTTCCTGATAGAACGACTGCTTCAGCCGGTGTTCCATCGTGCGCGACTCGACCCCGAAATCGATCGAGTGGAAATTCTCGAATTCGAATTTGCCATCAAGCCGGATCTGCTGGTAATCGGCATAGGACCGATCATTGTTGATCTGGCGCACTGCCGAACCCACTTCCGAGACATCGAGCACGCCGTTGTCATTGAGCAGCGAATCATCCAGACCGATCATGATGATCGGTATACCGTTGGAGGTCCAGTTGACGCCCTGTGCACCCGAGACATTGGCACCAAGGCCAATGTTGATCCAGTTGCCGAAGCCGGCATCCGGCAGGCTCGATGCTTCCGAGTCATGCGCATCAAGCGCGAGGGTCAGCGCTTCATTGACTTCCCACTTCAGGTTGAAACCGAGTGAGTTCAGTTCGTTGACCTGGTTCTGCTGTTGCAGGGCCAAACCGACATCACGCGGATTCAGGCCACGACCGACTCGTTCCTCCCAATACAGCACAGGAGTTTGAGCGGTGCCGTTGTCAAACGCCAGATCGCTCTTGTACGAGTCCATCCAGATCGACAGCTCGGAGCGGTTTTCATACAGCTCCTGCTTGGCATAGGTGTAATCGAGCGTGCCGGTCAGGTTGTCTTTCGGTTTCCACTGCAGCGTCAGCTGAGCATTGGTCCGGGTCCGTTCGCGATCGGAATGGGTGTAGCGCAGATCGGTCGGCATGCCGTACAGCGAGCCATCGGCCGGCGGGTTGAAGATGTTGATCGGCGCGCCGGATCCCGGATCAGTCGGTTGCTGGTTGATGTTGCCGTCGAATTCGGCATAGTTCCAGCCGTTAACATAGGCACCGCTGGCACCGCTGTCACGCTGCTGATACGAACCGGTCACACTGACGCCGAAATTGTTCTGATCATTGGTCCAGCTGAACAGCCCGGAAACTTCTGGCGTGTAATCGTCACCGACTTCATTGCTGGTGTCGTGCAGCAGCTTGCCGCCGAGCGAAGCATGCAGACCAGGGTTCTGCAGCGGCCGCAGCGTTTCGATATTGATGGTGGCGCCCATGCCGCCGGAGGCAATATCGGCCCGGCTGGTCTTGTAGACACTCAGCGCCCGGACACTTTCCGAGGCTAGGTTGTCCATATCAAAGGCGCGGCCCTGCGAGACACCGCCGCCGTTCTGATTCAGCGAGGTTGCCGGCATCAAGCGGCCGTTCAGTGTGGTCAGGTTGTAATCCGGACCGAAACCGCGCGCCGTCACCTGATTGCCTTCACCGTTACGCCGGTTGATTGACAGGCCGGTAATACGCTGCAGCGATTCCGCCAGGTTGGAATCCGGGAACTTGCCGATATCCTCGGCGTTGATGGTGTCGACGATGCCCTGCTCTTCACGTTTCCGGTCGCGCGACGACTGCAAGCTGCCGCGAATGCCGACCACATCGACGACGGTCGCGTCGTCGGCCACTTCGTTGGCGATGTCATCCGCCCAGCTGAGCGGCGCGACACCGGTGGCCAACACCGAGGCCACTGCACTGACCACAAGTTTCCGTTTGAATCGGGGTTGGCTGACTGCTTTGCCGGTCCTGTTCATTGTTCCTCCTGCCGCCTGTTGTTGGCTCGGCGATTGTTGTCTCGACGATTATCTCGCTGGTTGTTATGTCGCGAACCTTGTGGCTAGCCATGCCCCGAGCCACGGTTTGGCCAACTCGCCAACCCTGTCCCCGGCGGCTCATGCCGCTGCCGCGAATCTGCTCCCACCGCAACGCCCCTCTCCGGCGCTGTGATCAAGAACGCGCATGCTTTGCCTCGGCGAAAACGAACACGCCCGCTGACAAGATGGCAGTGGACTTATATCAGCGCGTTCCCGCCAGTTTCGTTCAAGCTTGCGATCTACCCGAATTTGAACAAGCGCCATCGACAAAAGCGATGTTCAACTTTTGTCGTTACGCAAACACAAACCGGATTTCGCGGGCAAGCCATTGATTGCTGCGACGCAGCAGCCCTTTTGTTCGCATGGCGACAAAAGCGGGGCGCTGGAGCAGGACAAATAAAAAAGGAAAAAAAGAGGCGCGTACGGTGGGAATCATCATGCTGCAGAGCAGCATTTGGAATGATGTCGCGTCACACGGTGACGCCAAGGAACCGTATTCCTTTTATTGCGCCGTGCTGGCGCTGGCGTCAACAAAATGCTGCTATGCAGCAATCCTTCAGCGCGGTCGCGGCACTTTTGCCAACTTGCGCTGCAAGGTGCGTCGATGCATGCCGAGCGCGCGCGCGGCGGCCGAAATATTGCCATCGTGTTCGGCCAATACCCGCTGGATATATTCCCAGGACAATTGCCGCAGATTGAGCGGCTCGCTGGCCAGCATGGCCGGCTCGTCCGGCTCGCCACTGTCGGCGGCGGCCGGCATCGGTTGCAGCGCCACGACCAGATCGGCCAGCGAACAGGGCTTGACCAGATAATCGTCGGCGCCGCGCTTGATGGCATCGACTGCCGTGGCAATGCTGCCAAAACCGGTCAGCATGATCAGCCGCGCTTGCGGCAGGCGCGCCCGCAATTGTTGCAGCAACTGCAGGCCGTTTTCGTTGCCAAGCCGCAAGTCGATCAGCACACCGGCCGGTGTCCACTCGGTCAGCGCCGCCAATGCGCTGGCGCCATCGGCCGCGGTCTTGACCTCAAAATGCTGTCGACGCAGACCGCGCGCCAGCGTCGCGGTGAAATCCTCATCATCATCGATCAGTAAAATCGCCGCGCCACTCATTCGGCTGGTCCTGTCAGGGGTAACTGGATATCGGTGCGGGTGCCGCCGCCGGCGTCATGCTGCCACGAAACCGAGCCGCCGAGCCGCTCGATGCTGGCGTTGGCCAGATGTATGCCAATACCAAGGCCCGATCCGCTGAGGCCGGCTTTGCCACCAATGACGGGTTTGCTGCTGAGAACCGCACCACTGCTGTCGGGCCGATCGGCAAAGCCGCTGCCGGCATCGTGTATCGACAACACCACCTGGTCCGCCTCGCGTCGGGCTGTGATCCGGACCTGACACTGACCGTTACGCTGCGAAGCTTCAAAGGCGTTGTTGAACAGATTCAGCAAGGCCGGCGCCAGCGAGCTGGACACTTTGGTCCGGATACCGTCCAGCGCGGACAGCTCAACGCTGAGCTCGGCCTGCGGCCGATACCAGCGCCACTGCTCCAGCGTTTCCTGAATGAGCTTGGGCAGTTCAATGCTGTCTTCCTGATCCCGCACCGAGCGCAGGCTGTTCAGCCATTTCCGGCAATGCTCAATTTGCTTGTCGAGTTCGGCAAGCAATTGCAGGCGTTCGCTGTCGGCGAGCGGTTGCCGTAATTCGTCCGCCAGCAATAACAAGGTGTTGAGCGGGGTGCCGAGTTGATGCGCCACTTGCGCGGCTTGAGTACCGAGTGCGACCAGCCGCTCATCGCGCAGCGCCCGTTCACGTGCCTGCCGGATGCGCGTTTCGTGCTCGCGTAATTGCCGCAGCAATTGCAAACCAAACGCCGCCATCGCCAGCGCGGTCACGACAAAATTGATCCACATGCCGTACAGATGCACTGCCATCATCTGTTCGTGATCGACATGCCAGTGAAACGGCGGCGGCAGCGCCAGCAGCAGCAAATAGGCCAGCACCGCCGCGACCAACACCGTGAACGTCAGCCGGGTCGAACCGGTCAACAACGCCAGCGCAATCGGCAGCAGCAGCAGCGAGACAAACGGATTTTGGCCAGCACCGGTGTGATACAGCACCAGCGCCAGCTGGGCAATGTCGAAACCGAATTGCAGATACAGCCGCCAGCCTTTGAACGGCGCGGCCTGCCGCAGCCACCAACCGGTATAAAAGTTGAAGGCCGCGGTCAGCAACAGCACATAGGTGATGGTCGGCCACGGGATCGGATAGGCCAACCAGCGGTCGGCCACCACCATCGTGGTCAGCTGCGCCAATACGGCGAAATGGCGCAGCCAGAACAGGCTGCGCAAGGTCAGCAGCGGTTGCGCGCTGTCGCTGCTGAGAGAACTCGGACCGGTCACCGGAACAGCTCGCCATGGTCAGGGAAGGATGCCGGCCATGCTACCGCCGATCCGGTGCGCGACGGCATCTGGATTGCAGCAATGCCGGCCAATCGGCTGCGGCAAACTGTCGCAGGCGGTTTTGGCTGGCAGGCTTTCGCAGGTGTTTTCTTGCAGGCTGGCGTTCGCTGGCGGCTCTTCGCAAACTGCGATTCTGCTGGCCGATGTCGCCAGCCAGTCTCGTGATGCCGCATCGATAGCTCAAGCAGCGCGCGCAGCGCCGGGCGGCAACTCGCTGACCTGCAGGTTGTTACGGCCGCCGGCCTTGGCTTGGTACAGCGCCTGATCGGCGCAGCGGATCATGGCATCACGGCTGGCCGCGAGCGCATCGGCCGTCAGCGCCAGACCCATCGACACGGTCAGCCGTTGATGATTGCTGTCCAGGTGTTCGATGTTCAATTCCTGCACCGCCTGGCGCACCCGCTCGGCAATTTCCCGGCCATTGTCCGGGCCATCGACCGACATGAGCACGACAAACTCTTCACCGCCCCAACGGAACAACATGTCACCGCCGCGACGAATCGCCATGGTCATGGCCGCCGCGACTTTGCGCAGCACGTCGTCGCCAGCGAGATGGCCGTAGCGATCGTTGTAACGCTTGAAATGATCGACATCGATCATCAGCACGGCAAACCAGCGGCCGGCGCGTTGCGCCCGCTCCTGTTCGATGCTGAACACGGCATCAAAGTGGCGACGATTGAACGCGCCAGTCAGGCCATCGGTAATCGTCAGCCGTTCGATTTGCCGGGCTGCCCGCTCAGAGCGCACCAGCAACACCAGCAGCAGCGCGCCGAGCACAATCAGCAAGGCAAACGGCATCGCCAGTCGAATCGCTTGCCACCAGACGGCATCAACCCGGCGTATCGCATAGAGGGTGGTGGCGCCTTCATCCAGCGGAATGCGCAGCGCATACCAGTCGCCTCGCTGTTCAAACTGAAACGTGGTGACGCCAGTGGGCCAGTCCTGCAAGGCGATCGGCAAGGCGCTGCTGGCTGTGGCCAGTAAAGCGGTGTCGATATCGCGACTGCGCGCGGCCAGTTGATTTCGGTTGTCAAACAACAGCACCGAGGCACCTTCGTAATCGGCGCTGCCGAGCAAGTCATTGAATTCGGCCAGCGTAAAATCCACCGCAACGGCACCGCGAAACGCATCGGCAACGTACACCGGCGCGCTGGCGGTAATCATCATGCCCTTGCCGGCCAGATCGTTGTAGGCCGCGCTCCAGCGAAAACGCCGCTCGGGATTTTGCTGCGGAATGATCGCGACCCAGAACTCTTGCTGCTTGATGCTGCTGTCATAGCGAAAGTCGGCCAGTGACGACCACGGATACAACAAAATGAAATCACGCGCCGAAATGAAATAGATCCAGGGAATCGCCGGGTCTTGTTGATGACCAAGCCGGAACAGCGGCATCAGCCGCCTGACGGCATCGAGCTCTTGCCAGAGCAAACCATCATCGGCGTGCAGCACGCCAGCACCGGTGATGCGACCCAGACGGCTCGCGGCGCCATCACCCGGCGGATCCACTTGATAAAACCCTTTGTCATCCTGTTGCCAGCCCTCACGTCGGGCGCTGTTGCTGCCGGGCTCGGCCAATACTTCCGCGACGATCAATCGCAGCGTTTCCACTTTGCGCCGACGTTCCTGCAGACGATGGCCAATTTCCTGCGCCGTGCCGGTCACTTCCCGCGCCGAGGCCTGCAGCCATTCATTTCTGTACTGAAGTACCTGTCGATAGACGCTGTAGGTCGCCAGCAGCAGTACCAAACTGCCAACCACGATCAGCCACTGCATCGAGCGCGCTTTCACCGACATCCCCAGTTACGCGGTATCCAGCAAGTATAGTCAGCGGCGATGACTTCGCCGGCTGGCGCGCTGGCACGTTGCGTTGCTGAGCAAGCAAGACGCACAAGATGCGCGAATCAGCCCTGCGGTTTGCGGGCAATGAAGGATTGCATGGGGCGACCATCGGCCAGCGGTTCGATGCGATCGTGCAGGATCTGCCAGTCACGATAGTGCTGCGCCAGCTCACCGGGCTCGAGCAAGAATTCCGGTCGCTTCGGACCAGCAAATTTTTCTGCGCCGCGAGCAAAGGTTTCGTACACCAGCAGGCCACCGGGCGCCAGCCACTCGCGCAGCCGTGGCAGCAAGGGTCGGTGCAAATAACGCGCGACACTGATCAGGACAAAATTTTCCGGCGCCAGCGTAAAGGTCGGCGCTTCGATATCCGCGCACTGGGTTTCAATACGGAAGTTCAGCGCGGCGGCACTGGTCAGCAAGCGTTGCAAGGCATCGGCTTTGTGATCGATCGCCAATACCGAGTAACCACACGCAGCCAGCGCCAGCGCATCACGGCCGCTGCCACACGCCAGATCCAGCGCTCGCGGTGCGTCGGAGTCGATCCCGCTGAAACGGACTGGATTGCCAAGCTCGGCAAGTGCCCGCCGCAAACTGCTGTTGGCTTGCCACAGTTGCCGCGATTCGCTGCCCTGACGCAGCACCGATTGCTGTTGCCATTGCTGCAGCAGGGCTGGCGTAATCCATATCGTCTGGGCAATCGGGTAGCCCCATTCCGCCAACTGCCGGGCCAGTTGCAGCAATTCGCTGAGATCATCGTGGGCCAGTTGCAGCGGCGTGCCCGGCAATGGCAACTCATGCCGGCGCAGCACCAGATCAGCTTGCGGCAGATGTGTGGCGATTGCGTGATGAGCTTGTTGATACGGCTGCGCTGAACGCAGATCGAGTAAGGCCAGTGCGGGATTAATCACTTGTTGAAGCTGATATTGCAGTTGCGAGCGTGTATCGGGCGTGGTCATGAACAAACACAACCGCAGCTCAGCGCTGCGGCTCGGTGCGCCGGAACGCCGGGCGCACGCCGTAACTGAACCAGCGCCATAACCATTCCAGCGGGCCCTGCTGGTAACGCCGCAACCAGAACACCGAACCAGCAACCAATACCACCCAGATGATTACTGTCATCAACAACAAGCTTGCACGATCCCGATAGCCATACCAGCCCAGACCGTGGCCATAAAATATCGTCGTGCAGATGATTGTGGTGAACAGATAATTACTGAACGCCATTCGACCGGTGGCGATCAGCGCACTGCGCAACCAACCCGGCGCCGGTCGCTGGCTCCAGCCGATGGTCAAACCGGCATAACCAGCTGCCAGCAGCAGCGAGCCGACACTGTTCCAGTGATTGCCCATGATCAGGCTCGCATCAAAACTGAACTGGCTGTCGATCAGCTTCTGGACGCCGACGATCACCAGCAGCAAACCGGATGCCAGCCCAATCAGACCAATGCGCCAATAGCGGCGTGCCGACCATTGGCCAATCAGAAAGCCATTGCGATACAGCAACACCCCGAGCAGCATCTGCGCCAACAACCGCGGACCATAAAACAGCAGCGTCGAGGCCTGACCGTCCCAGGCTTCCGGCACCCGGTCGGCCATCTGCTGCCACCAACCGCCGCGATAGATCGCCAGATTCTGGGCAACGGCGTCAGCGTCTGGCAGCCAATATTTCATTGACTCGGTGATCGCCTCCGAACCCTGCTGGCTGACGCTGAACCAGAGCAGCGCAAACAAGGCAAACTGCAGCAGCAGCAAACTGCCCGCGGCCAATAACAGGCTACGCTGACTGGCTTGCAGCAGCGGAAACAGCAGCATGCCGCAGATCGCATACAGCACCAAAACATCGCCAAACCACAGCAAATACGCATGCGCCATGCCGAACCAGAGCATGACCAGCAGGCGCCGATAATGCAGCGACATCGCGGCGGCGCCGCGTGCACTGGCATGGTCGAAAAACAGCGCCATGCCCGCGCCAAACAACACCGAGAACAGCGTGATGAATTTTTCCTGCGCGAAAACGGCCGCAAACCACCAGGCAAAAAAATTGACACCGTGCAAATCACCATAGGCCGCCGGATTCTGATAGGCCGCGTACGGCATCGAAAAGGCCCAGATATTGACCAACAGAATGCCGAGCACAGCGATACCACGGATCAAATCCAGCGACGGATAACGAGAATACGATTCGGCAGGGTGCGCAAACGAAACAGCGGCCGTCATGGTGTCGGAAGGTCCATCCGTGGTGAGGCGCGCCGGCGCACGCTCAAGGTATGCAGGCATTGAACCATTAGCCAGCCGGCGTCGACAACCGTCGCCGAGCACAATCCTGACAAATGGTCGTTGATTGTTGCTCTCTGATTAGGGACTGAAGCTGGCCAGCGCTGGCAACAGGAATCGATGGCCTTTGAATTCGAGCACGGCTCCTTCCGGCACCACAGCGACCAGTTTCAAGCCGGCGACAATGGCTTGGCCCGGCCCGAACGCACTGCCATTGATCATGACAAAACTGTCGCGCGCATTGCTGGCATAGATATGCGAATTCATGGTCAGGATGGGCAGCTGCTGACGAATCTCCAACGGCAAGCTGTGAATACTGGGCGTCGCCTCGCTGCCGTCATCGGCGTTGTCATTGCCAGCGCGGTTGTCGGCCGTGTTGCCGTCCGCGCTGTCGCTGCCTGCAGCAAAACCGGTGCTGCTGCTTTGCTCGCGATTGGCATCGCGCTGTGCCGGTTGTGGTCCGGATTGGGTGAAGGCCTGCTGGCTTGCTTGCCTGTCTGCTTGCGTACCTGCTTGCGAGCCTGTTTGCGAGCTCGTCATCGAACCGGAATCATATTGGCCATTGCGGCTTTCATCGCCACTGCTGCGCGGGTATTGGCGCGCGGAATTCGGCGTAATCAGCTCCGGACGTGGCCGGTCCCGCACCACGATGGCCTCGTTGGCGCTGGCCGGCTGCTGCACCACAATCACCGGCGGCATCGCGGCGGCGGCATTGCTTGGTTGCGGCGGCGGATTCGTGGTGACCGACGCGTTCGAATCCCGATCAGCGCGGGCATTGTCGTTGCCGGCAAAACCAAAACGCCAGACCAGCAGCGCCAGCAAAATCGTGTTCAGGCAAATCGCAATGACCGCAACCGTCAGCCACGGTGAACGCTGGCGCGGCTCTTCTGCGCTTTCCCACTCGACCGTCGGGGTCTGCAGATCCGGCACGGCGGTTTTTTCCTGTCGCTCGCGTTCTGATTTGCGCAGCGCTTCCAGCAAATACGACATTTAGCGACTCTCCACCGAATAGCTGAGTTGCGCAGCCGGTGCATTGCCACCGGCATCGGACAGATTCTGGCTAGGCAGTGCCGGCACATGCAGGCGCGGTTGCCGTTCATCATTAGCCTGCACTGCGATCAAGGTTTGCACACCGGCAACACCATCGGGCATCAGACCGTGCTCGCGCTGAAATTGTTGCACCTGCAGTTTCATTGCGTTGTCAAAGCGGGCGCTGGCGGCACCAGCGGTGCCACCATTGGCGCTGGCGAGCGCAGTGGCGAGCCAGATGATTTGCGGTCCGCTCATGCCTTCGCTGAGTGGCCGGCTGTAACCGTTTGGCGGTTGCCAGAGCAGCTGATATTCGCCAGACCAGAGTTGCTGCAATTGTGGCAAGGACAACTCCGCTTCGCGCTGACCAAACCGGATCAGCGCGCGCTGCTCGGTCATGCCCACCAGACTGACCCAGAACGGACCACGCTCGCCGGCGAGCAACTTCAGTGACGCAGGCGTGTTGTAGGTTTTCAGCAGCGCCAGATCGGCGAATCCGCTTTCGCAGCGCAGGCGGTATTGTTCGACATGGCTGCAGAACGGGCCGTCCCGCAGCGGCTCGTATTCACCTTGCCACTGGGTCAGCAATTCCTGCGCCGCCAGATCGCCGCGCCGATCCGGCGCGACGTCTCCGAGCAGCGCCAAGGCCAATGCTTCGTTACCGGTGGCAACCGTCGTGGCATCGGGCGCGGCGCTGTTCTGCGCAGCATCGTTCCCACTCACGATATCGGTATTGCCGCGCGCCACCTCTGTCGCGGTCGTGCGAGCCGCGTCAGGTTGTTTGCCCCCCGGCGACCACCACAATGCCAGTGCCAGCGCTGAAGCCAGCAAACCGCCACCTGCAGCAAGCCAGGGCCAGACGGCGCGCCGGCCGGCGGCCCGGCGCGCATAACTCAGATCGCCCAAGACTTCACGCGCCGCTTGTCGCAACATGGCTTCATCAATGCGATCTTTTTCGCGGGCATAACCACCGAGCAGGGCCCGTTCAGAAATGGTGTTGATCAAACGTGGAATGCCGGCCGAAAAATAATGCAGGGCACGCAGCGCATTGCCGGTAAAGGGCGAGCGCTGGACACCCGCCACTTGCAGCCGGTGCAAAACATAGGCGCCGGTTTCGGCGAGATTGAGCGGCAGCAGGTGGTAACGGGCGGTGATGCGCTGAGCCAGCTGACGCAATTCCGGTTGCGCCAAACGCTCCAGCAATTCCGGTTGGCCAATCAGAATGATTTGCAGCAGTTTTTTCTCGTTGGTTTCGAGATTGGTCAACAACCGGACCTGCTCCATCGCTTCCAGCGACAGGTGCTGCGCTTCATCGATCATCAGCACCGTGCTCAAACCGCGGCGATGATTTTCCAGCAGCCGTTCCGCGATCACATCGGTCAAGGCTTTCAGGCTGGTCTTGGCATCCGGCGGCGCGATATGCAGCTCGTCGATGATGGTTTGCAACAGCTCGACCGGCGACAGCCGCGGATTCAGCACGTAAGCCAGCCGGACGTTTTCCGGCAATTGTTCCAGCAGGCAGCGGCAGAGTGTGGTTTTACCGGTGCCGACTTCGCCGGTCAGCAAGATAAAGCCGCCACCAACGCCGACCCCATATAAAAGGTGAGCCAGCGCCTCGCGATGGCGGCCACTCAAATAGAGAAAGCGCGGATCCGGCGCGATGGAAAACGGGGTTTCCCGCAAACCGTAATGATCCTGATAGATCGGCTGGCCCTGATACATCGGTCGTGCAGTCGCGGCATGTCGGTGGGACGGCCATGATACTCGCCGACCGGCTTCCGTCATACCGGCCAAACCACGCGGACACGCGGGCCGCGCGACAGCCGCCGTCGGCGCTGCCCACACCGATCTGCACAACTCATCGCCGCAGGCTCGGGGTAGAATGCCGGCATGAAGAGTTACCTCGTCGGCGGCGCCGTCCGCGATCAACTGCTCGGCCGCCGTGTCACGGAACGCGATTATGTCGTCGTCGGCGCCACCGCCGAGCAGATGCTGGCCTTGGGCTACACCCAGGTCGGCCGCGATTTTCCGGTGTTTCTGCATCCCGAGACGCGGGCCGAATACGCGCTGGCCCGGACCGAGCGCAAAAGCGGTCACGGCTACCGCGGCTTTGTCATGCACGCCGCACCCGACGTTACCCTGGAAGCCGATCTGCAGCGCCGCGATCTGACCATCAATGCGATGGCGCTGGATGATGACGGCACCCTGATCGATCCCTATCACGGTCGCGCCGATCTCGACAAAAAACTGCTGCGCCACGTCTCGCCGGCCTTTGCCGAAGACCCGGTTCGGGTGCTGCGGGTGGCCCGGTTTGCCGCCCGCTACGCGCCACTCGGATTTACCGTTGCCCCGGAAACGCAGGCGCTGATGCAGCAGATGGTTCGCGACGGTGAGCTCGACCACCTGACTCCGGAGCGGGTCTGGCAGGAAACTGCGAAGGCCCTCAGCGAAGACGAACCCGGTGTTTATATCGAGGTGCTGCGCAGCTGCGGCGCACTGAAAATCATCTTTCCCGAGCTGGATTGCCTGTGGGGCGTACCGAATCCGGCCCAGTGGCATCCAGAGATCGATACCGGCGTACACACGCTGATGGTGCTCGCGGTTGCCTGCCGGATCAGCGACAATATCCGGGTCCGCTTCGCGGCTTTGGTCCACGACCTTGGCAAGGGTGTGACACCGGCGCAGTTCTGGCCCAGCCACCGCGGTCATGAAGAAGCGGGCGTGCCGATTATCGAGGCACTGGCCACCCGGCTGAAATTGCCGAACGAGTTTCGCGATCTCGCCGTGCTGACCTCGCGCTTTCATCTACACTTTCATCGCGGCTTCCAGCTGCGCCCGGGCACGGTGCTGAAAGTCCTGATGCAAAGCGACGCCCTGCGTCGGCCGGAGCGCTTCCAGGAATTGCTGCTGGCCTGCGAAGCCGATTACCGCGGCCGTGAAGGCTGGCTGGAGCGCGCCTATCCACAGCGCGCCTACTGGCAACAGGCGTTGGCAGCGGTCCGCGCCGTGCCGGTTCAACCCCTGCTCGATCAGGGCCTGCAAGGCCAGAAGCTGGCCGACCACCTGCATGAGCACCGCACGCAAGCGGTTGCCGAATTACGTGCACGACTGGCTCACGACAGCTCGGAACTGGCGTGAACCGCTAACCCGTTTCGTCGCCACGCGACGAACAGCACCTGAACCGATCCGTGTCCGCGACGACGCCGATCACGCAGGAATTTTGATTGGCGTTGACCAAGCCGTCACGACTGGCACGCCTGATTTGACCCGACACAAGGCTTACATACAAGCGCCACACAAACGCCGCACAAACGCACCCCTGTTGCTTTGCATCGGGTTCGCCAGTGGCCCCGACGCGGTGCTGGCCGAGCGTCAGGAAATGCCCGTTTGGGTGCTGCCGGGTACGACGAACCGGCATGAATTTCGACCGCTATATCGACAGCTCGATCAGCTCGGATGTCGGCATGAATTTCGACGATTGATAACGACCTTGGCCAATTTGGCAGAGCAGCACTGAACCACCGAATGGCGCGCGCAACGCGAACCTCATTTGCTCAACACAGCACGGAGCTGGCATGAAACCAAGCAAACCCCGTTCTTCCGGACCACGGCGAACTGATCACGGTGATCGTCCGCGCCGTCACGACAACGATGACCGGCCGAAGACCCGTTTTGATGAAGAACGCCAGGCCCAGCGCAATGCCGCCGGCCCGCGCAGCGACAGCGCCCGCCCGGCGGGTCGTGGACCACGCCGCGATGATCGCGCGGGTCCCGGCCGCGACGGCGGTCGCAGCTTTGGCGATCGGGATCGCAATGGTGGTGGCGAGCGTTCGTACGCCGACCGCAATCGTGGCCCTGGTGGTGACCGCAGTGTCCGGCCACGCGGTCCAGGCAGGGATCCGAGCATTCAGGTCTGGCGTCCGGAAGACGACAACATTGGCAATCGCGATCCGGGCCAGCGCGGCAACGACAACCGGCGCAGCTTTGACGATCGCCCACGCAGTGATCGGCCGCGTGACGACCGTCCTCGTAGCGACCGGCCACGCGACGATCGGCCGCGTAGTGACCGTCCTCGTGATGACCGGCCGCGTGATGATCGCCCTCGTGATGACCGTCCCCGTAGCGATCGACCGCGCGATGACCGTCCACGCAGCGATCGGCCGCGCGAAGAACGTGCAGCGCGTGACGGCGGTGATCGGCCGCGTCGTGATTTTGACCGGCCACGCGACGATCGTCCCCGTGATGAGCGCCCGCGCGATTTTGATCGGCCGCCGCGGCCTGACTTTGTCGACCGAGGTGAGCGTAGCGAACGACCTGATCGCAGCGAACGCTTCGACCGGACCGAGCGAGATGCACCGCGCCGCGAACGCTTTGATCGCGACGAGTTTGCAGCTGAAAGCAGCACCGACAGCGCGCCGGTCAAACCGGAAAATGCCCAGCGTCGCGACGAGACCCGCATTCATGGCGTCAATGCCTGCAAGGCGTTTTTCGCCGTGCGTCCGCAGGATCTGATCCGGGTGTATCTGACCCAGAGCCGCGCCCCGCAATTTGCTGACGTGATGAAGCATTGCGTCAATGAACGGCTCGCCTATCACATCATTCCCGATGATGAGCTGGCCCGCGCCGCCGAAACCGAACACCATGAAGGCGTTTGCTTTCTGGTGCGCAAACGCGTCACCCAAACGCTGGATGAGTGGCTGGCCACTGTGCCGGCAAAAGGCTCGCGTCGGGTGCTGGCATTGGAAAACGTCGGCAACCCGCACAACCTCGGTGCCATCCTGCGTACCGCGGCCCATTTCGGCGTCGATGCCGTGCTGGTCAACGCTGGCGCGCCGGTGCACAGCGGTGCCGTTGCCCGCACCGCCGAAGGTGGCTTTGAAGCGCTGACGCTGGTGGAATATCGCGATCTGGCGGCAAGCTTTACCAAGCTCACCGAAGCCGGTTTTGAACTGCTCGCCACCAGTGGCGATGCCGAGACCGGGCTGTTCGATAAAAAACTGCCAAAGCGCGCGGTGATCTGGTTCGGCGAAGAGCACAGCGGCCTGTCCGATTTTGTTCTGGAACACGCCACTACCACGATCAAAATCCCCGGCAGCGGCGCTGTCGAAAGCCTGAATGTCAGCTGCGCGGTTGCCGTGGTATTGGCGGAATGGCTGCGCACCAGCGCCAAATAGTCCTCTCTTCCACTCCGTTATCGCTGCCGGCAACGACAGTGATAACGGCGTGATCTTGTCACATCACTCGCAACGGGAATCCGTCCTGATGTCCAGCAAAAACAAGTCTGAAAACAACCAAGAACCGCGTTTCGCCCGCACCCGTTTTCGCCAAGCCAGTGAGCTGCTCGCCAGCATTTTGCCGATCACCGAGCCAGCCGATACCTTGATGGATCGCTACTTCAAGGCACACCGCGAAATGGGCTCGCAAGATCGCGGTTTTGCCGCTGAAACGGTTTATGGCTGCCTGCGCCGATTGCGCGAATTGCGCGCGCTGAGCGCCGGCACCGGGCCGTTTGTCGGGCTGCGTTTTGAGGCAGAAACGCTGGTCGCAACGTACCTGATTACGGTCCTTGGCTGGAGCGGCCGGGCGCTGGAAGACACAGACTTCAAAGACCGTTCCACCGCGTTGATCAAGGCGGTGCGCAGCTTCGACAAAAGCAGCTTGAGTTTCGCCGATCGGCTAAATTTACCGGACTGGCTTGCCGAACCAATTCGGCAACAACTGGGCGACGACGAGGCCGAAAAATTGGCCCGCGCCCTGAACGAACCGGCACCGGTGGATTTGCGGGTCAGCACCCGCCGGATCAGTCGCGACGACGTGCAGAAACGGCTCACCGAGCAATCGTTTGATTGCAGCCCGATGCCGCTGTCACCGTGGGGCTTGCGCCGTGCCCAGCGCGGTCCGCTGTTCAACACCAAGGAGTTCAAGGACGGCCTGTTTGAAATGCAGGATGAAGCCAGCCAATTGGTCGGCTGGCTGGTCAGCCCGCGACCGCGGCAAACCGTGATCGATTTCTGCGCCGGTGCCGGTGGCAAGACGCTGCACCTGGCCGAGTTGATGAACAACAAAGGCAATCTGGTGGCTTGCGATGTTGCGGCCTATCGGCTCGACAAAATGAAGCCGCGCTTGATCCGCGCCCAACTCGACAACGTTCGCTTGCTGCCGCTCAGCAGTGAAAATGATGACGCACTGAAAGGCTATTACGGCGAAGCCGATGCGGTGCTGGTTGATGCGCCCTGCTCTGGCTCCGGCACGCTGCGCCGCAACCCCGACATGAAATGGCGCGTCATGGACATCGCCTCGCTGCACGATCAGCAGTTGTCGATTCTGACTGGCGCTGCCCATCTGGTGAAACCGGGCGGTCGGCTGGTGTACGCGACCTGCTCGTTGCTGGCACAGGAAAATCAAGCTGTGGTCGAGGCATTTCTGGCGACGCATCCGGATTTTGTCCGGGTCGGCATCGACGGCTCGGATCATCAGGACGAAGGGATTCTGGCGGCATTCGACGCACTGGATCCGATCCTGGCCGCGAATCTGCGCGAGCGCGGCGAGTTGGTTTTATTGCCGCATAAGCACCACACCGACGGCTTTTTTGGCCAGCGATTGCAACGCCGGTTGTAAGCGCTGATCGGCACAGACAATCGAGAACTACCACCTTACTCTTGTCGTTATGATTGAGGTGGTAGTCTTCCCGCATAGACGACCCCTTCCGCTTGCCACTCCATCAGCCACGCTGCTGATGTTGACGACAGCCATAGTTCGAAATCGGCATCGAGCAAAATTGCGCAGTGTCGTGCACACTCGGCCGCCGTCATGCACAGGGCCGGCGTTTCCGCATCACCCCAGACTGCCAGGATCGGGGCCGTCTCTTCGGCAGCATAATGGCGCAACAATTGGCGACAGAGTTGCTCGCGATCCTGCCCGTCATGCCAGCGCTGCACACTGACATCGGGCACGGCTGACCAATCAATGCGACTACCCATTTGGGGAAAGCGCTGGCCGATCCAGATGGCGTTGACGGCATCTGGCCAAATCAACTCATAGCTGGCACCGGCTTGATCCAATGCCGCCAACTCCCGGGCAATACGATTCCGCTGCGCGTCACGCTGCTGTCGCAGTTGCAGCGCGCGGCGCCGTGCCAACAGTTCATCACGATTTCCGCTCATGCCTTGCTCACGTCGTGGCCGCAGACACTGATCACGCGCGGTATCAGTACCCGCATTCGGCTCGGTTACAAGCACGGATACGAAGGTGTGGTTTGCGCGCCCGTGTCTGCCATAATCAGACCAACACTCCGCTCGATTATCGAATGATGCCGACCCCACCTCCAGAAGATTTCGACTGCGATCTGCTCGTGATCGGCGCCGGCATCCATGGCGCTGCGGTCGCCCGCGAAGCGGCCGCACGCGGCTGGCGGGTGATCGTGCTGGAGCAATATGGCCATGCCGCGGCGGCTACGTCGTCGCATTCCAGCAAACTCATCCACGGTGGCCTGCGCTACCTTGAAACCGGACAACTGAAACTGGTTTACGAATGCCTGCGCGAGCAGCGCATCCTGCTGCGGACCGCGTCGCAGCTGGTGCACAAGCAGCGCTTTTTCATCCCGGTCCGGGATGGCATGCGGCGACCGGGCTGGCTGGTCCATTGCGGGTTGCTGCTGTACTGGCTGCTGGGTGGTAGCCGGCCGCAACGGCTCAAGGCCCGGCACGGCGAGACCGACGGCCTGCTGACCCGGCGCGGCATGTACCTGCTGAGCTATCACGATGCCCAAACCGACGATGCGCCGCTGACCGCTGCCGTGCTGGCCAGCGCCGAGCTGATGGGCGCCGAGCTCCGCTATCGGTGCACCGTCGAAAGCCTCGCCCTGAGCGAATCCGGGGCCTCGGTGACCTACCGGAACGCCGCCGGCGAGTCGGTACGGGTGCAGGCTCGGGCGGTCGCCAATCTGAGCGGGCCCTGGGTCCGGGAGTTGCTGGCCACGGTCCAGCCGGCCCAGGCGTTGCCGGCCATCGAGCTGGTCAAGGGCTCGCATATCGTGCTGCCACAGCCGCCGCAGCGCGGTTGTTATTACCTGGAGGCCGAGGATGGCCGGGCAGTGTTTGTGATGCCCTGGCGCGGCCAGCGGCTGGTCGGCACCACCGAAAGCCCGTTCACCGGCAACCCGGCCACGGCGACGCCGGATGACGCGGAGATGGATTACCTGCTGCGCACCCACAACCACTATTTCGCGCCGACCTTTCGCCGTGAAGACATCATCGACAGCTGGTCCGGACTGCGGGTATTGCCGCAAGGCAGCGGCAATGCCTTCAAGCGCCCACGCGAATCGGTGTTGCTGACCGACCGGCCGCAACAACCACGGCTGCTCAGTCTGATTGGCGGCAAGCTGACCTCGCATCGCGCCACCGCCGAGCAAATTTGCAATGTGCTGGCAGCGACGCTGCCGGCAACAACCGATCGCATCGATACCCGTCGGCAAATGCTGCCGGCGGTCAACCTACCCATCGCCCACAGCTGAATGCCAACGGCGCGTACGCCTCTGACACGCGTGCTGCGGCGCATGGATGGCATTGGCCATCGCGACACGCCGGCATTCTGGTATTCCGGTATTTAGTCAGTTCGTCCAGCAATGAACTGACTTCCAGATGACGCCTGCTGGCAATTCCGCGCTGGCAAGCAGCGCAGATGACGTCAGCCTGCGCCCTCGGTTAGTCTCGAACCACGCACCCGTCACGGAGTTTCATCATGAGCAGTCCGTTCTTCGCTTACCTCGCCCGCCTGCGCTACATCGAACGCTGGGGCCTCAAACGCAATGCGATGCGCGAGAACGTCATGGAGCATTCGTTCGAGGTCGCGGCGATCGCGCACACGCTGGCCAGCATCCGCAATCAGGTGTTTGGCGGTCAGGTCAACGCCGATCAGATTGCCGTCGCGGCCTTGTTCCATGACGCCAGCGAAGTCTTCACCGGCGATTTGCCGTCACCGGTCAAATACCACTCGCCGGCCATTCGCGACGCCTACAAGGCGATTGAGGCGCAAGCGCAAATCGATTTGCTGAGCATGTTGCCGGCGGCGCTGCAGCCAACCTATCGGCCATTGCTGCTCGACACCGCCATGTCGGCGGACCAACACGAACTCATCAAGGCGGCCGACACCATCGCGGCCTGTTTGAAGTGTCGGAGTGAACTGTTGGCCGGCAACAATGAGTTCAAGGTCGCTGCCGAAGACATCGAGAACCGCCTGCAGGCGCTGAAATCGCCCGAGGTCGATTACTTCATGCGTGAGTTTGCCCCGGCCTTTGAGCTGACGCTGGACGAGATCTGCATTTCCAAACCGGGCCAGACCGGCAGCTAAGCGCTGCGGCGTCGAGCGCAACAGCCGTCACCGCAGCACTCACTGATCGACCAAATCCGGAGCAGCGGATAGTGACGAGCAGCCAGTGGAACCAGCGTCAGCAGCAAAATCGGGAGTGAAACAGGGAGCGGCTACGGCAGGCGCAGCGAGAGGTTTGCAATGCCACGGTTGCTGCAGCAAGGCTGTCAGCGGCTGTTGGCGTATGAGCTCAAAGGCATCAGCGGGCGCTGTTCAGCATGAGCACGGCTACAGCAATGGCATTACGGCAATGGCATTACGGCAAGCGGGTGAAGCGGGTTCTGAATACTTAACGACTGTCTGAACACTTAACTACGGAAGGTGGCGAGCCGCAGAGGAGACCTCAATGCGGCTCGCCGAAACGCCAGGCGTCTTAGGCAGCTTTGACAGCTTTCTTACGACGACGACGCTTTTTCGGCTTGTCAACAGCAGCCATGGCCTTGGTCTCGAACTTGGCAAATGCCTTCTCGAGCTTGGCCTTGAAGCGAGCCATTTGCTTGGCTTGACGCTCTTTCAGCTTGGCGACTTTCTTCTTGGCAGCAGCCAGACGACGAGCACGGGCAGCGGCTTCACGCTTTGCTGCACGTTCTTCTTTGCTCACCTTCGGGGCGGCTTTCTTTTTGGCCTTCACAGCCTTCGCTTTACGCGGGGCCTTGGCTTTGACGGCTTTCGCCTTTACGACTTTCGCTTTACGCGGGGCTTTAGCCTTGGCGGCTTTAGCCGGTTTCTTTGCCTTTGCTTTGGTAGCTTTTGCCATTTTTGATTTCTCCAGTCAGGTAGCGGTGAACGCTACGGCGCTGAGTATATACAAGTTTTTTTGTATGGTGAAATTTTAGGCAACGTTTTTTGTGCAAAAACGCAATTTTTTTGTCCTTTGCAGCCCATTTTTGGATCAAAAACGTGGTCAACACACGGCGTCACCGCAAATCGATCGTCGATGCACAGCAAAAAGCGGGATCTGATCGCCGCGCGTGGCCACCATAAAACCGGTTTTGGATCGGTTTGCAGACCCCGTTTGGATCGCAAGCCGGCAGTTTTGGATCGGACTGAAGCCAAACCGCTGACGGATCCAAATCGGGATCCAAATCCACCTCGCGATGCGTTCATGAGGTCGCGCAAACGGAATCTGGCGCCGATGATCGGACCACCAACTGCCCAAATTTGTCAGTTCGGTAGTCACGATCCACTGCCGACAAACGGCACAACCATTCACCGGCTGTATGGCTGCGATAGCGGCGGCGAACTTTCACCGGTCCGGGAATCAAGACCATAATGACCGCAGCCGTACCCCGTCGCTTGTCATCACAAGGAGTGCTTTCATGGAGATCAACATCGGTATCAACGCCTCGCAACGCGAAGCCATTGCCCTTGGTCTGTCGCGTTTGCTGGCTGACAGCTACTCGCTGTACCTGAAGACGCACAGCTACCACTGGAATGTCACCGGGCCGATGTTCAACACCCTGCACCTGATGTTCGAGACGCAATACACCGAGCTGGCGCTGGCGGTTGACGCCATTGCCGAGCGGATTCGCGCGCTCGGTTTCCCGGCACCGGGCACCTACCGCGAATTCGCCGCGCTGACCAAAATCCCGGAAGACACCGACAAACCGGACGCCAAGGAAATGATCCGCCGGCTGGTGCTGGGTCAGGAACAAGTCGTGCGCACCGCCCGCGAACTGTTCCCGCTGGTCGAAGCCGCCAGCGATGAGCCTACCGCCGATGTTTTGACGCAGCGCATGCAACTGCATGAGAAGAACGCCTGGATGCTGCGTGTTCTGCTCGAATGACGGGTTTGTGGGAGCGGCTTTAGCCGTGATTGAGAGAAGACGCCGCAGCAAGCAATACCGACCCCTTCTGTTACCGAGCAAAAGAAACGGGGCCAACCGGCCCCGTTTCTTTTTTGGCTGCGCTGAGCGCTACTGACTGCCGTTCAGGCGGCGGACCAATCGATCCAGCCAAGCCCGGCAGTTGCCAGAATCAGCAAACCGAAACCGATCCGGTACCAGGCAAAGCCAACGAAGGTGTGGCTGGAGACAAACTTCAGCAGCGCCCGCACCGCGACAATGGCGCTCAGGAAGGCCGCGACAAAGCCAATTGCCAGCATGGGAATATCGTCGCCGCTGAACAGCTCGCGATGCTTCCAGCCGTCATAAACGGTCGCGGCGAAAATGGTCGGCATGGCCAGAAAGAACGAAAACTCGGTGGCGGCCTTGCGGGAATAGCCAAACAGCAAGGCACCGATGATGGTCGCACCGGAACGCGAAGTACCGGGGATCAACGCCAGACATTGGGCAAAGCCAACCTTCAGTGCGTCCATCGGCTTCATGTCATCAACGGTCGGCACCGTGACCACATGGGTCCGCTTCTCGGCCCAGAGGATCAGAAAACCACCGACAATGAACGCCGCCGCCACCGGGATCGGGTTGAACAGATACGCCTTGATGCCGCTGGCGAACAGCAAGCCCAACACGGCAGCGGGCAGAAACGCGAGCAGCAGATTGACGGTGAACCGCTGCGCCGGCGGCTCGCTCCAGACGCCGGTGAGAACCGAACCGATGCGGGCGCGGTATTCGAAACAGACCGCCAGGATCGCCCCCGACTGAATGACGATGTTAAAGACCTTGGCCTTCTCGCCATTAAAACCAATCAACGCGCCCGAGACGATGAGATGACCGGTACTGGAAACCGGCAGGAACTCGGTCAGCCCTTCAACGATGCCCTGAATCAGGGCCTGCACCCACAACCACCATTCCATTTGCTCAATATCCTTGTTGGATGAAACCGTCAGATTGAATTGTCTTGTCGGAAAAACCGGCCACCGGCCGTCGCCGTTCGGAACCCGCTGCCGGACGCAAGCGCGTGACTACGCCAGCACCGACCGACGCGACCAAATGCGCTACTTGGTCAGCCAGTACAGCAGCATCAACACACCCATCTGGGCGAACGCCAGCAGCCAGAAATAGACGCTGAAACCGACGATACGCAGGTGGATGTTGTCGAGCATCTTGGTCCGCTTGGCCCAGATCCAGCCCAGCACGGAACTGGTGACGGTGACACCAATCAGCCACGGCACCCAGTTCACCTGGCGGGCATTGGCCTCGGCAATGGACGGCAGGATCAGCAGTAACAGAATCAGCAAACGCTCGGCCATCAAAGGCGCTCCCGCATGTCATATAACGCGAAGCCGGTCAGCGGCTGCGTCAGGCAATCATCGAGCCCTTTGCCGAGTGCGATGACCTTGAACAGCTCACCCATCTCGTGCGGCATCAGCAATTTTTTCAGCGCCTGGGCGGCAACGATCTGCTCGGTTTCATCCCGAATTTGCATGGCCATATCAAGCACGCCGAGCGACTGCAGAAAGCCCGCCTGATGGCAATAACCGAGCACGTCCAGCCCGGCGGCCAACGCTTGTTCGGCCACTGCGGTGAAGTCGACATGCGCGGTCAGATCCTGCAAACCGACCAGCACCAAGGGGTCCGGATGGGCGTGATGGCGGTAATGGCACATCAAGGTGCCGGCACTGCGATCCGGGTGATAGAACTCGTGGCGGGGAAAACCGTAATCGATCAGCAGCACGGCACCGCGCTGCAAAATGCGGCCAAGGCTGTGCAACCAACCGGCCTGCAAGGGATGCATTTCCGAGCGGTAAAGCGCCGGCCATTGTTCAACGAGAGCGGCTGGCAAACTGGCAAACCAGCGCTGCAAGCTTTTATCGGCCGGCAGTTCAGTCCAGGCAAATTCGCCTTGCTCGGTGCGGGTAACGGCGCACTCCAGCAACTCGCCGTCACGCCGGCACCAGACCGTGGCCGGCATCGCGTCGAGCACTTCGTTGGCCAGGATGACGCCGCTGAATGTCGCCGGCAGGTGTTCGAGCCAGACCACGCGGCCAGCGATATCGGCCGGCAATTGCTGCAAGGTTTCCTGCTGGCGTTGGCGCAAATCGGCCGACACTTCGATGATCAGATAGCGGCTCGGCAGGGCATCGAGCGCCTGCAATTCGAGCAGCAGATCCCGGGCCATGATGCCGCGACCGGCGCCAAATTCGAGCAGCTCACCGCCGCCGATCGCCTGCAGCACTTCGGCACATTGCCGGGCCAGGCAGCGGGCAAACAGCGGCGAGATTTCCGGCGCGGTGACAAAGTCGCCGCTGGCACCCAGCTTGGTCGCGCCGGCGCTGTAATAACCCAGACCCGGCGCATACAGCGCATCGGCCATGAACGCCGAAAAGGGCATCGGCTGGTTGGCCAGCTGCGCGGACAAATGCTGGTGCAGCCGCTCGCTGTGGCTGATCGCCTCATCGGATGGCAGCGGTAACCGCGGGTTCAATCGGTGCAGTTGAGTTTGCAGGCGCTCGCGATGGCTCATGGAAAACCGGCGGTGAAGAGGACGCGGCATTTTACGGTTCTGCGCCGATCCCTGCACGCTTAACTGCCAGTATCTGACACGCGGCCGGGGCGCACGGCCCGGCGCGCAGTCGGCCGCAATATCCCGCTTGCTGGCACACCGGCGAACAAAGAGAATGGCGCGCCATGACTGAACAAGCCACCCGCATCACGCCCGCTAATCGCACCAGCAAACCGCGCCCGTCATTGCTGCGCCGGCTCTGGCGCACCTGCTATTGGTTCACGCTCGGTTTCATTTCGCTCTCGATCTTGTTGGTGCTGGTGTTCCGGTTTGCGCCGGTGCCGTATTCCGGCGTGATGATGGAGCGGCAGATTGCGGCCTGGTGGAGCGGCGACAAGAACTATGTCGCGCGCAAGAAATGGGTGCCGTATGAACGCATTGCCAAAGCGGCACCGCTGGCGCTGATGGCCGGCGAAGATCAGAAATTCCCCGAGCATTACGGTTTCGATATCGAGCAGATGGAAAAAGCCTGGACCGCGCACCAACGTGGCAAACGGCTGCGCGGCGCCAGCACCATCAGCCAGCAAGTCGCCAAGAACCTGTTTCTCTGGTCCGGTCGCAGCTACGTCCGCAAAGGTCTCGAAGTGTGGTTCACGCTGTTGATCGAAGCGCTGTGGTCGAAGGAGCGCATTCTCGAAGTGCACCTGAACATCGTCGAGTACGGCAAAGGTCTGTACGGCGTCGAAGCGGCGAGCCGGGTTTATTTTGGTCGCAGCGCGGCCCAGCTCAGCTGGTCACAGGCCGCGTTGCTGGCAGCGGTGCTGCCCAATCCGCATCGGTTCAAAGTCGACAAACCGTCGGCGTATGTCTATCGCCGGCAAAGCTGGATACTGGATCAGATGCGCGGTTTGGGTGGCACCGAGTACCTGAAGCAGCTCGATTGATCCGAGCCGGACAACGCCCACATCACGTACTGTTCGTCCTGTCTGCACGCGCCGCTCTTCCTATATATAGGTAGCATTTGATCGGCATGGCGCCGGTTCCGCTCTTCCTATATATATAAAGGAAGAGAAAAGGAGCCGCGCATGGACGTTCTGATCTACAGCAGTCAGCCCTTCGAGCGACCGTTTCTGGATGCGGCGGCGAGTGCACGCGGCCATCGCTGCCAGCATCAAACCTTGGCGTTGAACGCCAGCACGGCGGCACTCGCCAACGGATTTTCCGCGGTCAGCCTGTTCGTCAATGACGACGGTTCCGCTGCCGTTTTGCAGCAACTCGCAGCCGGCGGCACCCGCTTGTTGGCCTTGCGCAGTGCCGGTTTCAACCACGTCGATCTGAATGCCGCGAAGGCATTGCAACTGGCCGTTGCACGGGTGCCGGCGTACTCGCCGTATGCCGTTGCCGAGCACACGGTTGGTCTTATCCTGACGCTCAATCGCAAGTTGCATCGCGCCTTTGCCCGCGTTCGGGAACAAAATTTTTCGCTCAATGGCCTGCTCGGTTTTGACCTGCATGGCAAGACCGTCGGCATCATCGGCACCGGTCAAATCGGTTCGGTACTGGCCCGGATCATGAGCGGATTTGGCTGCACGGTGCTGGCAACCGATCCAATCCAGAACCGCGACTGTCTGGCCCTCGGCGTGCGCTATGTGACGCTGCCGGAGTTGCTTCAGCAGAGCGATATCGTCAGCCTGCACTGCCCGTTGACCGCCGCCACCCAGCACCTGATCAACAGTCAGACACTGGCACAAATGAAGCCGGGCGCGATGCTGATCAACACCGGCCGCGGTGCGCTGATCGACAGCAAAGCGGTGATTGTCGCCATCAAATCCGGCCAGCTCGGCGCGCTGGGCATGGACGTCTACGAAGAAGAAGCCGGGCTGTTTTTCGCTGACCATTCAGGCGACATTCTGACCGATGATGTGCTGGCGCGGCTGATGACTTTCCCCAATGTTTTCATCACCGGACACCAGGGATTCTTCACCCGGGAAGCGCTGCAAAATATCGCCGAGACCACCATGACCAACGTCTCGGCGTTTGCCGCTGGCACACCCAATGGCAACTGGCTCAGTTGATCAGTAGCCGGTTAGCGAACGTAGAAGCGCGACGGTTTTGCCTGCAGGAGCGGACTTGGCCGCGATGAAATTTGCGATGTAGCAGCGGCGTTGGCCGCGATGAATTTCGCACCACGGTTGCCAGGTTTTCACCGGAACGCAACGCGATCACAGCCACGGCTACCGCGTGAATGGCACCGGCACTAACGAATTTTTTCACCACGCAGGTTGGTAAAGAACAAGGATTCTTCCCATGCAAGATGCCATTCTGGTTACCGGTGCCGGCCGTCGCGTTGGCCACGCACTTGCGTTGCATTTGCGCGCCCAGGGCCATCCGGTCATTGGCCATTATCATCACGACAACCCGGAACTCGACGCCCTGCGCAGCGCCGGCATCACCGTGATTCGCGCCGACTTTACTGATCAAGCCAGCGTGCAGGCGCTGGCCGAATTGGTCAAAGCGCAATGCCGATCGCTGCGCGCCATCATCCACAATGCCTCGGCGTTTTCCGCCACGATGACCGCCAATGACGATGCGCTGGCGCAATTCGATCAGTTCTATCAGGTGCACATGCGCAGCCCGTTTGCCTTGACCCGCGCGTTAACCGGCCACCTGCGCGCCTGCAGCAAAGCACACGCCGACATCATTCACATCAGCGATATTTTTGCCGACAAACCCAATCCGCGCTTCGACAGCTATTGCGCCAGCAAGGCCGGTGGCCAAAATCTGGCGCTCAGTTTCGCCCAATCGCTGGCACCCAAAATCAAGGTCAACGTGATCCAGCCGGGGCCTATCCTGTTCAAGGACTGGCACAGCGCCGAAATGAAAGAGAAGGTGTTGAGCGAAACCCTGCTCGGCGTCGAAGGCGGCGCCGAACCGATTTGTCTGGCGGTGTCGGCACTGCTCGCCAACCCGTACCAGACCGGCGCGGTGATCGCCGTCGATGGTGGCAGGCGGTTGGGTTGATGCGGTTGCAAGCGCTGGTGTCGGTCAGCCTGGCAACAGATACGTCGCGCCGGTCGAAATAAATGAACAACAGCAGGTAGGGCGGATCAAGCGTAGCGGATCCGCCATTTTCAATGGCGCTGGTGGGTCCGCTACGCTTGACCCACCCTACGACTGTTCACGCAACCGACCAATCGGTTAGCCGAAGCCAATCACTCTCGTCGCGGCATCGAGCGCACTCCCCGAGGCACTTCCACCGCGACGTCGCATACTTCGAAAAAAAACAGCAGGTAGGGCGGATCAAGCGCAGCGGATCCGCCATTTTCAATGGCGCTGGTGGGTCCGCTACGCTTGACCCACCCTACGACTGTTCACGCAACCGACCACTTGGCTCGCCAAGACCAATCACGCCCGTCGCGGTGTCGAGCGACACCGTCGCCGGCATTTCACCGAGCGACAAACCGTCGAGATGGATCGGCGTCACCACGCCATTCGGCGCCCGCAGCGGCCGGTTCTGCAAATAATCCAGCAACTCCTCGGCCAGAGGCCGCAGATAGTTCTCCTTGATCATCGGCAGTTGGGTGCGGCGGGCATTGCGGATACGGGTCAGCAGATCGATATCGGCCGGGCGGTCGCGGGTTTTCCGGTCCGGCGCGCTGCGATCACGGCCGAGCGCTTCCTCGATGCGGTTGGTTTGCTGTTTGAGTGCCTCCGGCGACAAGTCGCTCGTCACCAGCACTACCACATTGAGAAAATCATGGGCCGATTGCATGCCTTCCGGCGCCGTCCGCACCACCCGGCTCAGATACAGCTGCGGCGAAATGGCCAGCAAGGCCTTGAGCACCGCCGGCACATTCTGCTCCGGCGCCACATTGCTGCCGATACCCAATAGATAACCGCTTGGCAAAGCTGAACCTCGTTGATTGAATTCCGATTGCTGAGCTACCGCATGGCAATCGCGGCAGCTTCCAATGCGCAACTTGCATTTTGCACCCCCCTCCTTGTGAAGGAGGGGTTGGGGGTGGTTCAACTCAGCACGCAGCAGAGATCAGGAAGAGAGCAGTTCGTTGGTTATGTTCCGCAACCACCCCTAGCCCCTCCTTAAAAGGAGGGGGATCGGATTGCAGCCTTACCGGCCCCGCTCAATCACCACACCAATCCGCGGCACCTGCGGGAAAATGAAAACCTTGGCCAGATCCACCGTCAGGCTTTGCACTTTGCCAAACTCGGCCAGAATCGTGGTCGCGATGCGCTCGGCAAAAGTTTCCAGCAAGCGCACCGGTTGCTCGGGCGACAACTCGGCGGCCAGCGCCTGCACCCGCGACAGCACGGCGCCGTAATCGAGCGCGTCAGCCAGCTCATCACTGGCAGCGGCGGCTCGGGTATCCACTTTCAGGGTCAATGTCAGCAGCAGCTTCTGGCTGATTTTCTGTTCCCAGGCAAACGCGCCGATGGTCACGGCAAGTTCGATATCGCGGAGATAAATGGTGTCCATCAGCGGCCTGTTCGGTGTCGGAGGCGAAGGTGGCAAGCATTGTCGGGCTTCGTCGGCGCGCTGTCACGGCGGCATTGTCGTGATACGCGGGTTAGGGAGCATCTGATTACGTTCAAGCCCTGTGATACCGGCGAAAGCCGGTATCCATTTTTGCCGATGAAAAGGGGTCCCGGTTTCGGCAACCGCTCCTGCGTTGCTTTACCTCCTGCATCCATGCAGTCGTTCGCCGGGACGACAGAAACGCTTTCCTTTCAGACTCAATCAGAGCGTCCTTAGGTTTAGTGAGTCAGATTTAGCGAGTCAGGTTTGACCGGTCAGTGTCCGCTGGGTATGACACGGCACTGGTCACACTGGCTTGGCTTTCGCTCGCCGGTATACTGCCGGCTTTGCTGCGCACACGCTGCGCGACCTCCGCTAGCGAGCACGCGAACGGTTCACCCTCTCCCCAACCCTCTCCCATCAAGGGAGAGGGGGTTGAATTCCCTTCTCCCCCTGTGGGAGAAGGGCCAGGGATGAGGGGGCCGCAGCGCGTCCCGAGCCCACTACTCCGACACCATGACCACAAACCTGCTGCTCAACCTTGCCTTTGTCCTGCTCGCCTACCTCGCCGGCTCCGTATCGGCGGCGATTATCACTTGCCGCCTGCTCGGCCTGCCCGACCCGCGCTCGCAGGGCTCGAAAAACCCCGGCGCCACCAATGTCATGCGCATCGGCGGTAAAAAAGCCGCGCTGATCACGCTGGCCGGTGACTCCATCAAAGGCGTGATCCCGGTGCTGCTGGCGCAAGCCTTCGGCGTGGACGGGCTCTGGCTCGCCGCCGTCGCGCTTGCCGCCTTCCTCGGTCACCTGTTCCCGATTTTCTTCGGCTTTGAAGGTGGCAAAGGCGTCGCCACCGGCTTTGGCGTGATCTTCGCGCTGGAATGGCGACTGGGCCTGTGCCTCGGCGCGGTTTGGCTGATCATGGCCGTGCTGTTCCGCTACTCCTCACTGGCCGCGCTGACCGCGTTTGCCGCCGCACCGGTAATCGCCTGGTTTTATTGGCCCGCCTACACCTTGCCGCTGGCGATTTTGAGCGCGCTGCTGATTTGGCGGCACCAGGAAAATATCCGGAAGTTGATAAGTGGGCAGGAAAGCAAGATTGGCCAGAAGAAAGTGGCGCAAAGTTGATGGATAGTCCGGAACAAGCGAAGCGGGTTCCGGAAAGGTGCTGCACGGTGCACGAAAAACCCGGGTCATACTGCGCATGACCCAGGCTACGCTTGCTAAGCGTACCTACGAGGTATTAAGAGTTCTATCTAGGTAAATTGATTTGATTGCGAGGAGTACCAATGAACATAGGGAAGATGGTCGCTGCAAGTGCCTTATTATTGACGCTGACCGCATGCGTCTCAGCACCTGTTATTCGAATACTAGATGCAGATAAACGAGCTGTAGCAGGTTCAGAATTTCCCGAAGCTGCAACCGTATATTTTTTTCGTGGTTCAAGCAGTGCTGGCTCAATGTGTGCCTTCGACATCTATATGGATGGCAAGGAAATTGGCTCAGTGAGGCGCGAGCGATATTTGGCGTTTCCTGCCAATGGCGGTGCACATCAAATAGCTATAGAGCACCATTTTCCATGCGGGAATCCCCCCATTAAGCTGGATATAGATTTCGCTACTGAGAAAACTTATTATCTCTACTTCGAGCCTGACGTGCAGCTCGGTGCCGGGATGTCGATGCAATCGTCGACATCGGTAGCTTTGATAGATGAATCCTTTGCGAAGCGTCTTCTGGACTCCTACAAACCCGGCGCAATAAAGACCGCTTCTGAGGCGAGTGAAAAGAAGAAATAGCCGATATCGAGTACAGCGGATTAATCGCTCAGCGTAGGGTGGCTTCGCGAAGCAAGCCACCGTTTCACGCATCGAAGATGGCCGCGTAATTCAAAACGGCGGGTTGTCGCTACGCGCCGAACCCGCCCTACTTTTTCAGCCCTTACTCCAGCCCCGGTGATACCAGCCGGTCGATTACACAGCACATCTGCACGCCGGTTTGTTCGCCGAGTTTGCGGTAGCTTTCCCACTGCACTTCGTCGAAAAATTGGTCCATCGTGGTTTGCTGCGGGAAGTCTGGGTTTTCGCTGCGGTAGTGTTGCAGGTCAACCGATTCGTCGCCGCACATGGCCGGTTTGACGTACAGAATCCAGATATCAGGTTCACGGCTGTCGTCGGTGTTGTCGGTATACCAGCCCACGGCAAGGCTGGCGCGACCGCCGTTCTGTCGCAGTTCGCCGTCGATTTTTCCGCGCAGGGTTTCCAGTGACACCAGCGGCGAGGATTCGGCAAAGCGGGCGCGGCGCTCGTCGTCACTGAGCACGCGGATTTCGCAGCCGAAATCCATCCTCGCCTTGTGCACCAGATTGCCAAAGCCCTGGTATTGATAGTTCGGATCACATTCGGCATCGATGATCACCAGCACCGGTACCCGCCGCCGGATCATTTCATAGGCGCCCATGTTTTCAAAATGGCCGCCGTCGCTCAGGTACCAGTACGGCGCGGTGGTGCCGCGAAAATAGCCGAGCAGTTCCTGCACCATATAGCGGAACAGCCGTGGGCAGTAATAACTCCAGAACGGCAGTTTGCGAGTGCGCCACCAGTAACCCAGCCGAACATTGCCGACCGCGCAAATGACGCTGCTCCACCAATGGGTCAGCGAACCGAGGCCGGTAGAAAACGCTGCGCCGGAAATGCCGACCCAGCGACCGACGGTCAATTCTTCATGACCTTCACAACCGGAGAACAAGCGCCCGGTCGGTGACTGGTTGATGGCTTTGGGATGCTGTTTGGTCGGGAACGATGGCCCCAATGCACTCCAGCCGTTTTGATCGCGCAGCAAATGGTGCCGGGCACCGACGCTGTACAGCCAATGCGACACCGATAGATTGATGCCTTTGCGATCCGCGCGCCAGAGATTGCTGTCTGCTTCCACTGTTTCATTGATGGTGCAGTTGATCAGATGCAGCGGGCCACCTTCCTTGTCGGGTTGATAATCGCTGAGCGGCAGATCGCCGGGCGTGGTGCCGCCAGCACCGCATTGTGCGCCGCGCATGACATCTCGATTGCGCAGCAGCGCCGCACTGAGAAAACTGCGCGCCAACCGCGCGTAGTAAAACGGATGCAGCGAGGTCGAGTTGATAAGATTGACCCAACAGGCGATCAGAAACAGAAATCCGATTTGCACGGCAAGCCACAGCCAATGGCTAACCGCAAATTGTTGGTAACGCGGCCAGCCGTAGAAATGCAGCACATGCGCGGCCAATGCAAAGCCGAGCACGGCCAGCGACAACAACACCAGACTGCCGGCCAGCGCGCCGACCACTGACAACGGCAACGTGAATTTGCTGCCACCCTCGCCTTTGCCACCGATCAGCGACGCCATGATCCGGCGACCGAACAGCAGCACGGTTTCGGCACCGGCCAGCACGCCCGCCGCCCAGACTGCAAACTCATCCAGAAATTTTTCCCGCATGCCGGGATTGGCCAGCACCGTGCCAAGCCCTTGCAGCAGCGCCAACACCAGCAGCAACACCAGAATCGTCAAGCAGCGGCCCTGCCACAGCGTCAGGCAATAGCGATGCCGGCGCAGCTTTTCATCATCGGCACTCAGCATCAGCCAGGGCCGGGCGATGCGCGCTTCTTCGCCGCCATCGACGAGCAGCGCGTAAAAGTAATAGAGGATACCGAGCAGCAGAAAACCGGCGACCGGAAAAATGGTCAGCGAAAGCCACGGTCCGGAAAAGGTTTGGATCATCGCCAGCCAACTGATGCCGACCGCGCTGGTGGAAAAATACCGGGTTAGCGGTTCCAGCAAGGGCGACAGCAACAGCGTCAGCAAACCCACGGTGTAAGCGAGCGCGGCAAACAGCACTTGCACCATCAGCAAGCTGCGCAGCATGTAAGCAAAGGCGAGCCAGCCATCATCGTTGCCGCCGGGCGCCAGATAGCGACCGTGCCGGCGCAGATGTTCGACCGGACCGCTGTGCGGATTGAGCAATTGCTCGGTGACGCTTTGCGGATCGCCGCAGCTTTGAAACAGCCGGCCGAGAAAGCTACCGAAATAGCCGCCTCCGGAAACGGTCGACAGCCAATCCACTTTCGGTAACAGATTGCCGACCCGGCCATCACCGCGGGCGAGGCCCTGAAAAAAGCCAAGCGCAAAGGTCGCTGAACGGATGCCGCCACCGGAGACCGCAACGCCAAGTTCGACTTGATCCAGCTCGACACGCGCGGCCGCGCGCCGCCGCGCCAGCAATTGCTGCTCGGTCATCCGGACGGCGGACGGGTGATGGAATTCGCGGCTGTCACTTGCCATGACGCACTCCCTGCGTTGCCGAAGTCAGCCGGCCGCGAACGCAAAGGCGAGCGCCAATACGGCTGACAACCAGAATGGAGAAACGCGCGGAACGGCGATAGAACACCGCGTTTGCTAACGAGCTTCAGCAAACAACGACGACAGGACATGCTGAATGAATCGCTGCAAGCGTAGTCCTGTTGGTGGACG
Organism: Permianibacter fluminis; assembly: GCF_013179735.1. Classification (NCBI taxonomy): domain Bacteria; kingdom Pseudomonadati; phylum Pseudomonadota; class Gammaproteobacteria; order Pseudomonadales; family Pseudomonadaceae; genus Permianibacter; species Permianibacter fluminis. The sequence continues at coordinate 1,155,833 of NZ_JABMEG010000001.1, read as the reverse complement.
ACTGACAAGGGAGCGGTAAACGTAAGCCTTCTCCCTTGACGGGAGAAGGTTTGGATGAGGGTGAAGCTGCCGCTCTCGTTGTAGTGTGCAGCCGCTCTGACTGCAGGGTCACGCTCTCCCCAACCCGCTTCGCGCCCCGGCCATTCGCCTGTGGCGCATGGCGCTTCGCTGGAACAGCGCTGTGCTCTGTTAATTCCCAGCTTCGCCCCATCAAGGGAGAGGGAGAAGCGGTACGCACCAATTTGCGCGCCTACATCGCGGCAGCGACTAGTGAGTGTTACGGCGCGCGCAGATCAATCATCGGCCAGCGCGGTCGGGCGCTGATGGCCAGGTCGCGGTGTTCACCGGCCAGCAGGCGCTGGCAACCGGCGTAGGCGATCATCGCGCCGTTGTCGCCGCAGTATTTCAGCTGCGGGTAATAGGCTTTGCCGCCGCGTTTTTGCAGCAGCGCCTGCATCTTGGCGCGCAGCTGCAGATTGGCGCTGACGCCACCGGCGATCACCAGCGATTTGTGCTGGGTTTGTTTGAGCGCGCGCTCGCATTTGCCGACCAGCGTGTCGACCACGGCATCCTGAAAGGCCAGCGCGATATCGGCAACGGCCTGCTGGCTTTGATCAGAATCCTGCCAGGCGAGCAGCGCCGCCGTTTTCAGCCCGGAGAAACTGAAATCGCAATGCGGCCGGTCGAGCATCGGCCGCGGAAATTTGTAGAGACCCGGCCGACCCTGCTCGGCCATTTTCGCCAGCCGGGCGCCGCCGGGGTAACCGAGACCCATGATCTTGGCGGTTTTGTCGAAGGCCTCGCCGGCGGCGTCGTCGAGCGACTCACCGAGCAGTTGGTAGTCGCCAAGGCCACGGACATCGACAATCTGGGTATGGCCACCGGAGACCAGCAGCGCCAGAAACGGAAAGCTCGGCCGGTCGGCTTCCAGCATTGGCGCCAGCAAATGCCCTTCCATGTGGTGCACGCCGATGGCCGGAATGCCCCAGCCATAGGCGAGGCTGCGGCCAATCGACGCCCCCACCAGCAGCGCGCCTATCAGGCCCGGACCTTCGGTGTAGGCAATGGCGTCGGGCCGCTCGACGCCGGCTTTGGCCAGCACTTCACGGATCATCGGCAGGGTCTTGCGGACGTGGTCGCGCGAGGCCAGTTCCGGCACCACGCCACCGAATTCGGCATGCATGGCGACCTGGGAATAGAGCGCGTCGGCCAGCAAACCGCGCTCGCTGTCGTACAGCGCAACGCCGGTTTCATCGCAGGAAGACTCGATACCAAGGACTTTCATTGCCGCTGCGTTTCTCTGGTCAGATGCCGGTTTGACCGGCGGTCACCCTCAGCCCGGCCCTCTTTGGTTGGGAGCGGGGCAGGCGGGTCGGCATTGTAACGGCCCGGCGGGCCAGCCGGGTGCCCGGATCTCGGCTGGCCCCATGTGCCGATCAGGGCTAGGCCCGACCGAACTGGGCCGGGATCGGACCGGAATCGAACCGGGATCGGGCTTTGATCAAAGCTTGACCAAAGATCTGTTTGCGATCGATCCGGGCCTTTGGCTAGAATGTCGCCCCTTTCCGGGAGTAGCCATTTGGCCGCTCCCACCCGTGTACCCGTGGGGCGGCTGTAAATGCCCCGAAAGCTTAAGGTTCTGCAATGCCGAACGTGAAGGTCAAAGAAAACGAGCCGTTTGACGTCGCCCTGCGTCGTTTCAAGCGTGCATGCGAAAAAGCCGGCACCCTGGCGGAAGTCCGCTCGCGTGAGGCCTATGAAAAGCCGACTACCGAGCGCAAGCGCAAGAAAGCCGCTGCGGTCAAGCGTTACGCCAAGAAGCTGTCGCGCGAATCGATTCGCAAAGAGCGTCTGTACTAAGCCTCGCTTAGTAAACGACGTGATTTGCTGGCTGTCCGCAACGACAGCCGGAGCTCAGGCAGGGTGGCGCAGCAGCGCGAAACTGCCAATCGGGTACACCGTTTAGCGAGCTTAAAGATGCCAGGCCTAGTGCCTGGCATTTTGCGTTTCAACCGTTTTTGCCGGCGCCAACGCGCCGCATGACAAAAAGGAAAACACCATGACCAGCTTGCGCGATCGCATCACCGAAGACATGAAAACCGCCATGCGCGCCCAGGACAAACAGAAACTGGGCACCATCCGTTTGCTGCAGTCTGCGATCAAGCAACAGGAAGTGGACAACCGCATCACGCTCGACGACACCGCCATTCTTGCGGTCGTTGAAAAGGCCATCAAACAGCGTCGGGAATCGATCAAGCAATACGAAATCGGCGGCCGCGCTGATCTGGTGGCAGTCGAGCAGGCCGAGCTCGAGGTGCTGCAGGCCTACCTGCCGGAACAGCTCGGCGAGGCCGAACTGAGCGCCCTGATCGTCGCTGCCATTGCCGAAACCGGCGCCGCCAGCGTCAAGGACATGGGCAAGGTGATGAACCTGCTGAAGCCGAAAGTGCAGGGCCGCTGCGACATGGGCGCCATGTCGGGCCTGATCAAAGCCAAGCTCGGCGGCTGAGTCCGGTTGCCGTATCCCGCGCCGTCGACCGACGGCGCGGCTTGTTTCTCGCCGGTGCCGGCAGGCACCATAGCTGTCCTCTCCGCACCCTAAGCTGAACCGTGGCCGGCCGTATTCCCCAGCAGTTTGTTCAGGATTTGCTGTCCCGCGTCGACATTGTCGATGTGGTGCAAAGCCGCGTGCCGCTGAAAAAGAAGGGCAAGGATTACTGGGCCTGCTGCCCGTTTCACGGCGAGAAAAGCCCGTCGTTTTCGGTTTCGCAGAGCAAGCAGTTCTACAAGTGTTTTGGCTGTGGTGTGGCCGGCAATGCGCTCGGCTTTGTCATGGCCTACGACCGCATTGAATTCCCGTCGGCAGTCGAGCTGCTGGCCGAGCGGCTCGGCATCGAAGTGCCGCGTGAGGAAGGCAGCGACCCGCAGGCCGGGCTCCGCCAAGAGCTCTACGCCATCCTCTCGGAAGCAAGTACACACTATCAGCGCAAACTGCGCGAGACGGACGGAATAGCCGGCGTCGAGTACCTAAAGCGGCGCGGGGTTTCCGGCGAAATCGCCAAGCATTACGGCATCGGTTATTCGCCGCCCGGCTGGGACGGTTTGCTGAAAGCGGTCGGCACCAGCCCGCGTCTGCGCGAGTTGCTGGAACAGGCCGGCATGCTGATTCCCAAGGATGGTGGCGGCCCTGAACAAAGAGGCCATTACGACCGCTTTCGCGAGCGGGTCATGTTCCCCATTCGCGATGCCCGTGGCCGGGTCATCGGCTTTGGTGGCCGGGTGCTCGACCAGGGCGAACCGAAATACCTGAACTCGCCGGAAACGCCGGTTTTTCACAAAGGTAGCGAGTTGTACGGCCTGTTTGAGGCCAAGCAGCACAAGGACAGCCAGAGCCGGATGGTGCTGGTCGAAGGCTACATGGACGTGGTCGCGCTGGCCCAATTCGGTATCCCGAATGCGGTCGCTGCACTCGGTACCGCCGCCACCGCCGCCCACCTGGAAACGCTGTTCCGCTACTGCCCGGAAGTGGTCTGCTGCTTCGACGGCGACAAAGCCGGCCGCGGCGCCGCGTGGCGAGCGCTCAGTCATGCCATTGCCCTGCAACGGGAAGGCCGGCAGGTGAAGTTCCTGTTCCTGCCCGATGGCGAAGATCCGGATTCGCTGGTGCGGCAGGAAGGCCCCGAGGCGTTCAAGGTCCGCTTGAGTGAGCAGTCGCTACCGCTGTCGACTTATCTGTTTGAAGAGCTCGGTCGGCAGACCGATATCAGCAGCCTCGATGGCAAAGCCCGTCTGGCCGCACTGGCGAAACCGCTCATAGGCAAAGCCACCGACCCGGTCTTCAAAATGCTGCTGGAGCAGGAACTGAATCAGCGCATCGGGCTGAGCCAGCCCATGATCGCCGAGCGCCCCGCCGCACCGCGCCCGAGCCGGGCGCCGACACGACCGAAGCCGCTGGCGATGACGCCGATGCGGACGGTGTTGGCGCTGCTGCTGCAGCAACCGACGCTGATCGATGAACTGCCGGTCAACGCCGAACGCGAGTTGAAAGCGCTCAAAGGTGGCGAGCTGCTGGCGCTGATGGCGCAAACCCTGCGCGAGCAGCCGGGCGTCAATACCGGCGTGCTGCTCGGCCTGTTCGCCGACCACCCGCACGAAGACACCCTGCGCCAACTGGCCGCGTGGGCGCCGGACGGTGCCGATACCGACCCGAAATTGCTGGAAACCTTTGAAGCCTCGCGGCCGCAAGTTTTCGCCGACGCCCTGACCCGGCTGCGGCACGAGGCCGCGCAGGCGGCTGCCGATCCGGCTCATCTGGAAGCACGGGTCCGCTCCGGCCTCGCCACGGCCGAAGAAAAAGCCCGCTTCATGGCCGGCTTGCGCGCCGGCAAGACCTGACCGATCCCCCTCCTTCCTAAGAAAAGGAGCTGACGACGGCCCTTGAATTGGCACCAAACCGCCCCATCTAGCGGACCCGGCATCGGGACGGTGATGAACCAGCGGCGACTTAAACGGCACGGGCGCCTTAATCGGAACGCGGTTACCCAGAATGACAGGCCCGACTTTGCCGATTTCGTGAACAAGCAGACCCGCAATAGCGGTCTACCCTGTATAATTGCCGGCTTTTTCCGGAACCCCTGACCAAGCCCCGTGGCCTTAAGCACCGTCCCCGCCCCGCAAGCGGCCGGACCGGCAGGCGCAAGAGGCTTGGTCAGCGCTTCCCTCCGTTTTTTCTCTCATCTGCAGCAGGTCGCACCGGCATGGCATCCACTGAAAACTTTGACGCCGACAATACCCAGCAATCCCAGCTCAAACTGCTGATTGCCAAAGGTAAGGAGCAGGGCTACCTCACTTACGCTGAGGTCAATGACTTCCTGCCGCCGGACATCATCGATCCGGAACAGATCGACGAGATCATCCGCATCATCAACGACATGGGCATCCAGGTCTTTGAAGTCGCGCCGGATGCTGACCAGTTGATCATGAGCGATGCCGCGCCGGTCGCCGACGAAGACGTCGCCGAAGAAGCCGCCGCCGCACTCGCCAGCCTCGACGTTGAAGTCGGTCGCACCACGGACCCGGTCCGCATGTACATGCGCGAAATGGGCACCGTGGAACTGCTGACCCGCGAAGGCGAAATCGAAATCGCCAAGCGCATCGAAGAAGGCCTGCGTGAAGTTCTCACCGCGATCACCGAATACCCGGGCACCACCACTTATCTGCTCGACGAATTCGATCGCTACCTCGCTGGCGAAATTCGTCTGGCCGATATTCTCAGCGGCTTTATTGATCCGAACGCGGTCAATGAAGAGCTGCCGGCTGCCGCAACTCACATCGGTTCCGAGCTCGCCACCGAAGAACTGGAAGACGAAGACGCCGAAGCCGCTGACGAAGAAGAAGTCGACACCGGCCCGGATCCGGAAGAAGCCAAAGCCCGCTTTGTTGCGCTGCGCGAGCAGCACGAGAAAGCTGTTGCCGCGCTGAAAAAATTCGGCAAGAACCACAAGACCACCAAGGCGGCGATGACCGAGCTTGGCGATCTGTTCATGCAACTGAAGCTGGTGCCGAAGCAGTTTGATCGTCTGGTCCACAAGACCCGCAAACTGATGGACCATGTCCGCACGCAAGAGCGCCTGATCATGCGCCTGTCCTGCGACAAGTCCGGCATGCCGCGCAAAGCGTTCATCGCCAGCTTCCCGGGCAACGAAACCAACACCAAGTGGCTCGATGCCCACCTGAAAGCCAAGAGCGAATTCCGCGACAAGCTTGAAGCCAACGCCGAAGACATCATCCGCGCCCAAAAAAAACTGGCGCAGATCGAAGAAGAAACCCATCTGGCCGTGCTCGACATCAAAGAGCTGAACCGCCGGATGTCGATCGGTGAAGCCAAAGCCCGCCGCGCCAAGAAAGAAATGGTTGAGGCCAACCTGCGTCTGGTGATCTCGATCGCCAAGAAATACACCAACCGCGGTCTGCAATTCCTCGATTTGATTCAGGAAGGCAACATCGGTCTGATGAAAGCGGTCGACAAGTTCGAATACCGCCGCGGTTACAAGTTCTCGACTTACGCGACCTGGTGGATTCGTCAGGCGATCACCCGTTCGATCGCCGACCAAGCGCGTACCATCCGGATTCCGGTGCACATGATCGAAACGATCAACAAGCTGAACCGGGTCTCGCGCCAGATGCTGCAAGAGCAGGGTCGTGAACCGACGCCGGATGAACTGGCTATCCGCATGGAAATGCCGGAAGACAAAATCCGCAAAGTGCTGAAGATCGCCAAAGAGCCGATCTCGATGGAAACCCCGATCGGCGACGATGAAGATTCGCATTTGGGCGATTTCATCGAAGACACCGCAACCGAATCACCGGTCGATGTCGCGATGGCAGAATCCTTGCGCGAAGCCACCCGCGAAGTGCTCGGCGGCCTGACCGCCCGCGAAGCCAAAGTGCTGCGCATGCGTTTCGGTATCGACATGCCAACCGACCACACGCTGGAAGAAGTCGGCAAGCAATTCGACGTCACCCGCGAGCGGATCCGTCAGATCGAAGCCAAGGCCCTGCGCAAACTGCGTCACCCGTCGCGCTCGGAACGCCTGCGCAGCTTCCTCGACGAGCAATAAGCAACACCCCGTCGTTCCCGCGCAGGCGGGAACCCAGTGTCTTTCCTGAGGCGCTGGATACCCGCCTACGCGAGTATGACGAAAAACAAAAAAGGGGCGCTTGCCAGCGCCCCTTTTCCTTATTACCCTTCGCCACGCTGATTTTTCCTCAGCGCACGCAACAAGCCGTTCTGCAGTACGGGCCCTTAGCTCAGTTGGTTAGAGCAAGCGACTCATAATCGCTGGGTCACTGGTTCAAGTCCAGTAGGGCCCACCACTTCATGAAGCTGGCTATCCCTCGCTCGATCTTTTCCGTCGGCGCCACATCAGCATTGATGCCAAGGCCAACAAACCAAACGAGCCGGCGGCAAGTAGCCATTTAAAGGGGCGTAACTTTAGCCGCGCCGCACTGACCGTTTCCTGCCACTGCAAGGTCTGCGCTGCCTGAAAATCAGGCTCAGGGCAAAGTTGACCAAAATGTGCCGCCCAAGGAACGTAAGGCCCTTCATTTATGTAGCGCTGATAAATTTTCTGCGCTGCATCCCCGTCACGATAGATTAGCCACTCGGTTGCATGGCAAAGCGTCGCCGCAAATGCTTGGCTTCGTGGAGACAACTGGTCTGCCGCCTCATTCGCCAACGCAGCGGCTACGTACCGATAGTGAAAGCGTTTGTTCGGTCGTGCCCTGCTTTCTTCCAGCCTCGATAATTCAGTCGGGGTTCGCCACTCATCGAGCTCTTTCGTCTCTGCCCACTCACTCATTCCCCCTGCGGCGGAAAAGTCTGGCGCCATTTCAAAACCGATGAGCTCCATGCCGGATTGGCGTAGCAATGTTGCCGCTTCGTATGCGGCTGAAGCGCGGCCAGTTGCGGTCCAGCGTGACTTGGCTTGCTTTCGAGCCAGCCCGTAACGCGTAGCGAGTTCACGAAGCTCAGGCGAGCCGTAAAATAAAACTGCTTCATCGTAACGCTCAGCTCGCATGAGCCGACGTGCCAGCAACTCTCGCAAAAGCTGATGATAATCCTGTGCCCCCCATAAATGGGACCCTTCTTGCGCTTTGCTGGCAGGTGTCGGCACCGTGTGTTTCTCGACGAAACTCTTGAGCTCATCCACAGTCAGTACCCGCTCCGCGAGCGTTGCCGCATCGAGCCAGTAGAGTTCGGCCCCTTGCATCAGCAGATCAAGGGCATCCAGGTAATCGCCGCGCCCCAACGACAAAATTGCAGCCTCAGCCTTGACGCGACACTGCGGCATGACCGACTCATACTCGCCATTTTCCGTGACCTTTTCGCCCCACACCTCCTCTTTCGGAAACGATTTCATTGCTTGCGCATAGGCGCTTTGTGCCAGGGCCTTGTCGCCGGAGCGCAGCGCCAGTTTTGCCCGTAACCACCAAGCCAAACCACTGTCACCGGCTTTTTCGAGAAAGCGACGGGCACTGTCATAATCACCGTATTGATAGCTAGCGGCGGCAAGTCGATCTAGTGAAGAAAGCTCAACAACGTTTGTCCGTGCGAAAATCTTGGCGACCCTCGCATAATTTCTATGGTCGTAGGCACCACGACTGAATAGGTACGCAGCCAGAAATTGCTGAACGGAGCCATCATTCATAGCAGCTTCCAGCTCAGCATCGGGTAGCGCGAGCATTGACTCTGCCAGACGAAGTAGTGAGGCGTAGCCACTTTCCGAGCCATGCGCAAGCTGGCTGCTGTAGAGTCGCACTGCGGTCGGCCACTCCCCCTCTGCCATGGCGATACGTGCTTCTTCGCCGAGACTCGCCACGGCGAGCTCCAGGGGATCAGCATTGCCGCTCGCCACGGCAGCGCGCAATTCAGCGAACATCGCTTTTGCGGCAGCCCACTCCTGTCTGCTTGCCAGCAAAACGCCCAACGAGTACTGCGTCCAACTGGTGCGGGATTTTCTTTCCGCTGGCGGCAGCGAGAGCACTCGTTCAAAGTAACTTTTTGCAAGTACTCGGTCATCGACCGCAACAGCGACGGCGCCGGCGGTATACCACCGAAGCTCTCTTGACAACGACTCGCCAACGGCTTCAGCCGACTGAGCATCGGTCATTGACCGCATCTTTTTCACAATTATCCACTGTTCCGACGGCAGTTCCTGCTGCTCGTATTCCGAGCGTAGGCGCGCCTGCTCCGGCACCGATTCGCCGTCATCGTCGCTTTCCCAGAAGTAGGAGTTCGGGCTGACGGTTGCTTCCGTTACCGTGGTCAGTCCTGGTAGTGGCATCCCGAAACGCAGCATCTCATAGCGAAAATTCCCTTCAGGCAACTCGCTTAACGTTGCCGCCCGGTCATCCAGTAACTGATTGGGAAACCGTGCTCCGCACGCATAAGTGTCGGAAGCAATGGGTAGTAATGCAGCTATGGCAACTACCATTGCGGACCTTCTAATTTGAGTCATTTGCAGCATCCTGTTCTATTTTTTTGCAATTCAGCCAACCAATCTGCACTGACTTCCCTGCGGCGAGCATGGTGCGCGAGTCGCTCCGTCTGAAGGTCGCAACTTCACCATCAAAAGAATAGCGATAGCCCGACACGCCATCACCCGCCTCACAATGATTTGCGTTCAGCACAACTTGGTCGGGAAGTGCCGCGGGAGCATTGCCTGTATTTCGGATTGAGACATCACCAGAAAAACCCTTTTGATACAGCAAAATTTCCAACTGAGAATATAGGGACCGCTCGGAAATCACAGCAGCCAGGGTTTGCCAAGGCCACGCTCGCCGGTCCGTTTCCAGCGGTAGTCGAAACCAGATAAGACCCACCAGATGTTTTGGCTTGTGGCTGCGCAGTTTACTTATCAGCCGTGCAACATCTTCTGGGTCGGAATGGAGTTCGTCGCGAGGGCTGTTGTTGTGCAAAATGGTTTCCGACTCCACGCTAACGCCGCCGGCACCGTGGATCAGCGCGACCCCATAGGCGGGGAGTGCCAGAAAAAATGGGCTAGGGCTGCGCTCCGCCCAACGCAAACTCCAAGCGAATGCCTGCTCAACGCTGAACAGCCCGTTTGTCGGTTGTTGAACCGCATGAACCTGCAGGACAGACTGATCGACAACTGCAAGCAGACCATCAAGCGCTGCGCTGTCGAGCCATGACGGCAGCGCCGTAATGCTCAAGGTAAGCGGCGCGGGCACCGCATTGCGCCAACGCACCAGCGCGGCTCGATAGCCAGCCAGCGCACTGGCGGGACAATCGTAATCAAACTCGATGCCGGTCAATCTGACGCCAGCATCGAGCCAAGTCGAAATAGTCCTCTTCAGCTGCAGGGAAACTTGATTGATAGGCAAATCGGCCAAAGCGCCATCCAGCCTAATTACCGCAACGACCGGCCGACCTTCGGCAGCAAGCAGTGGCAGATCAACCCGCGCGAATACCCAACCAGTTCGCGGATGGAGCTGACTGGACAACACTCGAAACCCCGAGATTAAACCCTCTGTTTTGCGTATAGATTCGCGATGCTCTGGTAACCACTGCCGTTGCCAGACATAAACTTGGTGCTCGAAGGTCGTCGGCGAACTGCCGTTTGGCAGTAAAAAGCAAAGCAGCAACGCCCGAGCTAATGCGACTGTCTTTAGCATCTTTTTGGCGGCCACGGGGTGATTCAGATGTCGAGAGTTTGGTGTCGCTATCCTAAATCAAGCATTGAAATTCGCCTAGCGAATGCTCGGCCACCTGCTTGTCGCCAACATGATATCGGTGTTGTGCTGCCATGGCTTGGCATCGCGTGCATTGCTATGCTGTTGGCAGTGACTCCATGAGCTTTGTCCTATGTCTGCCAATATTCTTCTGGTTGAAGACGAACCGGCCATTGCCGATGCGCTGGTTTTTGCGCTCCAGCGTGACGGTTTTCGGGTTAGCCATTGCCTGACCGGGCAGGCGGCGTTGTTGGCAGCTCAGGCACGACGCTTTGACCTATTGATACTCGATGTCGGCCTGCCCGATCAAACGGGGTTTGAGCTATGCCGTGCGCTGCGGGCGATTCAGCCGACGCCGGTGTTGTTCCTGACCGCGCGTAACGAAGAGGTGGATCGTATCGTCGGTCTGGAACTGGGGGCCGAGGATTATGTCGGCAAGCCGTTCAGTCCGCGTGAGTTGATCCTGCGCATCAAAGTGATTTTGCGGCGGCATGCTGAGCCGATGGCGGCCTCGCCTGCTCCAGCGCCAGATGACGAATGGATTCACGAGCCGACGCGCGCAGCAATCCGGTTTCGTCAGCACGATTTGCCATTGACCCGCTCGGAGTATTTGCTGCTGGCCTGTTTGCTGGCGCAGCCCGGGCGCGTGTTCAGCCGCGAGCAATTGTTGGCGGCGCTTGGGCCGCAATCCGAGGACAGTACCGACCGGGTCATCGATACCTTGATCAAACAGCTGCGCGCCAAATTGCGCGCGGTGGATTCGGCGGCTGACCCCATCATCACCCATCGCGGCTTCGGCTACAGCCTGAAGCGATCATCGTGATGGCCGCCGCGAGAACATGACGTCATGAAACTTGGCCTGCGGCTATTTCTCGGTTATTTCCTCATCGTTGGCCTGACGGCGTGGTTGAGCCTGAAGCTGGTATTGGATGAACTGAAGCCGGTGGTGCGGCAAGTCAGCGAGGAAAATCTGGTCGAGTTGGCGCAAACCCTGGCGCTGGTGGTGCAACCGAGCATGCAACGCGGCGATCTGGTCGGCAGCGACATTGCCCGACAATTGCAGACGCTGGCACAGACCCGTCTCGACGCGACGATTTGGCGCCAGCACAAAACCCGACTCGCGCTCCGGATTTATATCACCGATGCCAATGGCATCGTGCTCATCGACAGCAGCGGCGAAGCGGTGGGCAAGGATTTCTCGCGCTGGAACGATGTCTTCCTGACACTGCGCGGCGAATACGGCGTCCGCTCCAGCCGGCTGACACCGGACGACGAACAAAGCACCGTCATGCATGTCGCCGCGCCGATTCGCGACGGCGACAAGATAATCGGTGTGCTGACCGTTGCACTGCCAAATCAAAGCACCCAGCCGTACATTGATGCCGCGCGCGCGACGCTACTGCGCTACGGCGTGGTGCTGCTCGGATTTTCCTTGCTGATCGGCGTTGGCTTCACCAGCTGGCTGATCTGGAGCCTGCGTCAGGTCAGCCACTATGCGTTGGCGGTTAGTGACAACCAGAAATTGCAACCACCGCAGTTCGCCCGCGGCACCGAGCTGGAGAAGCTGACCGACGCGCTGGAAACCATGCGCAGCAAACTCGAAGGCAAGGATTACGTCGAGCAGTATGTGCATACGCTGACCCACGAACTGAAGAGCCCGCTGGCCGCAATTCAGGCCGCCACCGAACTGCTGGCTGATGCCCAAATGCCGGCGGACAAACGCCAGCAATTCCTGCGCAGCATTCATGAACAAAGCGAGCGCCTGCATCAACTGATCCAGCGTTTGCTGGAGTTGGCCAAGCTGGAGCAGCGGCGAGCGCTGGAGCACCGCGAAACCCTGCCGGTGTCGGTGTTGGTCGAAGCGGCCATCGGTCAGCTGACGGCTTTGCTGAGCGCAAAGCAACTGCATTGGCAACTGACTGGCGCGCCTACACTGGCGATCAGCGGCGAACGGTTCTTGCTCGAACAGGCCTTGGTCAACGTGCTCGACAATGCCATAGCTTTCGCTGACATCGGCAGCACAGTTTGCATCGATGCACAGCAAACGGCGTCCGGACTCGTCATCGATGTTCGCAATGACGGTCCGCCGATTCCGGACTATGCGCTGCCGCGGCTCGGCGAGCGGTTCTATTCGTTGCCGCGCCCGGATGGCCGCAAAGGCAGCGGGCTGGGTCTACGTTTTGCCCGCGAAGTCATGACGCTGCATGGCGGTCAATTGACGGTGCAAAACCACGCGACCGGTGTGCTGGTGAGCTTGCGGTTTGCAGCGGCCGATACCTTCGGCGCTGATTGAAGTCTGCCTGTTTGGCAATAAAGTTTGCCATCCTCACCCAATCCTCACCTGACGCTCATTCGCCACTCACCTGATACCGCCACTGTATCGCCACCCGTTCCGGTAATGGAGAGTGACATGCAGTGGCAATGGCTGTTCAAGGCAGGTGCGTTGTTTTTCTTATTTCTGGTGCTGCAAATTCCGCTGATCTGGACCCAGGATCTGGTTCAGGAACGCAGCAATTTTCGTCAGCAGGCCATCGATTCGGTGAGTCAGAGCAACGCCGGTACGCAGGCCGTGGTGGCGCCGGTACTGATCGTTCCGTTCGAGCATCGCTACTGGGCCGATGAACGCGACAAGGACGACAAACCGATACGCGTTCAGCGCACCCGTGCCGGCAAGTTGAGCTTTCTGCCACGGCAATTGCAGGTGGACAGCAAAGTCGACATTGAACAAAAACCGGTCGGAATCTTTCAGGTGCCGGTTTACCGGGCCGCGCTGCAGCTGACCGGCGATTTTGAGCTGCCGGCGGATTACGGCGTCACCGTGCCGACCGATGAACAGTATCTGTTCGACACGCCTTACCTGGCGCTGTCAGTCAGTGAGCAGCGCGGCATCAAGCAGCTGCAAATGCTGCAGTGGAATGCCGCGCCACTCGCCTTCGAGCCCGGCAGTCGACTGCCCTTGCACGATGAACAAGGCGTGCACGCGAATCTGCCACCCTTGCAGGCCGGTGGCCCCCAGCATTTTGTCATCAGCCTGCAATTGCAGGGTTTGAAAACGCTGTCGGTGGTACCGGTCGCCGACAACACCAGTTGGTCGCTTGGTTCCAGCTGGCCACACGCCCGGTTCTGGGGCAACGCAACACCGGATCAGAAAGATCTGCGCGAAGACGGCCTTGACGCCAACTGGCAGACGTCGGTGCTCGCAACCAATATGCCAAGCCGCTGGCAGAACTGCATGGAATCCGAACGCTGTGATGACGTGCTGAATCAGGCGTTCTCGGTCGATTTTCTGGACCCGGTCGATGTCTACGTCAAAAGCGACCGGGCGACCAAATATGCTTTCTTGTTCGTTGGCATCACCTTCGGCGCCTTCCTGCTGTTTGAAATCATGAAGCAACTGGCCATTCATCCGGTGCAATACGGCATGGTCGGGCTGGCGCTGGCGTTTTTCTTTCTGTTGTTGCTATCACTGTCGGAGCACATTGCTTTCGTCTGGGCGTATCTGATTGCGGCGGCCGGCTGTATCGGCGTGATCATCGCCTATCTCAGCGCGGTGTTGCGCAGCGTACTGACGGCTTTGGGTTTTGGCGTAGCACTGGCGGTGCTGTATGGCGCGCTGTACCTGATTCTGGGCTCGGAAGATTTTGCCCTGCTGATCGGTAGTGGCCTGCTGTTTGGTTTGCTGACGCTGGCCATGCTGCTGACCCGAAAGGTCGACTGGTATCACCTGCAACAGCGGGTGCTGACACCGCGCAGCAGCGAAGCGCGCTGAGTACGAATCGGTGACGGCATGGGCGTGACATGAGCGTGACAGATTCATTTGCCATGCCCATGCCAGTCACCGCGACAAGGAAATCCCTCATGCAAAAAATCTGGTTTGAACGCACCGACTGGTTCTGGCAACCGGTTCATGCTGCCGGCTGGTTGTTGCTGATTGGCAGCGGATTGACCGTTTTGCTGTTCGACGGTTTTCTGCTGAGCCAGCGGCTGGAGATCGGCCTGCTGTTGTTTCAGCTGATGCAGAGCAACGCGGTTGCCTGGCTCTGCTTTGATTGGCTGGCACGCCGGCACAGCTATCGTGATGGTCGCGCGCTGCAGCGCCGGCAACGTGATCCGGAGTCGTGGACATGAAGCGATTGTGGTTCTGGTTGCGCATCGTGCTTGATATGGCCGGCGCCGTGATGCTGGCGCTCGCGCTGTTTGTGTCGTATCTGCTGTTTTTTGAATTCCGCAGCCATTCCGCTGATCAGGAAGAAAACGCCAAAACCGCGTTTGTGCCGGACTACCACCAGCAACTGAACGGCATGCACCTTGGCAAGGCCAGCGATTGGCAATTGCAGGGCCATAGCGAACGCGCCTGCAAACCGGACACAAACCAGCACCTGTTGCAGTTCAAACAAACGACCGGAGATGCGCCGACCGCACTCGGCCAACACACTTGGCAACGGCTGGAAGCCAACCCGGCGCTGATCAGTGAACTCATCCGCACGCTGGAGCAATCGCCCTGCGCAGCGGCACTGGCTGGCGAACGGTTAAGCGGACGACTGCCATCGCTGTGGTTCCGGATTCATGAAGCCAATTGGTGGGATGGCCAGCTGCAGCAGTGGACGGTTTACATTTATGACCCGCGGCGCGCAACCGTGCTGATTTGGCAGAACGGGTTTCCGCCCTGACGCGACCAGCGCGGCATCGTGCACAGTTGATCCATCGCAAAGCGGAATGGCGATGGCGGACGACAATAAAGCCCGCTTTTTTATCAGGGTTTTGCCATGTCGCAACCGTTGCCACCGCTGCGCTGGACTCGGCTTTATTCGGTCGGACATCCCGCGCTTGATGCCCAGCATCGCAGGCTGTTTGTTCTGATCAACGATCTGGTCGGGCTGCAACAAGCCGATGCCACCGCCCAACGCCAAGCGGTGATCGACACGCTGCCTCGACTCGGCAAATATGCCGAGCGTCATTTCAAGGCAGAAGAGTTACTGATGGCGCGCGCTGGCGCCGATCATTTGGACGCGCATCGGGAAAAGCACCGCGCGCTGCTGGCGCAGGTGCAGCAATTGCAGGGCGAGATCGATGCCGGCAAACAACCGCCGTTTCACGAGCTGCTGTTGTTTTTACGGTATTGGCTGGCGGAACACATTCTGGTCACCGACAAACGCTATGCGCCGGCAATGGCGACGCTGCTGATGGCCGGTGAATTGAGCGAAGCAGCGGCGGAGCAAGCGGCCGAGGCGGAGCTTTGGTAGTTCAGTGAAAGTGAGCACGTTGAGAGTGAATTCGGTGAAGTGATGAAGATGGGCGTGAATCAATAGTCTGCCTGTGGCATTGAGTCACCGCAGACGGCAAATGAACGGCGTAAAACGAATCCATTTTTATCAAGCAATTGGGCCCCGGCTTTCGCCGGGTTGACCGCTTGATTTTGATTTCAAGACCTATTCACGGCGTCGCTGGAGCTGAAGCAGCTTTGACTTCAAGCCGGCTTGGCACAGCGCAACTCGCCAAAAGCCGCACATCCTTGTGCGTACTCTGGTCGCTATCGCCCGGCTCGCACCGGACGATAGCGAACGCAGCGATGCTAACGCCGTTTCAGCGATCCTGGGCATCGTGTTTTTGCGTCTTGATGCGCTCGCTCTGCACATCCTGGGCAACTTCCAGACGGGCCGACTCTTTGGCCGTGACCACGCCATCCGCCTCGGCCCGACGCTCCATCCGTTTGACGTGTTGCTGGCCGTGGATCATGCGCCGCGCTTCCGGCTTGGTCAGTTCGCCGCTGGCTACGCCATCGACGATACGGGCACGCTGGTTCTGCTGGCGTTGGTCAACGCGGTCTTCGGCAGCAGCGGCGAACGAGAACGTGGCGGCCAGCAGTGTGGCCAGCAGCGACAGGCGGCGAATCGTCATTTTGGCAGTCCTTTTCAACAAGGCCGGAAGTGGCCGTTGCTTCCTATAACGCCGACCGGGCCGGGTGGTTGACCGGGCGGGAGAAATAAGCCGGCCTAGTCGCTGATCGCGCTTGTGAATTGGTTGTTTTTTCGCCAGAATGCGCGCCCCGCGGGAACTGGCCCGACCGCCGCGGGTCTGTCTGGTCTTGCTTCTGGCCGAGCTCGTTTTCGACAGGGCCCGGTTTTGACAGGATCCGGTTTTGGCCAGTCACGGTTCTGTCGCTCGCTCTCGTTGGTTTTTGGTGAAGTCATGATTTGGCGTTTTGTTGTCGCCGCGCTCGGTTGGGTTCCTGCTTTGTTGCTCGCGCTGGGGGTAGTCTCGTTGCCGGCCCGTGCGTCCATTCGTGGTTGCGATCCCGGTTATCTGCAAGCAGCCTATGGCGAGCCGCATCGGCTGGCGGCGGTTGAGGGCGCCATTTACGCGCTGCTGGCCAACAACGCCTATGACGATCGGGAACAACCGCAATTTGCCCTGCCGGGGGATTGGCAGCTGGCCAGCCGCACCGCCGAAGGCGATCTGCAATACAGCCTGTTTGAACAGCATCGCGATGGCGTGATTGTGAAGGTGGTGATCGCGTTTCGCGGCACCGACAGCGAACGCGATTGGTGGACCGGCAACATCATCGGTGAACAATACGAACAGGCGGCGCAGATTGTTCGCAGCGTGCAGCAGCGTTATCCCGGCACCGCACTGATCGCCACCGGCCATTCGCTCGGCGGCGGTCTAGCACTGCATGTGTCGATGCGTTTTGCCGGTGTCAGTGCGTATGCGTTCAATCCGTCACCGCTGGTGCGGCAACCGGAAACCATTGCCCGCAATCGCCGGGTCATCTATTGGGAAGCCGATGATGTGCTGCACTGGGCTCGCTGGGCCTGGCAGAAAACGCCGGGCGCGGTGTACTGGCGGTTTTCGTTTGTCCGTGGCAATGGCCACAATGCGCTGGTGCTGGCAAAAGGTTTGCTGATGCTGGGGGCTTTGATGAATCCGGATTTGGCGAACACACTGCAGCAGAATTGCCAGATCAATCCGCTGCAGGATTAAACATCGACGTTCATGTGCCAGATCATGGTATTAGGCCAGCATTGATGCTCAATGCTGTCGGGCATGGCAGAGCGAAATAACCTGGAGCTACTGGCCCAACACAGCCGCCTAATCAGAGCACTGACTAACAAACAAACTTCGGGACTTCAAAGCCCCAAACATTCCAAAGCAGGTCAGTGAGAAGTGATGCCATCACTCCAATCGCGACGCACACCATCAAGCTGCGATAATTCTTTACAACGCTATTTTGAGAAACCAGCTTAAAGACTACTAGCCATTCCAAAACTCTGCCAATGCCAAACGCAATGACATAAGACCACCAATCACCAAGACCTTTTGCTTGAGCAAAGGCATACGCGGCGGCAATGCACACCCCAAACACCAAGCCAAGCAGCATTTTATAGCCAGCCCATTTGATGCTGAAATTTACTGTATTTTGGATTTCAACACGGAGCAGTTTGAACCAAACAACAAAGACGCCAACATAAGACAGGTATTTAATCAGAAGAAAAAGGGGAACCTCATGCACCTTGCTGACCTAACTAGTGATTGCTGGCCCTGTCAGTTTGAAACTGACATCTGCCAATGAATAGATGCGTTGATTCTTTCTGGATTCCAGCCAATTAGCAATCGAATTCCACTGAGGCGATCGCAGCGGCCATCGCCACCAATCTAGCGCAGAAAATTCCAGACACTGAGCAGCACAGTCAGGCTGCCGACCGAGGCAGTCAATGCTGGCACTGGCAGGACGTTCAGCACGTAAGTTGCGAACGGTGCGGCAATCATACTTCCAACTAGCAGCCCGAGCGGAATCTGCCAATGGCCGATGCCGAGCACGGCAATGAAAACCACAGCCGCCGCGACCGCGACAAAGAATTCCGCCGCTTGCACGGTGCCAATTGCATAGCGCTCCGGCACGCCCTGCGCGATCAGCTGTGTGGTGGTCAACGAACCCCAGCCGCCGCCACCCAACGCATCGAGAAAACCGGCACCGAGCCCCAATGAGATGGCGCCGCGCACGCGCGGCCGTGGCGCCTGTTTGCGCCAGACCCGCGCCAATATCCACACCCCCATCAGCAAGAGATACGCGCTGACCCACGGCTTCAACGTGGCACTGGAAAAATAGCTGAGCACACTCGCGCCAAGCAGCGCACCCACCACGCCCGGCAGCACCAGCCGCCACAGCAAACGCTTTTTGACATTGCCGTGATAGACATGGCTGGCCCAGGACGCGCCACTGGTGAACACCTCGGCAATATGGGTCGCGACACTGGCAATTGCCGGCGTGTGACCGAAACCGAGCAGCAAACCCGACGAGGTGACGCCATAGGCCATGCCGAGCGCGCCTTTGATCAGCTGCGCCAACAGGCCTATCAAGACAAAAGTGGTGAACTCCGGCGCCAACTCCACGGGGTCATGCTCAGCGGCGATATCGAGCCGGCAGTATCGGAGCCAGACCGTGGGACCGGAAATGACCCGGCCGAATGCGGATATAACCAGCCGTTCGGAACGGGATGGCGGCCGTGAATACTGCGCTTGCCGGTCACGACCGCGCCCGGCAGCATCGTGGCTGCGATGGCGCCCAAGGAGAGTCGCATGAAGTCCGAACAACTGGCCGAGCATTTGCTGCGATGCTGTCTCGCGCTGCTGATTTTCATCCATGGCGCACACCGCATTTACGACCACGGGGTCGCTGACTTTGGCAGTTTTCTCGAAGCCCAAAGCTTCCCGTTCGGGCCGGCGCTGGCCTGGGCGATCACGGTTTATGAGCTGGTCGGCCCGCTGCTATTGCTGGCTCGGCGCTGGGTGGCGCCGATCGCGGTGACGTCCGCAATCCAGTACGGCACCGGTATCTGGCTGGTGCATTGGCAGCACGGCTGGTTTGTCGTCGGCGGCGGCTTCAACGGCATGGAATACAGCCTGCTGCTGATCGCCGGGCTGCTAACGCTGGCCCTGTTGCAACCTCGGCGCGCGGGCTAACCCAATCACACATCCGCCAGCACGGTGACGAGGCCAACGCAGCCCTAATGCCACCCGGTTGTAAGCGTGTAACCGGTCGTCCTTTCCGCCCAGCCCGGTTCGGGCCCAGCATTTGGCCATCCAAATGTGGGACCCGAACCATGACTGCCTCTTCTCCGCTGCCGACTCCGCTCGGTGACTTCCGCCAACACCCGCTGGCGCGCGCGCTCGACGGCCTGCCGACCGAGCAGCTGTTGTGGCTGTCGGGCTATGCCTATGGTCTGGCCCAGCGCGGTGCCGCTGCCATCACGACGGTACCGGCCGCAGACAGCAAGCCGGCGCTGACCGCCACCGTGTTGTACGGCTCGCAAACCGGCAACGCCAAGCGCCTCGCTGAACAGCTGCACAGCGATCTGCAGGCACAAGGCATCGCTGCACGCGTGCTGCGCGCCAGCGACTACCCGACCCGCGAACTGGCCCAGGAAAAGCTGCTGCTTGTCGCCATCAGCACTCAAGGCGAGGGCGAGCCACCGGAAGACAGCATCGCGCTGTTCAAATTCCTCGGCAGCAACCGCGCACCCAAATTGCCGCAGCTGAAATACGCGGTGTTCAGTCTCGGTGATCGCAGCTACAACCAGTTTTGCGCCGCCGGCAAAAATTTCGCCGGCTTGCTCGACAAACTCGGCGCCAGCGAATGGCAGCCGCGCGTCGAGGCCGATGTCGAATACGAAGCCGAGGCGAAAAGCTGGCGCGCGCAGATCGTCGAACAGGCCAAGAAACTGCAGCCGGCTAGCACGCAAACCAGCGCCCAGATCAGCGCGCAAGTGCTGCCGCTGCGGCCGCACGCGGTCAGCGCCTACAACCGCGACAAACCGTTTTCGGCGCCGGTGCTGGCAGTGCAGAAAATCACCGCCCGCGACAGCAGCAAGGATGTTCGTCATATCGAATTGTCGTTGGCCGGTTCCGGCTTTGCTTACGAACCGGGCGACACACTCGGCGTCTGGCCGCGCAATCCCGATGTTGTCGTCAGCGAAGTCCTGACCGCGCTGCAACTCGATGGCGAGCAAACGGTCACGGTCGGCGACGAAACATTGAGCCTGCGCCGCTGGTTGCGGGAAAAGCGCGAACTGACGCAATTGTCCAAGCCGGTGCTGGACCGTTATCAACAACTGGCGCAAGACAGCAAGCTGGCTGCATTGCTACAGCCGGCGCAAACCGCAGCGCTGCAAGCTTTTCTGACCGCGCATCAGTTCATTGATCTGCTGCTGCAATTCCCGGCAAAGCTGAGTGCCGAGCAAGTGGTCACCACGCTGCGGCCGCTGACGCCACGGCTGTACTCGATTGCCTCGTCGCAAAAACTGGTTGACGACGAAGTGCATCTGACGGTCGGCGTTATTGACGAGCAAAGCGAAGCCGGTCGCCGCGTTGGTGCTGCCTCGCGCTATCTGGCCGATGTCAACGACAGCGACACCGTTGAGGTATTCATCGAACACAATCCATCGTTCCATCTGCCGGATGACGACAGCCGCGACCTGATCCTGATCGGCCCCGGCACCGGCATCGCACCGTTCCGTGCCTTTGTTCAGGAACGCGCCGAGCGCGCGGGTGCTGGCGTGACAGTAGGCAAGACCTGGTTGTTCTTCGGCAACCAGCATTGCACCTCGCAGTTCCTGTACCAGACCGAATGGCAGGCCGCGCTGAAATCCGGCGCGCTGAGCAAATTGTCGTTGGCCTTTTCCCGCGATCAGGCTGAGCGCATCTATGTCCAGCACCGGCTGCGTGAACAAGCAAAAGAGGTCTATGACTGGCTACAGCGCGGCGCGGCGATTTACCTCTGCGGCGACGCCAAGCAGATGGCGCCGGATGTGCACGCGGCACTGCGCGAGATCATCGCCGAGCAGAGTGACCAAGACGCCGCTTACGCCGACGAGTATCTCGACCGGCTGCGGGAAGAAGGTCGCTACCGCCGTGATGTGTATTGAACAAAGCCGCTGTCAGCTATGCGTGTAGGTTGGGTTAGCGGCAACGCCGCGTAACCCGACACATGGCGCCGGCCCTATCGGCGCAAGAGACAGGCTTCAAAAATTGCACCACGGTGGGTCGAGACCCACCCTACAAAACACAAAATTTTATGAGCGTGAAGATATGAGTAACCCCAGCGAAGTCGAAGGCATCAAGGCACGCAGTCAGTTTCTGCGTGGCACGCTGAAAGAAAGCGTCGCCGATGATCACACCGGCGCCATCCGAGCCGATGACACCACGATCATCAAATTCCACGGCAGCTATCAGCAGGACGATCGCGATCTGCGGGCCGAACGCGCCGAGCAAAAGCTTGAGCCGCTGTACAGCTTCATGCTGCGGGTGCGGATGCCGGCCGGTGTCGCGACACCGGCGCAGTGGCTGAAACTGGATGAGCTGGCACGCACGGTCGGCAATGAAACGCTGAAGCTGACCACCCGGCAGGCGTTTCAGCTGCACGGCGTGCTGAAACGCAATCTGAAAGCGACCATACAAGGCATCAGCAGTGTCGCGCTCGATACTATTGCGGCGTGCGGCGACATCAACCGCAACGTGATCCTGTCGGCCAATCCGGAACAAACCGATGCCTGGCAGCAGGTCTACCCTCATGTTCAGGCGGTTGCCACGCACTTGCTGCCGAAAACCAAGGCCTATCACGAGATCTGGCTGGACGGCGAATTGGTCGAAGGTGGCGAGCCGGAAGAAGAACCTATTTATGGGCCAACTTATCTGCCACGCAAATTCAAGACCGCATTCGTTGTGCCGCCGGTCAACGATGTCGATGTGTTCGCCCACGACATGGGTTTCATCGCGATTTTCGAACACGGCAAATTGGTCGGCTTCAACGTCAGCGTCGGTGGTGGCCTCGGCTCTACCCACGGCGACAAGACCACCTATCCACGGCTGGCTGACGTCATTGGCTTTGTCACGCCGGAACAATTGCTGTCGGTATCGGAACACATTCTCACCACCCAACGCGATCACGGCGAACGCAGCGTGCGCAAGCACGCACGTTTGAAGTACACCATCGCCAAGCACGGCATCGACTGGTTCAAACGCGAACTGGAAGCCCGTACCGGCTTTCCGCTGGCGCCGGCGCGCGCATTCAAATTTGACCATAACGGTGATCGCTTTGGCTGGGTCGACGGCAGCGACGGCCGCGCCCATCTGACCTTGCATATCGATGGCGGCCGGGTGGCGGATCGCGGTGACAAACGTCTGCTCAGCGGCCTGCGCGAAATCGCCAAAATCCACGGTGGCGATTTCCGGCTGACGCCAAACCAGAATCTGGTGATTGCCAATGTGCCGGCCCGGCAACGCGCCCGCATTGATGCGCTGGTCGCCGAATACGGGCTCGGCCAATACGCCCACGTGACGCCGCTGCGACGCGATGCACTGGCATGCGTGTCACTGCCGACCTGCTCGCTGGCGATGGCGGAAGCC
Source organism: Permianibacter fluminis (assembly GCF_013179735.1). Lineage (NCBI taxonomy): Bacteria > Pseudomonadati > Pseudomonadota > Gammaproteobacteria > Pseudomonadales > Pseudomonadaceae > Permianibacter > Permianibacter fluminis. Next base: position 1,133,177 of record NZ_JABMEG010000001.1, on the reverse strand, counting down.
GAGCGCTATTTGCCAGAGTTTGTCGGCAAGGTCGAGCAATTGTTGCAGCGACACGGCCTGCTCAGTTTTCCGCTGAATTTGCGCATCACCGGCTGCCCGAACGGCTGCGCGCGGCCATGGCTGGCCGAAGTCGGTTTGATTGGCAAGGCGCCCGGTCGCTACAACCTGTATCTCGGCGGTGACGCGGCTGGCACCCGCTTCAATCAGTTGCATCAGGAAAATATCGACGAGCCGACCATTCTGGCAACGCTGGAGCCGCTGATTGCCCGCTTTGCCAAAGAACGCAGCGCGACCGAACGCTTTGGTGACTGGTTGCACCGGGCGCAAATCGTGACGCCGGTTGCCGCCTGAATGACGCCGATTGCGCACGCAATGAAGACCAGCCATCGGTGGCGGGCCAGACGCGGCACGCCACCGTACGCGAAGGGGATACCTGCATCATGACTGTTGCTGTCACTCGTCTGGTCAGTGAACCAGAAGCCGGTTCGGAGGCCGCTGCCACCGCCTCTTCTTCTGATCGGGTTAGCACCGATGCCAGCGAAGCCAATCAATTGCTGGCACTGAAAAGTGCCCAGCAGCGCGTGCAATGGGCACTGGAGCATTTACCCGGCGAGTTTGCCCTGAGTTCGAGCTTTGGTGCGCAAGCCGCCGTGCTGCTGCATATGGTGACCGCGATCAAGCCAAACATTCCGGTCATCGTGGTCGACACCGGCTATCTGTTTCCGGAAACCTACCGGTTCATTGATGAGCTGACGGAACGCTTGAACCTGAATCTGAAGGTGTACCGGGCGCAGCTCTCGATTGCCTGGCAGGAAGCACGCTACGGCAAGCTGTGGGAACAAGGCCTGGCCGGCATCGAGCAATACAATCAATTGCGGAAAGTGGAGCCGATGCAGCGGGCGCTGCGCGAGTTGAATATCGGCAGCTGGTTTTCTGGCGTGCGTCGCAGCCAGTCGGCGTCACGCGCCAAGGCGCCACTGCTGCAGCGGCAGCAGGAGCGCTACAAACTGCATCCCATTGCCGACTGGACTGATCGCGATGTCGGTCAGTACCTGAAAAAGCACGGCTTGCCGTATCACCCACTGTGGGAAAAAGGCTATGTCTCGATTGGCGACTGGCACACCACGCGCCCGCTCGGCGAAGGCATGAGCGAAGAAGACACCCGCTTTTTTGGCCTGAAGCGGGAATGCGGCATTCACGATTTTTCGATTTGATTAGCCGTTTGCCGTTGGGAGAGGGCGGGCCCAATTGGCAGATAACTTTTGCTGTCGCCGCGGCGACAGCAAATGCGGAAAGTGCCGGTGGGATGCTGGCTCTAATTTTTTTCGCGACAAATGGATGCCGGCATTCGCTGGCATGACAGCGTCTGAGTCATGACGCCAGAATCAAGCACCTGTTCCAATCGCTGTACTCAATCAAAGGCCGCGCACTAATCAAGCTGAAAAACCATCGGCAGCACCATGGGCTTGCCGACCAGACAGGGCGCCGCTTCCGGCGGAAACTCGAACCGGGATTGTCGCAACGCGGCTTGTGCGGGCTCGGCAAATTCAGGATGGCTGACTTCGGCCACCGTGATCGCTTCCGCTTTTCCCTGTTCAGTGACGGTGAAGCCGAGCAGGACACGGGCTTTTTCGATGGCCGGGTCAGCATTGGATGGCCAGCGCGGGGTCGCGATGAACATGCGCCAGGAATAGCTTGCATCTCCGCAGGGAATGGTCATGACCTTGTAGTTGCCGCCGCCAACCTCGGTGTGTCGCGGCGTGGTCACCGGTGCAGTTGTGGATGCAGATGCGGGTGTAGATGCAGGTGAAGAAGCCGGCACCGGCAGCGATTGCACGGGTGCCGTGGCAGCACAACCTGCCAACATCGCCGTCATCAGCACCGATAGCGAAACCGGCAACAAGAGGGTAAAGATCGTTTTGCATTTCACTTGCATTTGTCTCGTCCTTGCCAGCTTTCGGTTTGTCAGGCGGTGACTCTCAGTTTGCCGCTGTCATCATCGGTAAACCAAGCAGGAATAGCACCAGCACAACATACGGAAACGCCACCGTCGGCCGCAGCGCATTGCCGAGATAATCGCGCAGCAGCGCCAGCTGTCCGGGGCGGCTCGCCAACCAGTCGCTGTGCAGTTGCCAGGCGGGCAGCGCATCGCCACTGGCACGCAATGCCTGTTCCAATTTCAATGACCGATCAGCCAGTCGTGCTTGCCAGGTCCGCAGCATCGCTTCCTGCAGCCACAGAATTGCGAGCAGCGGCAACAGGCGCCAATCGGCCAGCTGCAGCACGGCCAGCGCCGTCAGCACAACGGCCAATAACTTGATCAGCAGCGCCTGCTGTTCGTAGCGATAGAAATGCTGCTGCAACAGGCTCCATTCGCTGCTGAGCTCGGTTCGGTTTGTCATATCCATCATTCCTTGATCACATCATCACTTCAGTATGTGCATTTCAATGCATGCTTTTGAAAGCCAAGCACTCAATCACTGTTGTCTATTTGCTGCAACGTACTCCAGCACTCTGCTTCAGCACTTTGCCCCCCGTATTTTGCCGCAACAGCGTCACCGTCACATTCATTCCGTGACGTAGCCATCGCTGCGCGCTTCCTGCAACGATACCTGTTTCTTGCCGTTGGCGACCCACTGCGTTCCGACTTCATGAAAACCAAAGCGGGCGTGGAAACGTCGCGAGGCTTCATTTGGCGGCTCGGTATCAAATTCGCAGGTGATACGGGCCACACCGTGCTGGCGGGCAAAGCGGAACAGATCCGCATACAGCAGGACGCCAAGACCCTTGCCTTGATGGCTGGCGGCAACCACAACCCGATCGATGTAGAGAAACTGCGGGTAACGGGTAGCAAACCAGCGATAGTTCAGGCTGTCATAATCCGCCGCTTCCCGAAACGCCAGCAAAAACGCCGCCACCTCCCCGTCCTGTTCCAACACACGGCAATAGGCCGCCTGCGCAAACAGCTGACTAAGCCGCGGCGCATCCATCGGGCTCAGAAAATGCTCGGATTCGGCATTCAGCGCCAGCAGCGCCGGAAAATCGGCCGGGCCCGCATCACGAAGGGATGCCATTGCCGGGTTGTTCATGTTTCTTGCTCACTCATCGCGCTGCATTCTTTGCCAGATTTTAAAGCCAGGCTTTTATGTCCGGCGTTTATGTCAGCCATTCACATCAGGTCTGGCCGCACCGACTCGGCCATCCGGGTCGTAGCCTCTTTCGGCGGTCCATTCCGGCGGCCATGATGCCAGTTTCTTGATCAGGCTACAGGCCTCGTCCGTCGGCGGCTGCTTTAATGAAGCATTGCTGTGGGCCGTTGGCCCCGTTTCCGGAGTGTGATCATGTCGCCACGCTTGTTGAATCGTCCTGCCGATGTCGTCGAGTTGCTGCCGGATCACGGCTGGCTCTGGACCCAGTCGATGGCCGCGACGCCACGCATCCTGCTGAATGGTTTGGCCGAGCGGGTCCGCGAGCGCCGCGGCCTGCGGCTGATGCAGTTGCACACCGAACGGATGCAGAGCTTGGCGCGCGCCGAGCTGGCGCCACATCTGCGCCATCACTGCTTTTTTGTCGGCGCCCAGACCCGACCTTTGGTGCAGCAGGGTCATGCCGATTACGTGCCGATGTTCCTGTCCGAATTGCCGTTGTTGTTTCGGCGTGGCGAGCAACCGGTGGATGTCGCGCTGATTCAGGTTTCGCCGCCGGACCGTCATGGTCTGTGCACCCTCGGCATTTCGGTGGAGGCAACCAAGGCCGCCTGCGAGCGAGCCAGCACCATCATTGCCCACATCAACCCGCGGATGCCGCGGACACATGGCGACAGCTTTATCCGCTACGACGATCTGACCGCGATTTATGAAGCCAGCGATGACTTACCACTGCACGAAACCGCCGTCGCGGATGCGGTCAACAACGCCATTGGCCAGCATGTCGCCAGCCTGATTGTTGACGGTGCCTGTCTGCAGATGGGCATCGGTGCGATCCCGGATGCGGTACTCGCCTGTCTCGGCAACCACCGCGATCTCGGCGTGCACAGCGAGATGTTTTCTGACGGCGTGCTGGAGCTGGTCGCGCGCGGCGTCATCACCAATAGCCGCAAGCAGGTGCACCCGGGCAAATTGGTCGCGACCTTCGTCATGGGTTCGCAGCGACTGTACGATTTTGTCGACGACAATCCGGTAGTGGTGTTGCTGGAAGCCGATTATGTCAACGATACCCGCACCATTCGCCGCAATCACAATGTGGTCGCGATCAACAGCGCGCTGCAGGTCGATCTGACCGGCCAGATCTGCGCCGACTCCATCGGCACCAAAATTTATTCCGGGGTCGGCGGCCAGATGGATTTCATGCGCGGCGCCGCGTTGTCGGATGGCGGTAAAGCGATCATTGCCTTACCCAGCACCGCTGCCGGTGGTGCGGTCTCGCGGATCGCGCCGGTGCTGACGGTCGGGGCCGGCGTGGTTACCACGCGCGCGCATGCGCAATATGTGGTGACCGAGTTTGGCATTGCAGATCTGCGCGGCAAATCGCTGCGCGAGCGCGCCAGTGCCTTGATTGCCATTGCCCATCCGGCGTTTCGCGACACCTTGCAGCAGGCAGCGGCGGCGCAGTGGCAGTTGTCCTGCTGAACCGTTCAGGAATTCACTTCGACCCGATTGCGGCCATTGGCTTTGGCCATCAACAGCGCGCGGTCGGCACGATCCAGCGTCTGCTCGACCGACTCCTTGCCGCGACGCTCGGCAATGCCGATGCTGACGGTCGCGTGCAGCGTCAACTGACCGTGGCTGATGGTGATTGCGGCAAATGCCTTGTTCAGCCGTTCGGCAATCTGGCGGGCGCCGGCCAGATCGGTTTGCGGCAACAGCAAAACAAATTCCTCGCCACCCCAGCGCGCCAGACTGTCGCTGTGCCGCATGGTCTGCCGCGCCACCCCCACCAATGCCAGAATCATGCGGTCACCGGCGTGATGACCGTGCTGATCATTGATTTGCTTGAAATGATCCAAATCGCAAATCAGCAGCGACACCGGATGATGCCCCCGCTCCGCCTGCGCCAGCTGTTGTTTGGCCACCACCAGAAAACTGCGCCGGTTCAGGGTTTCGGTCAACGAATCCAGAGAGGAAAGCCGGACCAATTCCTCGGTGCCACGGTCGATCAAAATCAGCAGAAAGCCAAAACCGTTGACCACCATGCCGCTGAAATAACCCACCAGCGCAATCTGCTGGGCGAGGCCGGCGTGGCTGAAATTGTATTCCGAGCCGGCATGCGCCGCCTCCCATAGCCGCGCGCACATCGCCACTGCCGCGATCGCGTTGCCGAGCATCAGGCTGTTGGTCAGTGCGCGGCGACCGACTTCGGCGCGCCAGTACAGATAGCTCAGCAGAAAGAACTGCACGGTGATCAGCGCCGAGGCCAGCAGCAGGCGCTGCGCTTCCGAGTGGGTCAGTTCGCGGGCGATCAATTGCAACAGAATGATCACTACCGACACCAGCATCAAGGCGCGAAATTGCCGCTGCAGCAGCCGGGCCATGGCGTAGGTCATCATCGCCAGTGACAACGAAATCAGCGCGTTCGGCAAGCTGGTGTTGAGAAACAGATGTGACGGGTCAATCACCAGCCGGGCGATGTGACCGATGCCAGCAATGACCTGCGCCAATACCCACCAGCGCAGCACCTGCCGGGTAACGCCGGTTTCGTGCACGAGCAGGCTGGCGCACGCCGCCAGCAGCTGCATCACGCCGGTCAAAATCAGAATGGTGTAGCCATTCATCAAGGTCATCGATCTGTACCCAAGCGTTGAAGCACCGGGTTTGCTCCCTTCCATGCCACCACCAATGCCACCATCGATATCCCCATCAATGTCATCTCCTGTGCGCCGTCACGGCCATGCGCTCTGACATTCTGCCGAGTGACCGGTGCGCGGGTGCGACCAGGTTAGTTCACTGCAACGGTGCCCTCGCTCCGGATCAAGATAGTCGAAGTCGTGACCATCGTTGGCGGGGCGGAGTAAATGCAGAGCCGATTGGACACGAAGTGCCGGGCGTAAAAACACCGCAGGCTGAGCACAGGACCCAGGGCACAAACACAAGACTCACCGCGATCAGGCAGCCTCGACCCGGTTGCGACCATGCTGCTTGGCCCGCAACAAAGCTTGGTCGGCGCGGTCAATGGTGGCCTGTATGTCTTCATCCGCCTGATGCTCGGCCACGCCGATGCTGACCGTCGCACTGAGTCGCTGATCGCCGTGCGGCGTAGCACTGACGGCAAACGCCCGGTTCAAGCGCTGCGCCAATTGCTCGGCACCGCTGCGCTGGGTGTACGGCAACAGCAGCACAAACTCTTCCCCGCCCCAGCGGGCAATGCAGTCACCACCGCGCATGGTCCGGCGCGCGGCGGCCACCAGTGTCGAAATGACACTGTCGCCAGCCTGATGACCATGCTGATCATTGAATTGCTTGAAGTGATCGATATCGCACATCAAAACCGAAACCGGATACAGATTGCGCTTTGCCAGCGCCAGCTGTTGATTGGCGCTGTCGAGAAAGCTGCGGCGGTTCAGCGTTTCAGTCAACGGATCCAGCGATGACAACCGGGTCAACTCGATGGTGCCGCGCTCGATCAGGATCAACAGAAAACCGAAACCGTTGATGGTGACGGCAATGAATACACCAATCAGCGACAGACTCTGACCGAGCCCCGCGTGCTGGAAATCATAACCGGGCCCGGCGCCCGCCGCTTCGATGGCGCGCGCCAGCATGGTCATCACCACCAGCAGGTTCGCCAGTTGCAGTACGTTCATCAGCGTAGTTTTGTGCTGCCGATGGGCTTGTCCGTAGAGGTAGGTGTATTGGCAGAACTGAAAGGCGAACAACAGGCTCAGGCAGGTCAAGCGAACGGATTCAGACATGCCGAATTCACGCATCAGCAGATGCAGCAGCACGATAATCACGGTGCTGACAATGAATGCGCGCGAGCGCAATTGAAACAACTGGATCACCGCCAACAAGGCCAGTCCATAGGCCAGCGCCGAGGCCATATTGGGCAGCGTGCTCGACCATAACTCCGGCCAGTCAGCACGCATCAGCCGAAGCAATTGCGCCAGACCACCGATCACCTGCGCCAGCACCCAGAGCCTGACAATGGCACGGGTTTCCGGTTGGCCACGGATCAGCAGACCGGCTGCCGCGATCAGCAGATGCAACACCCCGGTCATGATCAAGACGGTAAAACCGTTCATCAACTGCATGCGTTACACCCTGACAACGTAAACAACGCGTAACACGCTTTGCTGCAGCATCCTTCTGCGCGGTGGTTGGGTACTGGTAGTTCGTTACTGGTAGTTCGTTATCGGTGGTTTGTTCTTGGTTGTCTGTTATTTGTGTTTGGCCCTGCTCATTCGCGACCATCGCACGGCACGCAACGGCCCGTTTGCTACGGTCAGGGCTGATGCTCGTACACCAGCACACCGTCAATCATCGTGGTAAGCACTTCAGTATGGCGCAATTGCTCGGCATTGGTAGCGAGCGGGCCATTGAGCATGATCAGATCCGCCGCCTTGCCAACCGTCAGCGAGCCCAGCTCCTGATCCCGGCCGAGCATACGGGCGGCATCGATGGTGTAGGCGCGCAACATCACCGGCAACGGCAAGGCTTGCTCCGGCAGCAACGGCGGTCGCGCCGGTTCGTCGGCATTGCAGCGACACAGTCCGGTCGCCATCGCTTCCCAGGGATTGAATGTACTGACGTTCCAGTCGCTACCGGCAACGACTACGCCGCCGGCCTTGCTGACCCCGGCCGCCGGGTACAGCCACTGCGACCGCGTCGGCCCCAGATACGGCTGCACCGCGTCAACGCTGTAGGCATCGGGCTGAGCCCAAAGCAGTTGAAATGACGCGTAGACATTGAGCGCGGCAAAGCGCGGCCAATCGGCCGGATCAATCAGCTCCAGATGGGCAATGCTGAAATGCGCGCGCGATTGCTCGCCGTTGCGTTTACGCGCCGCCGCAAACGCATCCAGCGTCGCCCGCACCGCCCAATCACCGATGGCATGAACATGGACATTGAAACCATCGCGATCCAGCGCAGTGACAAAATCCGCCATCTTCTCCGGTTCAAAATACAGGCTGCCGCGATCGGAGCGACCATTACCAGCCACCGGTTCATACGGTGCCAGCAGCGCGCCACTCTGGGTCGGGTACTCCAGCACGCCATCAGCGAACACCTTGACCGTATCGATCTGCACATGCGGCAGACCGCGATAGCGGTCGCGCAGCGCGGCCAATTCCTGCAAATGATTCGCCGATGGATCGGCAACACTGGTCAGCGCCACCGACACTTTTGCGCTGAGCTTGCCCTGTTCGGCCAGCGCCCTGTACACCTGCAGAATGTCTTCACCGGCCGACGCTTCCAGCAAGGTGGTCAGCCCGACTCTGTGCATGTCCTGCAAGGCGCGCTCGGTCAAACGTACTTTGTCGGCCAGCGATTTTTTTGGCAATTGCGCCAGCACCAGATCCACCGCCATGTCGATCAGATGACCGGTGGGATTGCCCTTGCCATCGCGGACAATGCGACCGTTATCCGGATCGACGCTGGCACGAGTCAGGCCCAATTTTTTCAGTCCCGCGGTATTGATCCACGCCGTGTGGCCGTCGGTGCCAAACAGGCCAAACGGCCGGTCGGCCAATAGCTGATCCAGATCCGCCGCGGTGGCGTGAAAATTGGCCGGATTCAGATTGATCACCGCCAACCATTCCGTGCTGGCGGCGTTGGGATTGCGCTGCAGGCATTCAGAGACGGTCGGCCGCATTGCCGCCAGCGACATCACTTCATCGCCAAGACTGCAATCATCCAGCTGCTCGGCGCCGATGACCGGATGAATATGGGTATCAATCAACCCCGGCAACACTGTCGCGCCATTGCCCTCGATGACGCGGGTGTGCTCGCCAATCCAGCGGCCGATCTCGGCGTCGCTGCCGACGGCGGCGATCCGGCCACCACGAACAGCCAGCGCTTGCGCGGTCGGCATGCGCTCATCCATGGTCAGCACGTGCGCATGGCGCACAACAATATCGGCGTGATCGTCTGGCGTGGAATGGCAGGCCGACAGACCGAACAGCAATCCGATCAACGATCCGGATAACAAGAACAGCAACGAAGGGCGTAACAAACGCGAATGATGTGACGACATGGCAATCCACCCAAATGGCAACGCATGGAGTTTTTAACCGGTGCTGGCTACAGTAGCGGCAACCACCCGAGTCTTGTCAATGCAGCCCTTGTCAATGCAGACCCAGTCAATACGGACCTTGCCAATGCCAACATCACGTACATCCTGCTTGCGCTTGCTGGCGCTGTTCGCGCTGCTGCCATTTCATACCGTTCTCGGCGCTGCACCGGCTGCCGACACCGCGGTGCGCACCGGCACACTGATCGACGTCGACGCCGGTCGGGTGCTGAGCCAGCAGGTCATCCTGCTTGCTGGCGATCGCATCGTCGCCATTCAGGACGCAAGTGTGCCGCTGCCAGCAACGCTGCGCGTCATCGATTGGTCGCGCTACACCGTGCTGCCCGGCTTGAGTGATGTCCACACGCATCTAATCGGTGACATTCAATCGGCCAATGTCGCGGCGCCGCTGATGAGCACCGGTGCCCGCGATGCCCTGATCGGCGCCATTCATGCCGAGGCGACGCTCAAAGCTGGCTTCACCAGCGTGCGCGATGTCGGCACCTACCGGGCGTTTGTCGATGTCGCGCTGCGCGAGCAAATCAATACCGGTTTGCTGCGCGGACCGCGAATGATGGTGGCCGGTGCCTACGTGACGATCAGCGGCGGCGGTGGTGAAGTCACTGGCATGGCGCCGGATGTGATCATTCCGGCCGATTTTCGCCGTGGCGTCGCCAACAACGCCGACGAAGTGCGTGCCCGTGTGCGTGAACTGATTGCCGGCGGCGCTGACTTCATCAAGATGATCGCGACCGGCGCCGTGCTGACAATGGGCACCACACCCGGCGCAGCTGAATTCAGCGAAAAGGAAATTCACGCCGCCGTCGAAGAAGCGCAAAAATACGGCAAAGATGTCACCGCCCACGCCCATGGCGCCGACGGCATCAAGGCCGCCGTGCGCGCTGGCGTCCGATCAATCGAGCACGGATCATTGATCGATGACGAAGGCATTGCCTTGATGAAAAAACGCGGCACCTGGCTGGTCGCCGATATTTATAACGGCGACTACATCGCCGAGGTCGGCAGCGCTGAACACTGGCCCGCAGAAATCCTGGAGAAAAACCGGCAAACCACCGACGCCCAGCGCGAAGGTTTTCGCAAAGCGGTCAAAGCCGGCGTCAACATCGCCTTCGGCACCGATGCCGGCGTGTTCCCGCACGGCGACAACGGCAAACAATTGGCTTACATGGTCCGCTACGGCCAGACGCCAATGCAGGCCATCCAATCCGCCACCATCAGCAATGCCCGCCTGATGCGCAAAGATACCGACATCGGCTCCATCGCGGTCGGCAAATACGCCGATCTGGTGGCAGTCGACGGTGATGTGCTGGCCAATATCCGCTTGCTGGAGCGGCCCAGTGCGGTGACGAAAGGTGGCGTACTGATTCAGTAAGTCCGCGCACCGTTTGACATCGCGGAAGCAAGGAAGGGGCTGCTGCCTGAGGGTTAACGGTTACGGAAGCCGCTCCTCCACACAACGATTGCGTGCCGACGAATCGGCAAGCGCCCTAAACGCCAGCCGGTTCGGATCGACGCGGTCTAAGCTGAAGTAAGCACAAGGACTATGCTTGCGTTCCCGCCGGCCCAATATCCCTGTCGGGATTCCATGTTGCCGGACTGCAAGCAAGGACTCCCCATGCTGACCACTGCTTCTGTGACAACCATGTTGCCGGTCATCGATATGGCGCGCGCTCGCGCCTTCTACGAAGGCCGGCTCGGTTTTCAACCCGGCGGCTTCAAACCGGATGGCAAATTTGTTTACGTCGTAGGCGGAACGACCTTGGCGCTGTTTCCGAAACCGGAAGGCACCAAGGCCGACCATACCGCCATCAGTTTTCAGGTCACCGATATTGCCGCCAGCATTGCGGATTTGAAGCGCGCTGGCGTTGTCTTTGAGGACTATGATTTTCCCGGCCTGAAAACCGTCAACCATGTCTGTGTGCTGGGCGCCGAGAAGGCCGCGTGGTTCAAGGACCCGGAAGGCAACTACCTGTGCATTCACGAAGACATTCCGCAACGCTAAGTTGCTGGCGTTTACTTTCAGCCAGACAGCGGCGCTGCTACTGAAAATGGAAAGCGGCAATGCACGCACCAGCTACCGGCGATCTCCGAGCCCCGTCTGCGTTGTTGCGCCGGCGTACAGGGTGTACCGCTCAGCCGTTTTTCGCGGCCGCAATCGCCGCCTCAAGCACGGCGATATCGATTCTCTGCATCGGCATCATCGCCTCGAAGGCGCGCTTTGCCACCATGCCGCCCTGAGCCATCGCTGACATCAGAATGCGCGGCGTAATCTGCCAGCTGATGCCCCACTTGTCCTTGCACCAGCCACACTGGCTGGCTTGACCGCCGTTGCCAACAATGGCGTGCCAGTACCGGTCCGTCTCGGCCTGATCTTCGGTGGCAATCTGAAAGGAAAACGCTTCACTGTGCTGAAACCGGGGACCACCATTCAGGCCCAGACAGGGGATGCCGGCGACAACAAATTCCACCGTCAGGACGTCACCGGCTTTGCCATTGGGATAGTCTGACGGCGCTCGGCAAATCGCGCCAAGCTGGCTTTGCGGAAATACCCCGGTATAAAACCGCGCGGCTTCGTCCGCGCCAGATTCATACCAGAGACAAACCGTGTTCTTGGCCATTGCCTGATCTCCTTTCAGTGGTTATTGCAAAGCATGCGCAGCATGGGAAAACATGCCGCCCGTAGGTACGAATCCGCGCAGCGGCTTCGTACGCATGATGTCCATGCCGCCTCGAACCCTACCCGGTGTAAATCGACAAGGTTCGCTATTACGAAACCGGCCCGGATCTCAGATGAGCCTGCATGTCACGATAGGCGGTTTCGATGAGCAGATGCAGTGCCGCCGCATTCACCTCGTTTTCCGGCTTCAGCTTGACGTGGCGCATGAATTTTCCCGTACCTTCGAGCAAGCCGTGCGGATCGGCCAGTTCGGCACCGAGAAAGAACCCGACATTGACGTGCGCACGGAAAACATTGACGTAAGCAAACGCAGCATCAGCAACGCAGGCGGTTGGATGACCATCATGCAGCAGCTCACGGACATCGTCGCCACAATGGCGCATCACGGCAAACCAGTAACGCGCCATCACCGCCAGCGCTTCCGGGTGCTGCTGCCACCAATCTTCAATCACTGACTCATGTCGGATGGCATCGGGAAATCGCATTAATCGGATCATGGTATTGGCTCGGTGATGGTCACCCGGCTCTTGCGACGTTCATGCCGCGAGAATCGGCGGACTTGGCCGGTTGCGGCGCCATCATTGCTGCTCCGCTACCGACTTGATATCGAGCAAGTCCTGCAGAATGGCATTCTTCGCCACGCCCTTGAACAGCAGCGACATCGGAATCACCATCAGTTTAGTCGCCAGTGTTTGCGGCAACGATTCGTGAATGCTGGTCAGGATCAGGCCGCCGCTGCCATCGGAAATACGATTGGTTGATAGAAAGATGAAGCCATCGCTTTCCGCCCGAGTTTTGTAAAACTCGTTCTCAACCGCCTCCGTGATCCATTTCTCCGCTGTCGCGGGCTTGCCGAACAGGATTCGGGTTTCCCGCCAACGCAAGCCAACCAAGCCGTTTGTGGGCTGCTCGACAATCTCAATCTGCTCGATACCGTTGATGGTGGTCGCAGCATTCGCGATATCGGTCATGGTGGCCCAGACCGCTGGACGGGAGGCGTTAATCGTTACCTGAGCGTCGACGATCATTGTACATTCCTCTTGACTCAGAAAACGGCACGAAAAGAACGGAAAATAGACTCTGAATGTCCGACCGAACATGCGCTTGCAACGCTATTCAGTTTTGAGCCACCAACACGTAGTCGAAAGACCGTCTTCAGCAGCACGGTGTCCGGCCTAGTGACGGCAGAAGACCGTAACGTTTTCAAACGTCGGATTTGGTCTTTCGAATGACGATATAGTATTTATATTCATCAGTGTCGACTTTTCCGATTTTGTGCGTGTTTGCGTCGATGACTGTATTGAGCGATTTATTATCAGTAACGCCCCATTCAACGTCTTCAAACAGATAAGGGAAGCCAGGACTGTTTGGGTTCGGATTCTCCGTGTGCATATATACCGCGTCGTTGTGTGCGTCAGGATGTATGCTGAGAAAGCATTGAAAGGGGTCTGCGCGACTTTTGCACCGCTCTTCAACAGAGCGAAGCAATTGATAGCCTAAAAAATATGAATAGGGCTTGTTTTCAACTCGTCCTCCCTTAGCCTTGTAGTCATAATGAATATGCCAAAGGTCAAACCAACTATTCCAGTCACACCTATCAATATTTGACATCGCCCTGGCGTGACACTTTTCCCAGTATCGAATCATTCGTTTAAGACGACGCTTATCCATGGCGAAAGACCTGGCGTTAGAAATTACAACTCAAATGGGCGAACCCGTACGGAGGCATCGTGCGAATAGAAACAACAAGCTTCCGAAACGCTATGCGGTTCGGACCTACATGAACCTGATTGAGTTTCTTGATTTCAACATTGAATGTCTGGCGCCTTGCCCGCCCAAATATTTGTCTTGTAGTAGGCTTGATAGAGAGGTAAGCACTCTTTTTTAAATCCAACGCCTTTATCGTCAAAGTGGACTGATACTTTGTCGTCAATTCGTGTGAAGTTTGGGATATAGGTGTGGCCGTTTTCGACGCTCACGCTTACCTCTATAAATGCATCTTTCCAAGTTGAGCTTGTCGCGGAAGGATTAAAGTCAGCAAAAGCCTTTAGTAAAATTTTGTAGTCGCCGGCCAAAACATGAAACTCAGCGGCAGTTGTGTCATTGACTGGCTTTCCATTTATTTCCTTAATTTGCAGAGACATGCGACTCTCTGGGTAAAGGCCCAAAGCAGATATAACAGCAAAGTCTGTTCTGGGCAGATCAGAGCCGCTATACATTTTAAAGGCAGCAGGGGCGCAGCCGCACATTAAGGTAATTACCAGCACTAACAATATATGACGCATAACATTCTCCTGAAATCTAACAACTGAATTGACCGACGCCGGAGCGCGGCAGGATGGGTAGAGCGTAAGCGAAACCCATCGCCCTTATCAACGCGGCGAGATCTGATGGGTTTCGGCGCATCGCGCCTCTACCCATCCTACTTCAACCTGTTTGCCCAACATGGAAGTGCCGCCGGAACGCGACTTCTCCGCGTGGGGTTTCATCCAGCTCGCGGGCATAGCGGTGGCCGGCGTACACCGCATGAGCGATCAGCCCCGGCGCTTCGGCATCGCCGATGCAGCGAACCGTTTTGACGCCGGCGCCGGCCCATTCCGCTTCTCGAGCCAGCAAGGCTTGATACAGCGCATCGTTGGGCAGCCGGGCGGTTACCGCGACCACGGCGGCACAAGCGAGTGTTGAAGTCTTGCCTGACCAGCTGTGCTCCAGTGTTAACTGCTTGCCATCCCAGTTTGTGATGTTCTGTGCGACCACTTGCTGCACGCCCAGCTCGTGCATGCGCCATTGGATGTGGCGGTAGTCGAGCGTGTTGCTGCTCCAGGACGCGATGGTGTCGTCGGGAGTGATGAACAGCACCTCGCGACCAGCTTTACGCAGCGCTTCGGCCATGACGCTGCCGTAATAAAAGTAATCGTCATCGAACACAGCGACCGCGCCGGCTGGCAGCTGCTCGAAAAATGTTTTATCTCCCGAATACAGCGCAGCCATCACATCATCGGGCGTCAGCACCGATTGCGCAGTGAAGCCGGCGATGCCGCTGCCATTGCTGCGGCCGTAACCGTCACGGCGCCAGTGGCAGCCGGTGGCAAGCACAACCTGATCAGCAGCAAAATCCAGCACGTCTTGCGCACTGAGATTCGAATCGCGATAGACATTGACGTTGTTCAGTTTGTTGATTTGGCCCAGGCGCCAGTCACGCACACGCGCCCACTCCGCCAAACCGGGCAGGCGCGACTCCAGCGTGACCCGGCCGCCGAGCTCTTTGCCGGCTTCGGCCAGATGTACCTCGTAACCACGCTCGCCGAGTGCACGCGCGGCTTCCAGTCCGGCCGGGCCGGCGCCAACGATCAAGATCTTGCTGTCGGATTTCTTGCTGGCGATTTTTTCCGGGTGCCAGCCTTTGCGCCACTCTTCGCCCATGGTCGGGTTTTGCGTGCAACGGATCGGCGTGATGGTCATGTCGCCGCTGACGCAGATATTGCAGCCGATGCATTCGCGGATGTCGTCGATAAGACCCAGCTCGATTTTCTTTGGCAAAAACGGATCGGCTATCGACGGCCGCGCCGCGCCGATCAAATCCAGCACACCGCGTTTGATCTGCGACACCATGGTGTCGGGCGAGGTGAAGCGGCCGACGCCAACGACCGGCTTGGTCGTGACTTTTTTCACCCAGTCGATGAACGGTTCCTGCGCGCCTTCACGAGCAAAGCGCGAGGGAATCGAGTCGTTGTACCAGGCGGCGAGATTGACGTCCCAGAGATCGGGCAGGTCGGCCAGCATGTGCACGACTTCTTTGGCTTCGGTCAGCGTGACACCGCCGTCACCAAGCAGTTCTTCGGTGGCAAAACGGACCGCGACGGCGCAGGTATCACCGACCGCGTCTTTGGTGTCTTCGATGATCTCCCGCAGCAGCCGGGTGCGATTTTCCAGACTGCCGCCGTATTCGTCATTACGATGATTACGACGCTTTTGCAGGAAATGCATGGCCAGGCTCAAGTCATGCGCGGCGTAAACATAGATCACATCAAAGCCGGCGCACTTCGCCCGCAGCGCGGCATCGCGATGCCAGCGTCGGTAATCGGCGATATCACGTTTGCTCATTGCCTTGGCTTGGTGCGGGTAGCCGTATTTGCTCGGTTGATGTGAAGGCGCGATCAGGATGTCGCGTGAATACAGGTTCGATGCGGTCGGGCCGTTGTGGGTCAGCTCGACGGCCGCGAGCGCGCCGTGCCGGTGCACCTTCTCGCACATCAATGCCAGCGCCGGAATGTCGGCATCGTCCCAAAGCCGCGCTTCGACATAGGGCGAGACATCGCCGCTCGGGTGGATCTCGCATTCTTCGGTGGCGATTACACCCCAGCCGCCTTCGGCTTTGATCTCACGCATCGCCGCATGCGCTTCCGGCATCGCGTGGCCCATGCCATTGCAATGCGGCACCTGAAAGAACCGGTTCTTGGTGGTGACCGGGCCAATGCGGACCGGTTCAAACAGAATGTCGTAACGCGGATCGCGGGACATGGGTTACTCCGATATTTTCTCGTCCATCCGGCGTGGAGTCTGGCTGCGCTCAACCACCCCTAGCCCCGCCCGGCCAAGCGCAGAACGCTTGGCGCTACGCGGGCGCACAATGCACTCGCATTGTGCTCTCTCCCCGCTCGCCCTTGACAAGGAGGGGAACGCCTTACACTCCCCTCCTCTCACGAGGAGGGGTTGGGGGTGCTGTTGGTTTGCTGTCACTTGGTGCAAAACTTAGCTTGCCGCCGCTACCGCCCTCGCCTCCCGCCGACGCTGCCAGCGCATCCACAGATACACCGGCAGGCCCATCAGCGCGAGCGCGAGCGCCCACAAAAATGATTCGTGACCGATACCGATAAACGCCCAGACGGCATAGGCGATTGCCAGCACGGCAGCGACCAGCAAGCTGCCTTCTTTTTTGCCGAGGGTGGCAATTTCGCCGCGCTTCCACAGCACCAGCACCGACAGCGAGCAGAACAGGTACAACGGCAAGTTGGCCGCGGTGACCACGACGCTGAAAAACGTGAAGCCCTGCGCCATCGATTTGCTGTAGTTCATCAAGATCATCACGCTGGCGAGGCCGGCGGTCATCACAAAGGCCAGCACCGGCACACCTCGGTGATTGGTGGCGCCAAACACTTTCGGAAAGCCACCGTGACGGGCGAATGACTGGGTCAGTTCACCGGCGAGCAGGGTCCAGCCATTCAAGGCACCGAGGCCGCTGATGACGACGAAGCCGGCCAGCAGCTGACCAAAACCGGAGCCGATGCGTTGGCTGAACAGATCCGCAAACGGTGCGTTGCTTTGCGTCAGCGCGTCCTGCGGGATCAGCAACATGGGCACCGCCGATACCGCGATATAAATCACCGCGGTCAGAATGGTGCCAAACAAGGTCGCGCGCGGAATGGTGCGCGCCGGGTCGCGCACCTTGCCGGCCGGAATGGTGGCGCTCTCGATGCCGAGCATGGCAAACAGCGCTATGGTTGACGCGGTCACCGTGGCGTCCATTGACAGCGGATTGCTCGGCACATGTTGTTGATAAGCGCCGGCATCCGTCAGCAGCAACCAAGCTCCGAGCGCCATCACCGCCAGCATCGGCAGCAGCTTGAGTACGGTGGTAATGATCTGCACCCAACCGGCCGTGCGGACACCGCGCAGATTGATCAGGACAAAGCCCCAGAGCAGCGCCAGCGCGGCCACCGGCGGTAACCACGGCGACGCATTCAGCGCCGGCACAAAGAACGAAAGATAGCTGACCACGCCGACTGCCAGCGTCGCATTGGTCACCCACACCGACACCCAGTAACACCACAGCACGGTGAACGCCACGCCACCGCCGAGCGCCCGCCGGGTGTAGCCATACGGTCCGTCTTCGTGGGCCAGATGCTGAGCCAGACCCGCGAAAATCTTCGCCAGAAAAATGCAGCCGATGACGGTGACCAGCCAACCGCTGAAGGCATTCAGGCCATACGGCGCCAGCGACGCCGGCATCATGAAAATACCAATGCCGATGGTGTTGCCAATGACCAACGCGGTGCACATCCAGAAACCCAGTTCGCGTCGTGGTTGTTCGTGCTGGCTCATGCTATCTCCCGATTTCTGTTTATTGTTTTTTGCTCACCGACGAGCGAATTGGAACAGAACTACTCGACATGTACCTGTCGCCCCGGCGCACGACTGCATGGATGCAGGAGGTAGAGCAACGCAGGAGAAGTTGCCGAAGCCGGCATGACAAATTAGCAGGGTCACTGCTGCACCGGTATGGCCTGGCGATAGGCGTCACGCAACAGGTTCTGAAAATGCCAGACACCGCTTTCGCGTTTCGGGCAGAGCCGGCCGGCTTCGTAACTGCCGGATTGCAGGCCGCGCTGCACCGCCAGACAAATGTCGATGTCTTCCTGCTGGATCTCGTCACTGAAAGACTGCTCGTTCTGGATGCGGGCGTGCACGGCCGGATCGTCGCTGTAGTAGTAGTCAAACTCGATGCGGCAACGGTTGTAGCCAAGCGGCAAGATGCGGTTGGTCTGCATCCGGCCCGGGACGATATTCAGCATGATGTTCGGATAAACAAAGTAGTACCAGGCATTGCCATCGCCGTAGATGCCGTCGTTGTTGCGGATGGGCGAATGCTGCAACGAATACCAGCGATGCAGCTCGGTGTCATAGGAACGGTAATCGAGCACCTTGGACAAGCCCGGATGCACATGCGGCAGGTGATAGCCTTCGAGGAAGTTGTCGATGTAGACCTTCCAGTTGCAATCGATGTCGTAATGCACCCGGCTGTGAAAGCGCAGCGCGCTGATATCAATCGGTTTGATACGCTCGACAATGCCGGCAAACATCTCGTCAAACGCTGGTGCATCCGCGGCTAGGGCAACAAATACCAGCCCCTGCCATTCCCGCACGGCAATTTCCGGCAACTGGATTTGCGTGACATCAAAATCACAGGCGCCTTGCATTTCCGGCGCCGAGCGCAGCTGGCCGGCGAGCGTGTAGGTCCAGCCGTGGTAGGCGCAGTGCAGCGCCTTGGCGCCCCGACCATTGCAGGTGGCGATGGGGCCGGCCCGATGCCGGCAGACGTTGTAAAACGCTTTCAGTGAATTGTCCGCTTGTCGAACAATCAGTACCGGCTTGCCGGCGACATCGGTCGCGACGTGATCACCAGCGGCCGCCAAATCACCGGTATGCGCCACCAATTGCCAGCTGCGGGCAAACACCTGCTGCTGCTCGTGCGCCAGCCAGATGGGATCGTTATAGAACGACGCGTGCAAGGCCCGCGCGTGATCCAGCTCGAGTTTTTGGCAGTGCAACAAATGACTCATCACTTACTCCGACTGTGAAAAGGCCAGCATTGAGATTCGGCGTCGGCCATGTTGAACTGTCGCCAGGTTCCACTGTGCGAGTCCTGCCATGCGCAATTTCCTGCATCGCCATCTTCGGCCCGGAAAAATCGGTCCGGCTCTGGTTTTCAATTGCCTTTTACTGTTATTACCGGTCAGCCAGGCTGCCGACTCGCGCGCTGAACCAGCGCCCGTACGTGCCCGTGATTTGGGCATCCCGTTTGACGGCACGCCGGGGCGCTGGAATACGTTGACCGACGTCGCCGGTGTTACCGTGGGTTATCACACGTTGCAGGCCGATGACGCAAGTGGCGCCGCCATCCGAACCGGTGTCACCGCGATTCTGCCGCGTGGTCATGACAGCGTGAACGAGCTGGTTTATGCCGGCCTGTTTTCGCTGAACGGCAATGGTGAATTCACCGGCAGCCATTGGCTCGATGAAAGCGGTTTTCTGGAAGGTCCCATCATGATCACCAACACCCACAGTGTTGGCGTGGTCCACGACGCGGTGATTGCCTGGCGCATCAAACAGGGTGGCGCCGATGACAGTGGTTATTGGTGGTCGTTGCCGGTGGTCGGGGAAACCTGGGACGGTTGGTTGAATGACATCAACGGTTTTCACGTCAAACCGGAACATGCATTCGCGGCGCTCGACAGCGCGCACAGCGGACCGCTGGCTGAAGGCAATGTCGGCGGCGGCACCGGCATGATCTGCCATCAATTCAAATGCGGTACGGGTACCGCCTCGCGCGTCATCGCGGTAAACAACATCAGCTACACCGTCGGGGTGCTGGTGCAAGCCAATTACGGTGTCCGCGAAGAGCTGCGCATTGCCGGTGTGCCGGTTGGCAAGCATCTGACAGCGGACAAGGCCTACGACGAACCGACCGCGACCCAGCCAGCCGGCGATACCGGTTCGATCATCATTGTCGTTGGCACCGATGCGCCGCTGTTGCCGCACCAGCTGAAACGGCTGGTGAAGCGCGCCGCGCTCGGACTGGCGCGCAATGGCAGTTACGCCGGTGACGGTTCCGGCGATATTTTCCTGGCATTCAGTACCGCCAACAAAGACGCCAGCCAAACCGAATTGCAAACCGTGCAGACACTCGGCAACAGTGCGCTGGACCCGCTGTTTCTGGCGACCGTGCAGGCAACGGAAGAAGCGATCATCAATGCGCTGGTCGCGGCCAGGACCATGACCGGTGCCGACGGCCACCGGGCCGTGGCAATTGATCACAAGTCGCTGCAAAAGGTGATGAAGCAGTACAACCGGTTGGGGCCGGTGTTGAGGCGTTGAATGGGTGAACGCTGAGCCAGCGATTTTGTTGCGGGTGATGCCTGCGGCGAATTGGGAGCGGCAATTACCCCACCCCGACCCTCCCCTTGACAGGGGAGGGAGTGACTTGGCACCTCCCCGGCCTTGATGAGCGATGAGCCGAGATGCCCCCTCCCCTGTGAAGGGGAGGGTCGGGGTGGGGTAGTTGCCGCTCCGCGCAACACCGCCCGCACCGAATCCCTGATATTTTGCCTTCACGTTTTTCCTCACCCCGCACACTCGCTACGGCGTTTTCAGAAAACGTTCATACCACTCCAGATTGCGCTGCAAGCGGTCCTGCAAATAGCTCGGTACCGTCAGGCCATGATTCTCGCCGGGGAAAATCACCAGCTGGGTCGGCACCCGCAGTGAGCGCAGCGCCTGATACATCTGCTCGGCGCCGAGACAGGGCACATTGAAATCTTTTTCCGCGCACTGGAACAGCGTGGGCGTGCTGATGCGGTCGGCATGCAGGAACGGGAAACTGACTCTGGCGTAGGCGTCAAAATTCTCCCAGGGTCTGCCAAGCTCCAGCTCGTATTCGCGCACGTATTGATCGTGACCGTAATTGCCGAGCATGTTCGAGGTGCCGGCACCGCTGACGGCCGCTTTGAATCGTTTGTCGCTGGCAATGACGTAGTTGGTCAAGATCGAACCATAGCTCCAGCCACCGACGCCGAGCCGGTCCGGATCGGCAACGCCCAGTTTGACCACATGATCGACGCCGGCCAGTACGTCTTTGACATCGACATTGCCCCAGTCGGCGTAAATGGCCTTGGCGAAATCAAAACCGCGACCGGACGAACCGCGCGGATTGACCGCAACCACGGCAAAACCCTTGGCGGCATAGAACTGCCAGTCAAACATGAATTCGTGCGAGAACTGATAAACCGGGCCGCCATGGATGCGCAGGATGGTCGGGTAACGCTTGCCCGGTTCATAGCCAACCGGTTTCATCAGAAAGCCGTCGATGCGTTGGCCGTCACTGGTAAAGCTGATGTCTTCGGCGGGTTGCAGCTTACGCTCGGTCAGGAACTGATTGTGCGCGGTCAGCGCGCGGCCCGGCTGCTTGGCACCGGGTTCCAGCGCGGTCAGTTCAAACGGCGTGCGGTCATCGCTGTCGAGCAGTGCGATGCGGCCATTTTTGCTGAGCGCGTAGTCGTAGCCAAAGCGGTTGCCGTCGCTGACGTAGCGAATGGCGTTGGCTGGATTGCTTTCATTGGGATCGATTTGGGCCAGCCAGGTATTGCGGCTTTGTTCGACCAGCGCGTAAATTGATTTGCCATCAGCCGACCAACGCGGTTTGTAGAAACAGCGATCAATCCGGGCCGGCGTGGTGATTTTGCCGCTGACCAAATCGGCGACGGTCAGCTGCCACGGCGCGTAGTAAATCCATTTGTCTTCACCGCTTTGCAGCCAGACCAGTTTGCGACTATCCGGTGACCACTCGGGGCGTGATTCCCAGTATGGATCGACATCGGTGCCGTTGAAGGCGCTGATCCGGCGCGCCTCACTACCGACGGCCGGGGCGACTGTGTAGACATCAAAGTTCAGCGTGCGCTCGGCATCACCTGCTGTGCCAGCAACGCGACGCGAGACAAATGCGATCTGCTTACCATCGGGCGACCAAGCCGGCAGCATATCGTCCTGACTGCCAGTGGTAATCTGCTCGGCACTGCCGTCGGCGACATTCAGCAGATACAGATGCTGGTAGCGATCGGTCAGATAATCGCGGCCGTCTTCCTTGAATTGATAGCGGGTGATGACGCGCGGCGGTTCCGGCTTGTCCTTGCCGCGCGAATCTTTGCCCTGCTCCGGCGCCGGGTCTTCCGCCACCAGCACGATGCGCTTGCCATCCGGCGCCCAGTCAAAGTCCTCGATGCCGGCTTTCAGGGAACTGAGCTGACGCGCTTCACCGCCATCGGCTGGCAGCAGCCAGAGTTGCGTACTTTCGTCGTCACCGCGATCGGACAGAAACGCCAGCCATTTACCATCCGGACTCCAGCGTGGCGACCATTCACTGGCAAACGGCGTCTGGGTCAATTGCCGTGGCGCGCCACCCCGATACGAGACCAGCCACAGATCGCTGACGCTGGCATCACTGTCGGTATTGGCCGTGCTCACGACATAGGCGATGCGCTCGTTGTCGGGAGCAAATACCGGCGAACTGACGTCTTGCAGTCGGGCCATGTCGGACAGCTCAAGCGCCGGTTTTTCCGCCGCGGTGGCCACACACGCAATGCCGAGCAGCACGGTCGCCCAGGCCGGGTTGGCAGCAAACTTCATGTTCACGGACATTCTCCTTTCTGGCGCCGCAACGCACCGGCGCAATTCACGCAAAAGTGTTCTGATGAATTCGACTCATTGCTGAACCGGCACTGCGAGACTATTTCGATAAAAATCGCCAGACATGACGCGCCCTTTTTATTTCGCCGCCGGTTTCGCTTTTTCCTCAAACACCGCCCGGCCGGCCCGCAGATACTGCAGGGTCTTCTCGCGCTCCTGTTCGGTGTTGTAGTCGGTGCGCTGACCGGCATCGTCGATGATCCGATCAATCCAGCGCAGAAAATAGGCGGCATCTTCCGGCGCGCGCTGTGGCTTGCCCGGCAGCTCCAGCCAGACCGGATTGGTACTGCCGTAGGCGTACAGATCCTGCACCAGCGCATGCGGCTCCGGGTTATAGGCGCGCAGCAAAATCCAGCCGCTTTCCGTCAGCTCCAGCGCACCGGAAAAGTCGGCGCGCATACCGCTGCGGTCGGTTTTGATCCGCTTCAACACCTTGCCGTTGTGCAGAATTTCCACCATCGGCACCGGCGTGTTCGAGCGCACGGCGGCGTGGATCTCCACCCGTGTTGCTCCGGCCGGCAATTGCAGCGTGTCACCGGGCGCAACACCGTTGACGGTCAAGCCAAGCAGCGGCGCATTGCTGACAAAGCCGTGACCGTTTTTGATCGCCGCTTTCAATGCCGTCGGGGACGGCTTTTCGACCGCGAGAAACACCCGATTCAAGCCGACCGGACCGCGCAGCGAGGCGTAGTTGGTCATGGCATCGGTGCCGGCCGCGGCGGCTAGCTTGAACCCCAGATTGAGCAACCGATGCCACACTTCGGCGGTGGCCAGATGGTCGGCGAATGACACCAGCTCGTAGTAATCGGTCTTGCCGAGTGCAACATCGACCGGCAGCAGATTGGTCAACTTCTTTTCTTGTTCCGGCACGATGCGCCAGTCGAAGGGATGCACATAACCCATCAACGCCTGTTGTTCATGCGCCAGATCGGCAATGACGCCGTTATGCGGATACGGCGAGGCGAGTGCGGTATGCCGGTAGCTGCTGAAATCAGGCGTCAGATAATGGTCATCCAGATGCAGCAGGCCGAGATGGCCCCAGTAGCTGGTATGAAATTCCTGACCTTGAAAAATCGTGGTCGGCCCGAACTGGTCGGCTGTGGTCTTGAATTCGCCGATATCCGGAATTCGCTGCTCTTTGTTGACGATCAGGTTGTAAACGACATCCAGATCTTCGGCCTGCGCCTGTGCCGCCAAGCCGGCGAGCTGCTGGCGGTACTGGCCACCGTAGTTCATGTGCACATGCAGATCGGCGCTGAGGTGCGAGCCAAATTCGGCTGGCAGCGCATTGTCGTGCAGGGTCACGGTCAGCTCGCGGCTGCCCGGCTTCAGTTGCAGCGTTTGCTGCGCGATGCTCATCGCGAAACCATGCTGGATGATCAGCGTCAGCTCACCCACCGGCGCGGTCAGCACGCAGCGTTGCTGGCAATGAAAGTAGTGATGTTCATGGGCTTGTTGGCGCCGGTCAAAACCGTCATCGGCATGCAGCCAGCTGTCATCGGGACCGTAATGGCGGCCGTCACTGGCCAGCGCGGTCACCCGTGCCGCCAGCGGCTGGCCCCGGTCGTCACGCAGTTGCAGTCGCAGCTCGGCTATCGGGCGCTGAAAGTGGCGGCTGTTGGCGGTAATTTGTTGCCGTTTGCCGCCGATGACATCCTGCAGCCAGAGACTGCTGTTGCCCTGCTCGTTGCTGATATAAAGCACACGCTGACCATCACGTGACCAGCGGGCATTGCGCCGATCAAACTCACCAAACGTCAGCGGCAATGGCGATTGCCCAGTCGCCGTGGTCAGCCACAATTGATGCCATTGTCGACCTTGATAGCTGCTGTACAGCAGGCGTTTGCCATCGGGAGCAAATTCCGGTTTGGCGGCCCAGGTGGTTTCTTCCACCAGCACCCGATAACGATCATTCGGATCGCTGACCGACACCGACCACAGATCACCGCTGCCCCAGGCGACCTCCGGGTTGCCGACGTAAACAATGCGTTTGCCATCCGGACTCCAGGACGGATTCACCGCGTGATCAAACGTGCTGTAGTAATAGCGATCGATTTTGCTTTGCCGGTTGGCGACCAACGGCCGGATATTGGCCAGCCCCGCATCGGTCACATCAGCCAGATAGAGATTGAAGCGGCCGGCATTGTCACCGTGCTCGTCGGCCCGGGTGGAAACAAACGCCAGTTGCCTGCCATCCGGCGACAGCCGCGGCTCGACATTGCTGACCCCGCTGCGTGTCAGTTGCTGCTGTTTGCCGGTTGTGAGATCCAGCCGCCACAGTTCGAGCGCATCCTGATCGTGGCGAACAAAGATCAGGCTGCGACCGTCCGGCGCAACGTCCGGTTGATAGTCGTAACCGGGGCCATGCGTCAGCTCGCTGGCGTCGTCGCTGCCAAGCGCTTGTCGCCACAACGATCCCGCCATGCTGTACACCACCGACTTGCCATCCGGCAAAAACGCCGCAGCGGACGGCCCGCTGCTCAGCTGCGGCAGATACATCTCGCGCCAGTAATAGCTGTGCGGCAGCTGGATTTGTTTGAGCACCGGTTCGCGTGCGGCGTTGGCATTCGCTGCGCACAGCAAACCCAACCCAATTGAGGCAAACGCTATCCACATACGGGGCATTACGGTGACTCCGGATTTTGTTGTTGTGTGGCTGGTGTGAAGCGGCAATTACCCCACCCCCGCCCTCCCCTTCACAGGGGAGGGAGCGGTACGGTTCCGCTCCGTCGCAAGGGAAGCGCTGTAGCGTTCCTCCCCCTGTGAAGGGGGAGGTCAGGAGGGGGTAGTTGCCGCTCCCAACTTTCCGCAAACGATTCCGCTGCTACTGCCCTAGCACCTCAGCCCAGCGCTTCCTTCAAACTCACTTCGATGATCGTCATCGCTTCGTCAATCTGGGCGCGGCTCACCAGCAGTGGCGGCATGAAGCGCACGGTGCTGCTGCCGCAGGACAACAGTAACAAGCCGTTGTGATAGGCGCGGGTGATCAGCTGGTCGCAGAGTTCCTTGGCCGGCTTTTTGCCGCGGCGATCCAGCACCAGCTCCATGCCGATAAACAGGCCTTTGCCGCGCACCTCACCGATGCAGTCGAACCGGGTTTGCAGCGCGCGCAGTTTGGTCATGAAGTACTCACCAACTTCAGCGGCATTGGCGCAGTATTCGCTTTCCACCAGATCGAGCGTGGCAGTTGCCGCGGCACAGCAGAGTGGATTGCCGCCGTAGGTGTTGCCATGGGCGCCGCGCTGCCATTTTTCCATGTGTTTTTTCTTGGCAACGACCAGCCCGATCGGCATGCCGGAGCCCAAGCCTTTGGCCAGTGTCATGATGTCGGGCGCAACGCCCCAATGCTGACTCGCAAACATCTTGCCGGTGCGCCCGACACCCGATTGCACTTCATCGAAGATCAGCAGAATGCCGTGCCGATCGCAGAGTTCGCGCAGACCTTTCAGAAAGCCATCCGGCGGCACCAGATAGCCGCCCTCTCCCTGCATCGGTTCGATCACGATGCCGGCGACTTCGCTGGCTGGCACATTGCTCTGGAACAACACGTTTTCGATGTAATTGAGCACGGCGACGCCCTGATCTTCTCCGTGCAGCAGCGGCCGGTAATTGTTCGGGTACGGCACATGGGTCACACCCGGCATGCTCGGAAAGAAACCTTTTTGCTGGGTGTATTTGCTGGAGGTAAACGACAGTGACCCCATCGTGCGGCCATGGAAGCCGCCGAGAAAACCAATGAAGCGTTGCCGACCGGTGACATAGCGCGCCAACTTTAATGCGCCTTCAACCGCTTCGGTACCGGACTGACACATGAAACTCAGCACCGGCTCGGCCATCGGATTCAGTTCGTTGATGCGCTCACCGAGTTTGACTTGATGTTCGTGCCAGTAGTCACTGGAAATGTGCAGGAACTGATCGGCCGCCGCCTTGATGGCGCTGACCACCGTCGGATGACTGTGGCCGGTTGAACAGACAGCAATACCGGCCGCGAAATCGAGAAAGCGATTGCCGTCGACATCCCAGACTTCGACGCCTTTACCATGCGACATCGCAAACGGATAATCACGCGGATAGGACGGTGAAATCACTGCCTTGTCGCGAGCAATCAAGGCTCGGGCCTTAGGGCCCGGCAATTCGGTTTTGATGTGGGCACTGTTCATGCTGTCAATCTCGCTTGCAGGCCGGCGACGCTTTGTTTCGGCCAATGGTTAAAAAACTCAGGCCGTTTTCGGCAACACGATGCGAACCGGATTGGCATGAGCCTGCTCGGTACGCGCATGCAGCGAGCGTAACGCGCTCAACTCTGCTGCAGTCGGTTCCGGCAGTACCGTCAAGGTCGGGGCAATTCGCAGTGACCAGCCGGTGGCCGCGCTGACCTCCGCTGCGGTTACCCCGGGATAGACTGCCACCAGAGTCAATTCATCACTGACCGGATCCGGTTTCAACATGCCGTAGTCGGTGATCACGACTTGCGGCCCGGCGCCCGCGCTTGCATCAGCAAACTCGCCGTGCCGGCGCTGACCATTGCCGTTCATGAAGCCGCAGGAAGTGCGAAAACCCAGGCTCTCGACGAAACTGCGCGGCGATTGCTTCATGACGATCAGCACCTGCTTGGCATGCATGGCAATTTCCGGTGCACCGCCAGCGCCCGGCAGCCGCGTCGAGGGCCGCAGATAATCGCCAATCACCGTGCTGTTCAGATTACCGAAGCGATCAATCTGGGCGGCACCGAGAAAACCGATGTCAACGCGGCCACCTTGCAGGTAGTAACTGAAAATGTCCGGCAGCGGGATCACGCAATCAGCGGTCTCCGCCAGCTCACCATCACCGATGGACAGCGGCAGCACGCTCGGCTTGGTACCGACCGTGCCGGATTCGTAAATCAGCACCAGCTCCGGGGCATGCGTTTGCCGGGCCAGATTGCAGGCGGCACTGGGCAAGCCAATGCCAACAAAACAGACTGCGCTGTTTTGCAGCTGGCGCGCGGCGGTGACGGTCATGATCTCGTCGCGGCTGTAGTTCGGGACAGAATTCTGTCCCGAACTCTGTTCCGAATTCATTACTGCGATACTCATGCGGCCACCTGCAAACGTTGCAGAAGCTCAGCATGGTCGCGCAGTGCCAGCACATG
Organism: Permianibacter fluminis; assembly: GCF_013179735.1. Lineage (NCBI taxonomy): Bacteria > Pseudomonadati > Pseudomonadota > Gammaproteobacteria > Pseudomonadales > Pseudomonadaceae > Permianibacter > Permianibacter fluminis. The sequence goes on along the minus strand of NZ_JABMEG010000001.1, from coordinate 1,105,107 downwards.
GCTTTGCATCCAGCTGAGGAATTTTTCCCGGTCGCGGGCAATCTCATCCCAGGCCAGATAAAAGGCGTTGTCGCGCGGATAATGGCCTTGCGCATACGATGGATAGGCGCCACCCGGCACCACGGCAATGGCGGCGATCAACCAGCGTGGCAACACGATTGCGTTCATGTCGGCATCGATTTTTTCCACCTGCTGCTCAACCGTGACGATGACCGTTTTCGCCGCCAGCGCTGCCTCGCGTGCGGCGCCGACAATGCCGCGGATCAACACATTGCCGTCGGCATCGGCTTGCTGGGCATGCAAAATGGTGACATCGGGTTTGATGGCGGCGATCGCGCTCAGCCATTGCCCGGTGAACGGACACTGCTGCGGCTGGATTTGCGCCGGATTGACTTCCGCCAATTGCGTCGCCGGATAGCCTTTCATGAAGCCGCAGGGCATGCCACTGGCACCGGCCTGATAGGCGACCGCCATTTCGGCGTGACTGTGTTCATGCAAGGTCAGCGGCTGCGGCCACTGTTTTTCCACGGCATCACGCAAACGGTGCAACGAGCCGACACCGGGATTGCCGCCCCAGGAAAAGGTCAGTTCGCTGGCGCAGCCCATGCCGATCAATTGGTCGTAAATCAGATCCGGCGTCATCCGGATCAGATGCAGATTTTTTTTCTGCTGGCGGATGATTTCATGGCCGGCGGCAAATGGAATCAGATGCGTGAAGCCTTCCATGGCAACGCTCTGGCCGTCGTGAAGGTATTGCGCTATGGCTTGTTGCAAGCTCATGAACATGGCTAAACCTGAAAGCAGCGGGTGGACAGGGTGGAGCGTGCGCGCCGCGCGGGGCGAGGCAAGGCGTAACCCGGGGCGAGGTTGAACACCTCGCGAGGAGTTGCAACGCAGCATCGTGCCGCGCGGGGCGTGCGATCTGCCCTGTGGCGGTTGGTCAATTGCACAAACATGGCTGTCACAGTAGTGCGAACCCTCTTGGCGAATTGCGTATAGCGGTCACCCGCTGTTTTCAGGTTTTTACTCCACGACAGTTTGTGACTGTTCGCGCAGGTATTGCGCGAGGTAATAGAACGAGGCGATTGCCTTGCCGGTGGTGCTGGAACCTTTCCAGCCACCAAACGGCTGATAGCCGGGCCAGGCACCGGTGGTCGCCCCCTGCGGCCGGTTGGCGTAGGTGACGCCGGCTTCGATGTGCTCGTGAAACCAGCTGACCTCGTCGCGGCTGCCGTAAATGCCGGCAGTCAGACCCAGTGGCGTCGCATTGGCCTTGGCCATGGCTTCATCGTTACTGCTGCAGCGGTTGATCATCAGAATGGGCAGGAACATTTCCTGCTGCCACAGCGGATGTTGATCACTGGCTTCGGCCAGCGTTGGTTTGACGTAGTAGCCACGGCTGTTGTCGCCATCACGCAGATAGTGTCCGCCGATCAACAACCGGCTGCCTTGCGTGCGCAGCAGCGCACTGTATTCGCCATAAGCACGGTAACCGGCTTCGGTGGCAACCGGCCCCAGCCAGTGTTTTTGTTCGAGCGGATTGCCGATGCGGATTTCACCTAGGTGCTGCTGCAGTTGTTCAATCAACTTGTCGGCAACGCTGCTGTGGACATAAAGCCGTGACAGTGCCGAGCATTTTTGGCCAGCCATGCCAAACGCCGAGCGGGTGATGCCGAGCGCAGCACGCTCCAGATCGGCCTCGGCGGTGACGATGCAGGCATTCTTGCCGCCCATCTCGGCAATGCACGGCCGGGGATAGGCACCGCTCAGCATTTTTCTGGCGATGGCCATGCCGGTTTCGTAGGAGCCAGTGAAGGTGACGCCGGCGGTCAGCGGATGACTGATCAGCGCCTCACCAACGACCCGGCCGCTACCACTGACATAGTTGAAAACGCCGGCCGGAAAACCGGCATCGCGCATGCAGTCGGCCAGCAGGCGTCCGGCCCATGGCGTGGTTGTTGCGCCTTTCAGCACCACGGTATTGCCGGTGACAAGTGCGGCAGCCACCGGGCCGCCAGCGAGGGCAAACGGGAAATTGAATGGCGTGATCACCACCCAGGCGCCGTGCGGTTTCATGACGCTGCGATTGCGCGAGATATAGCCGTTGACCGGATCGTTTGGCAGCGGATGATAAAAGCCGCCTTCGCGTTCATAGTGATCGCAATAGACGCGGAAGAAGTCGACCGTTTCCTGGGCTTCGCCGAGTGCTTCCATCCGGTTTTTGCCCACTTCCAGCGTCAGTGCGGCGGCGATTTCATACACCCGGGCTTCCATCAGCACGGCCGCTTTGCGCAGCAGGCGCATGCGCTCGGTCATCGAGGTTTTTCGCCACTGGGCAAACGCACGATGCGCGGCCTGCATGGCAATGTCGGCTTCGGCAGCGCTGGCATCGGCGAACTCGCCAAGCACCAGCTCGCGATCGATCGGACTGTGCAGCATTTTGGTGGTGGCCGGCGACCGATCAGCGCCATCGATAAAACAACCGTAGCGACGTCCGAGTCCGGCGACCACGCGCGCGACCGCCGCGTCAAACCGCTGGTGCAACTCCGCTGGCGGATTGAACATGGTCGAATAGGTCAACTGAAAACTCATGACGACAACATCCTCACTTTGGCGGCTGACAAGCGATGTCAGCCGCGTGAAATTTCGTTTGGTAGTTCCTGATTACAGCTTGTCCTGATTACAGCCCGGTCTGATTAATTTTCCGTTCGCGCCTGCATCAAACACGGTTGTCATTGACGGCATTGGCCGTGCCGTCATTCGCCAGCGTTTGTCCGAGCTCGCCAAGCAGACGATCGAGCAGGGCAATGGCATCGCCGAGATCGGGTTCGCTGATCACCAGCGGTGGCGCCAGAATGATCAGATTGCCGCGGGTGGCAAACGAAACGTTGGCAGCCAGCCCCGACCGCACCAGTTCTTTCAGCGCCGGATGACTTTCCGGCCACGGCGCCAACGGTTCCTTGCTGGCGCGATTGCGGATGAGCTCGACCACGGCAAACAAGCCATGACCACCGCGCACTTCACCGATGACCGCATGCTTGCGCTGCAAGCCTTGCAGGGATCGGAACATCTGCTCGCCGAGCACGCGCGAGCGCTCAATCAGATTTTCGTTTTGATAGCTTTCGACGGCGGCCACGCCAGCCGCACAGGCGAGCGGATGACCGCAGTAGGTCAGGCCGGTGTAGAGCATTTGCGGCGCCAGCACGCGCGCCACGTCGGCGGACACGACCACGGCACCCAGCGGCACATGGGCGCCGGTCAAGCCTTTGGCCAGCGTCATCAGATCGGGCCGGTTTTCGTCGCCGTAGCGCTGCCAGGCAAACCACTGGCCACAGCGACCGAAGCCGCTCATCACTTCATCGGCAATCAGCAGCACGCCACGCTTGCGAGTCAGTTCGCGCAGCGCAGGCCAATAGTTGTCGGGCGCGACAATGCCGTTGGTGCCGGCATTCGGTTCCATCAACACGGCCGCGACCGGATCGTCGGTGTGATCATCAATCAGTGCGGCGATTTGATCGGCCGCGAGTTGCGCGCATTCACTGACGCTGTCGCTGGCAAACGGACAGCGATAGCCATACGGCGGCCACGCCTGCAGCACCCGATGCGCTTCCGGATCGACTTGCTGACGGGTGCGACTGTCGCCGGACAGGGCCATCGCGGCGTAGCTGGCGCCGTGGTAGGAACGATCGCGGGTGATGGCCCAGCCGCGCGGCAAACCGCGCGCCTGACGGGCAAATTTGATGGCGTTTTCGTTGGCGTCGGCACCCCCGAGCGTGAAGAACACCCGGCCACCATCAAAACCACTTTTCTCCAGCAGCAATTCCGCCAGTCGGGCGCGCGGTTCGGCGCCCCAGGCATTGGTGACAAAACAGAGCTGGCTGGCTTGCGCCTTGATGGCGGCGACAACGTGAGGATGCTGGTGGCCGAGGTTGTTGCATTCGGCCAGGCTGCTCATGTCGAGAATGGCCCGGCCATCCGCGGTGAAAAAGCGGGCGCCCGCGCCCCCGGTGACGGTGGGCGCGTCCCATTCCGTCTGCCTGCACCAGCTGTGCAGCACGGTTTGCCGTTCGGGAAGCATGGTCGGGGTCGGTCCCTCGTGGCCGGTTGTCGCCGGTGCTAGTCCATCCCGTCCGGGGTCGACCCGGGCAGGCACCTCACTTGAATTATGTGCGATATTCGCACTGTTATTCTTATTGCGAACAACTGTAAAAGCCCTTACCTTTGCCTGTCAATGACCTTTCCTTTGCCCTCAATGATGGACCCTGCCCTGATGGACGCTGCCACTATGGACAACCATCCCGAAACCACCAGTGCGACCCCGGTCGCCTTTGATGACAGCCCGGACTACATCCAGTCGCTGCATCGCGGCCTCGATGTGATCCGCGCCTTCAGCCGGGAAAACCCGGCCATGACCCTGTCCGAGATTGCCGAAATTACCGGCCTGTCGCGGGCCGTGGTCCGGCGGGTCTTGCTGACCCTGCAATTCCTCGGCTTTGTCGGCCAGCAGGGCCGGCAGTTTTATCTGAGCCCGCGCATTCTCGAACTCGGCTTCAGCTACCTGTCGTCGCTGCCATTCACCGATCTGGCGCTGCCCTTCATGGAAGAGCTGGCCCAGCAGGTACACGAATCCTGTTCGCTGTCGGTGCTCGATGGCAGCGACATTGTTTACGTGCAGCGGGTGCCGGTGCGCAAAGTGATGACGATCAGTCTCGGCATTGGCGCCCGGCTGCCGGCATATTGCGCCTCGATGGGCCGGGTGCTGCTGGCCGCACTCGATCCGACCGAGCTGGCACTGCGCCTGCCGGAAACGCTGCCGGCGCGGACTCCGCACACGCTGACCAGCCGCAGCGCCGTGCTGCGCGAAATCGCTCAGGTTCGCGAGCAGGGTTTTGCCTACGTCGAGCAGGAACTGGAACTCGGACTTTGCTCGCTGTCGGTGCCGGTGCGTGATCGCAACCACCGGGTGATCGCGGCGCTGAATATCGGCATGGCGTTTCGTACCGGCGCCCGCGACCGCGCGATTCACGAACTGTTGCCGGCACTGCGCGAGACCGCCAGCCAGATTGAAAAAGCCATGCCGAATGACTGGACCCGCGGCAAAGGTCATCGATGAGTTCGGCGAACATGAATGCGGTTTTTCTGGTCGATGCCATCCGCACACCCATCGGCCGTTACGCCGGTGCATTGGCGACCATTCGCACCGATGATCTGGCGGCATTGCCGCTGCGCGCCTTGCTGACCCGGCAACCACAGCTCGAACCGGGCCTGATCGATGAAGTGGTGTTTGGCTGCGCCAACCAATCCGGCGAAGACAATCGCAACGTCGCCCGCATGGCGAGCCTGCTGGCCGGGTTGCCAGTCAGCGTGCCGGCGATCACGGTCAACCGGCTGTGCGCCTCCGGACTCGACGCCATCATCCACGGTGCCCGTGCCATTGCCTGCGGCGATGCCGACATCATCGTTGCCGGTGGCGTCGAATCGATGAGCCGGTCACCGTTCGTCATGGCCAAACCGAGTGCAGCATTCGGCCGCGACCAGAAGCTGGAAGACAGCACGCTCGGCTGGCGTTTCATCAATCCGAAAATGGCGGCGCAATACGGCGTCGACACCATGACCGAAACCGCCGAGAACCTGGCGCGCGAGCAACAAATCAGCCGTGAGGATCAAGATGCCTACGCACTGCGCTCGCAGCAGCGCACCGCTGTCGCGCAAACCGAACAGCGCTTCGCCGGCGAAATTCTGCCGGTCGAAGTCGACGGCAAACTGATCAGCACCGACGAACATCCGCGCAGCGATACCACGCTTGCCAAACTCGCCAGCCTGAAACCGCTGCTGCGCAACGGCAGCGTCACCGCCGGCAATGCCTCCGGCCTGAACGATGGCGCTGGCGCCATGCTGCTGATGTCGGAGCGCGCACTGAATCGCCATGGCTTGACGCCGCGCGCGCGACTGCTCGCCAGCGCCAGTGCCGGCGTGGCCCCGCGCACGATGGGCATCGGTCCAGTGCCTGCCATCAACAAACTGCTGCAACGCCTGCGGTTGTCGGTGCAGGATTTTGCCCACATCGAAATCAACGAGGCGTTCGCCGCGCAAGTGCTCGCCTGCAGCCGCGCGCTCGGCCTCGCTGACGACGCCCACCAGCTCAATCCGGATGGCGGTGCCATCGCTCTCGGCCACCCGCTTGGCCTGTCCGGTTTGCGCCTGGTGCAACACGCCATGCTGAGCTTGCAGCAGCGACAACAACCGCGCGCGCTGTGCGCGCTATGTGTAGGTGTTGGCCAGGGCGTGGCAATGGCGATCGAGCGGGTTTGATTTTTTTTGGGCAAAACACGAAATTAAAAAAAAGAAAACGCACAGCATCCCGAGCGCAAACAAAAAAACAAGGAGCACGTCATGGTAGCAAGCACGCAAACCCTGAACCGAGTGACTCAAGCCATCGGCTGGGCCTTGGCCCTGATCCATTTGCCAGCATCCGCGCAGGATGCGGACACCGAGAAAGAGCCAGAAGCTGAGCGGGTCGTGGTCACCGGCTCGCTGATCCGCCGGGCCGAATTCAAAGGTGAACAACCGGTTGAAATCATCAGTGCCGAACAAGCCGCCGCGCAAGGCGTCAGCAATGTCGGAGAATTGCTGCGCCGGATCACCGTTGCCTCTGGCTCACCGCAGGTCACGGCCGCACTTGGGGTCGACTTTGTCAACAGCGGCGGTGAAGGCGTTGAAACCATCGGCCTGCGCGGGCTTGGCGCCAACCGTACCTTGGTGCTGTTAAACGGTCGCCGGGCCGGACCCGCCGGTACCCGCGGTGGCACGTCGTCATTCGATTTCAACGTGCTACCGATCGCCGCAATCGACCGGGTTGAAATTTTGAAAGACGGTGCCTCGTCCTTGTACGGATCCGACGCGATTGCCGGCGTCATCAACATCATCACCAAGAAAGGCGATGGCGGCGAAGTCAACGTTTATGTCTCGCAACCGGAACAGTCGGGTGGCGAAGAAAACCGTTTCAGCGCGACCTGGGGTGCCAGCTCCGAGAACGGTTCGTTCCGCATCGTTGCCGACTACAACAAGCAATTCGAGCTGGCCCGCGGCCAGCGTGATTTCGCCAGCTGCAGCCGGCGCAATCTGTTCGACCCGAACAGCGGTGCCCGCCGCGACCCCATCGACCCGCGCACCGGCCGCGCCCATTGCCTCGATTGGCGCTGGGGCCATGTCTGGATATACGACTATCAGGATCCGGATAATCCGGATGGCAACTATCGCGACTTCCAGTTGATGCAGTACGACTATGACGGTTCGTTGGCGCAGTTTGCGCCTGACGGTTCGGTTATGCCAAACGTATATGATCCGCTCAATCCAGATCGCATCGTGACACCGGCTGGTTGGTACGCCGTCAATTACGATCGGGAAACCGATGCACTGACCAACGCCGATCATCCCTTTCAGAACGCCCAGTCGCTGGTGCCGGAATCCGAACGCACGACGATTTACGGTCAGGGCGATCTGCAGCTGACCGATTCGGTGACGCTGTATAGCGAAGTACTGCTGAACCGACGCAAGAGTTACACCAACTCCTATGCTCAGTTCTGGGGCTACGTCTACAACGAGACCCATTCTTTCGACGAAGACGGCAACATGGTCGAACAAGGCGGCAATCCGCTTTCTGCTGGTTGGGCCGGCGCCCAGTGGCTCAGCCCCACCGCCATTACCGATCACTTCGACTCCAGCACCAAAGTGGATTACCTGCGCGCAGTCGTTGGCCTGAACGGCGAACTCAACGATTGGTACTGGGATGTCTCCTATCAATTCAGTCGTTCCGACGGCGATTACAGCAACGACGAGATTTACGGCGACTCGATTTGGGATCAGAACTGGGGATTCGGTTCCTGTGCCGGCAACCCGACATCAACCCGCGGCGTCGACTGCATCGACATTCCGTGGCTGGATCCGGAATTCCTGCGTGGCAATATCTCGCCTGAGCTGCGCAAATTCCTGTTTGGCAGACAAACTGGCAATACCCTTTACGAACAACATGCTTTCGACGCCGTGATCACGGGCGATTTGTTTTCGCTGCCCGCCGGCACTGTGGCCGTCGCGACTGGCATCCACTACCAGACTGACAAGATCAACGACACTCCCGGCGATATCTGGCTGCAGCAAAACTCCTGGCACGGCTGGTCGGCAGGCATCACCAAAGGCGAAGACACCACCACCGCAGCGTTTGCCGAATTCAAACTGCCGTTGCTGGCCGACCTGCCCGGGGTTGAATACCTGGAGCTTTCGCTGTCCGGCCGCTACACCGATGTCGACAGCTCGGGCAGCGCCAATACTTACAAGTCCAGCTTGAGCTGGCAGATTGGCGCTGGCGTCAGCGTGCGCGCTTCCTACGGCACGTCATTCCGGGCGCCGGCGCTGTTCGAACTGTATCTGGCTGACGAAGTCAGTTTTGCTTCCCAGCGCGATATCGACCCCTGCATTGATTGGGGCGCAGCACTGGCCAACGGCGACATCTCGCAACGAATCGCTGACAACTGCGCTGCGGACGGTTTGCCTAACGATTTCGGTGGCGGCGCGATCACGGCCACGGTCTACACTGGTGGTGGCCTCGGCCAGCTAAAACCGGAAACAGCCAAAGCCACAACCTACGGCGTGGTGTGGAACGCCGACTTTGCCGAGCTGGCGATCTCACTCGACTATTTCGACTTCAAGGTCGAAGACGAAGTCACCATTCTTGGCGCCCAGAACATCGTGCGGCAATGCTATGACTCGCTGAATTTTCCGACCGACCCCTTGTGTGATCTGTTTGATCGGGCAACACCGGAGTCCGGCGAGGAACCGGTCGATTACCGCATCGAGCCGGTGAGCGACCGCTACATCAACATCGCCCAGCAGATTTATCGAGGCTACGACTTCGCCATTGATTACCACACTGAAATTCCGTTCGGCACGCTGATCCTGCAGACTCGCCATACCTTCCAGGAAGAAGAAACACAGCAGTTGTTCGCGGGCGCCGAAGAAGACTTCAAGGGCGAATATGGCCACCCGGACCACACGGCGACGTTCAATGCCACGGTTGAAGTCGGCAACTGGCTAGTTGATTGGGGCGTGCAATATTTCGGTCCGGTGTCGAACAAACGCCGGTTGGGCGGCGATGTGGTCGATTATCGCGGTGACGACGTTCGCATAGTGGTGGGCAATGACGGAATCTATTACCACTCCTTGTCGACCTCCTATCAACCCGAGGACAAGCGCTGGGAAATGACGGTTGGCATCGCCAACCTGACCGACAAAGAACCGCCTACCGTTAGTACCTATCGCAGTGAACTGCGCAGCATCGGTGATGCCGCCGCTTATAGTCAGTACGATTTGTTTGGTCGGCGCTTCTTTGCCGACTTCACCTATCGGTTCTGATGACAGCGCCGATGCGGCTGGCAACAGCCGCATCGGCCTGAGTTGTCAGGGCGCTTTGCAATTTTGCTCATCGGGTTTAATGTCCTGACCTTATTCCGACCCAAATGCGGTATGTCATGCCTGTTATCCACGCCAAAGCAGACCAATTGAATGAGATTTGTGGCCAGTTTCCGCAACAGCCGCTCACGCAACCGGTCTTTCTGAACTCGGTACCAAAGTGTGGTACGCATCTGATCAGGAATATTGTTCGGATGTTTGTGCCGGTTGCCCAGCAATACCATAGAGCCTTTATCCAGTATCCCGTCCTGCACCAGCACCGGGCCGCCTTTGATGGCCGCGCGCCCATGCTCAGCTGGGGGCATCTGCTGTTTTCCGATGAATCTGCCCAGGCCGTGCACGGCGTTAATCATGTACTGATCGTACGTGACCCCTATGACTGGGTACTGGCGCGCGCACGCTTTTTTCTTTCAGACAACTTTCAAGGCTCACTTGAGCATCTGAAGAATGGCAAATACTCCGTTGACCAGTTGCTGAACATGATGATTTTCGGCATTTACGACAAGGCACCGGAATTGCGCGAGATTTTCACTCATAACGCAGTTGCCTGGCTCGGGTCGTCAACCAAGCTGATTCGCTACGAAGATCTGGTCTTTCATCTGAAACATATCGACCGAGGTGCAGCCGAGGATTATTTTGCCGAGCTGTTGGCATCGTGTGGAGTAACACAGTTGCCGACAGACTGGAAGCAGCGGGTATTGATCGGGTCCGATCGAAAACACAGCGCAACGGCGCGCGAAAACCTATCCGGACCACAATTGCAATGGCCAGATGAACTGCCCGCCTTGCAGAAGCAAATGGTCGACTATGTTGCCCCGGGGTTGCGCGCCATGCTGGGCTACCGATAACAAAACGACAGCGACGTCTGAAATGCCAAACCCCGATCATGAACGGCGTTGCCGGAGACACTATGATGAAAACCTTTATTTATCTGCTGTTGCTTTCCACGTTTTGCCGCGGAGCTGAAGCCAATGAAGTCGTCGCCATCAAGGCCGGTCGGTTACTGGATGTCGACAACAGCAAACTGCTCCAGGATGTCGTGCTGACCGTTGTCGATGGCCAGATCACTAACACTGGCAATACGGTGCCAGCCGGCGCCCGCGTGCTCGACTTCAGCGATAAAACCGTGCTGCCAGGTTTGATCGATGTCCATGTTCATCTGAGTGTCAATGCCTACGATGGCAGTTATGAATCGCTCGGTATTTCGGTGCCGGCACAAGCGATCTCGTCGGCGGCCAATGCCCTGAAAACGCTGCAAGCCGGTTTCACGACGGTGCGCAGTGCCGGCGCGGCCAATTACACCGATGTTGCAACCCGCGATGCGATCGGCAAGGGCGAAATCACCGGGCCGCGCATTCTTGCTGCGGGCAATTTCATTGGCATGACCGGAGGCCATTGCGACACCAATTTGCTGGCGCCGGAATTCGGCCAGCGCGATCCGGGCGTCGCCGACGGGCCGTATGCCTTGCGAGCCAAGGTGCGCGAGAACGCCAAATACGGTGTGGATGTGATCAAGTTCTGCGCGTCAGGCGGGGTAATGACCAAGGGCGATGATCCGGGCACTCAGGAACTGACACTGGAAGAAATGCAGGCCATCGTTGACGAGGGTCATCGCATGCACAAAAAGGTGCTGGCGCATGCGCACGGCACCGAAGCCATTAAAACGGCGATACGCGCCGGTGTCGATTCGATTGAACACGCCAGCCTGATCGATGATGACGGCATCAAGCTCGCGAAAAAGAACGGCACCTATCTGGTGTTCGATGTCTACAACGACGAATTCATTCGTGAGGAGGGCCGCAAGGCCGGTTTGCTGGAAGAAACGCTGGCAAAGGAAAAACTGGTCGCCGATGCCCAGCGCGAGAATTTTCGCCGCGCCGTCAAGGCTGGCGCCAAGATCGCATTCGGCACCGATGCCGGCATTTATCCGCACGGCGAAAATGCCAAGCAGTTTGCCTGGATGGTCAAATACGGCATGACCCCGATGCAGGCGATCCAGTCCGCGACAATTGATGCCGCCACATTGCTCGGCAAAGACAAGCAGCTCGGCAGTCTGGCGGTCGGAAAAGTTGCCGATTTCATTGTCGTCAGCGGCGATCCGCTGGCCAATGTTCAGGCACTGGAACAGGTCGACAAGGTATTTGTTGCCGGCAAGCTGGTTTACTCAAAGCCGTGATCGCTGCGGCAGTATTTTCCGCACCGTAATGGCGGACGGCTCTTGGCAAATGGGCTGAAATGGCCTAATTTGCCGGCCGGCCTGGAATGGGCCGACCTCACTTTGCGCACGGAACGCTTTTCTGACGGTTGTACTTGGATAGCGTTTTTCTGCCCATCATGTTCAGCTACGTATTGCTCAGTTTGACCAAAGGCCTGTCGGCGCTGTTTTATCGCTTTCAGGTGGAGTGGCTCAGCGACGAACGCTTCGAAGCCAGTGATCAGGTGCGCCTGTTGGTGCTGCTGAATCACACCAGCTTGTTCGAACCAGTGTTCGTTCGCATCGCGCCGCAGCGCTTGTTGCGCCATATTTCGCAGCGCTTGCTGATTCCGGTGGCGGACAGCACCATCGAGCGGCCGGTGGTCGGCAAGATTCTGACGACGCTGGTCCCGGGCACGGTGCCCATCTCACGCAAGCGTGATGAGTCCTGGCAGCAGTTCCTGAGTCAGGTGTCGGAAAAGACACTGGTCGCGATTCTGCCCGAGGGTCGGATGAAGCGCGCCAATGGTCTCGACAAGCATGGCAACCCGATGACCGTGCGCGGCGGGGTTGCCGATATTCTGAGCCGACTGGATAGCGGCAAGATTTTGTTTGTCTACAGTGGCGGCTTGCATCATGTGCAGAGCCCGGGACAACCGATTCCACGTTTGTTCAAATCGATCAAGGTCCGGCTGGAGATGGTCGACATTGCGGCGTACAAGCGCCAGCATCACGCCGACGATCATCCGCAATTTGTTCGCCAGGTCATTGCCGACATGCAAACGCGGCTGCATCAATTCGTGCCACATTGCCCGCAGCAGCCCTGTAATCGCTAATTGCTGATCGCCGTTTTTTTATCGCTTCATTGACCGCTGGCAATATGGCGCGGAATGAGGCTTATGTTGCTGCCGTCACCGCGACAGCTCGTTGAATCGGCCGCTGCTCGACCTGGTTGCGACCGGCGGCCTTGGCGGCATACAGCGCGGCGTCGGCCGCGGCTATCAAATCAAGCAGATGCTCGCGCTGAACCGCAGTGGCCATGCCGACGCTGACGGTCAGTCGAATCGATTGCTTGTGCCAGTCCAGCACCGTGGTTTCGACCATGTGCCGGATGCGCTCGGCGATGCGTTTGGCCGCTGCGGTATCCGAACCCGGCAACAGCACAGACAGTTCTTCGCCGCCGTAACGCGCCAGCACATCGCCGGCGCGCAATTCCTGCCGGATGATTTCGGTAATGGTTTTCAAAACGTAGTCACCAGCCAGATGACCGTGACGGTCGTTGACTGTCTTGAAGTGATCCAGATCGAGCATCAACAGCGATACCGGCAACTGGTGCCGATCAATTTGCGCCAGCGCGGTGCTGGCAATAGGCTCGAAGGCATGCCGGTTGTAGGCGCCGGTCAGCGCGTCGGTGGTCGCGCGGCGGGCCAGATCCCGCATCAGCCGTTCACGCGCCATCAGCATGAAGCCGATGCCCATCGCATAAAAAATGACGAACACCGCCAGATAAAATACCGAATGCACCCAGCTGACATCGTGCAGGCCCTGGGAAACGTGTACGCCGGACAGGCCGGTCAGCAGCCGTATCAGCATCAGCAGCGCGATCGTCAGAAAGGTGATGCCGAGAAAGCGCCGGGCTGGTTCATCGTGTTCACAGCCGCGCAGCAGAATCCAGCCGGGGTAGGCACCGAGTGGCAGCATCAGCACCGAGATGGCATTGACCCGCTGCTGATAATCGCTGCCGATGAGCGCGACGAGAATAAAGATCAGCATGACCGAGCCGACGATGGTGGCCATGGTCCAGCGCACACGCAGCGGTAATTCCAGCGCTTGCCGGACCGCTTCGGTCATCAACCCGACCGCCAGAAAAATCAGCAGATTCGGTAACACAACCGACACGGTTGAAGGCGTACTGGCGCGCATCGCCATCAGCAGAAACGCCAGCGAAAACGCCACATAGGACAGCGCCCAGGTGAGGATGCCTTGACCGGCCTGCTGACGACGCTGGGTCAGCCACATCAACAAGCTGGACACCAAGGTGCTGAACACCAGCATCACAATCATCGTGCGGGTATCCAGCATGAACAGAGCTCTCCTTAACCGACGGGTACGGCGCCGATTCGGCTGCGGCGGCGCTCGCGCTCAAGTGTAGCTGCAGACGGTTCGTCTGGTAATGGTGGATCCGGTCAGGCTGGTTCTGGCAAGAGACGTTCCGGCAACAGGCGTTCCGGATAGCGTGATTGCGTATGGAGCGGTTACAACAACGGATACAACCGCAATTGTCACCGCCACAGCAGCGAGTTGTCTGCTGCGGCGGTAATCGCCGTTGCCCGGCTGCGCCGGTCCGACGCTGCTGCAGCTTACGGCTTGTCGCTGCCGGCCGGACGCGCTTGCCGATGCCGACCAGACGCCGGTTGTGCGCTTCGGCGCAAACTGCCCTGCTGCGGATGTGGCTTGTTGGTTTTCGGGGCATGACCGCTGCGGGCTTGGCCTTCGGTGCTCTTGCCGCTGCGGCTACCGTCACTTTTTGCGCCAGCCGGTCGCGCCCGACGCGCTTGCGGCGGCCGTGCGGGCCGCTCGTCTTCATCCGGTTGACGCGGTGCGTTCGGATCCGGTTTGAAGCCCGGCACGATCTGACGCGGCAAGCTTTGCTTGGTCAGCCGTTCAATGGCTTTCAGCAATTTTTCTTCGTCGCGCTCGACCAGCGATACGGCTTCACCGCTGGCACCGGCACGGCCGGTACGACCGATGCGGTGTACGTAATCTTCGGCGACGTTCGGCAATTCAAAATTGACCACATGCGGCAGTTGCTCGATGTCGAGACCGCGCGCAGCAATGTCGGTCGCAACCAGTACCCGGACATTGCTGGCCTTGAAATCGGCCAGCGCCTTGGTGCGGGCGCCCTGGCTCTTGTTGCCGTGAATCGCGGCGGCGGTGATGCCATCGCGCTCCAGTTTCTCAGCGAGCCGATTGGCGCCATGCTTGGTGCGGGTGAACACCAGCACCTGCTCCCAGTTGTGATCACGAATCAGTTTGCTGAGCAGCTCGGTCTTGCGACCGCGATCGACCGCATAAACGGTTTGCTCGATGCGCTCGGCCGTGGTGTTGCGCGGCGCGACGTCGATTTGCAGTGGGTTCTGCAACAACCCGGCAGCGAGGGTGCGGATTTCGCCGGAAAACGTTGCCGAGAACAACAGGTTCTGCCGCTGTTTCGGCAACAGCGCCAGCACTTTCTTGATGTCGTGGATAAAGCCCATGTCGAGCATGCGATCGGCTTCATCCAGCACCAGAATTTCAACTTCGTTGAAACGCACGGCGCGCTGGTTGTACAGATCCAGCAAACGGCCCGGTGTTGCCACCAGCACGTCGACGCCTTTGCGCATCGCCATCATTTGCGGATTGATGCCGACGCCACCAAACACCACCGCCGAACGCAGCGGCAGATGCTTGCCATAGGTCGCGACACTTTCCTGCACTTGCGCCGCGAGTTCGCGGGTCGGCGTCAGCACTAGGGCGCGAATGCAATTCGGCGAGACTTTCTTGCCTTGCTCCTTGCCCGACTGCAGCAAGCGCTGCAACAGCGGCAAGGTAAAGCCGGCGGTTTTGCCGGTGCCGGTTTGCGCGGCAGCCATGATGTCGCGACCGGTCAACACGGCCGGAATGGCCTGCGCCTGAATCGGTGACGGGGTTTCGTAACCTTGCTCGGCAACGGCGCGCAACAAGGGCTCGGACAGACCGAGAGTGGTAAAGGACATGATTTTTCTCAAAGCTGGCAGAAGGAAATGATGGCGCACACAGGCAAACCATCACACCAGCGGGGTACTGCGGACAGCCGATGGCATCGGCGGCAAGGCAGGAACGGACTGGGCGAAATCGCGGGGCGATCTGGCACATCAAACCGTGCGGTGACGTGTGATACGGGCAACTGCTGGCGGGAGGCCCCATCTACCGGGCGCGCAGACTAACCGATCGGTGCTGATAAAACGAGCAAAACCGCAGCAAGCGGTACGCCTGTCAGGCAACACGAGGGCGTTGCCGGCGCTCGTTGCGAACGCACTTCGCTGACGCCTGATGCAGGCGTCGGCTGCCGGCGCTTGCGGCGGGCGTCTATTGCAGCTGCAGGGCGCCGGCCCCCGGCAATCGGCAGATCAGGTTCGCATCGACCAACCGTGAGGGCGTGAAGGCGCCGCCCGGCCCTTTGTAGTGCTCCAGGTGGGCGACCACAGCCAACGCTGCGTGCACGGTCAGCGTGTAACCATTCGGCACCTCGATGCGGGCGGTTTTGCTCGCGCCACTCGCGTTGCGCGCTTCGCCCCACACGTAGGTGCGCGCCTGACTGCGCACGCTTTCACTTGGCCCGCGCACTTTCTTTTCAATCTGCTTTTTCATGAACGCCTGGACAAAACCGAGGCCCAGCAGCGCCCGGATCCAGTTCAGTCGCTTCAGCTTGCTGACCAACGCAGGCGATGCCGGGATATAGACTTCGATGTTGGGAATGCCGGTGCTGTGATAAGCAGTCGAGACATCGCCCCAGGGAATGGTCATCGCCAGTTTTTCGCCGTTGCCAAAATCGATGCGACGAGTCTTGGCTGCCAGTGGCACCGTTTTGATCACGCCACCTTCGCGGATTTTGCCGCCTTGCGCCAACCCCTCGACCGAGGTCTTGGCGGTGCCGGGACTGAAACTGGAACGGGAATCAAAACCGAGCGCGAGCTGGGTGGCATCCGGCAGCGCCGCTTTCAAGGCACTGGCGACGCAATCGGTTGGCACCACATCAAAACCGACGCCGGGACAGATCACGACGCCGGCTTGTTTTGCGGCAGCGTCCAGCGTCTGCGCGTGTTCAAACACGCTGATCTCGCCGGTGATGTCGAGGTAATTCACTTTCGCCTGCAGGCAAGCCGCCATCATGGGCGCGGCGGTCGCGGAAAACGGTCCGGCACAATGCAAGACGGTTTCGATTCCGGTCAGCTGCGCGGCGATCTGCGCCGGCGTCTCCAGCGCAAAGACCCGATAGGCAAAGCCGAGCTCATTCGCCAAGGCTTCCAGCTTGCCGCGATTGCGGCCAGCCAGCACCGGCTGCAAACCTTGCAGCTTGGCTTGCCGGGCAATCAGTTCGCCGGTGTAGCCGTTGGCGCCGTAAATCAAGAATCCGCTAGCACTCATGACGATTTTCCCAAAGTGGTGGCAGCCTGATTTTTCTGCTGCTGATAAGCGGCCGCTTTGGCGTTACGCTGACGGATGTAATTCAGCATGGCGCGCACATACAAACCGGTCGACAAGCGTTTGAGCCAATACAGCCGTTTGCTTTGCGGCTGGCTGAGCACAAGAAATTTCTTTTTGTCGACCGCGCGAAGAATGTCATCGGCGATTTGTTCGGCGGTAAAGCCGGAGCGCTTGATCAGCCGCTCGACCACGCCGCGCATTTCCGGATTCGGAGTCTGCAGGCTCAGATGCAAATCGGTATCGAAAAATGACGGGCAGGCAACCGTCACCCCGATGCCGTCGTCATGCAGTTCCATCCGCAGCGTTTCCGACAAGGAAATCAGCGCTGCCTTGCTGGCGTTGTAAGCCGCCATGGTTGGCGCATTGGCAATGCCGGCAAACGAGGCGATATTGACCAGATGACCGGCGCGCTGTTGCCGCATCTGCGGAATCACGGCGCGGCAGGCGCGCACCACACCGAACAGGTTGGTATCAAACAGCGCCTGCCAATCGGCAACCGGCGTATCAACAATATGACCGGCGTGGGCATAGCCGGCGTTATTGACGAAGACATCGATGCGACCCAATTGATGCACCGTCGCGTCGACAAAGCTGCGCACACTGTCTTCGTCGGTGACATCACAGCGCCAGCTGAACACGGTCGCCTTCATTGCTTCCAGTTGCGCGCGCGTTTCCAGCAATTTGTCGATATTGCGACCGGCGATCGCGACCGCGCTACCACGCGCCGCATAGCGCA
Organism: Permianibacter fluminis; assembly: GCF_013179735.1. NCBI lineage: Bacteria > Pseudomonadati > Pseudomonadota > Gammaproteobacteria > Pseudomonadales > Pseudomonadaceae > Permianibacter > Permianibacter fluminis. The sequence goes on along the minus strand of NZ_JABMEG010000001.1, from coordinate 1,087,486 downwards.
GCGCCAGCGCGCGACCGAGGCCGCTCCCGGCACCGGTGATGGCAACCACGTGGGTCATGGCAGCTCCGTTGGTAAGACCAGTATGGAAAGTCTGTTACCTTGCGGCATTCGGCGCAGCGATGCAAGCGCAAACAATGCTTGTGCTGCAGCGGCTGAGTCAGATTCAGGATACTGCGCCGTTGCGCGGCGCCAACGGCAAACTGAACCAGAACGTACTGCCCTGTCCGGGCGTCGAGATCAGGCCAATTTGGCCGCCCTGGTGTTCGATCAACTGCTTGCAGATGGTCAGACCCAAACCGGTGCCACCGTATTTGCGAGACATCGAACCATCGACCTGGACAAACGATTCAAAAATGCGCTCGTGAAATTCTTTTGGCACGCCGACACCGGTGTCCTTGATGCTGACCCGGACCGCATCGGGCAAGCATTCAGCGTGGATATCGATGGCGCCGTGATCGGTGAATTTGCAGGCATTGTTCAGCAGATTGATGAACACCTGCTGGATACGGGCCGGATCGACCCAGACCCGCGGCAATTCACCGGTGACATGATTGCGCAGCAGCAGGGATTTTTTCTGGATCTGCGGCAGGCAGATCAACAGCGCCTTGTTCAGCGGCTCGCGAATATCGACCGACTGGCAATCGAACATGGCGTTGCCACTGCGCAAATGGGCCGACTCCAGCAGTTCATCGACGACCTCGGTCAGGCGCCGGCCACTGTCGGAAATCATCGCCGCGTATTCGCGGGCATGCGGCTCCAGCGGCTCGGCCAACAGCAATTCTGACAAGCCAACAATTCCGTTCAGCGGCGTGCGCAGTTCATGCGAGGTATTGGCCAGTACCCGGTCCTTGACGGCATCCAGCTCGCGCAAATGCACGATATGGCTCTGCTCACGGCGCAGTTCCAGTTTGTGCTGCCGGCGAAGGTAGTAGAACGTCGCCAGCGACAGCAACAAAATGCTGACAATGACCACCAACATGAATCCCTGACGCTGTTGCTGCAGTTCCAGCTGCTGCACCCGGTTCTCGGCGCTGAGTAATTCAATCTGCCGGCTTTTGCGTTCGCTGTTGAATGCAGCATCCAGCAGCGCTGCACGCTGGGTGCTGCGCTCATCAATCAGGGTTTGCCGGAGATCACCCGCCTGTTCCAGATATACCAGCGCCTGGGACAATTGGCCCTGCTGCTTTTCCAGGGCATAGAGATCATCGAGGATGATGACCAGATTGGCTTGATCATTACGCTGGCTGGCTTTGTCGCGCAGCTCCTGCAACAGGCTGCGCGCTTCGTTATAGCGCTTCAGCTGCACCATGGCGTTGGCCTTGATGCGCAGCAAGTTGACGTCGCGGGCGTTGTTGCCGGTTGCCATCATCAGCGCCAGACCGCGCTCGGCGTGCTGCAGCGCTTCGGTCGGGCGGTTGAGTTGCAACAGCTCGTGGCCAACGGCGGCGTGATAGATGTGCGTTGCCAGCTTGTCGCCATTGGCGCTAGCCAGCGCCAGCGCCGACTGGTAGGCCTGCAGGGCTTGCTCGTGGCGTCCCTGGACGCTTTCAGTCAAGCCGCGCAGCTCGGGTACCGACATTTGCAAATAGGGTAGCTCGGGGTGTTCCTGCAGCAGTTTGTTGATCAGGCCGATGTAACTTTCCGCTGGCGCAAACTGGCGCAGATCAATCAGCAGAACTGCGATAGCCTTCAAAGTGCCGCCGCGCCGTTCTACATCGTCCGTCTTTTCGTATGCCTGCAGCGCCCGCTGCTGCGCCACCAGCGCCTGCTCCGATAACCCGGCATCACGATAGATGTAGCCCTGGATCATGGCGGCACGCGCCGCAATGGCAGTGAACCCTCGCTGTTCAGCGAACCGCTCGTTGTTGATCACCTCGGTGAGCGCGGCAGCGGAGTTGCCGGCAAAATACTGGGCATAAGCGCGATCATTGCGCAGCATGGCGATGGCGACCGGATCGGTCTGTTCGGAAAACCGTTGCAAGGCCAGATCGGCCAGTGCGATGGCACGAGCGGTGTCCTGGCGGCTGTAGTAGCCCACCAGATCCACTGCAGCCGGTAACTGCTCTGCGGCAGGCAGTTGCTGCCAGCGTTGGTACAGCTCGTTGGCCGATTGCTCGGTCAGTGCCGCCTGGGCACTGACCGACAATTGCAGCAGCAGCGCCAGGATGACCCAGCGCAGCAGCTGACCAAGGCGCATTACCACATCATCAGTGCGTGCTGCGGGTCGCGGCGTCCGCGCGTTTGAATTTGCCAATGTTGTTGTTGGTGTTGTTATTGGCATTGTTATTCCACTGCATATAGGTCATGCCGAGTTCTTTCATCATGTGCTGATGCAAGTGATGCGGATCTTGCGCCGCTATCAGCGCACATTCATCAGCATTCAGGCCGATTTCCTGCAGCAGTTGCTGGCGGCTGTCAGTGCCGGCTTCATAGCGCCGCTGATACTCCGGATTGATTGCCAGTTGCTGAAAAAATTGTGCGAGTTGACTAGCCATTGCGGTGCTCCCTGTTGTGGTGGTGAATCCCGAACGGATTTTCGCCGGCTTTTCAAGCCGGCGAAAAGGCGGCCAGATCCTGTTCGCTCAAACCCAGCTCAGCCAGGCGCTCGCTGGCAAACTCGGGCAAGCACAGGGCTGGAATCAGCAAGGTACTATACGGTTTGGTCGCAATCGAGAGCAAATCGGCCAGCGGAAACCAGTCGATGCGGGTCGGAAGGCCCGGAATGGAGGCCGCTTCGTAAATACACAGGCGGTGGTCTGGCGGAAATTGCGTGAGCAGCATGTTCTGGATGACCCGCATGGCATTCGGGCCCGGTGCGTATTCGGTCAAGGTGCATTCACCGACGATGCCAATTTGCCACAGCAACATGGTAACGGTGGGATCGATCGGCCGACGCGAGAACAGGAAGGCGGTCGCTTCGTACGACACGCAACCGTTGTCGGACGGATCGATGCCCAGGTCGGCAAACAGGCAATCTTCGGCCGAGATACCGGGCAACATCCGGGCCCGGTAGCCCAGCGCCCGCAAGCGCCGGATGGCTTCATGAGTGGGCGTGACAAAGACGCCGGGATGACCGTAGAACACCGTGCAGACATACTTCCCGGCCTGTACTTCATCGATGATGCGCTGCGTCATCGCTTCGTAGGTTTGCGGTCGGGTGCGGCCGTCGCCATACAGCGACATCAGGCTTTCGGTCTGCGGATTGAGCTGCAACAGATAATCCGCCATCACGCCATTCGGAATTGCCGCAAGCACGATGTCGGCGCGTTCAATTTGCGCTTTTGCTTCCATGGTCAAGTGACCAAAACTGATGCCGGTGCCGACTACTACCAGTTCGCCTTTTTTTGCCGTCATGTGCAGTCACCGCTCCTGTGGTTTTCTGTTGTCATCGAGGGATTTTTTTTGCGCCAAGGGTTTGAATGGTCGACCGGTTTGGCGACGGATCATTTCTATGTTCGTTTATCGGGGTTCGTTTATCGACGGTCGTCCTGTTGTCCGTGGCCAATCACGGGGCCGGTTTGCCGGCTCTGCCGGTGCCGATAAATCCAGTAGCACAGTGACAAAAACGCCGCCATGGCCGCTGGCGCTGCCAGCGCGCTGTAACCCCAGCGCAGATACGCTGCTGCACCAACAGTGCCACCGACAATGAAGCCACTGAGCAGAAACAGATACAGCTTCACCCGGCGGCTATCGACCGGCAAACCGCGCAGCGCCTGACCCAGATAAATCCCGAGATCGGTGAACATGCCGGAGACATGGGTGGTGCGAATCACCGCGCCGCTGTAAGTACTGGCCATGGCATTTTGCAAACCGCAGGCAGCGGACGCGAGATAGTGGCCGGCATCTGAACCGGAATTGAGCAAAACCATCGCCAGCAATAACAACAGTGATTCCAATAGCAGCGCCACGCCATAGCGGCGGCCGAGCCGCAGATGAGCATCGCGAATGATGAGACCGCTGGTGACCGCACCCAGAACGAAAAACAGCAGGATCAGCAACAAATGCCAGCTGGTGGCGAAATCAGCCTGTGCCAGCGTGGTGCCGAGGATGGTCGAGGTGCCGGTCAGATGCGACACCGCCTGATGCTTGAAGCCGAGAAAGCCAACCGCGTTGACCGAGCCGGCAATGAACGCCAGCGCGACGCCGCCCGTTTCCACCCACGGTGGCAGCCGTGCCGTCATGTTGCGCGCGCTCCCGCAGCCGGTTTGTCCGCCGGATCGCGCCGCGATGGCTCGGCATTCGGCAGCAGGCTCTGCAATTGTCGATCGTGATAACGAGCCAACGTCAGTTGCGCGAGGATGGCACCGACGCCCGCCAGCGCCATGTCTTTCTGGGTATCCCAGACATCGCCTTGCAGTGCCAGAAATTCTTCGGCGTTGCCACCGAGTGCAACGGCAGCGCCCCACTCGATCAACTCATAGACCGAGCTGATGGCCAGACACACGCAGCAGACCAGAAAAAACAGCCAGCCACCGCGCTTGAGCGGCGTCAGTCGCAGCAGTAATTCCCGCGCCACCATGGCTGGAATGAAACCCTGAGCCAGATGACCGACCCGATCATAGTGATTGCGACTTAAGTCCAACGCATCTTTCAGCCAGTCGAACGCTGGCACCCGGGCATAGGTGTAATGACCGCCGACCATCAGGATCAGGCTGTGCAGCAGAATCAGCACGTAGAGCAAAGTGGTCAGCGGAAAGCGGCGCCGGGTCCCTGTCAGCAGCACAAGCGCGACCAGTGCCGGCGTCACTTCCAGCCACCAGGTCAGCCGATCAAATGGCGCGATCGCAGACCAGATCAGCACCAGCGTGAACACCGCCAGCCAGCCCAGCGCAAACCGTAGCGTAAGGTTCGGAGTGGTCAGCGGCGCGGTGGTGGGCATTGAGAGTAGCTCGCAGCGATTTGCCCCGAGTGTAACAAAGCGGGCGATTTGTCCGGCAGCTATTTGGCAAGCGTTCTTTTTGTCGCGGGGCTTTTTTCAGAGGCTGTTTTCGGAGGCTTTTTCTCCGGGAGCTGTTCTTCAAGAAGCTTTTCTTCGGGGAGCTTTTGTCGAGCGGCCCGCTGTTGTTGATACGCAGATTGCCGGCCGACGCTTGTCAGCGGTTGCATGCGACGCAAAAAAACAAACCCCGCCGAAGCGGGGTTTGTTGACCGGTTACGGCATCAAACGACGACTCAAGCCGCCTTGATGATGTCGATGCTGCCTTGCGACCAGCGCGGCGTCCGGTCGATCAGCGGATACACGCTGCTCTGCCCGGCGATGATCGCTTCCAGTTCGGCCTGACCGATATGCGGGGTTAGCCACTCCAGCAGCTGGCGACCGTAGCGGCGCAGCAGCGTGTTGTGGCGCAGCAGCACCCAGGTCAGGCAGGACGGAATGGCGCTCGGCGCCGGCAACGCGACCAGCTCGTTCAGATCGTCACGGCTGACCGCCATTTCGGCCAGGATGCCGACACCCATGCCAGCACGCACATAGGTTTTGATCACATCGGCATCGCGCGCGGTGATGGCGTATTTCGGCGCCAGCCCCTGCTCGCGAAACGCCTGGGTCAGCGAGCTGTCGGCATTGACCGACGAGTCGTAGCTGACCAGCGGGTACTTGGCGAGATCGGCCAGTTGCAGCGGTCGCTTGAGCTGGGTCAACGGGTGATCTTTGGGTACCAGCACCACGCGCTGCCAGCGATACGCCGGCAAACTGATGAGCCCTTCCGAGGCGGCACCGGTGCTGGAGTTGAATCCGAATTCCACGGCACCGCTTTTCACCTTGGCAACGATGTCGGCATCGCTCTCTTGGGCGATATGCAGCGACACATCCGGATAGCGCTGGCGGAAACGGGCAAGCGCTTCGGGCAGCACGAAGCGGGCCTGGGTGTGGGTGGTGGCAATGGTAATGGCGCCTTTGGCGTCGGCACGCGAATCGGCGGCCAGCGATTTGATGTTGGCGGCTTCGCGCAGGATGACGCGGGCCCGTTCAATGATGGTTTGACCGGCCGGCGTGATGCTGTCGAGGCTTTTGCCCTTGCGGGTGAAAATCCGCAGTCCGAGCTCGTCTTCGAGTTGTTTCAGCTGCTTGCTGATGCCCGGCTGGGTGGCGTACACGCGCTCGGCGGCGAGTGTGATGTTCAGGCCTGAATCGGCAATGGCGATAAGGTAGCGTAGCTGTTGCAGGGTCATGACAACTCTCTCCGTTGCGATCGTTGCTGGCGGCGGTCCACAAGGTTCATCTCGGCATAAAATCGTTTGGCTACTGGGTTACCGGCACAGGTAAGTTTTACGGTTTTCATTGGATTACTCCTGGTTGTATAGCTATTTCGGATAGCTTTCGGGCCATAGCCATTTGGATGGCTACACGGCTGACTATACCGGCTTATAACGATTCGTCAACTGGCAAATTCATTATTTCCGGTCTGACCTGCTGGCTCACATTGTTGCAACGCAGCAAGCCGAATATGCCCGCATCGAAAGCCGGAGCGCAAGCCCTTCCGGCGTCGGCCATATGCCGGTCTGTTATGGCAACCATGCCGGCCGCCATTTCCCGCGCTTCCTGCCAGTCCGTACTTTGGCCATCCAAATGCGCTCGATTGTCCGGGCGTTTTCCTGACCCGGCGCGAGGCGCCACCCGCAGCAATGACGCTGCGGCAATGGGCGGGCGTCGGCTGCGACGTCTGTCGCATGGAGACCGCCATGGATTACTTTCCGTTGTTTCTGAATCTGCACGGCCGGCCGGTACTGGTGGTCGGTGGCGGTGCCGTTGCTGCCCGCAAAATTGATCTGCTGCGCACTGCCGGCGCCCGGGTCACGGTAGGCGCCCCGGAACTGCTGCCGGAATTGGCGGCGCTGGTCAGCACCGGAACATTGCAGTGGCAGCAAGGCGAGTTTGATCGCAACTGGTTGCCGCACAACACACTGGTGATTGCGGCCACCGATGATCGCGCGGTCAATGCCCGGGTCGCGCGCGGCGCCGAGGCGCTGAACATTCCGGTCAATGTGGTCGATGATCCGGAACTGTCACGATTCATCGTGCCGGCTATTGTCGATCGCTCACCACTGCTGATTGCGATCAGCAGCGGCGGCCGGGCGCCAGTGCTGGCACGCCGGGTCCGCGCGCAACTGGAAACCGTGCTCGATGAATCCCTCGGCCGCCTGGCCGATCTGGCCGAACGCTTTCGCGGCAAAGCCAAACAGGTTTTTCGCTCGGTCGGCGAACGGCGACTGTTCTGGGAAAAGGTCTTTGACAGCAACGTGCCGGCGCTGGTGAAAGCGCATCAGGATGCCGATGCTGAACACGCCATTTCGCAATTGCTTGCTGGTGAAGCGGTCAATCGATCGACCGCCGTCACCGCACCGGGTCAGGTCAGTCTGGTTGGTGCCGGTCCCGGCGATCCGGGTCTGCTGACGATCAACGCATTGCGTGCACTGCAGCGTGCCGATGTGATCGTGCACGATCAATTGGTCAGTCAGGCGGTGCTGGATTTGGCGCGCCGCGATGCCGAGTTGATCGATGTCGGCAAGAAAGCCGGCGATCACAAAACCTCGCAGGAGCGGATCAATGCGCTGCTGGTCACGCTCGCCCGCCAAGGCAAAAAGGTGGTGCGCCTGAAAGGCGGCGACCCGTTTATTTTTGGTCGCGGCGGCGAAGAGCTGGAGCAGTTGCGCGCGCACGATATCCGTTTTGATGTGGTGCCCGGCATCACTGCCGCGCTGGCCTGCGGTGCCTACGCCGGCATTCCGCTGACCCATCGCGAGCACGCCCAATCGGTGCGTTTTGTTACCGCGCATTGCCAGGCCAAAACCGGTGACAGCAGCAGTCACGAGCCGCTGGACTGGCCGTCGCTGGCCCGTGATCGGCAGACGCTGGTGTTCTACATGGGCGTTGCCCAGCTGGAAACTATCCGCACACAATTGCAGGCCCACGGCCGCGCCGGCAGCACACCGTTTGCACTGATCGAAAACGGTTCGCGGCCGGAGCAACGCGTGATCACCGGCACGCTGGCCGACTTGCCGGAACAAGCCGCCGCTTTTGCGGTGCGCTCGCCGGCCCTGCTGGTGGTCGGGGAGGTCGCGGCGCTGGCCGAGACGTTGCATTGGTATGGGCAATTGCCGCAGCAGGCGGCAGCGAAAGCGGCCTGAAGCCGGTCGCGCCGGCCTTGTGCCGCCGCTTGCGCGTCGCCATATTCGGACCGACAATGCAAACAAGGCACCGGTCCGCTACCGGACCCGCAACAGGAGACCGACGTGGAGAGAACGCCGTACCATTTCGACATCAAGGTCAAAACCCAGTACGTCGAGGATCAATCCAATCCGGACGACAGCCGCTATGTGTTCGCCTACACCATTACCATCAAGAACGATGGCGATCTGCCCGCGCAACTGGTCAGCCGGCATTGGGTGATCACTGACGCCAATGGCGAAACGCTGGAAGTCAAAGGTCAGGGCGTGGTCGGCGAGCAGCCGTATCTGAAACCCGGTGAAGAATTTGAATACACCAGTGGCACCGTGCTGGCAACTCCAGTCGGCAGCATGCAGGGCACTTACCATATGAAGGGCGATGACGGCGCCAAGTTCGACGCCATGATCCCGGCCTTCAGTCTGGTCGAGCCGGGTCAGCTGCACTGAAGCGTTGGTTGACTGCGTTCGCAGAAAAACAAATGGCCGGCTTTGCCGGCCATTTGTTTTTCTGGCTGCACGGCAGATCGGCTAAGCTGCCGCCATTCGCGTTGCATTTATAATTTATTCGCGATTTACCGTTTGCTCACGACAGGTTACCCACGATGGCGACACATGCAATTGGCGATCTGCAAGGTTGCCTGCATCCGCTGAAAGAATTGCTCGGCAAGCTGCAGTTTTCCGCCGATCGCGATCAACTCTGGTTCTGCGGCGATCTGATCAACCGCGGCCCCGACTCGCTCGGCACCCTCCGCTTTGTCCACGGCTTGCGTGACAACGCCCGCATCGTGCTTGGCAATCATGATCTGCATTTGCTAGCGGTAGCGAGTGCTTGCCATCCGGTCAAAAAAGGCGACACTCTCGACGACATTCTGCACGCACCGGATCGCGACATATTGCTCGAATGGTTGCTGCAACAACCGCTGGCAATCCAGCAGGATCAGTGGCTGATGACGCATGCCGGTGTGCCACCCGGTTGGCGCGCCGAAGATGCCCTGCGCGCCAGTGCCGAAGTCAGCCTGCAATTGCAGCGCGACCCGCGCCAGTTTTTCAGCGAAATGTATGGCAATGAACCAAGCCGCTGGCAGCCGGATCTGCAGGGCAGCGAACGCTTGCGTTACAGCGTCAACGCGCTGACCCGGATGCGCTTTGTCAGCGCCGACGGCGCGCTGGAACTGAAGCAAAAAGGCGCGCCGGGCAGCCAGCCGCCGACGTTGATGCCTTGGTACCGGCACCCGGATCGGCCGGCGGCCGACCATGAGATCCTGTTTGGCCACTGGGCCACACTCAATGGCAAGGCCGATACCGCTGGTGTCCATGCGCTCGACACCGGCTGTGTTTACGGACAGCACCTGACGGCCTTGACACTGGAAACCCGGGTTCGGACACAGGTGCATGGTTGGCAGCGCTGACGACGGCAGGTACTGGCTGACCCAGCCGACGCTCATGCTAGACTGGCCGAAATTTGCCAGCGCACGCCGCCAAACGTGCGTGCGCGCCCTCACCTGCTCGCGCTAACGCCAACAAGGAACTCTGCAATGCGCACTGCTCTGCTGCTCTCTTCGCTGGGTTTTGCCAGCCTGCTGCTCGCCCCTGCTCACGCCGCTGATCCGCTGACCGGCCGACCGCTGAAAGAAGATTCGCGATATCTGCACAACAGCCAGTTTCTGCTCAGTTTTGGTATCCAAAATGGCGGCAATGAGATGTGGGCGTTGACGGATAAAGATACCGGCGAGCAAGTCGATAGCTCGCGCGCCGGCGGCTATACCCGATTGACCTTCGGTGGTGATATCGCGCTTGGCGCATCGGCATTCAGCGTCGAAGTTGTGGCGGGAGTGCTGCAAGACTCCCTCAGAGGAGACCTCGATTCGGGCAAGTCGGTATTCAAACGAAAAATCATTGAGTTGATCCCATTCTGGAATTTTGACCGACATCGCGTGGGGGTCGGCGCAGTGGCTCACCTCGAGCCGACCTTCTATGCCAACCCTGCCGGCCCAGGTGGATACAGCCAAGAATTTGAGGACGCGGTTGGTGCGGTACTTCAATACGATATTCGTCTCGACCAGAATATTTCGGTGGGCGCTCGTTACACCTATATCAGCTACGAGAAGACCGATGAAATTGAAATGATTGGCTCGCGGCCGCTGCTACCAAGGAATGAATACAGCGGCAACGCATTTGGCATCCATATCACCTATGCATTTTGAGTCAAATTGAGCAAAGAAAAAGGCCGCGCAACTGCGCGGCCTTTTTCTTTGCTGACAAGAGCAATGTTCAGACAATCTTCCAGCCCTTTTCCACTTTCGCCGCTTTCACTTCTTTCGGCGCGTCAACGGTGCGCTCGTAGACCACGAAACTGTAGTTGTACGGGTTTTCCGCGTCCGGCGTGTGCGACTCGGAACTGATCTCGCGCCAGCGGTGTTTGGACAAATCCGGGAAGAAGGCATCGCCGGGCACGTTCAGTTGAATGAAGGTCAGGTACAACCGGTCGGCGATCGGCAGCGCCTGTTCGTAAATGCTGGCACCGCCCATGATCATGATCTCTTCAGCGGCATGACCTTCGGCAAGCTTCAAAGCCTGATTCAGGTCACGCGCCAGCACGACACCGGTTGGCTGGTAATTCGGATCGCGGCTGACCACGATGTTGACCCGCATCGGCAGCGGCTTGTTGCCGATCGATTCGAAGGTCTTGCGGCCCATGATGACCGGCTTGGCCATGGTCAATTGTTTGAAGTGACGCAGATCGGCCGGCAGATGCCAAGGCATCTTGTTGCCATAGCCGATGACCCGGTTCGCGGCCATGGCGGCGATCAGGGCGATACGGGGTTTTGCTTGAATGGTAGTCGCCATTCCAGGTCCTTGGGTTAGCGGCTGCTGCAGCTGTTCAGTGTTGCTCGGGTCGCGAAGTATACCGATTAGTTGCCATCTGCCGGCAGCTGTCCCTGTTGCAAAAGTTGCTGCAGCGCCAGCGTCGTTTCCGCCTGTTTGACCAGCTGACCACAGACGATGTCGCAGAGCTGGTAGGTGCTGGCATTGGCCATGCGGTAGTAGGCCGCGGTGCCGCGCGGTTCACGCAGGATCAGGCCAGCTTGCAGCAGCACGCTCAGATGCTTGGAGACATTGGCCTGGGTGCTGGCGGTCAGTTGCACCAGCTCGCTGACATTGCGCTCGCCATCGCGCAGCACATTGAGCAGCTTTAGCCGGCGCGGTTCAGCCAAGGCTTTGAACACTTCGGCGACCCGGATCAAGGCCGCATCGTTTAATCCTTCCATACTCGAGGTCCCGGCTACGGACTGGCAGTCCCGGTGGAGCAGCATCATAACAGAGGCTTGACTATATATATACATAGCCATATAGTTATATATAGATTTTAACGGAGCCCACTCATGCCTGCCCGTTTCCAACTGCTCAGCCTGATTTTGCCTGCCTTGCTGGCGGCCACGCCGGTGGCTAGCGCCGCCGATACCGTCGCCAGCCAAAGCCTGGGCCAGACCCCGTCCCAAGCCCTGCCAACCCTGACCGTGCAGCGCAATCAGAGCGGCGGTCGCTATGTCGCCGATGGGGTGGTAGAGGCCGTCCGGCAATCAGTGATTTCGGCGCAGACTTCGGGCCGGGTGGTCGAACGGCCCGTCGAGGCCGGGGCGTCAGTCAAGCGCGGTAGCCTGCTGTTGCGCATCGATGACCGCGAAGCGGCACAGGCCGAATCGGCCCGGCGGGCCGAGCTGGCCGCTGCCGAAGCGCAATTGGCCAATGCCCAGAGCGAGTTGGAGCGGACCCGGCAACTGTTCCAGAAAGCGTTGGTCGGCCAGGCCGCGCTGGACCGGGCCGAAACCAGCCAACGCGCTGCGCTGGCCCAGGTCCGGGCGCTCAGCGCCTCGTCTGAGGTCTCCACCACCCAGCGCAGCTTCACCCGGCTGCTGGCGCCCTATGACGGCCTGATCGCGGCCGTACAGGTGCAGGTCGGCGACATGGCAGTGCCCGGCAAGCCGTTGCTGACGGTGTACGACCCGACCGCGATGCGGGTTATCGCGTCGCTGCCGGTCGCCCAGCTTGGCCAGTGGCAGCGCGAACAGCCGCTGACCATCAGCCTGCCTGATAACGCCCTGACGCTGGCGGCGTCCGCCGTCACCGTGCTGCCAGTCACCGACCCGAATGCCCAGCAAGTGCAGATCCGGCTGGAACTGCCGGTGGCACCGGCCGGCCTGCTGCCCGGGATGCTGGCCAAGGTGGCGTTTCCCGTTGGCAGCCGACCGCGCCTGCTGGTGCCGGCCAGTGCGGTTGTGCAACGTGGCGAGTTGACCGCGGTGTATGTGCTGAACCGGCAGAACGGTTTCAGCCTGCGGCAGATCCGCCTTGCCGGCACCGACGGTGACCATGTCGAAGTGGTCGCGGGCCTGAGCGATGGCGAAACCATCGCGCTCGATCCGTTCGCCGCCGCCCGGCAGCGAGGCACGCCATGAGCCATTCACCCTCGCCGGATGAAAACAGCGCCGCGCTCGGTTTTGCCGGCCGCATCGCCGCCCGTTTTCAGGACAACGCCCTGACCCCGTTGCTGGCGCTGATCGCCGCATTGCTCGGCTTGTTCGCGGTGCTGGTGACTCCGCGCGAAGAAGAACCGCAAATCGATGTGACGATGGCAACGGTGCTGGTGCCGTTTCCCGGCGCGTCGGCCAAAGATGTCGAGCAAATGATTGCCGTGCCGGCCGAGCAAGTGCTCGGGCAATTGGCCGGGCTCGAACACATCTACTCGGTTTCCCAGCCCGGTGCGGCGCTGATCACGGTGCAGTTTCAAGTCGGCGTCAAACGCGAAACCGCGCTGACGCGTCTGTACGACGCCGTGCACAGCAATGCCGACTGGTTGCCGGCCAAACTCGGCGCCTTGCCACCGCTGGTCCGAGCCAAAGGCATTGATGATGTGCCGGTGCTGGCACTGACGCTGGCCAGCCAACGCCGAGATAACAGCGCGTACGATCTCGAACGCGTTGCGCACAATCTGGAAAACGAATTGAAGCGCGTGCCGGGCACGCGCGAAATCAAAACCCTCGGCGGTCCCGGCCGGGTTATCGAAGTGCGGCTGGATGCGACCCGACTGGCCGCTGCCAACCTGACTATCGCCGATTTGCGCTATGCGCTCAGCAGTGCCAATCAGGGCCTCGCGGCCGGCGATCTGGTGCAGGACAACCACAGCATTCGGGTCGATGTCGGACCGTTTCTGGATTCTGCCGACGCGGTTGCCAATCTGGTGGTTGGCGTGCGCCGCAACGTCAGCGATCACAGCAGTGTGCCGGTGTATCTGCATCAGGTTGCCGAAGTCGTCGAAGGCCCGGCCAGCCCGAACCATTACGTCTGGCATTGGCAACGCACCACAATCGGTGCAGACGCAAACACTGATCGAAACACCAATGCTGACGTCGCTACCAACGCCTTGCTGACCGGCGAGCAACCGGCGGTGACCTTGCAGATCACCAAGAAACCCGGCAGCAATGCGGTGACCGTCACCCGCGCCGTGCTGGCGCAGGTCGAACAACTGAAAGGCGTGTTGATTCCGGATGAAATCAATGTTCATGTCAGCCGCAATTACGGCGAAACCGCCAATGCCAAAGCCACCCAGCTGATCCAGAAACTGATTTTCGCCACGCTGTCGGTGGTGGCGCTGGTGTTGTTCGCGCTCGGCAAGCGGGAGGCGGCGATCGTTGGCATCGCTGTGCTGCTGACGCTGACCGCCACGCTGTTCGCGTCCTGGGCCTACGGCTTCACGCTGAATCGGGTGTCGTTGTTCGCGCTGATCTTTTCCATCGGCATTCTGGTCGACGACGCCATTGTCGTGGTCGAGAACATTCATCGGCATCAGCAGTTGCACCCGGGTCTGTCGCTTTCCGCCATCATTCCGCGCGCCGTCGATGAAGTCGGCGGCCCGACCATACTGGCGACCTTTACCGTGATCGCTGCGCTGCTGCCGATGGCCTTTGTCAGCGGATTGATGGGCCCGTACATGGCGCCGATTCCGATCAACGCCTCGATGGGCATGCTGATTTCACTGGCGATCGCATTTGTGCTGACGCCGTGGCTGGCACGACGCTGGTTGGCACATGCGGGTTCAGCACACACAGGCTCTTCACATGCCAATTCTACAAATAACGAGCTCGCGAACCGGCAAGACAGCAGAAGTCTGCGACTGTTCCAGCGGATTTTCACGCCGTTGCTCGCCGAGCAAACCGGCAGCAGGGCGCGGCGCAAACTGCTCGCCCTGATCGGCGGCTTGATCGCACTGTCACTGGCCTTGCCGGTACTGCAGGCGGTGGTCATGAAAATGCTGCCGTTCGACAACAAATCCGAATTCCAGCTGATGGTCGATCTGCCGGAAGGCGCACCCGTCGAGCAAACCGCCACCGTGCTGCATGCGCTCGCTGACTATCTGCAAACCGTGCCGGAAGTGACCGACTATCAGGCCTATGCCGGCTTGTCAGCGCCGATCACGTTTAATGGCCTGGTGAGGCAATACGATTGGCGACAAAGCCCGGAGCTTGGCGATCTGCAAGTCAATCTGTTGCCGAAGAGCGAACGCCACGAAAAAAGTCACGCCATCGCCCAGCATCTGTTGCCGGCGCTGCAGCAAATCGCCGATCAATATGGCGCTGATCTGAAACTGGTCGAAGTACCGCCCGGTCCACCGGTGCTGGCGCCGATCGTCGCGGAAGTTTACGGACCGGACGATGCCGGTCGCCTGCAGGTTGCCAAACAGGTTCGGGCTGCGTTCGCCGGCCATGCCGATATCGTCGGCATTGATGACAGTTCGGTCGCGCCAACGACGCGGCTGCAATTGCAGGTCGATCGCAACCGGGCAGCGCTGCTTGGAGTATCGCAAGCGGAAATCGCCAGCACGCTGCGCACCGCGCTGAGCGGCGAAGACGTCACCTATCTGCACGATGGCCTGGCCAAGTATCCGGCGCCGGTCCGGTTGACCTTGCCGCGCGCTAATCAATCGCAACTGGATGACGTACTGAAGCTGACCGTCACCAGCAGTACCGGCAAGCAGGTGCCGCTGTCGGAACTGTTGCGGGTCGGACACCAGCCACGCGAACAGGTGCTCTATCACAAAAATGGTTTGCCGGTGATCTACGTGGTCGGTGACAAAAGCGGCCAGCATGATCACAACGACAGTCCGCTCTACGGCATGTTCGGCATCCGCAGCGAGCTCGACAAAATCAATATTCCGGGTCAGGGTCGGCTCAGCGAATACTTCATCAAGCAGCCGCCGCAGGCCTGGACCGGATACGCCATCAAATGGGATGGCGAATGGCAAATTACCTATGAAACATTTCGTGACATGGGCGCTGCCTACGCGGTCGGCCTGCTGCTGATCTATCTGCTGGTGGTGGCCGAATTTCGTTCCTACATCACGCCGCTGATCATCATGGCGCCGATCCCTTTGACGATTATCGGGGTAATGCCCGGCCATGCCCTGCTCGGTGCGCAATTCACTGCCACCTCGATGATCGGCATGATCGCGCTGGCCGGCATCATCGTGCGCAATTCAATCCTGCTGGTCGACTTCATTGAACTGCAGATCAAGCAAGGGCTGCCGTTCAAGGATGCGATCGTGCAGTCGGCCGCGACCCGCGCCCAGCCGATCATTCTGACCGGATTGGCGGCAATGCTCGGCGCCTTCTTCATTCTTGATGATCCGATTTTCAACGGTCTTGCCATCTCGCTGATTTTCGGCGTCATGGTTTCCACCGTGCTGACCCTGGTGGTCATCCCCTTGCTGTACTTCATCGTGTTCCGCCGCCGGCATTTGCAGGCTGGCGTGGCGAGCTGAAGCTGTGACGGAACCTGGTTTCAGCAGTACGGGTTTTTGGTAAGTGCTTTTTTATGGATCGTTTTTGGTAAATCGTTTTTCTGGTGAGTTGGCGTTATTGAGAGGAGTGCAATCATGAAATCCTGGCAAATGGTGCGGATGTTCGCCGGCTTCTTTGTCTTGTTGTCGCTGGCGCTTGGCGTCGAGCAGAGCCCGTTGTTTGTCTCGTCCTATTGGCTGCTGTTCACCGCCTTTGTCGGCCTCAACTTGTTGCAGAGCGCGTTCACCAAGTGGTGCCTGCTGGAAACCATTTTGCGCAAGCTTGGCGTGCAACCGGGAGTCTGACCATGCGTTACGTTGTCGACAGCAAGAAAAGCGTCGAGCAGGCAGTAGCGGATTTGACTGCGTCCGTGCAACGCCACGGCTTTGGCGTGATCCATCAGCACGATCTGCAGGCAACGATGCGCAACAAGGGCGTTGAGCTGCCAAACGCCTGCCGGGTGCTTGATGTCTGCAATCCGCACAAGGCAAAAGAAGTGCTGAGCGCCGACATGGGCATGGCAGCCGTGCTGCCGTGTCGGGTCGCGGTATATGGCGATGAAAAGGGCACCCATATCGGCATGATTATGCCGACCGCCCTGCTGGCGATGTTCAGCAATGCCCCGGAGATGTTCGGCGTTGCCGAAGAAGTACAACAGAAATTGATCACGATGATCGGCGAGGCGCGCTGAAACAGCACTATCGCCTGCCGTGCCGGCAGCTGCTGTCACGGTCATTTGGTGGGTTGTGCTGCGAACGATACCGGGCGACCTCTGGCATGAGCCCGGCGACAAGAACATAGCCACACGAACACAGCTACACGAACACGGCCGCAAAAACACAGCAAGCTCGCCATGACCGGCCGCAGCGGTCATGGCGATTGCAGTCAATCAGTGCTGCGTCGTCGGCGTGCTCAATCGCTCGCGCACCACTTTTTCCAGCGACGTCATGCCGGCACTTTTGCCGAACTCGATGGCGTCGTCGACACTCTGGCCGCTGGCAGCGGCCCGTAAGGCCAGCAAGGCACCGGCGCGATTACCACTGGCGCAGTGCACCAGGGTTTTGCCGTCGGCCTTTCGCATCGCGCTATCGAGTTTGGCCGCGTTGCCAACGGTAACATCGTCAGCGCCAGCAATCGGAATGGTCACGTAATTCAAACCGAGCTCGCGTGCGCTGGCCGCTTCATCAAAACCGGCGTCTTCACCGGCACCGCGCAAATTGATGATCGTGCTGACGCCGGCCGCTTTCAGCTTTTCCATATCTGCCCGACTGGGTTGGCTACCGGTCACCAGTTCAGGGCTGATTTCCTGAACGGATTTCATGTCAAGCGCCGGCAACTCGGCCGCGCGCACCGGGCCAAACACGGCCAACATCAGCAACGGGGCAATCCATGCGGTTTTCATGTTGCGTTCCTCCTGATTGAAAGTGAGTGGACGGAAAATTTCAGGGTGGACATTACCTGCACCGAATCCTGTTGCTGTGATCAACGTGCCTGACGACGACTGCAAGGCAAAAGGTACATATGCAGCGCGGACTTGCAAACGGGTTAACGCACCCCATTTAATTGGCAATCCTTATTCGGCCGGGGTACTGGCCATGCGCCATGGCAAACCATCATGACCGATCTCGCTCACCTGACCTGCCCCAGCTGTCAAACCGGCAATCGCATTGCGGCCGAGCGCTTGGCACAACAGCCGCTATGCGGTCAGTGCAAGGCGCCGCTGTTTCAGGGCAAACCGGTGGAAGCCACGACCAGCACGCTGGCGACCATACTGCGCAATACCGATCTGCCGGTGGTCGTCGATTTCTGGGCACCGTGGTGCGGCCCGTGCAAGGCCTTTGCGCCGATTTTTACTGATGCCGCCCGCAATCTGGAACCGAACATCCGCTTCGTCAAAGTGAACACCGAAGCGGAGCCGCAACTGGCCGCCCAATTCGCCATTCGCAGCATTCCGACCCTGATGATCTTTCACGGCGGTCAGGAAATTGCCCGGCAAGCCGGCGCCATGCATGGCGGACAATTGCGGCAATGGCTGGTGCAGGAACTACTCGGCGATCAGGCTTCCTGAACGCTCGCCGTCAGCAAATTCCAACGCTTCAACACTTCCGCCAAGGCATCCAGTTTGACCGGCTTGGTCAGGTAGTCATCCATGCCGGCAGCCAGGCATTGCTCGCGGTCGCCTTTCAAGGCGTGCGCGGTCATCGCGATGATCAATTGGTGCTCGCCATTCTGTTCGTGTTCGCGGATCGCGCGGGTCGCATCAAAGCCATCCATGTCCGGCATCTGGCAATCCATGAACACGGCATCAAAGCGCCGCTGTTGCAGCAAGGCGGCCGCCGCGCGACCACCGTCCAGCGACGTCACCTGAAAGGCAAAACGCTCAAGCAACTTCTGCGCGACCCGGCGATTGATGTCGTTGTCATCGACGATCAGCACTTGCCGCTGCCCGTGACTGGCGAGCGGCGAAACGGTGTTGACGGAAGGTAACGGAGCCGCCGCCAACGTCGGCTCCGGCAGCACAGCCGGCGGCAGCAAACTCGAAAACAATTCGGCCGGCCGCAGCGGCAACGGCACGATGCCATCGGCCTGCAATTGCCGATCACGCAGTTGTTTGCGCGCCTGCGGACCGGCCAGCAACAAAATGCGACAACCGGGCAGCTGCTGTTTCAGGCTGGTCAATCGGGTGGCGGCATCACTGCTGGCCGGCAACAATAGCAGCGCCGGGCGCGCGGCAATGAGCGACGCCGGGCCGACGCTGCCCACTTCGACGTAACGCACGCCGGCCTGTGCCAGCAACTGCTGCAACTGCTGGTGCAACTCCGCCGGCAATTGATAACCAAATACGGCCGGAACCGGCAGCGCCGCGATCGCTGCTGGCGCGGTCTCCAGCACGCTCAACTGAATCTGCACGATGAAGCGCGAACCTTTGCCGATCGTACTCTCCAGACTGATTTCTCCGCCCATCAGACGAGCCAACTGGCGACTGATGGTCAAACCCAAACCGGTGCCGACCAGCGCCCGGGCATCGGCAACGCCTTGGGCAAACGGCTCGAACATTTGCGCCTGCTGCTCCGGCGCAATACCGATGCCGGTGTCCTCGACAACGAGCTCCAGCGTCTGCCGGGCGCCAGCTTCACCTCGCCATCTGGCGTGCAAGGTGACCGAACCCTGCTCGGTAAATTTGATGGCATTGCCAAGCAGGTTCAGCAGAATTTGCCGCAGCCGCAGCGGGTCGCCATGAACCCGCACCGGCGCCGTCAACGGCAGCTCGTACAGCAGCGTCAGTTGTTTCTGTTCGGCTTGCAGCGCAAACACATCGAGCACCGATTCGAGCAATTGGCGCAAATCGAAGGTCTGCTCATGCAGCTGCAAGCGGCCGGCATCGAGTTTGGACAGATCCAGAATGTCATTGACCAGCCCGAGCAGCGCTTCACCGCTCTGCCGTATCGTCTGCAACAGTTCGCGCTGCTCGCCGTTCAACGGCGTGTCCTGCAGCAACTCGCTGACGCCGATGATGCCGGTCATCGGGGTGCGGATTTCATGACTCATCTGGGCCAGGAAACGGCTGCGACTGGCGGCGGCCGCTTCGGCGGTCTGCCGGCGATGGCGCAGGCGAAAGAAAATCAGCAAACCGATTACCAGCAACAGCAGCGCCGCCAGCGAGCCGGACCAGATCGTCAATTGCTGCTGACGCACCTGCAATTGCTGAATCTCGTTTTCGCGGGTCAGCAGCGCGATCTGGTTTTCCCGCTGAGCCAAGGATTGCCGACTCTCGAACTGGCCGATCCGCAGCGCGGCTCGCTCGGAAAAAATATCCCGGGCCAATTGCTCGCGCTCACGACTGGCCGTGAGTGCGCCGCGCAAATCGCCTTGCGCTTCGAGTAGCTGAGTCTTGGTTTCCAGCACTTCTTGAAGCTGGGTGCGATTGCCGATGCGTTTGCTGATCGCTTCGGCCTGCGCCATTTGTTGATTGGCTTCGCGAAAATCACCTTGCTGCATGGCCAGCCGCGCCAGCTCGCTGCGGGTATTGGCTTCACCGGCTTCGTCGCCAATCTGATCCCGCAAGGCAAGAGCCTGTGCAAACGCGGCGCGCGCCGCACTCGACTGTTTCAAACCACTCAAGGCCAGGCCGCGATTGTGCTGAATATGGGCCTGCACATACGGCTGCTGCTGCTGACTGGGGATGGCAGCCGCGCGCTGCGCCCAATCCAGTGCCAGCTGGAACTCGCCGGCGCGGATATACGCTTCTGACAGATTGCTGCAGGAATAGGCCTGCAGTTTTTCATCACCGATACTGCGCGCCAGCTGCTCGGCTTGCCGCAGCATGGCAAAGGCATCTTCGAGCCGTTTGAGATTGAGGAACAACACGCCCAGATTGTTCAGCGTCGAGGTTTTCCGGCTCAGGTTGCCGAGCGCATCTTCGAGTACCAAGGTTTGTTGAAAGTAATTCAAGGCGCCTTCGGCATCGCCGAGATTGCGGCTGATCACGCCAAGCGTATTCAGGTTGCGCGCTTCCGCTCGCTGGCTGCCGAGCTCGCGGGCCAGCATGAGACCGCGCTCGGCTTCGCGCTGGGCACGGGCGTAATCACCGAGCATCGAATAGGACCAGGCCAGATTGGCCTGCAGCAGACTGTTCAGCTCACGACTGCGAAATTCGGTTTGCCGCTGCAGCAGCGCCAGCGCTTCGCGCGCCGTATCAAGCGCGGCCTGTGGCTCCGAGCTGCGATCCAGCTCGGTCAGTTGATAGAGCAATTCGGCGCGTTCGAGACCGCTGGCCTTTGGTAGCGCGGCTTCAATTTTGGGCCGATCGGCAGTAGTGGGTGCGACGCTGTCGATGGCTCGGGCAGCACTGCCGAACCAGAGCAAGCCACTGGTCAGTAGTACCACGCCGAGTCGTTTCATGTTGGTGCTCAGACCGCGACCGGCGCTTTGATCGCCGGGTGGGATTGGTAATCCAGAATCTGGAAATCCTCGAACCGGTACGAGAACAAATCGGCCGGTTTGCGGACGATCTGCAGCCGCGGTGGAGGTAGCGGTTTGCGGCTCAGCTGCTCCTTGGCCTGCTCGACATGATTGCTATACAGGTGGACATCGCCACCGGTCCAGACAAAATCACCGACCTGCAAATCGCATTGCTCGGCCACCATGTGCGTGAGCAGCGCATACGAAGCAATATTGAACGGCACGCCGAGAAAAATATCGGCCGAGCGCTGATACAGTTGGCAACTGAGCGCGCCGTTGGCGACGTAGAACTGGAACATCGTGTGACAAGGTTGCAGCGCCATCTTGTCCAGATCGGCGACGTTCCAGGCACTGACGATCAGCCGACGCGAATCCGGCGTCTTGCGGATCTGCTCCAGCACTTGTGAAATCTGGTCGATATGGCGGCCATCCGGCGCCGGCCAGCTGCGCCACTGGTAGCCGTAAACCGGCCCCAGATCGCCATTGGCATCCGCCCATTCATCCCAGATGCTGACGTTGTTGTCCTTCAGGTACTTGATATTGGTGTCGCCATTGAGGAACCACAGCAGCTCATGAATGATCGAGCGCAGGTGCAGCTTCTTGGTGGTCACCAGCGGAAACCCTTCGCGCAGATTGAAGCGCATTTGCGCACCGAACAACGAACGGGTGCCGGTGCCAGTACGGTCGGTTTTGATGGCACCGTTTTCCAGCACATCGCGAACCAGATTCAAATAATTTTGCATCGCCCTTCTCAACTCTAGCGGCGCGATGAGCACAGCGCGCCGAAACCCCGTTCAATTCTATCTCGTTACTTCGCCAGCGCCGGCGCCGCATTACCACGCCGGTAAGCCAGCACCAGCAGCACGACACCGGTGGCGATCAATGGCACGCACAACCATTGGCCACGCGACAGCCCGAGTGCCTGCAGGCCCAGATGCGCATCCGGCTCGCGGAAATATTCGACGATAAAACGGAACACGCCGTAACCGGCAGCGAACAGGCCGCTGACCGCCATCCGCGGCCGCGACTGGCGGGAAAAAAACCACAGAATCAGAAACAACAACAAGCCTTCCAGCAGGGCTTCATAGAGTTGCGACGGATGCCGCAACAAGTGCAGCGAATCAGTCGGAAAACGGAACGCCCACGGCACATCCGGACCGGCTTCGCGGCCCCACAATTCGGCGTTGATGAAATTGCCGATGCGACCAAAGAACAAACCGGGCGGCACCAACGGGGCAAAGAAATCCGCAACATCAAACACGGCGCGCTTGTTCGCTTTGGCATACCAAATAAAAGCCACCAGCACGCCGAGCAAACCGCCGTGGAAAGACATGCCGCCTTCCCAGATCCGGAACAGGTACAGCGGGTTGTCGAGGAACAGGCCGAATTGATAGAAGAACACATAGCCAAGCCGGCCACCGAGCACGACCCCGAGAAAACCGTAGAACAAAAAGTCGCTGACCTGTTCGCCGGTCCAACCGCTGCCCGGTTTTCGCGCGCGATGGTTGCCAAGCCACCAGGCCGCCAGAAAACCGAGCAGGTACATCAAACCGTACCAGCGCAGCGCCACCGGGCCAATTGAAAAAATCACCGGATCAATAGCCGGAAAATCCATCGTGCGTCCTTTTCGTTCTGTGCGGCAAAATCGTTTGGTTTTACTGAATTCGTTTGTTCTTGCTGTAACCGATCGATCGAGATGAATGCCCGATCAGCGCACGCGGGTTACCGGTGCAGCGAGGTGACCGAGTCAATGCCCGGTCAACGCCCGCACTGCCAGGCGCAGCCCGACAATGGCCAGAAACAGCGCAAACAACTTGCGCAGCCGCGCCGCCGGCCAGCGGTGCGCCAGTTTGGCACCGATCGGCGCGCTGAACCATGACGCCGCGGTGATGGCCAGCACGGCGGGCCAGTATACAAAGCCGGTCGCGCCAACAGGCAGCGGCAGTGACCAACCAGCCGCGACATAGCCGAGCGTGCCGAACAGCGCGATCGGCAAGCCGACCGCCGCCGAGGTCGCCACCGCCTCGGTGATCGGCACGCCGAAATGCAGCAGCAGCGGCACCGTCAGCGAGCCACCGCCAATGCCAACCAGCCCGGACAGGCTGCCGATCACCGCGCCGAACCCGGCCCAGACCGCACGACCCGGTCGCTGGCGGGTGCCGGTAGTGATGCCGGTCAGCGCTGTACGCACGGCAAGCGCCAGGACAAAACCGGCGAAAATCAGCGTCAGCAGCTGCGAACCGAGCCGCGCCGCCAGCCAGCCGGCGCCGGATGCGGTCAGCGCCACGGTCGGTGCCAGCCGCCAGAACAGCGGCCATTGCACGGCGCCGCGGCTGGCATGAGCGCGGGTTGAGGCAACCGCGGTCAGCACAATCGCGGCCAGTGAGCTGCCGATGGCCATCGGCATCAGGGCGTCCGCGCTGACGCCCGCCAGCGGCAACAACAGCAACAACGCCGGCACCAGAATCAGGCCGCCGCCAATGCCGAGCAGGCCAGCCAGCCAGCCTGAAAGCGCGCCAACCAGCAGGTACACTGGCCACTGCAAAAACGCGGAACCCATCACCGCCTGTCCACCCGCCACCGATTCACCTGTTTTGTCTGGAGCTGACGCCCGCGTGTGCTTGATTGTCTTGGCCCGGGACCAACACCCGGATTACCCGCTGATTGTGCTGGCCCATCGCGACGAATTCACCGCCCGGCCGAGCCGGCCGCTGCATTGGTGGCCGGACCGCGAGATTCTGGCCGGCCGCGATGAACTGGCCGGCGGCAGCTGGCTCGGCGTCAATCGCCACGGCCGCTTTGCCGCCGTCACCAATGTCCGCGAGGGCCTGCCCGAAGCCAGTGCTCGCTCACGTGGCGAGCTCGTTACCGACTGGCTGGATAACCCCGGCTTGCAGGCCGAAACCCACGCCGCCCGGTTGGCAAAGGCCGCGCAGTATAGCGGCTTCAACCTGCTGTTCGGCGGCTGGCAGCAGGGTGAACTGGCGCTGCATTACAGCAGCAACCGGTTTGCGCCGCGGGCGGTGCCGGCGGGGATCTGGGCGTTATCGAACGGCGACTGGAATGCGCCATGGCCAAAAGCCCGGCTGGCCAAAACGGCGCTGGCGGCACTGCTGGCGACTAGCACGGCGCCGGACGCATCGTGGCTGGATGCCCTGCTCGATCGGCAACCCGCCGCCGATGCCGAGCTGCCCGACACCGGCATCGGGCTGGAGCGCGAACGCTGGCTGTCACCGCTGCTGATCACCGGCGCGCACTACGGCACCCGCGCCACCAGCCTGCTCAGCATCCGCGCCGACGGCCAGCTGCAGCTGATCGAGCGCAGCCTCGACCCGGCCCGTGACGGCGCGATTACCGGCGTGGTGCAGGAAAGCCTGATGCTCGTCTGAGGGTACCGGCGAGTCCCACAGTAAATCGGTGACGCGGGCGGTCGTCATGGCCGCGTCGTGGCGATGTTGTAGCGACTTTGCAGCAACGCGGTAGCGATGTTGCGGCGATGTCACCGCCGCGGGATGCGCGATATCAGCGCAACTGGCCTGACCGGAACCGGGCGACGCGCGGGCCGAAAGCCCGCGCCAGCCTCGACGGCGAGCGGCAAAATTCACCGGGAAGCCGATCTGGATCGCTCCCCGGCCGTCGGCTATAGTGCCTGCCCCGGTCTGTCGGCCGGGCCGGTTTGCTCTATACCCAGATAACGAGATTCGCCATGCGCAAGAAACACGGTGGTGCCGCAGAAGACGCCGAAATCGACATGACCCCGATGCTCGACATCGTGTTCATCATGCTTATTTTCTTCATTGTGACGACCTCGTTCGTCAAAGAAGCGGGCATGGACATCCAGCGGCCGTCCGGTAAGTCCGCGTCGACCACCAAGGCCAAGGCCAACGTGCTAATTACCATCAACAGCGCCGGTCAGGTCGTTGTCGATGAGCGCGAAGTCGATATCCGCGCCATTCGCGCCCACGTCGAAAAGACACTGGCTGAATCGCCGGATGCCTCGGTTATCGTTCAGGCCCACAAAGACAGCGACACCGACATCCTGATCAGCGTGGTCGATGCCGCGCGCGAAGCCGGTGTTGAAAAAGTCTCGGTCGGCACCTACGACCGCGACAAATAACCAGCTACCTCGGCTTGGTCAAAAGGCAGCTTCGGCTGCCTTTTTTGTTGGCCGACATTTGCCGGCCAGCCGCTGATTTGCCGGCACCGGAGGCTTGCATTACCGTGCCCGCATCCCCAGCATGCTGGGCAGAATGAGCGCAGCATGACCCGACCGATGAACCAGACCGCCAACACCCGCCTGCGCACCGCGATCGCGCAGCTGGCACTGCAGCTGCCGGGTGTCAGCAGCGATATCAAGTGGGGCAGCGTGTTGGTGTACTCGGTCGCCAACAAGATGTTCTGTTGCCTGACCTCTGATACCGAGATAAACGCCGAAGCGGAATCCGCCGCGCGAAATGCATTGCGGATATCGGTAAAAGTTTCGCCGGAGCGATTTCTGGAATGGACCGATCAACCCGGCATCATTCCGGCGCCCTATCTGGCCAAGCATCACTGGGTCAGTCTGGAGCCGGCCTGCACTTTGAGTCAGGCCGATGTATTGAACATGATCGAACAGTCGTATCGGTTGGTGCGAGCCAAACTGCCACGGAAAACTCAGGCGGCGCTGGCAGCGACGTCGTGAATGACCCCACGAATTGACGGAAGACTTTGATGAAGCGTTTGTTGTTCTTTGTTTTGATTGGCGCCATTGCCGCGTTTTGGTGGCACAGCATGCAGGCGCGGGAAAATGCCCGGCAGGCGGCCAAGCGCGAATGCGAGAAATTTGGCCTGACCCTGATCGACGACACCGTCGAGCGCATCCATATCGGTTTTGGTCGCAGCCACGGCGGCGGCTCGACATTCGTCCGCATTTACCAGTTTGAATTCACGCCGAACGGCGCCCGTCGCTACAAGGGCCTGGTGCGGATGCGCGGCACCACCGTCGAAGACATCCGGATGGAACCGTACGAAGCCGCCTGAATCCATCAGACGAGGAGCGCGACACCATGAAAATGCCGTTCTGGTTCTTGCATGTGTTGACGGTGCTTGTGTTGACGGTTCTCGTACTCGCTGGCTGCGCCAGCAAAAATGCATCACCGGGCCCCGCCAATACGCCGGCCCCGGCAACCGACCGCGCCGCTGGCGAACGCTCGACTGACGAACGCAACAAGACCGTCACGCCCTTTACCGGCGCCGGTCACGATTACGCCACGGCCATTCAATTCAGCGACATCAACAATCCCATTGCGTTCAGTCAAAAGCAGCAGGAATGGCTGTGGCTGAATTACCGCGACTGGAAAAAACAAGGCCAGTCCCTGCGCGAAAGCAATGGCGTGCAATATGACGAGGTTCGACTAAGCAATGGCAAGGGTGAAACACGGGTGATTTATTTTCGGATGCCGAAAGGTGCGAAATAAAAATGCAACTGGAACTGAGTGTTGTAGGGCCGGTATTTTTCTCGCCTGATGACGAGGAGACCTTCTTCTCTTGGCTACGTCGAATTGAGGTAATTTCTCAGATTCGCGGTCAGCATCGGCTACTGCACATGGAATTCAAACATACACCTTCAGCAGAAGAAGTCATCAGCTTGCTGGTTTTGTTCCGACGCTGGCAGCTCGATCTTTCGGCTCTAGAACCCTTTCGCAATGAAGATAACGGCCACCACATTCTTTGGCAGAGATCGGTAGCTGAGGCCGTGCGCAAGTAGCTGATACAACGGGTTAGCCCAAAAACAAAACCCCGCTTAGGCGGGGTTTTGTTTTTGGATCTTGAGAGGGACTTACGCCACTTTCGCCGCATCAGTCATTTTGAAAATGCCGGTGGCATTGCTGGAATCAAAGGTCAGGTCCAGTTTCCACTCACCTGAGACTTCATCCAGGTATTTGTCGCGGCTGATGAATTCGTAGAACGAACCCGGCACCGTGTAGGTGGCGACCCGACCATCGGCATCGACCATCCGGCGCTCGACTTGCGCCGCTTTGAACGCCGTCTGACGGACGCGGCCATTGGCCGACACTTCCACCGCTTCCTTGATCGAACGGCCCAGCGCTTTCTGTTCCTTGGTCAGTTCAAACACATCGCTGACCCGATCGGTAACGTGGTTGTAGGCATTGCCTTCGGTGCTGATCCAGGCCATCTCGGCCGATTCTTTCAGCAGCACGTCGTAATCGGCGCGGGTCACTTCGCCGTGCTGGCGGGCAAAGCACTCGACGATGTTCGGCAGCAACTTCAATGCTTCAGCCATGGTCAGCGCTTTCTGCTCGCTGAGTTTGCCGAGCAACGCTTTGCTGTCCGCCATCAGCGGGTCGCGCGAGTTGCCAACAACGTTGGCAACGGCTTGCTGGAACGCCGGGGAGAATTGATCGACATGCAATTCGGAGACGAAGAACTGGGCGATATCGGCCGGCAATTCGCTGTGGGTGTACACGTGGCCGGTCATTTTCAAACGCGGCAGCGGATACAGACCGCCGATGACAAAACCGAGCGGCTTCAGGATGCGATCAAAGGCGAGATGACCGACCGGCAGGGCACCCATGTTTCCATAAACAGGATTGGCGACAACAGTGCGCAGCGCGCCGTGATCGAAGTTGATCTTGCGGCCGATGCGGATCGCTTCATCAACGTACTGAGCGCCTTCCGGCACCCGCTTCAACAGATCCGAGAACAGCGCCATGTTCATGGCTTGGGCGAGTTCGGCACGGGTGACGTTGTCGCTGCTGCCGAGCAGGCGGGCTTCGACTTCCATGGCGTTGAACAGCCAGACCGCGCGCTCTGCGCCCAACACCGACGACACCAACTGCTGCACGTTGCTGCTCATGACTGCCTCGCTACCGGTTCCGGAGTGACATAAAAATGGCCGGGCGCTTTACCTTGGGGCAAAACACGGTCCGACCAGTTTGCTGCATTGCAATATATCGGAATGCTCAGGATTTGACCAGCCCTGCCAGCTGGTTGCGGCTAGGGGCTTTCCCCCTCTCCCTAACCCTCCCCCTTGACGGGGGAGGGCCGGGGAGAGGGTGAAGCCGCGCTCGGGGAATACCTTAAGCCGTGTACAGACCGCCAAAGCGGTTGGCCAGGAACTCGTCCAGCTTGACCGCTTCCTGGGCCACGAAGCCCTTGCGCGGCAGCTTGCCGGCGCGCATCAGCTCCATTGCGGTAACGATGCCGGCCGCGGTGGTCAGCTGGATGGCGGTCATGTTCAGGCCGGCGATGACTTTCGGGAAAATGCGGGTCGCGAAGGTCTGTTGCTGGTACTTGCCGTCTTTCCAGCCAGTCACCGAGACGAACACCACGACCATGTCCTGGCTGGTGTACGGCATCGAGTGTTCGAAGATTTCTTTCAGCGTGTCGCGCTTGTCGATCATGCGCAGATCGTTGATCAGCAGGCGCAGAATGCTGTTGTGACCCGGGAAGCGCATGGTTTTGTAGTCAAGGTTGCGGACCTTGCCTTCCAGCGTTTCGCACAGCGTGCCGAGGCCGCCCGAGGTGTTGAAGGCTTCGTATTCGTCGCCGTCGATCAGCAGGGTTTCCAGACCTTCCAGCGGCTGCACCTTCATGAACTCGCCATTGACGATGGCATCGCACGGCTCGCAGTACTCGTTGATCAGGCCATCAGTCGACCAGGTCAGGTTGTACTTCAGGGTGTTGGTCGGGTAGCGGGTCAGCGCACCGACGCGCATTTTCACGTCCTGCAGCTTGTCGAACTTGCTGGCCAGGTCAAAACCGGCAATACCGATGAAACCCGGGGCCAAACCGCATTGCGGCATCAGCGCGGTTTCGGCGGTCTTGGCGATGTCCTTGATGGCATTGGTGGCGGCCACGTCTTCGGTCAGGTCGAAGTAGTGCACCTTGCACTCGGCAGCGACCTTGGCGACGTTCTTGGCGGCGAAGAACGGCAGCGCGTTCAGCACCGCATCGGCGTTCTTCAGGGCTGCGGCCAGCGAGGCTTCGTTACCAGCATCGACGATCACGCTCTTGACGCCCGGGATACCAAAATCGACCGGACGCATGTCACCGACGGTCACTTCGTAGTCGCCAGTCGAGGCCAGCATGGTGGTGATGGCAATGCCGATCTTGCCGCCGCCGAGTACCAGAATCCGTTTGAAATCGTTAGCTGCCATGGTGTTATCCCTCCGTCGTATTCGTGAAAAGCGAGTGCGCCCTGACCCGGGTCTGAAGCGTAGGCCCAGACCGGAAAAGTGGGGGCGATAGACGGGGCAAATTCTGCGCAGCAGCTTCGTCGGAATACAGCGAGCATTACGACGAAAAGCAGGCTAGACTCGTCGGAATGACGATATTGCTGGTTGTTTCGGCGAGATGCGCCTGATTCAGGCATGGACTCAGCCGGAAGCCTCCCCCTCTCAGCACAAACCCAACTCACTACGCGAATGAACCCCATGGATCCACTCGACGATCTCGACCGCCAACTCCTCACCCTGCTGCAAGCCAACGCCCGCGAAGCCACCGCCACCCTCGCCCGCAAACTTGGTGTCGCCCGCACCACCGTGGTCGCCCGCATTGCCCGTTTGGAAAAAACCGGCGTCATCGGCGGTTATGGCGTGCGCCTCGGCAAACCCGGTGAAGAAAAAGGCCTGCGGGCGTACTGCGCGCTGCAGGTGGAACCGAAAGTCGGTCCGGCGGTGGTGAAGCGCCTGGGACGTTTTCCGGAGATTGAAGAGTTGTCAGCGGTCAGCGGAATTTGGGATTACATGTTGTTGTTGCGGGCCGAATCGCCGGAGCGGCTGGACCAAGTGTTGGATGAGATTGGGGCGATTGAGGGGGTTAAGCAGACGACGACGGCGGTGATGTTGGCGAGGAAGATTGATAGGCGGGGGTAAGCTTTATGGTCATCGACTCGGACAACATCAAATCTAACTTGTGCGAGCCCCACTCGGACCCCTGATATGCTTTTCATAATAAGCACGGAGTCTATCTACGTAGATCAAGCCCGCTTTTAATCGATCGATGTCATGGCATTCAATCATGCCGCTCGCTGCGAGCGTGCAATGCACCAAATGCATCGCCAACTCCTCCAAGAATGCATTGAGCAACCCCTCGTCTTCAATTGGCCCGAGCCTCGGAGAGTTGTTTGGCGAAACTAATAGAAAGCCTTTATATGTTGGGTGATTAGCATACTCAGAGAGTAATCTATATGGTTTATCTCGTCTTTGATTACTAAACCTTTGGTTCTGCTCGAGAGCTCTCCTGATTACTACCGGGGCGTACTCGTTCTTAATAACGGTCGCGTCAGCAGACCGCCAGTGGACAATTTTGTCTGGGAACAAAGAAAAGTAGTCAAGCAAGTTAACGATTTCTAACATGTCCCTGATCAGCTGAAATCCCGCTTGGAAGTACCCCGATAATCCAAGCTTCAGCGAAGATGCCCCCGAATTGAACACTCGAATTGCCAGCAGCTGAAGTGTATGTTGTTCGCTGCCAGCTGGAAAATCCTCCTGCAGCAGCAAAAAGAGATGATCAAGAGAATCATGTATAGCGTCAACATGATCGCAAAAATCACCCTTGGATAGAATCTTCTCGATCGAAGCAAATCTAACCCGCTCTTCATGTTCATGCATGCGAGCCAGATTCTCCGGGAAACTTCTGCTTGTATCATTCATCTGCAACTCCTCAGATATCTGTGAACCGGAGAGCGTCTTGCGGCACTTAGCATCGCTAATGGATTTTAGCGCAAACATTTACTGGGGGATCTCGAAATTCAAGATCGCTGCCGGGTCTCGCCCCGGCGGGCGACCTACTTTCGTGGCGCACGAAAGTAGGCAAAGCACATTGCCTGTATTCCTCGCCGCTAAAACGGTGATGCTGTTTTAGCGGTTCCCTGCGCTACGCCATTCCAGCTGGGGCTTTTCAGACAGCACATCCCTGTGCAGTCTGAAAAGGCTTCGGCGTCGTGCCTCGCCCCTTCGCTGCGCTGCGGGCTGTTAACCCAGCTTCCATTACGTTGCTCGGCTCGTCAGACGGCGGGAAAGTCAAAGGCACGCTGCGCGCAAAAAAAACGAAAACAACCTGTCGTTCCCGCGAAGGCGGGAACCCAGGGACTTTGAAACATGGAAAGACACTGGGTCCCCGCTTCGGCAACTGCTCCTGCGTTGCTCTACCTCCTGCATCCATGCAGTCGTACGCGGGGATGACAGACCAAGAAAGAAATGCCGAAGCAACCAACCCCAGCTAGAACCCGGGGCCCCCATTCGCGCCAACCGGCGATTCGGCGTTAGCGGCCGGGTGCGCAAGCCAGGACGGCTTGCGCAGCATTGATAAGGCAGGACGCCGCATCAATGCGTGCCCGAAGCCGATAACGCCGAAGCGACGGGCGGAGTCTCCGAAGCAACCAATCCGATTCTGGCGCGTGGGGCGTGTTCTCTTTGGTTACTTTCTCTTGCACGAGCAAGAGAAAGTAACTCGCCCGCCGGGGCGAGACCCGGCGACTCTGACCGATTACAGAAATTCGGAATAGCCGAACAGCTCGGCGCGGCAACTACCCCGCCCCATCCCTCCCCTTTACAGGGGAGGGGGAAGGTAACCGCACCAGCAACGACTGGTAATTGATCAAGCCAACGCGACAAAAGCAATTTCCGCGAAAGCCCACAGACTCGGCCGCGCTCGGATCAATCGCCAAAAAAATTCCGAATGCCGGTGCACCAAATCACGAAAACCACGTTAAATCCTCACCCAGCCTAAACCGGCCGGCTGGCATCAGGTCCAATACCGCCAGATTCCGATTAACCATGCCGACCCGCGCCAAGCGCAGCGGTTCATACCGCAAGGAGCGTTTCATGCATCACGACTCACAACGGACAAGCACCCGGCGATGGCTGGTGGCGGCTTATGTGCTTGCCAGCCTGGCCAGCGTGGCGGGATGTGGTGGTGGTAGCGGTGGCGGTGATGATGGCGACAGCAATCCGCCACCGACCGAACCCAGCGTGCAGCAGCGTCAGCAAGCGGCGATTGAGACCGTTCAGCACAATGTCGCGTGCACGTCGATCACGCCGTTTTATTGGGAGATCGGCGATCAGAACAACAGTTTGGCCAGTGGTAGCGGTGGCGATGGGTCGGCGGCAGCACCAACGGCAAGCACCCTGATGTCGATTGCTTCAGCATCAAAATGGTTGTTCGGTGCCTATGTGCTGGAAAAGCAGGCGGTTACGCCCGAGCATCCGCTGTCGGCCGATGAGCTGACCTATCTGAATTTCACCAGCGCTTATCACAGCCTGTCGTCCGGCAGTTGCACGCTGAGCCACAGCGTTGGAGATTGTTTTACCGCCGCCCATATCGGCGGTCACAACGACGATGCCACCGCAGCGGATATCGGTCACTTTTTCTATAACGGCGGTCATTTTCAGGCCTATGCGACAAACTCGCTTGGCCTTGGCAACACCTTCGACAATGCCACGACCGAGCAACCCAAGTTGGCGGCGGAAATGCAAAGCCAGCTTGGGCTTGATATCAGCGTGTTTTATTCCGATCCGCAGCTGGCCGGTGGCGCCGTGATGACGGCAGAAAACTACAGCCGGTTTCTGCGCAAAATTTTGTCTGGTCAGCTGCGCATGCATGATTACCTGGGCCGCAACAGCGTTTGCACGCACACCAACTCCAGCGACTGCCCGAGCGCCCTTTACAGCCCGGTCAATCAATCGGAACCGGGACTTGGCGAGAACGATATCAGCGATGAGGCCTGGCATTATTCACTCGGCCATTGGGTGGAGGATGATCCGACGGTTGGCGACGGCGCCTTCAGCAGTGCCGGCGCCTTTGGTTTCTATCCCTGGATTGACGCCAGCAAAACCTGGTACGGCGTCATCGCCCGACGCGACAGCAGCCAAGTTGGTGGTTCCGACCCGAGCGGCAGAGCCTATTTCACCTCGGTGCAGTGCGGCCGCCTGCTGCGCAAAGCCTGGCTCAGCGGCAGCGCACAGTAAGCCGGCAACGTCTGCCGAAAGCGTGGCTGTGGCAACGGATTCAATAGCTACGGCGGCAGCCTGTGATCAACGCTCGGCATGCCTTGCGCCGCGTTCGTTGAAACGGGCGGCGTGCTGTACAGCACCCGAAACTGCCGTTATCGTGCCGACCTCCCTGCACCGCTGGATCTCGGCATGGATTCCGATTTGGCCAATCCGCATCGGGCGGAATATCTGGCTCGGGTAAACCGGGTCATCGATTATGTTGCGGCCCATCTCGATGGCGATTTGTCGTTGCCAACGCTCGCCGCTGTCGCGCATTTTTCGCCGTTTTATTTTCACCGCATTTTCAAGGCGATGACCGGAGAAACGCTGAGCCAGTTCATCGCCCGGACACGGCTGGCGCGGGCCTGTTTTCTGCTGCGCAATCAGCCGGAACGATCGGTGACCAGCATCGCCTACGACTGTGGTTTCTCCAGCCCGGCAACGTTTGCCCGGGCCTTTCGGCAGGAGTTTGCGACCACGGCCGGCGCCTGGCGTTTGCAAGCGGATGCCGATCGCAAGATTGGCAAACTGCTCGGCAAGCCGGGCAAAGCGCCGATGATCCGGCAACTCTATCGTGCTCCGGCAAGCCAACCCCTTGCTTGGAGAATCGAAATGCAAAATGGCCAAACCCTGAACGTAACGGTCGAGACGCTGGTGGAACGCAATGTCGCCTATATCCGTCACTTCGGTCGTTATCACCAAGATGTGGAACTGTTTGAGCGACTGTTCGGCCGCTTGCTAACCTGGGCCGCGCCGCGCGGGCTGGTCAATTTTCCGCAGTCGGAAGCGCTGACCGTTTTCGGCGGCCACCCGGACAGCACCGACCCTGAGCAGCTACGGGTCGACGTCTGTCTGACGGTGCCAGTCGGCACCGCGGTTGGCGGCGCGATTGGCTGTCGCACCCTGTCTGGCGGCCAGTACGCGGTGGTGCATATAGAAGCGCCGCTGGCAGACTGCTACGCCGCCTGGGACGTCGCTTTCAACGAATGGCTGCCAGCCAGCGGTTTCCAACCGGACGATCGGGATTACTTCCTGAATCACCGCAACGACCCGAAAAGCCACCCGCGGCAATGGCACATCGTCGACATGTGCATTCCGGTCAAGCCGCTCTGATCCAAGGCCGAATCGCAGGCGAAAAAAAACCCGGCAGTGCCGGGTTTTTTCACATCAACAGCTGGAATTAATCCAACGGCTTGATGTTCGAGGCTTGCTTGCCTTTTTGGCCTTGCACAACGTCGAAGGACACTTTTTGGCCTTCGCGCAGCACTTTGAAACCTTGAACCTGAATCGCCGAGAAGTGCGCGAACAGATCTTCACCACCGCCATCAGGAGTAATGAAGCCAAAACCCTTGGTTTCGTTAAACCACTTCACAGTACCAGTTGCCATGCTTTCCATCTCTCACAGAATTAAATGAACCAGGGCGCCCCTGCGGGCTGAAACCCCTTTTTTACGAGACTCAACAGGGTGACACTGACGAGGCGATAAACCGATTTGCAAGGGTGTCCGCGAACACGCAACACACGATGTGAATATCTCGCCCGGGCATACTACCAATCCCGACGGCAAACGCAACGTTTATCCTTGCGGTCCGGGAACTAACCCGCAACCGGTCAAACCACCCGCCAGGCCCGGCCCAGACCGGTCTCACGACCCAGGCGCCCCGGCAGCAACCTGCCCGGCGCCTAGCCTACCAGCTCCAGCAGCAGATCGCGGGCATCAACAACCTGCCCGACTTTGGTATGGACGGCCGTGACAGTTCCGTCAAGTTCGGCCCGCAACACGGTCTCCATTTTCATCGCCTCCAGCGCCAGCAGCGGGTCGCCGCGCTTGACCTTCTGGCCGACCACGACATTGAGCAGGGCGATGCGGCCCGGCATCGGCGCGCCCAGATGGGCCGGATTGCCTTCCTCGGCCTTGCGCCGGGCCTTGGCCTGGCTGACCTCGGCCGGGATGCGGATTTGCCGGCCCTGACCGTTCAGCTCGAAGAACAGCTTGTAGAAGCCGTCGTCATCGACCTCGCTGCGACCGAGCAGCCGGATGATCAGCGATTTGCCCGGCTCGATATCGACCACCACTTCCTGACCGTCGGCGAGGCCATGGAAGAACGCCGGGGTCGGCAGCACCGAGACGTCATCGAACTCGGCCCGATGCTTAGCGAACTCGACGAACACTTTCGGGTACATCAGATAGGACGCCAGATCGGTGTCGCTCAGCTCCTGCTCGCAGAGCTTGCTGGCTTGCTCGCGCTCGGTTTTCAGATCCGCTGCCGGGACGTAATCACCGGCACGGCCAGCCAGCGGCTTGTCACCACGCAGTACTTTCTGTTGCAGCGCGGGCGGGAAACCGTCCGGCGGAAAACCAAGCTCGCCTTTCATCAGCGAAACCACCGATTCCGGAAACGCGATTTCTTTGTCCGGATTCAGCACATCGGCGCTGGTCAATCCGTTACCGACCATGAACAGCGCCATGTCGCCGACCACTTTCGAGGTCGGTGTCACTTTGACGATATCGCCGAACAATTGATTGACCTCGGCATAGGCGCCGGCCACGTCCGGCCAGCGCGCTTCGAGCCCCAGGCCACGCGCTTGCTCGCGCAGATTGGTGTATTGGCCGCCGGGCATTTCGTGGCGATACACATCCGCGGTGCCGGCTTTCATGTCCGGTTCAAACGGCGCGTACAGCTTGCGCACGCCTTCGAAATAGAGCGACAACGTTTGCAGGTTGCTGGCGTCGAGCTGCGGATCGTTGTCGGTGCCGGCCAGCGCCGCCACAATCGAACTCAGGTTGGGTTGTGAGGTCAACCCACTCATGCTGTCGAGCGCGCCGTCGACGATATCGCAACCGGCGTCGATGGCCGCGAGCACACTGGCAGCAGCGATGCCGCTGGTGTCGTGGGTATGAAAGTGAATCGGCAGGCCGACTTCCTGTTTCAACGTCTTGACCAGTTCACGCGCCGCGCGCGGGCGGCAGACACCGGCCATGTCCTTGATCGCCAAGGTATGGCAACCGGCCTTTTCCAATTCTTTCGCCAGCTTGACGTAATAGGCGAGGTTGTATTTCGGCCGTTTGGCGTCGAACAGATCGCCGGTGTAGCAAATGGCGCCTTCGCAGATCGCATCGGTATCACGCACCGCGTCGATGGCCACGCGCATGTTCTCGACCCAGTTCAGCGAGTCGAATACCCGGAACAGATCGATGCCGTTGCTGGCAGCCTGACTGATGAAATAGCGGACGACATTGTCCGGGTAATTGGTGTAGCCAACCGCGTTCGATCCGCGCAGCAGCATCTGGAACAGCGTATTCGGAATCGCTTCGCGCAGGCGCGCCAGCCGCAGCCACGGATCTTCTTTCAGAAAGCGCAGCGCCACATCGAAGGTTGCACCGCCCCAGCATTCCAGTGAGAACAGGTTCGGCGCCAGCCGGGCGTAGTACGGGGCGATGCGCAGCATGTCGTGACTGCGCATGCGGGTCGCGAACAGCGACTGGTGCGCATCACGCAGCGTGGTGTCGGTGATCAGCACCTGTTTCTGATCGAGAATCCATTGGCTGAATTTCTCGGCGCCGAGCTCTTTTAACTTGGTACGTGTGCCGGCCGGAATCGACTGCTGCAACAGCTGTGTCGACGGCGTTGGCGGTTCAATCGGTACCGAAGTTATATGCCGGCCTTTCAGTTCTGGATGGCCATGAATCACCACGCCGCCGAGATAGCGCAGCAGTTTGGTCGCGCGATCGCGGCGCGGCGTTGACCGCAACAGCTCGGGCGTTTGGTCAATAAACCGAGTCGTGCATTTGCCGGAAACAAAATCCGGATGCTTGATGACGTTTTCGAGGAACTGCAGATTGGTGGCAAGGCCGCGAATGCGGAACTCGCGCAGCGCCCGATCCATTCGGCTGATCGCTTCGTCACGCGTCGCCCCGCGCGCGGTCACTTTTACCAGCAGCGAATCGTAATACGGAGTGATCACCGCGCCGCTGTAGGCACTGCCACCATCCAAACGAATGCCAAAGCCAGCCGGGCTGCGATAGGCGGTCAGTCGACCGTAATCGGGCCGGAAGCTGTTGTCCGGATCTTCGGTGGTGATCCGGCACTGCAGCGCATAGCCACGCACCTGAATATCCTGTTGCAATGGCACTCCGCTGCCCTGCTCGCCTTCGATAACGCCGATTTTGGCGCCCTCAGTGATCCGGATCTGGGCTTTGACCAAATCGATGCCGGTCACTTCTTCGGTGACCGTATGTTCAACCTGGATGCGCGGATTGACTTCAATGAAATACAGCGCGCCGGTGTCGGCATCCATCAAAAATTCAACGGTGCCGGCGTGGGTGTAATTGACCTGTTTGCCGATGGCGAGCGCATAGCCGTACAGCTCGGCGCGCTGGGTGGCATTCAGATACGGTGCTGGCGCTTGCTCCACCACTTTTTGATGCCGGCGCTGCACCGAGCAATCGCGTTCGCCGAGGTGCACGAGAGTGCCGTGCCGATCGCCAAGGATCTGCACTTCAACGTGATGCGCGCGCCGCACCAGTTTTTCCAGATAGACCTCGTCGTTGCCAAATGCCGCGCCGGCTTCGCGGCGCGCCGCGTCAATCTGCGACAGCAATTCGCTTTCGTTTTCCACGACGCGCATGCCACGGCCGCCACCGCCCCAGCTGGCCTTGACCATGATCGGAAAGCCGATGCCAGCCGCGAGCTGTTGAATGGTCGCGGCATCGCGCGGCAACGGCCCGGTTGCCGGCACCACCGGCACCTTGGCCAATTGCGCCAGTTCGCGCGCCGCCACTTTGTTGCCAAGCCCGCGCATCACGCTGGGCTGCGGACCAATGAAAGCAATACCAGCCTGCGCGCAGGCCTCGGCAAATTCCGGATTCTCGGACAGGAAACCATAACCGGGGTGAATGGCGTCGACTTCGGCATCGCGGGCAATGCGCAGAATGTCGGCGCAATCGAGATAGGCTTCGACCGGTTTCTTGCCTTCACCAACCCGATAACTTTCATCGGCCTTGAACCGGTGCAGCGAAAAGCGATCCTCGCCGGCGTAAATCGCCACTGTTTTGATGCCGAGTTCATTCGCGGCGCGCATTACCCGAATGGCGATCTCGCTGCGATTGGCAACCAGAAGTTTGCGGATGGGCCGGGCGGCGGCGCTGTTTACGGCTGAAGCGGTCATGACCAGTACGTTTCCTGAACCGGGATTTTGCTACGGTGCAGCATAGCTGGCCATTACCGCAATACCGACTAACGAACTGGCATAAGCCGGCCCGATGCAGACGTATTCAATCGGCGTCGGCGATGAGCGTATTCGACAGTTACGGTCCGACCGCGTTGGCTGGCGGCACCGCAGCGTGCACGTTGCCTGACATTAGTGGCTGCCACGGCTGCGCCAACCGCGCCGTCGTCGTTGCATAAGCCTCAGCGAAGGCCAACGAGCCGCGTTCCAGCTTGAATGGACTGCAGCGGGTCAGCCCGACCAACACCAGCGTGGTGCCGTTGCCACGTTGTGGCGGCCGCAGCGCCGGATCATCGGCCCGACGCCACGGTGACTTGGCAGCCAGATGGTGAATCAGCACGCGCTCGTCATCGGCAACCGCGGCCAGTGCAGGCCGGTCTTTGACGCCGCCATCGAGCAGCGTTTCACCGTTGCGCCGAAGTGGCTGGAACAGCACTGGCAGGGCGCAACTGGCATAGGTGGCATCGACCAGATCACCGGAGTCGATTACCTCGGTGCGTTGACGGCTGGCGTTGTAGACCGACAAGGCCAGCGGGACTTGCAGCGCATCAAAGTGGGTGGAGGGAAAGGTCGCGCGCATTTGCGCCCGGAACTGCTCGCCTTTGAGCAGGCCGCCCCTCCAGATCGCCCAACCCGGATCCCAGAAATCCTGCCGCTTCATCGTGAACAGCAACTGCTGCATCGCTTCGATCGACATGCCGCTGGCATAACAGGCCGCGACCAGCGCTCCCGAACTGGCGCCGGTCAGCCGCGCCGGTGGCAAACCGGCATCGAGCAGCGCCTTGAGCACGCCAAAATGGCCGAAGAAGCCAAAGAAACCGGAACCTAGCGTAAGGGTATAGGGCTGCTCGGCAAGCCAATCACGCAATGTGATCCCAGCCATGGCCGTCTTGGCTGCGGGTTTCGCGGTAGCGATAGGTATCGGTGTAGTCATTTGCATTGCCGCAGAAGTTGGTATTGTTGTCACACACACTCTCGTTAGCCGAACTTATGCCGATGACCACCGCTCGCCTGCACCCGCTGCCACCACTACCTGATTACGATGACACCGAACGACTGCGCCGCAGCACTGATTTCGCCAACCTGGTGCGGCAACGGCGCACGGTTCGTGATTTTTCAGCAAAACCGGTACCGGCAGCAGTGATTGAACAAGCCTTGTGGGCTGCCGGCAGCGCACCCAGCGGCGCCAATCAACAACCTTGGCATTTTGCCGTGATCAGCAACGCTGAAATCAAACAGCGCATTCGCGCCGCGGCCGAAGAGGAAGAGCGAGAATTTTATTCCCGCCGCGCCAGCCAGGAATGGCTGCAGGCATTAGCACCACTCGGCACCGACTGGCAGAAACCATTTCTCGAAATTGCGCCGTATCTGATTGTGGTATTCAGCCAAAAATGGCATCTCGATGCCGACGGCAACAAGCACAAGCATTACTACGCGCCGGAGTCTGTTGGCATTGCCACCGGCATACTCCTGACTGCCCTGCACAATGCTGGTCTTGCCACACTGACTCACACACCGAGCCCTATGGGCTTTCTCGCCGAGTTACTGGGTCGACCGGAAAGCGAGCGAGCGGAAATGATCGTGGTGGTCGGTCATCCGGCGGAACACTGCCAGGTCCCGGTGATTAGCAAGAAGTCGCTGGCCGAATACGTGTCGTACTTTTCCTGATCGCGATTGCCGGGATTCAGCGCGGAGCCGGCTTGCCGGTCAGCTTTTCATAGCGCGCCAGCAGCACCTCGCGCGACTCTTCCTGACCGAGAGGAATGCAATCGACCGGACAGACTTGCTGGCACTGCGGCGCATCGAAATGACCGACGCATTCGGTGCACTTGTCCGGATCGATGACGTAGATCTCCTCGCCCTGCGAGATCGCCTCGTTCGGGCATTCCGGTTCGCAGACATCGCAGTTGATGCATTCGTCGGTGATTTTCAGTGACATGAAACCGTCTCACTCATAAAGCGCAGCCAGCTTGCATAAGCCGCAGCCCGCGTGCACAAGCTGCAGCCAGCGTGGCGGATTTACCCGCGCCGCGCCTTGACCCGGATCAGCGCCGGGCGATCAGGCCCGGGCGGCCGCTTGCTGCTTCAGCGCTGCCGCCACCGCCGGATGGACAAAGGCCGACACATCGCCGCCAAGCAGCGCGATCTCGCGTACCAGCGTTGAGGAAATGAACGACAGGTGTTCGGACGGGGTCAGGAACAGGCTCTCGATTTCCGGCGCCAGCCGACGATTCATGTTGGCCAGCTGGAATTCGTATTCGAAGTCGGAGACCGCGCGCAGGCCGCGCAACAGGGCGCTGGCATGACGCTGGCGGGCAAAATCGGCCAGCAGTCCCTGAAAGCCGACAATCTCGACATTCGGGAAACTGCCCAGCACGCTATGGGCCAGCGCGACCCGCTCATCCAGTGAAAACAGGGTCTTTTTGCTGGTGTGGGCCGCCACCGCGACCACCACATGATCGAACAGCCGCGCGGCGCGTTCGACCAGATCGGCATGGCCGTTGGTCAAGGGATCAAAGGTGCCCGGATAGATAACTGTCTTGCCCATGCCTTGCGCGCCAACCAATAACGATCTAGAAAGGCACATGGTAACCGATGGCCATGAGCCTGCCAAAGCAGCCGCGACATGACAAATCCTTTGAACCCGCGCGCCGAGCGCCTGCCAGCCAGCTTCAAAGTGGAAGCCAGCTGGGCCGGCGAGACCCACGTCTACACCACCCGCAACATCTCCGACACCGGCATTTTTTTGATTATCGACAGCGGACCGCGACCGGCGCTCGGTAGCACTGTGAGCGTCCGCCTGCAGGGCAATCTGGGTTGCGGTGAAGAGCCGCCCACGCTGCCCATGCAGGTGGTGCGGATGGAATCGGCGGGAATCGGGCTGCGCTTTGCCGAAGACTGACGAGTGAAATCTGACCGGCAGGAACTGACCTGCGAAACCTGACTGGCGGGACCTTGCGCCCCGCCAGTCATTGGCGTCTTAGTTGCCGCTACCTTGCACTTGCTTGGTTTCCAGCACGCCTTTCTTGCCTTCTTCTTCGCTCATCAAGTGCAGCGCCGAACCGGCCGACATCATGCCCATTTTCACTTCTTGCCAGACAAAGATGTTCTTGCCGGCTTCGGCCGTGATGTCGAGGCTGGCATTGTTCTCTGTCAGCGACTGAACCTTGTGCGGGCCGGGCGCCACTTGGCGCAGGACAAAGGTATTGGCAGCAGTTTCGCCAACATGTTGACCATCAACGGTCAGCGGCATCTTGATCGCAGCGCCCATCGACTCATTGCGGTAAATATACAAATTGGCCTTGTCTGCAGGCGCGATAAATTTCTTCGAAGCCGCGTCCACTTCCTTCGTGGCCATCGGCACCGAGGCACAGCCCACCGCCATCATCGCAATTACAGCAACCATACCCAGTTTGACAATGTTCTTCATGTTCGTCCCTATCGTTCTGGTGGTTCGATCCTGTGGATCGTTCAGGTAGATCATTCTGGTGAAAACACCGGGAGGTGCTCCCGATGTGTCGCCACAGTACCCGCCCGAGCAGCCGCCGGCAAGCGCGCGCATCCGGCCGACATTCAGTGGGTCAACTCGCCGGCAAGCTCAGTGGCCAATTTCATCACCAGACCATAGATCGACAGCTGCGGATTGACCCCAAGACTGGTCGGGAACAGCGAACCGTCGTGCACGCTGAGGTTGTCAAAACCGCGCAGGCGACCGTGGGAGTCACAGACGGTTTTCGCCGCGTCTTCACCAAATGCGCAGCCGCCCATCACATGCGCACTGACCATCTGCGTGCGCAGCGGATCTTTCGCCAGGCCGGCGATGGCCGTCTTGGCCTGTGCGAGCGCGCGATACGGAGTCGCATCCTTGTGCAGCGGTAGCACCTGCTCGGCGCCGGCGGCGAATTGCAGTTCCGCCATGCGCAGATACGCATCGTGCATGCCGTCGAGCAGGTAGCCAGTGACCGGATAATCGAGCAGCGCGTCACCGTGCGCATCAAGCTCGACCCGGCCGCCAACCGACTGCGGATGAAAGCCGTCGCGGATCAGCGCCAGCGTTGCCTGCACACGCGGCAATTCGCGCATGAACCCGGCGTGTTCAAGTCCGTGCCGCAGCAGGATGGTTGATCCGATCAACGGATGCACCGGCGGCACTTCCAGTTTGTAACCGCAGCGCTCGCTGACGCCGTGCTTCCAGACAAATTCATCGGAATAAATACTTTGCGGCGCGCCGGCATCGGCATGCACCGGCGTTGGCATCAGCGCCACCGAGATGACCACCGGATGCAGAAACGTACGGGCGCCAATCAAGCGATTGGGATCGGGCAACTGCGAACGCAGCAGCAAGGCCGGCGTATTGATCGCGCCACCGCTCAGGACAAAGTGTTTGCCGGTGACGTTGACGCGGACGCCATCGCGATGCTGGCCAAAGGCATCCATCGCGGTGCCGGTCGCCGACTGCACGCGGCTGCCCTGCCAGTTCAGCGTTTCAATGCGCACCCGCGACACCAGCGTTGCGCCAAGTGCCAGCGCATGCGGGATGGTGGTGATCAGCATCGACTGCTTGGCATTCATCGGACAGCCGGTGCCACAGTAGCCGAGATTGGCGCAGCCACGGACATTGCGCGGAATCACTTCAGCGTGCCAGCCCATCCGCGCGGCGCCATCGCGCAGCGCGGCATTGTTGGCATTGGGCGCTACCGGCCAGGGCGCAATGCCAAAGCGCGCTTCGGCGCGCTCAAACCACGGTTGCATCACCGCATCATCAACGCCGGTGGTGCCGAATTCATGCTGCCAGTATTCGCGGGTCGGTTTGGGCGTGCGAAAACTTGAGGTCCAGTTGACCGTGGTCGAGCCGCCGACGCTGCGGCCCTGCAAAATATTGATCGCCTTGTCTTTGGTTTTGCGCGCGGCCGCCTCCTGATACAGCTGGGCGTAAGCCTCGTCTTCGCGCATCCGAAAATCTTTCGCGGTTTTCAGCGGCCCTTCTTCGATGATGAGAACCGACAGACCCGCCTCGGCCAGAATTTCCGCTGTGACACCGCCACCGGCACCGCTACCGATGATCACCACATCGGCGCTGAGCGTGAGACTGTCGGTCAGGGTTTCGCCGTTGATATGGCGCCAGCTGGGGTCGTAGCGATCGTCTGCGTAGGTTTGGTGGAAGTAGTCGCTCGTCATCGGTGTTTCACTGTGCTTGCAAAGCATATTTAACCACCTCCCCTGTGAAGGGTGGGCGTGGGTTTGGGTGAGGTAGTTGCCGCACCGCTGGTTTGATTATTTCCGTTGTTTTTCAGCCGGCTGATGTGCCGGGTCCCGCCCCGGCGGGCGGGTGACTTTCTTTGCGAAAGAAAGTCACCAAAGAAACATGCCCGGCTCCGAGCCGCGCTACGCGCGGTGCCCTGCGCTGCTCATTCCGTTTGGGGCTTTTCTGACAGCACATCCCTGTGCAGTCAGAAAAGGCTTCGGCTTCCTGCCTCGCCCCTTCACTGCGTTACGGGCTACTAACCCAAACTGCACTCCGCTGCTCGGCTCGTCGAACGGGCGGAACTCAAACACCTTGCCAGCAATCCATCATGGTGCTGATTCTGAATGGTAAAACGTGGAAAGCCTTCGAATTGACAGAGTGATCTCTCGTTCGAATGGCTGCATAGCTATCAATACCGTCTAATTCACCGCACCGTAGGTGGTCCGGCATAACCGGCCAAGGCCCAGTTGGCCGGATCGCCATAAAAAGACGCCATCACCAGATTGTGCAAACCGGAATAGGCGGTTTGCAGCAAATCCAGAAAACTGTCGCGCCAGTGATTCAGAAATTGCTGTTTGTCATTCAGGCTGGCGTTGGCCCAATTGCTCCAGACCCCGGCCACCGCCACCCGGCCGGCCTTGTTGGTCAAGAGATCCAGGAGCTGACGCAGTTCGGCTTGGGTGCGTGGATACAGATGCAGCAGGGCTTGATCAAA
The DNA here is from genome assembly GCF_013179735.1 of Permianibacter fluminis. NCBI lineage: Bacteria > Pseudomonadati > Pseudomonadota > Gammaproteobacteria > Pseudomonadales > Pseudomonadaceae > Permianibacter > Permianibacter fluminis. The sequence continues at coordinate 1,043,338 of NZ_JABMEG010000001.1, read as the reverse complement.
CCGGATGAGCAGCTGCTGGATTTGCTGGCTACGCTGCATCGGTTCTGTTGCCAGCGCGCCGTCCAGCAGCGCCGGGATCAGCGCCGTCAACACCAGCACATCGTCGCCATTGAGAAATTTCAATTCCGCTGGAGCGGCCGGCGCGTCATCACCGGGCGCGATCGCGAGCGTCAAGCCGACCAGCGCGGCGCCGCCAATCAGCGTGCTCAACAACAGTTGGCGACGGGTCAGCATCGGCAGAATTCCTGTTCGGTGTTCTGTGCGCAATCAGCCCAACATGAATTTGAGCATCGCCCGGACCCGACCACCGAACGGCGGATACAAAAGCGGTGCGCCGTTGTAGCGACTCTGATGGAAAATCGGTTTCAGTTTCGAAAAGGTATTGAAGCCGAATTCGCCGTGGTAATGGCCCATGCCACTCGGTCCGATGCCGCCAAAAGGCAGCGCTTCCTGACCGACGTGCAGCAGACAATCATTGAGCGTGACGCCACCGCTGTGGGTTTCGTGCAGCACCTTGTCGATGTCCTGACGGTGGTAGCCGAAGTAATACAGGGCCAGCGGCCGTGGCCGGGCGTTGACGTAGGCAATGGCATCCACCAGCGCGCGATAGGACAGCACCGGCAGCAGCGGTCCGAAAATTTCTTCCTGCATGACCCGCATGTCGTCAGTGGCGTGCAAGACAATGCGCGGGACAAAATGGGTGGCGGTATCTTCGGCGTCGATCAGCTTGATCAGCTGCGCACCTTTGCTTTCGGCATCGGCGATCACGGCCGCGATGCGTTCGCGCTGGCGCGGCGTTGCCAGCGCGCTGAAATCCTGCGGCCAGTTCGGATAGCGCGCGCGCGCCACCCGCTTGGCTTCATTGACAAATTTTTCTTCACTGCCGACCGGCAGCAGCACGTAATCGGCGGTCACGCAGATCTGGCCGGCGTTCATCAGCTTGGTGCTGACGATGCGCTCGGCCGCCAACACCAGCGAGCTGTCGGTGCCGATGATCACCGGGGATTTACCGCCAAGCTCCAGCGTCACCGGGGTCAGGTTTTCGGCCGCTGCGCGCATCACCGCTTTGCCGACTGCAGTCGAGCCGGTGTACAGCAGGTGATCAAATGGCAATGCACAAAAGGCCTGACTGGTTTCAACGCCGCCGTTGATCACCACCAGTTCGTCCGGTGCAAAATGGGCCGCGACCGCTGCCGCCAATACCTCGCCAAAACGGCCGGTAAATTCACTCGGCTTGACCATGACCCGATTGCCGGCAGCAAACGCGCCAGCGACCGCCGCCAGGGTCAGGAACAACGGATAATTCCACGGCGAGACTATGCCGACCACGCCAAGTGGCTGCGGCTGGATCCAGGCCTTGCCCGGCTTGAACCAGATCGACACGCCCTGCTTGCGCGGCTTCATCCACCGATGCAGGTGCTTGCGGTTGTGCTTGATCGCCTCAATCGCCGGAAACACTTCGAGAATGTCGGTTTCGGTCGGCGCCCGACCGCTCCAGTCCTGATCGATCGCCGCGGCCAATTCGGCGCGGTGCGCTTTCAGCATTTTCAGCAGCCGGTTCAGCCGGTCCCGCCGCTCGTCCTCACTCGGAAACAGCTGCCGCTGGTAGCCGGCTTTGAGCTGCTCGAATGGCAGGGTCAGCGGATCGATATTCGGGGTGTTGATGACAGTCAACGCGGCGGTCATGTTCGGGATCTTCGGAAGCCGGGGTAGCCGGAAGCTTACGCTTGGGAGTCGGGCTTGGGAAGTAAGTGACTTGGGGTCAGTTGCAGTTTATTGATGGTTTCGCGGCATGCCCGGCGAGGTGGCTCAGTAGCTGGCATTGCCGGGTCTCGCCCCGGCGGGCGAGGTACTTTTCTTGGCGCAAGAAAAGTACCCAAAAGAACATTGCCTGTATTCCTCGCCGCTAAAACGATGAAACTGTTTTAGCGGTTCCCTGCGCTACTCCACTCCAGCTGGGGCTTTTCAGACAGCACATCCCTGTGCAGTCTGAAAAGGCTTCGGCGTCCTGCCTCGCCCCTTCGCTTCGCTACGGGCTATTAACCCAGCTTCCATTACGTTGCTCGGCTCGTCAGACGGCGGGAAAGGCAAAGGCACGCTGCGCGCCAAAAAAAAACAAATCACACCTGTCATTCCGGCGAAAGCCGGAATCCAATTTGAATTTGGTTTTGGAAAACACAATGGATTCCGGCCTTCGCCGGAATGACAGACTGAGATGCAATGCCGAAGCAACCAACCCCAGCTAGAACCCGGGGCCCCCATTCGCGCCAGCCGGCGATTCGACGTTAGCGGTCGGGTGCGCTGGCAAGGACGCCAGCGCAGTGCTGATAAGGCAGGACGCCGCATCAGCACGTGCCCGAAGCCGATAACGCCGAAGCGACGGGCGGAGTCTCCGAAGCAACCAATCTGATTCTGGCGCGTGGGGCGTGTTTCTTTGCCTTCTTTCTTTGCACGAGCAAAGAAAGAAGGTCGCCCGCCGGGGCGAGACCCGGCAAACCTTGCTTGCGAGACATAACTCGGGATACTGCAGAAACACTACACAGATTTTTTCGCTTCGTATTCGTCAATCAACTTATAGAAAAGCAAGAGGGTGGCCTGACATGTTTCATCGCCTTCTCTTAAGTCAATCCAATGGCGAACCAAACTCCATTCTCGCTCATTTACCAAACGCCCCCTCTTGATGATTTTTTCCAACGATTGAGCGTCTTTTTCGAAGAACCCATCTAGGCATTCGTTAACGATGCGATTATAGGTCTGAACAGCTACGGGACGAATCGCAGGATTGAGCTTTGAGAGGAAAACGGGAATTTCCCTCAACCCTTGCTCCAGCCCCGTTATCAATGAGGAGCGAGCGCCTCTTGCTTCTGGCGCTGTTAGCAGTTGGTTTATTTGTAACAGTGACCTTTCCCAAGATTCGCTTAGCGTTCGGAGTTCATCACTGTCAATTTCCTCGAATGAGTGCAACAGCCGCTGCCACACCTGGAGTAGTAGCTCGAGCTTTGTAGACGCCATTTGGACACTAATCCCTCAATGCCTCAGTTTTTGAGAAATACCCAGCTCTCAAACGTGATACTGCCGACTCAACTCATGCACCGCCTCAACAAACACCCCCGCCTTCTCCGGCGAAACAAACTGATGAATGCCATGGCCCAGATTGGCGACATGGCCCGAGCCATGACCATAACTCGCCAACATCCGCGCCACTTCTTCGCGAATGCGCTCCGGCGTGCCATACAGCACACCCGGATCAAGATTGCCTTGCAGCGCGACTTTGCCCTGCACGCGAGCGCGGGCATCGGCGAGATCGGTGGTCCAGTCAACGCCGAGCATGTCGCAACCGGTTTCGGCCATGACATCAAGCCAGGCACCGCCGCCTTTGGTGAACAGTGACACCGGCACCCGGCGACCGTCATTTTCGCGCTTCACGCCATCAAGAATCTGCTGCATGTAGCGCAGCGAAAACTCGCGATAAATGGCCGGGCTCAGCACGCCGCCCCAGGTATCGAAAATCATCAGCGCCTGCGCGCCGGCCGCGACTTGTGCGTTCAGATAATCGGTGAGCACGCGGGCCAATTTGTCGAGCAGCGCGTGCAGGGTTTTCGGTTCGCCGTACATCAGGCCCTTGATGTGGGCGTATTCTTTTGAGCCGCTGCCTTCGACCATGTACGTGGCGATGGTCCACGGACTGCCGCAAAAACCGATCAGCGGCACCTTGCCATGCAGTTCACGTCGGATGGTGCGCACGGCGTCCATCACATAGCGCAGTTCGGTTGCCATATCTGGCGTTGGCAGTTGCGCAACATCGGCGGCGCTACGTACCGGTTTACGGAATTGCGGGCCTTCGCCTTGGGCGAATTCGAGGCCGAGCCCCATGGCGTCCGGCACGGTCAGGATGTCGGAGAACAGAATCGCGGCATCGAGCGGATAACGACGCAGCGGCTGCAGCGTCACTTCACAGGCCAGCTCCGGGTTTTGGCACAGCGCCATGAAGTTGCCGGCCTGGGCGCGCGTGGCGCGGTATTCCGGCAGGTAGCGACCAGCCTGACGCATCATCCAGACCGGCGTGTAATCGACCGGCTGCCGCAATGCCGCGCGCAGGTATCGGTCATTTTGCAGGGGCGTGGCGCTGGTCATGGGAATTCCTTCAACGATGGGGTGAGGCCGACCGACAGTGAAGCGGTGCAGGGAAAGCAGAACGCCACCGCGAGGGTGGCGTTTGCCAGTTTACCAGTGGCGCGGGCTGGCGCTGAAGCGGCAGACCGAAACCGGCTTGATCCGGATCAGCGTTTGGCCTTGATCTCGTCCTGAATGGCCTTGATGGTCTTGATCCACGGCCCGCCTTTGCGCACGGCTTCCGGCAGCGCATCGCGGGCACGTTCGGCAGCGGCGCGGTCGGCGAAGGGCGCCAGCACCAACACTTGCCAAGGTTTGCCGTCACGGACGCCGTGATAGACCAGACCGCGATCGAGTTTGTGCTGACGAACAAACTGGGCCATGGAGTCGTCATCGCGCAGACCGATGATCTGCACCGCAAAGTAGCCGGGACTGGCATTCAGCAGCGCTTGCTCATCGGCGCTGTAGCGGTCGTTATTGCTGGCCGGCTTGTTGACGGGCTTGCTCACCGGTTTTTCTGCTGGCTTGTCGGCGACCGGTTTGCTCGGCGTCGGCTTGACCGGCTCTGGTACCGGCTTGCTGATGGCCGGTTTGCTTTCAGTTGTCTTGCTTTCTGGCTTGACCGGCGCGAACTCATCGCTCGCCGTGTTATCGGTACCGGCGTTGGCGGCGTATTGGCTATCGGTTTCGTTATTTGCCTCAACGTTCGCAGCATCGCCGCGGCCGGCAGCGTCAACGCTGTCAGCGCCACCGGTCGGTTCCTCGATGATTTCGAGGCTGGCCGGCGCCTCGCCGGTCGGTACCGGTTGAGCGTCGATGGCGAGATCCTGACGGCGGGCATCACCGAGATCGGCACCCGGCTCGGTCGCAGGTTTGCTGGCGCTGGTCGCGGCCTTGTCGCCGCCCTTGATCCAGTCGTTCAACTCGCGCTGATACATCAAGGCCAGCGCCAGCGTGAACACGCCAACGCCGATCAGCGGCAGTTTCAACCAGCTGTGCCGTTGCCAGAAACCGGCCGCTTCTTCGCCGTCATCCACGCTGTGTTCGCGCACATCGCTGCTGAACTCGTCTTGCTCATCGTCCGGGTATTCGTCGCGTTCGTTGGTCACGGCTTGCTCCGCCAATTGAGTGAGAATGGCACCAGGCCAACCTTGTTGTTGCTGCCAGGCCGCGCGCACCACGCTGCGTTCCGGCTCGTTTTCACCTTGCGCGGCTGCCCACACTGTCGCCAGTCGTTGCGCATCATCGACGCTGAATGCCGGCAGCATCAAACGGTGCAAGTCGTGCGGACTCAAGCCGGCAAAATCGAGTTCGGCCAGCGCGGTTTCCAGCATATCGTCGCCAAACAGCACCAGCGTCAGCCGCGGATCTTCACGCTCCCGCTCGCTGACGGCGCATTCGAGCAGACTGCGCAATACATGCAGGTTCAGGTCCTGGGCATCATCGATGATCAGCGTGCGGCGGCCGGCCGGCGCCCGGGCGATGGCCAGCGACAAATCGCTTTCCATCATGGCGATCTGGGTCAGCCCGAGTTGGCGCAGCGCATCTTGATCAATCTGCGCGCTGGTCATCAATGGCTGGGCCTGGATCAATGCCACTGGCAGGGTGTTGGAAACTTGCGCTTTCAAGCGCTTGGCGATGTGGCTGCGGCCCGCACCAGGCGGACCAAATACCAGAATCAGACCGCGACCGTAATGACAGAGATGCTGCAGCTCGTCTTCGAGCTGGGACAGTGCCGGCGTGGCACAGTGGAAACTGCTGAAGCGGGAATCATTGGCCACAAAAAATCCCTGTTTTTGTAGTGCTGCTTTTGTCGCGCTGGCGTCTTGCTTGCGTCGTGCTGAGACCTTGCCACCGATAACACGCTGCGGTTGCCGAGCCGGCGCCGGTGCGAGTAAGCCCGGTGTTTCAGCCGGGCGCCGCGCAATGCCTTATTCGTTCTGATGTTGGCTGCCACGATGCCATAGCAGGGCTGCCGCGGTAAAGCTGGGTACGGCCAGCGAAACGGCTGCGTCAGCGACCCAGCACGCGCCGGACCGGACCGGTTTCAATGCCGTCAACAATCGCCGATCGACCGACCGCGGTTGGCAAAATGAAACGCAGCGTGCTGCCGAGATTTTTCTTGTCGAGCGCCATGTGCCGGAGCAAGGCCTCGTGATCGATGCCAGCGGGCAAGCCAACCGGCAAGGCGGCCCGCTGCAGCCAGTGCCGAGTCCGCTGCGCCAGTGTCCGGTCCGGCAGCGTGCCCAGCTCCGCCGCCAGTTCGGCGGCCAGCACCAGACCGGCCGCAACCGCCTCGCCATGCAGCCAGGCACCGTAACCCAGTTCGGTTTCGATGGCGTGGGCGAAAGTGTGGCCGAGATTGAGCAGCGCCCGTTCGCCCTGTTCGGTCGGATCGCGGGCAACGATGGCGGCCTTGTGTGCGCAGCTGCGGGCGATGGCATGGGCAAGTGCCTCAGCGTCGTGCGCGAGCAGGGCGTCCAGCTGCTGTTCCAGCCAGAGCAGGAAGTCGGCGTCGGCGATCAGGCCGTATTTGATGATTTCGGCGAGGCCAGAGCGGAATTCGCGTTGCGGCAAGGTCGCCAGCGTCGCGAGATCAGCAATCACCGCTTCTGGCTGGTGAAAGGCGCCGATGAGGTTCTTGCTGGCCGGATGGTTGATGGCCGTTTTGCCACCGACCGAGGAATCGACCATTGCCAGCAGTGTGGTCGGCACCTGGATGCAGGCGATGCCGCGCTGGTAGCAGGCCGCGGCAAAGCCGCCGAGATCGCCGATGACACCACCACCGAGCGCAATCAGCACGCTGTTGCGCCGGCGTTTGTGTTGCACCAGGGCATCGATGACGGCGGCAAACTGGCCGAGTGATTTCTGCTCTTCGCCCGGCGGCAGGATCAGCGTCGGCGCATCGGCACCGGCCAAGCCCTGCTGCAGTCTCGGCAACCACCGCGCGGCGACATTATCATCGGACAAAACAAATGCCTGCCGGCCGGCCAGCAGCCGCGACCACAGGTCGGCGTCTGCCAGCAGGCCGGCAGCGATATGGATGGGGTAGGAGCCTGAGCTCAGCGCGACCGTGACTGTCGTCACCGGTTAATCGCCCTGCAGCATGTCACAGATGTCTTTGGCGACGGCCTTGACTGAGCCGCGGTCGGTCGAGACGACATAGTCGGCGATTTCGCGATAAAGGGTATCGCGGTGACGGGCCAGTGATTCCAGCGTTTCTTTCGGATCATCGGTTTGCAGCAACGGCCTACGCTTGTCGCGACGGGTGCGTTCAAGCTGCTGTTCGATGGAGGTTTCCAGGAACACCACGGCGCCGCGGCCAGCCAGTGCGGTCCGGTTTTCCCGGGCCAGAATGGCGCCACCACCGGTCGCCAGCACGATGCCCTGGCGCTGGGTCAGCTCATCAATGACCTTCAGCTCACGCCGGCGAAAACCGTCTTCACCTTCGACTTCGAAAATCCAGTCGACTGCGACGCCGGCCCGTTCTTCGATTTCCTGATCGGCATCGATGAACTCCATCTTCAGCATCGCGGCGAGCTGTTTGCCGATCGTGGTCTTGCCAGCCCCCATGGGGCCAATCAAAAAGATATTTCGCTTATTGGTTTTCATGGATTAACTGCTGAAAAGTCAATGACTTGGAAAAAGGAACACTCCGCCCTTGCGCAAGCAAGGCGGCAAGGGTAGGGGGCCAGCCCCCCGCTGTCAACTTGCAAGAGTCCATAACCGCCAATCCGGCGGCCCCGGCCAAAAGACAGCGCCCGCCCGGCAGAGAGCCGGGCGGGCGCTGGATGACTGGCTCAGGTCGGGCGGGCCGACCGCCCGATCAGCGAACGTTGAGGTCCTTGATGATCTTCGGCGTTACGAAGATCAGCAATTCCTGTTTGTTGTTCTGGTTTTCCTTGTGCCGGAACAACCAGCCAAGACCCGGGATGTCGCCCAGCAACGGTACCTTGCGGACGTTGTTGAAGGTTTCTTCCTCGTAAATGCCGCCGAGCACCACGGTTTCACCGGTACGCGCCAACACCTGGGTATTCACTTCCTTGGTGTTGATGGCCGGACCGCGCGGCGTATCAACGCCCAGGCTGTCCTTGGTCACGGTCAAATCCAGAATGACGTTGTCATCCGGCGTAATCAACGGCTTGACGGTCAGGCTCAACACCGCCTTGCGGAAGGTCACGTTGGTGTTACCGGCCGACGAGGCTTGCAGGTACGGAATTTCCACACCGGTTTCGATGAACGACTCACGCTGGTTGGCGGTAGTCAGACGCGGGCTGGAAATCACCTCGCCACGACCTTCCGACTCCAAGGCCGACAATTCCAGATCCAGAATCGTACCGTCGGTCAAACGGCCAAGGTTGACGCCGATCGAACCGGCCGCATTCTGGGTCGGCATGTTGACGTTCAAGCGATCGGTAATAGTCGCCGTGCCGGTATTGGCCATCGATGCAGCACCATTCAGCGTACCGGCAAAACCACTCTGACTGTTCTTGTCGGACAAACCAAACCGAACGCCCAGTTCACGGGTGAAGTCATCGTTGGCGATAACCACGCGTGATTCGATCAAAACCTGACGCACCGGAATATCCAGCGTGCGAATCAGCGCCCGCACTTCATCCAGCTTGCGCGGCGTGTCCTGCACCAGCAGGGTATTGGTGCGATCATCCACCGACACCTGGCCGCGCTCGGACAGCAACACGTTGTCCTTGTTCTTCAGCAGCTTGGCGATATCGGTCGCTTTGGCGTAATTGATCTGGATGAATTCCGAACGCAACTGAATCAACTCTTCCTGCTGCTTCTCGGTTTCCAGACCCAAGCGCTCACGAGCAGCAATTTCATCGGCCGGCGCCACCATCATCACGTTGCCGTTCTGACGCTTGTCGAGACCCTTGGTTTTCAAAATCAGATCCAGCGCCTGATCCCACGGCACGTTCTGCAGCCGCAGCGTGATCGAGCCACCAACCGAGTCCGAGGTCACCATGTTGATGCCGGTGTAATCGGCAATGACCTGCAGCACCGCACGGACCGGAATGTCCTGGAAGTTCAGCGACAGCCGGTTGCCGACATAGGTCGGTTCACGCAGCTTGCGCTCTTCCACTTCGGCCTTGGTCAGCGGCTTCAGCTCAAGAGTAAAGTTTTCGTTGGCCTGATAGGCCAGATAATCGAACTCACCGGTGGTTTCAATGCGCACGCTGACGTTGCCACCGCGCCGCGAGACATCCACCACTTTGGCCGGCGTGCCAAAATCGAGCACATCAAGCTTGCGAATCAGATCATTGGAAATAGAGGTGCCGATGAAATCGGCAATCACCGTGCGACCTTCCTGCCGGACATCAACACCGATCTTCGGGTTGCCCAGCTTGAAAACCACGCGGCCTTCGCCTTTCTCGCCCCGGCGGAAATCGACCGCCTGAATGCCTCCGCCGCTCTTCACCACTGCCGGTTTGGCAACCGTTGTCGGGCTGCTGCTCGCTGCGGCGGCAACCGTCGTTTGACCACCGCCCTCGCCCAGCAGAATCACCAGATCATTGCCCTCGACGCGGGTGCTGTACGGCACCTGTTGTTCGAGATTGACCACGACCCGGGTCCGGCCTTGCGCTTCGGCAACCGACACGCTGCGGGCAAAGCCGGCGCCTATCGGCATGGATTTTTTGTCGAGCGTCAACGCGACACCGGGCAAATCCAGCGAAATGCGCGCCGGGTTGTCCGTGGTGAACGCTTTCGGCGCCGCCACGGGCTCGGTCAGGCTCAGCCGGATTTCGACTTTGTCACCACCGAGGGCATTGAAATTCATTGCTGTCAGGTCAGCTGCATCTACCGCAGAGGCCAACAACGCCAGCAGCGCGCCCACGGGCGTCATTGCGAACATGTAATTCTGATTCCGCTTCATGATCATGACTCCTGCGCGCCCCTTTACTCGCCCAGATTCAAATAAGTTTCCCGCTTGACCCAGCAACCGGTGCCGTCGGGAATGCGTTCTTCCAAAGTCACCCGGTCTTCAGCGACCTTGAGGACTTTGCCGTGATTGATGCCGAGATAACTGCCGACGCCAACCCGGTACACTACGCCGGCATTGGCGCCAGCCGAGCCACGGATGATGGCTTCAAACTTGTTGGGCGTGCCGAGCACACCAACCATGCGCAGCGTCTCCAGCGTGTAGCGCTCCAGATCTTCCTTGCGCCGGTTCGGGTCCGGCAAGGCATCTTCCGGGCAACCTTCGACAATTTCGGCAAGCTGGGCGATCTGACCAATCTGGAAGGCCGCAAATGGGCTGCGCATGTCAGCCGCACCATAGCGAAACTCTTCCTGCGGCTTCAGCTCGGGCATCGGCGGAATCGCTCCCGGCGGTTTCGCCTTGACCGACTGCACCCACTGTTTCAAATCACTGTTACTGTCGCCACCGCACCCGGCCAGCACCAGCGCCGCCATGACGACAAGCGAGAAAGCACGCTTCATTTGCCTTCCTCCGCTTCATAGCGATAGGTCTTGGCGACCACGCTCAGTGTCAAGCTGTCCGAGCTTTCGATATCACCTGGTTTGGCCGATGTTTTCAACGTAAAGTCATGAATCGTAACGATACGCGGTAGCGCTGATACCTTGCTGATGAACTCGCCAATCTGGTGATAGCCGCCTTTTACTGAAATCTCGATCGGCGTCTCGATATAAAACTCACGCTTTACATCCGCATTTTTTTCCAATTTTTCCGATGACAATCCCGAACCAGAAGCGGCATAGGAAATTTCATCAACCAGTCCCGGCACTTCGGTGCTCTTCGGCAATTGCCGCAACAGGTCCTTGAACGCCTCCTGCATTTGCTGCATCTGTTGCCGGTACGCACCCAAGTTGGCGGCCTTGCGCTGCTTCTCTTCAAACTCAGAACGCTTGGTAGCTTCCTGTTTGCGCGCGGCGTCCAGCTGGTCCCACTGGTCAGAAGTGAACAAGTACAAAGCCAAACCAACGACCACCAGACAGGCAATCGTAATCAAAAAGCCTTTGGCCAGAGTCGGAGCATTACCGAGGTTGTTGAAATCAATTTTTTGTAGGTCGCGAAAGTCCAGCTTCATTTCGAGCCTCCTTTCTTATTGTCTTTCTTGGCGTCCTTTTTCTTGCTGTCTTTTTTATCCTTGGCGTCTTTCTTGCCTTTTGCTTTCGGATCTTCCTTTGGCTCTGGCGGCTTGACGCCTTTCTGGATCGCGTACATCAGGAAGTCGCTGGACGGGGTCGCCGATTTCTTATCGGCGGCGATGTTGTCCAGATCCGGATTGCCGATCCACTGCGAGCTTTCGATATTGCGCATGAACGCCGCAACGCGCGGGCTCGACTCAGTTTTGCCCTTGACCGTCAGCTTGTTGTCTTTACGGACCAGCTCGGTCAGGAAAATCCCTTCTGGCAACAAACGCGGCAGTTCGTCAAACAGATGCACATTCAGGGGCCGGCTTTGCTGCAGCTCCTGGATGATGCCCATGCGCTGTTCGAGATCGGCACGCTGCTTTTCCAGCAGGTTAATCTCTTCGATTTCCTTGTCGACCACCTTGATTTCACTTTCAAGGTAGGTGTTGCGCAATTCCTGATCACTGATCATGCCGGCATAGGTCAGGTGAACGACCCCCATCAGCAAGGCAGTCAGGATCATCGACAGCACCAACATGCTGTAGAACTGACGGGCACGTTCCCGCCGTTCTTCGGCACGCCAGGGTAAGAGGTTTATCTTGGCCATCAGTCAAAGCTCCGCAGGGCCAGACCACAGCTGATCATCAGCGCTGGCGCATCCGATGCCAGTTGTTGCGCATTGACGCGCGAGGAAATCGACATGTCGGCAAACGGGTTGGCCAGACTGGTCGAGGTACCGAGCCGCTCCTGCACCAGCTCATCGAGACCTTCGATGGCGGCGCAACCACCAGCCAGCACAATATGGTCGACTTCACCGTATTGGCTGGCGGCATAGAAGAACTGCAGCGACCGGCTGATCTGCTGGATGATCGATTCTTTGAACGGCGCCAGTACTTCGCCCTCGTAATCGTCCGGCAGGCCGCCTTGCTTCTTGGCCATGCCAGCTTCTTCGAACGACAGACCGTAGCGACGCTGGATTTCTTCAGTCAGCTGGGTGCCGCCGAACACCTGTTCGCGGGTGTAGATGGTCTTGAAATTGCGCATGACCGACAGCGCCGTCATCGTGGCGCCCATGTCGACCACGGCAATGACCCGATCTTCACCGCGATTCGGCAGTTGATTGGCAATGAGCTGGAAAGCCCGCTCCATCGAAAACGACTCGACATCGACGACTTTGGCCCGCAGCCCGGCGATTTCCAGCGCTTCGACCCGGGTATCGACGTTTTCCGACCGCGAAGCCGCGACCAGCACGTCGAGCTTGTCCGGGGCTTTCTCGGATTCGCCCAGAACCGAGAAGTCGAGCGCAACTTCCTCAAGCGGGTACGGGATATATTGGTCGGCGTCGAGCTGGATCTGGCTTTCGATGTCGTCTTCCGACAGGCCCTTGTCCAGCTGGATGATCTTGGTGATGACCGCAGAGCCAGCGACCGCAACGGCCACATGTTTGCAGCTGGAGCCGGCGCGCGCGACCACCCGGCGGATGGCCTCGCCAACCGCAGCGGTGTCTTTGATGTCCCGCTCGACCACGGCATCGGGCGGCAAGGGCTCGACGGCATAGCTCTCAACCCGGTAGCGATTGCCAACCCGGCCGAGCTCGAGCAGCTTGCAGGACGTGGAACTGATATCCAGTCCTATCAAGGGGACTTTCTTCTTCCCGAAGAGCTGCGCCAGCATAGTTTTTCCTTTTCAGGGTGCGCGTTTACGAAAACTATATACGTTTTAACATGAAATAATAGACCTAACTATGCGCTAAATCACCTTTTTTTGGTTTTTCTGTCCGGTAAAACCCGGGGAACCGATATACTGTGTTGCCCGTCCCAGTCAGGCACTAAATAGCCGGTTTTTCGTCCATGCCCCTACCATCCCTGCCCCCTTTGCCCCGTTGGCTGCGTCTTGGCCTGTCGCTGATCGCGCTGGCCGTTTGCCTGCCCGTGCTGGCGGTTCTGGCGGTCTACCTGCAGGTAGCACCGCAGTTGCCGCAGGCCGCCGAGCTGCGCGAAATGCGCCTGACCACGCCGATGCAGGTCTATACCCGCGACGGCAAGCTGATGGCAGTGTTCGGCGACAAGCGCCGGATCCCGGTGCGTTATGAGCAGATTCCGCCGCTGGTGGTAAACGCCTTTATTGCAGTCGAGGATCAGCGATTTTTCCAGCACGGCGGCGTCGATATGTGGGGCTTGCTGCGGATCGCGGTCAGCAACCTGACCAACGATCGGGCCGAAGGGGCGTCCACCATCACCATGCAGGTGGCCCGCAATTATTTCCTCAGTCGCGAACGGACGTTGGCGCGCAAGTTCACAGAAATCTTCCTTGCCCTGCGAATCGAAGACGAATTCGACAAGCAGGCCATCATGGAGATGTACCTCAACAAGATTCACTTCAGCCACAAGGCCTATGGCGTGGCGGCAGCGGCTCAGGTTTATTACGGCAAAACGCTGGATCAGTTGGAGCTGCATGAAATCGCCGTGCTAGCCGGCATTCCGAAGGGCGAGTCCGACTACAACCCCATTAGCAACCCGAAAAAGGCCACCGCACGACGCAACCACGTGCTGAACCGGATGCGGGCCGAGAACTTCATCAACGAAGAACAGCTGCAGCAGGCGCTGGCAGTGCCGGTGGTCTCGAGTTACCACGGACCGAGAGTGGAGCTGGAAGCGCCGTATCTGGCCGAGATGGTCCGCCAGAGTGTGGTCCAGCAACTCGGCGAGCAGAAGGCCTACGAAGATGGCGTCAAGGTCTGGACCACGGCGCCGGCCGACGTCCAGCTGGCGGCCAATGCGGCGTTGCTGAACGGCTTGCGCGACTATGACCGCCGCCATGGCTATCGCGGTCCTGAGCAACATTGGCCGGCCGCCGAGCTGGCCGAACGCGACACCGTGCTGACCCGACTGGCCAAACTGCCGGTGCTGGCCAACGAGCCGGTGGCGGTCGTCACCCAGCTAACCGAACAAGACGCCAAAATGCTGCTGGCAGACGGCAGTGAAGCCAGCCTCGCCTTGGCCGACATGGCTTGGGCGCGGCAGTACATCGATGAGAACCGGATGGGGCCGGCGCTGAAGTCGGTCAAGGATGTGCTCGATGTCGGCGATGTCATTCGCATCGAACAATTGCCTGCCAGCGAGGACAAGCCCGCGCGCTGGGCGCTCGGTCAGGTCCCGAAAGTGGGTGGCGCACTGATCGCGCTGGCGCCGAAAACCGGCGCCGTGCTGGCGCTGGTTGGCGGCCTCGACTTTGAAATCAGCCAGTTCAATCGGGTCACTCAGGCCCGGCGGCAACCGGGCTCGAACCTGAAGCCATTTGTCTATTCGGCCGCGCTCGACAACGGTTTCTCACCCGCTACCATCATCAACGACGCACCGATCATCAACGAAGACAACGGCGAAGACGAAACTTGGCGACCGGAAAACGATGCTGGCCGTTATCTCGGTCCGATCCGGCTGCGCGTCGCGCTGACTCGGTCGACCAACTCGGTCTCGATTCGGTTGTTCCAGGCGCTGGGCCCTGACACGGTCATTGCGCATCTGAAGAAATTTGGTTTCCCGGAAGCGCAGCTGCCGCCGTACCCGGCGCTGGCACTCGGTGGCGCCTCGGAAATCACGCCGTGGGAATTGGTGCGCGGTTACGCCATTTTGGCCAACGGCGGCCTGCGCGTGGAACCGTGGTTCATCAGCCGGGTGGAAGATGGCGCCGGCAATACCTTACGCGAGGTGCTGCCACCGGCCGGTGAGCGTGTGCTTGATGTCCGCAATGCCTACCTGATGACCGACATCATGAAAGACGTCATCCATCGCGGTACCGCCTTGCCGACCCTGGTCGCCAACAAATCACCGCTGCTGTTGAGGACTGATCTGGCCGGCAAGACCGGCACCACCAACGAGTCACGCGAAGCCTGGTTCTCCGGCTACAACCCGGACATCGTCGCCAGCGCCTATGTCGGTTTTGATGATCACAGCAAAGCACTGGGCCGCATCGAATACGGTGGCAAGGCCGCGCTGCCGATTTGGCAGCAATTCATGGAAACGGTGCTGGTCAATCTGCCGATTGCCGCCGACTTGCCGCCGCCCGGTATTGTCGCCGCGCGTATCGATGCCGAAACCGGTCTGCTCGCCGCCAGTACCAGCAAAACCGCGGTCCAGGAACTGTTCATGGCCGAACACGCACCAACCGAAACCGCGCCGGCCAATGCCGATGAAAACCCGGACGTGTTCAACAATCCGAACGAGCCCGATCAGCCAGCAAGCACCGGTGACGAAGCACTGTTCTGAGCTGTCATTGCATTCGGTACCGTCAACGCGCGACCGTGTTTGACACCAACAAAAAGGCCCGCAGTGCGGGCCTTTTTGTTTCAGCATCGTGATATCGCCGTCGTCAGCTCAGCATCACTCGCCGCGCCATCACGGCTGCGGCGGATAGTGTTCCGGATACGGCAACTGGGCGACACCAGTGCGCACCGCCGCCGCGGCAACCGCTGGCGCAACCCGATCACGCAGGCGCGAATCCATCGGTTTCGGAATGATGTATTCCGGACCGAACTTCAATGATTTCAGATCCGGATAGGCAGCCAGCACTTCCGCCGGCACCGGCTCTTTCGCGATCGAGGCGATGGCATCCACCGCGGCGATCAACATTTCCTGATTGATGCGACGGGCGCGGACATCGAGCGCGCCACGGAAAATGTACGGGAAGCCGAGCACGTTATTGACCTGGTTCGGATAATCCGAACGGCCGGTCGCCATCATCACATCCGGACGTGCCGCCTTGGCGACATCCGGACGAATTTCCGGATCCGGATTCGACAACGCAAACACCAGCGGATTTGGCGCCATTTTTTTAATCATGTCACCGGTCACCAGATCCGGACCCGAGACGCCGATAAAAACGTCGGCATCGGTCAGCGCATCTTCCAGCGTGCGCTTGTCGGTGTTGTTGGCGAACATGAATTTGTAGGCGTTCAAATCTTTGCGGCCGGCGTGAACCACGCCTTGCCGATCGACCATGAAAATGTTCTCGCGGCGGGCGCCCATGCTGACCAACAGGCGCATCGAGGCAATGCCGGCTGCGCCGGCGCCGAGGCAGACGATTTTCACTTCTTCGATTTTTTTCTTGCCGATTTCCAGCGCATTGCGCAGTCCGGCGGCGATCACCACCGCAGTGCCGTGCTGATCGTCATGGAACACCGGAATATCAAGCCGCTCGATCAGCGCTTCTTCCACTTCAAAACACTGCGGCGCTTTGATGTCTTCCAGATTGATGCCACCAAAGGTCGGCGAAATGCGGACCACGGTTTCGATAAGAGTCTGGGCGCTTTCGGCATTGATTTCGATATCGAACACGTCGATGTCGGCAAACTTCTTGAACAGAACCGCCTTGCCTTCCATGACTGGTTTGCCCGCCAGCGCACCGACATCACCGAGGCCGAGCACAGCCGAACCGTCAGTGATCACGGCAACCAGATTGCCTTTGGCGGTGTAGCGATAGGCAGCGGCCGGATCCTTGGCAATTTCGCGTACCGGCTCGGCAACACCCGGGGTGTAGGCGAGCGACAAATCGTTTACGTTTTCGGTCGGTTTGGTGATCGCGATGGCGAGTTTGCCTGGCCGTGGCTCCTCGTGATAACGCAGGGCCGCGCGCCGCTTCTCTTCTTGCATGATTATGTAAGTCCTTGAAAAAAAAGAGAGGATAAAATTTTTTTAGTGGGCCAAGTGTAACGTTTTTACGGCGTCGGCACAGTAATGGACCAACCAGTTATAAGCGACGGTCATGAACAGCAATGCGCCGAAGTCGGCCGCTGCATTCAGCGGGACAAGACCACATCCAGTGCTTGCGGATGACGCAGATCGAGATGGGCTTTGCCATCACGCCAATTGAGCATGCCGCGTACCGCGAGCGACTCGCCGATCGCCGGCAGCTGCCATTGACCGGCAAACCGCGGCGCATTTTCAGCCCGGACATGCACCAGCACGCGCCGGTCCAGTTCCACGGTAATGGCACCGCCGCGCTTGTGGTAAGCCGTCACCCGACCTTGCAGCAAGTGATACGCCGCGGCGCCCGCACGCAGCGACGCCACCGGCTGCACCTGAAATTCCGGCAGCGCCCAGATGCCGCGTTTGGCCGTTCGCGCCGTGGCTTCATAGCGCTGATAGCAGCGCCACAGGCTGTCGTTGGGCGGAAAGATATAGACGTGCGCCAAGCCTTGTTCGAGCTGGGTCTGGCCGACATCGAGCCCATCGGCGCGGATCAGCTGCGCCAGCGTGCGGCCGTGGACATCGTATTTCTCGTGGTCGGTCAGCAGGCTGACCTGGCTGTGCTTCGGCAGCAGCCACTGCAGTTTTTTCTTGGCTTCGAGCGCCAGCGCGGTGCTGCGTTCGGGATGGTCGCGATCGAGCTCGAGGGCGCCGAAGGCCAGCAGACGAACCCGGCGACCGTCCTGCAGCCGCACGGTATCGCCGTCGCTGACGGCGGCAATGGTGACCAACTCTGGCACACCCGGCAGCCGGCACAGCGGTTCCGGCGCGGCGGCGTCGACCCGCGCTGCCGCAAGCAGCAGCCCGCAGAAAATCCGCGCAAGCCATAGCGATTTCCGAGCCCATCCGGTGCCAGGCGGAAAAAGAAAAAAGGCGCTTTTCAGCGCCTTTTTGTTCCGAAACATCAGCATTACTTGGTCGGACGGGCCGCGCCAAAACGCTTGCGGAAACGGTCAACACGACCACCGCTGTCAACAATCTTGTGCTTGCCGGTGTAGAACGGGTGGCAGGCCGAGCAGACGTCGAGGTTCAGATCGCGACCAGCGGTCGAACGGACTTTGATCACGTTGCCGCAGGAGCAGGTGGCGGTGATTTCCGCGTACTTCGGGTGAATGCCTTCTTGCATGATGTTTCTCCGCATGCCGCCGCCCAACCTGCCGGGATCTGCCATCAGATCCCAGGCGCCCTTGCTGCTGGATCAGGTAAACCTGACCGGGCTGGGTACCGCACGCCTGTAAAAGGGAGGCGGATCATACCCGCGCGCCGGTAACGCTGCAACGATCGAAATTTGACCAGATTTCAGGTGGCCACGTCGTCCGCCCGCGGCAGGAACACCTCGGCCAGCATGCAGCGGGCGCTGCCGCCGCCGACCGCCTCGATGGTCGGAATCGCCACCGGCAACAAGCGGCCATGCCGGCCGAGGCGCTCGCGCTGGGCTGCGCTGAGGTGATCGAACGCCGTCTGCGACAGCACCAGCAAGCGCTCACCGGCGCGGCTTTGCAGCTGCAGCAGGTTGGCGCAAAAGCCCTGCTCGGTCTGGTCCAAGCTGAGCTCGACAAGCTCGCGACCCGATTCGGTCAGCGCCGCCAACACCGCCGCCCGTTCGGCCCGGTTGGGCAGCGCCTCCGGGCAAATCAGCGCAAAACGCTCGCCAATGCTGAGCATGACATTGCTGTGGTAGAACGGCCGGCCGCTGCTGGCGCGGGTATCGAACAGCACCGGCTGGTAACCCAGCTCAGCGGCATGAACCTGCACCAGCTCGCTGTCGCAGCGCTCGGAGCGCGCGGCAAACAGCCGCCGGCTGAGGTGATCAAACACCAGCGCACCGGTGCCCTCCAGCGCCTGACCCGGCGCCGCCGCCAGCTGCGTCGTGCGCTGCACCCGAAAGCCGGCTTCCTGCAGCAAGGCGGTCAGCGCTTGCGGCCGCACTTCTGCCTGTCGGTTGGCGGTCCGCATGGGATACAGCTGCAGCCGACCGTCCGGCCAGGTCGAGAACCAGTTATTGGGGAAGACCGCATCCGGCAGCGGCGGCGTGTCCAGGCCTTTGCCAAGCAGCAGCACCTGCACGCCGGCAGCGCGCAAGCTCGCGACCATTGCGGCCGCTTCCGCCAGCGCCCGCTCACGCACCGCCGCGGCGTTGCGATCCCGATGCTGGAAATCGTTGTCGCGGGCAGTCTGCTCGTTAAAAGCAAAATCATCAGGCGGTACCATGACCACCGTATCAGTTATATGCGGGCGCATGACTTTCCAGAGCGGAATTGGCTGGATGAAACCGGGTGGTGGCCATGGTAAAGCCGGCGTGCCGCGGAAAAAATAGCGCGCCGAAATAACTGGGACGAGCGCTTCAAGTACCAATGTACTAGACTTGGCGCTGGTCTCCCTCCGCCCGGTGGACTGATTTCGCCATGGACCTGTTGTGCAGGCGGTGGCGGCCATTGTGGCTGCTGCTGCCCTTGTCATTGTCGCTGCCACCATTGGCGTTCGTCGCCAGTGCCGCCGAGCCATTGGCCGCCGATGATCTGTTCGCACTTGATCTGGACAGCCTGCGCAACGTCAAAATCGTCACCGCCGCCCGGCGCGAACAAAGCCTCGACGAAGCGCCCGGCTCCCTCACCGTGTTCACCCGGGAAGAAATCCAGTCACTCGGCGTTCGCACGCTCGACGAGTTACTCAACTTTGTTCCGGGCATGCGCACCTACAACTTCGTCGGCCCGGACACCTCCGGCAAAACCGTCATCGAAACCCGCGGCGTTTACGAACCCTACGGCCACATGATCCTGCTACTGCTCGACGGCCAGCGCTTGTCGGCGGCCTACAACGGCAATTTCACCGGCGCCAATCGCTGGCTGTCACTGACGCCGATCGAACGGGTTGAAATCATTCGCGGTCCCGGCTCGGCGCTGTACGGCGGCAATGCCATGCTGGCGGTGATCAACCTGATCACCGCGCACGACACGCCACGGCAAACCGCGCTGATCGAAACCGGCGATTTCGATCACGTCCGCACCGCCGTGCAAACTGGCGCCGGCGCGCTCAGCGAACCACATTGGCGGGCGTGGCTGGAATGGCAGCGCGATCACGGCGACGACTACGACGACGCGTTTGATCCGCTCGGCAGCCAAAGCGGCACCCGCGATCCGCATCGCGGCCGCGACGCGCTGTTGTCCGCCGGCAATGACGCGGTGGAATTGCAATTGCGCCATCACTGGCGTCGCAGCGACGATTTTTATCTGCTGGGCCACATGGCCAACGGCATCAATTACAGCGAAACCGAACAGAACAACGCTCGCTTGTCCTGGCAGCTGCACAGCGGCAATCAGGACTGGACCTTGGCGGCCGCCTGGCTGCAAGCAAGCTGGGACGGTTTGACCGAATTGGCACCGCAAGGCGTGCCGCCGTTTTTTGCCGCAGATTTTATCGGCGGTCCGGCGCTGAAACATGAAGAATGGCAATTCGCCGCCGACGCCATCTGGTCAATCGACGCCGACAACATCGTCAATTACGGGCTGGCCTATGAAGACGCCAGCATTCCGCGCTCCGCCGCTTACGGCAATTACGATACCCGCAGCTTCGTTTATCTCGGCGACGTCGTCTTGCAGGACGACGATGCTCATCGCATTGTCAGCGACACCGATCGGCAATTGCGCGGCGGCTACGTGCAGTGGGATCACCGCTTCGATGCCGATTGGCGCGGCGTGCTCGGCGTGCGGGTCGACGATTACCATCCGGGCGAGCGTGCGGTGACGCCGCGGGCGACGCTGCTCTGGCGGCGTGATCGGCACAACCAGTTGGAGTTGCAATACGCCGAAGCCTATCGGCCGCCGTCGCAAGCCGATCAATTTATCCAGGAAACACCGGTCGTCGCCGCCAGCACCGTGATCGAACCCATGGAATCGCAAACGCTGGAAGCAAGCTGGCAGTATCGTGAAGAAAACTGGGACAGCAACCTGACGCTGTACGCGCTGAACATTGACAACCTGATCGGCCGCATTCCGCAAAGCGATGGCCGGGTCCGGGTGGGCAACAGCGGTGAACTGCACACCCGCGGCATCGAATGGAATTATTCCCGGCAAATGCGTGACGATTGGCTGCTGCGCCTCAACGTCAGCCACGTTTTCGCCGCCGAAACCCGTGGCGCGCCGCCCGATGTCGCGCTCAGTGAAAATTTCGCCAGCCGAGACGTGCTGAGTTTCAGCAGCCACTGGCAAGTCGAGCAATTGCGAATCGACCTGCTGGGCCAGTGGGCGCGTGCCGTCGCTGCACTTGATGACAATCGGGACTATGGTCAGTGGCATCTGCAGCTGCGCTATCCGCTCGCGGCGCAATGGGAGCTGTATGGCGGCGTCCGCAATATCGGCGATCAGGATGTGCTGGCCGCCGAACCGGGCCGCGGTTTAGGTACTGACAGCAATGGCGAGGTGGTGCGGGAATTGCCACAGCGTGGGCGGCAGTGGTTGATTGGTTTGCGCTGGCGATTTGGCAGCGAATCATCGCCGGCCGCCGAATAATCCGGACTCAGCGCAACAGGTCAGCACCGTCCCATCTTCACTCTGGTAACGCGCTGCTGTGATCTTCGCTACTGCGCTTCGGTCTTTTCGGCACCGCAACGCACACAGCGCAGCAACGTTACCAGCTTGCCCTGTTTGACATCGAAACCGGTGTTCTTGACTGGCTGCCATTTGTGAAAGCCTTCCCGGCACAGCGGGCTGATGCCTTTCTGCCGCGCTTTGCGCGCTTTCTGCAAGGACACCACATTGCTCATCGGCTTGCCTCGGTTACCGCGCGGACGAGCGGCGCTTAACTCGCGGCCATCAAACTGGCCAGCGAGGCTTTGTCCGGCAAGACAAACTGACGCTTGGCTTGTTCGCTGTCGAGGGTGTCGGCGTGGTAGTACTTCAACAGCAGGCCGCGGGCATCGGTCAGCAGATCCGGATTGCCGGCGATGAATGCCTGCCAATTCGCTTGCCGCTGCACGCCTTGCCGCGCTGCCATCACCGCCAGCAATGCGTAGGTGATCGTGGTGTGGAATTTCTCACTGGCGCCGAGCGAACTGGCGTAGCGCTGAATGGCGCTGGCGAAATGGCGCTGCGCCAGAATCACCGACTCCCGCTCCAGAAACAGAAATGCGGCGCGCAGATGGCCGACATGACTGAAAAAGTCTTTCGGCAGGACGGCCGTTTCAAACTGGCGCAAAAATTCGCTGTCGGTCAGCGCCAGCTGGGTGGCAAGTTGCTCTGGGTTCATGGCTCTCGGTCTTTTGTTGTTGTAGTAAATGCTGTTAAGTCGATTCAGGCAAATAAATTAGGGCCAGCGAATTTCAGCACGCGAGACTCAACCCTCACGTTCACCAGCGGCGGCACGGTCAGTTATCGGCACTGACCGTGCGGCCCTGGGCCCATTGCCGCAACGCTTCGATATGTTCCGCCATAACCACTGACAAGGGCTGTGTGGTGGTTAACGCTTCCAGCACGCCTTGCTGCTGCAACGGCTTGCCATCGGCATGGGCCCGGTACAAACCGGCAACCACCGCTTGTTCGATCTCCGCACCAGAGAAGCCATCGCTGGCGGCCGCCAGTTCCGGCAACTGGAACGCTTCTGGATTGCAGCCGCGTTTGCGCAGGTGAATGCGGAAAATGTCTTCGCGGATGGCCGGCGTTGGCAGATCGACAAAGAAGATTTCGTCAAAGCGGCCTTTGCGGATCAGTTCCGGCGGCAGTTGCTCGATGGCATTGGCAGTGGCGACGACAAAGACCGGACTGCGCCGCTCCGCCAACCAGGTCAGCAGCGTGCCGAGCACGCGACGCGAGGTGCCACCGTCGCTGTCGTCGGTCGCCAGCCCTTTTTCCATTTCATCGAACCAGAGCACGCAGGGCGCGACCGCTTCGGCCATCTTCAGTGCCTCGCGCAGATTGCGTTCGGTTTCACCGTGGTATTTGTTGTAAAGCGTGCCAAAATCCACCCGCAGCAGCGGCAGACCAAGCAACCCGGCGCTGGCTTTCGCGGCCAGACTTTTGCCGCCACCCTGGACGCCGACCAGTAGCACGCCTTTCGGCGGTTCCAGACCTTTTGGTGGCTCGCCAGTGAAAAACACTTCCCGCTCGCTGAGCCAACGTTTGAACTGGCGCAGACCGCCGACTTCGGCAAATTTTGCCGTCTCGTATTCGAACGAGACCACGCCGTTCATGTCGAGCAACTCGAATTTGGCGCGGTTGATTTCCGGCAGTTCGTCTTCGCTGATGGCGCCGTCATCGTAAATGACATTGCGAATCAACCGGCGGGCATCGTTGTGGGTCAGGCCGCTGAGCAACCGGGTCAGGCGATCGAGAATGTCGCGATCACTGCGGACTTTCTGGCCGTGCTCACTGCTGTAGCGACGCGCCTCCTCGGCGATCATTTCGCGCAGTTCGGTGCTCGATGGCAAGCTCAATTCCAGCCGCGCCGACAAGCGCTTCAGCTCATCCGGCAAGGCCACGGCATGCGAGACAAAGACCAGCGTGCGACCGAGCTGTTCATGCGCCAGCGCGATTTCCTTGATCAAGCGGATATGGGTCGGATCATCGAGGTAAGGATGAAAATCAAACAGCACGTAACAGCCGGGATGGCGGCTGCTACGGATGTGCTCGAGCAATTGCCGAGGCGAATTGGCCTCGCTGTGGCTGCTGTCGAGCGACAGATCGTGACGGGCCAGACCCGCCACCACGCTCCAGCTGAAAAACGGTTTCGGCTGCTGTTTCAGTGCCTGCCGCAGCAAATCGACCGCGCGTTGCTCCTCGCGCGTTTCCAGCACGATGAGCGGCGTCTGGCAACGCAATAGCAAACTCAGATCATGCAGATCGCGGGATTCGGTCATGGCAGTGGCGGTTACCGGCGCAGCGCGGCGTCAGGGCCATTGGCACCGGACCACCGGGAGCAAAAGAAAAGGGGCCGCTATTCTGCCTGCGGCCCCCTTTTCTCACCAGTGCGGCGATCACCCGTCCGGTTATCACCGCACTTACGTACCGGCACGCCGATCAGCCGCAGCCAATTCGGCGCTAACGCCGCCGGTTTATTTCAGTGCCAGGATGAACTTGATCATCGTCTGTACTTCGGCATCCGGCACCCGGCCCTTGTGCGGCGGCATCGGGATCTGGCCCCAGGTGCCGGCACCACCGTTCAGCACTTTTTGCACCAGCATCGCTTCGGCTTTGGCATCACCGCGGTATTTCTCGGCGACCTTTTTGTAGGCCGGGCCGACCAGTTGGCTGTCGATGGCGTGGCAGGCAACGCAGGCGTGTTTTTTCAGCAGATCTTCGGCCGGGCTGGCAGCGGCGGTACCGGCCAGCAGCACGGATCCGACCAGCGCGGTCAGCGCTGCAGCATTCGATTTCAGTGAAACAAGCTTCATGACGGACTCCAGCGGACAAACCGGTGACGGCAGCGTCGACCGGCAGGTTAGGGATGGGGGGGCAAAAACCTGTGCGCGGCAAGTGTAGCCGTTTGCAGAACGATCGTTTTGGCCTTTGCTGCGGCGAATTGACGCAGGTCAAGCAGGCAAGGGCCCGGCAATTCCGTATCATGCCGGTCTCGCCCCGCTGCCTGAAGCCTGCCTCATGTCCGCCGCCACCGCCGAACGCCAGTTCACGCCGCTCGACCGGCTCTGCGCCAGTGCCGATCACCTGCTGCGCACCCTGCTGGCGCCGGCACCAGCTGCCCGCGCCAATCCGGCCAGCCAGATCACCGATTCCAGCACGCTGACCGACAGTGAACGCCAGCATGCCGCCGGCCTGATGCGGGTCAACCACGTCGGCGAGGTCTGCGCCCAGGCCCTGTATCTCGGTCAGGCGCTGACGGCGCGCGATGCCAATCTGCGCTGCCATTTGCTGGCGGCGGCCAAGGACGAAGCCGACCATCTGGCCTGGTGTGCCGATCGGGTTCGCCAGCTCGACAGCCACCTGTCATGGCTCAATCCGGTCTGGTTTGCCGGCGCCTATGCACTGGGCGCGGCGGCCGGACTGGCCGGCGACGGCTGGAATCTCGGCTTTGTCGTCGAAACCGAACGGCAGGTCGAAGCGCATCTGGATGGGCACCTGTCCGATCCGGACCATAGCCTGCCGGCGGCCGATCACGGCAGCCGCGCCATCGTCGAGCAAATGAAGCGCGACGAAGTGGCCCATGCCGACGCCGCGCTGGCCCTCGGTGCCCGCGAACTGCCAGCCGCCATCAAACTCGCCATGCAAGCCGCTGCCAAAGTGATGACCCGCACCGCCTACCGGATTTGAGCCGAGCCGATCCGCCACGGCAAACAAAACCGGCCGGGACACTCGCGACCCGAACCCGCACGCCGTTGTCGTGAGCCGACCGAGGCTCGGGTATGATGGCCCGCCTGTTGCCAGCCCATTGTTACTACCGGTGCCCTTCGTTCCTGCCACTGCCCACACCGTCATGCCCCGTCGCCATCCGATTGCCTGCGCGCTAGCGCTGGTCCTGTTCGGGGTGGTGCATCCGGCCGTGGCCGATTCCAGCACCGAAGCCGCGACTGAAACTGCGACCGAAACCGGGACCGAACGCAAAGCGCCGGACGCGAACCGCAGCGACAGCGGTTTCATTCAGGCCAGCTGCCCGGTTGGCAAACCGCTGGCCCGGCAAACCGAGGCCAGCCAGGATTTGCTCAGCGAACCGCTGAACGCCAAGGCCGACTGGACGGAAAACCGTTCCGAAAATGAAACGCTGTTGCACGGCAACGTGCAGCTGCAACACGGCAGTCGCTCGTTGCGCGCGGACGACGCCCGGCTCGACAACGGCAGCAGCCAGATGGAAGCGACCGGCAACGTCGTGCTGACCGATCGCAATATCGAAATGCGCGGCAGCTCGCTCAGTGCCGACATGAATCGCGAAAGCGCCACCGTGCGCGACACCGAATACCGGCTGACCGATCGCGGCATGCACGGCTCGGCCAGCGAATTCGCCGTCCGAGAAGACGGCTTCATCACGCTCAAGGACGCCACCTTCACCAGTTGCCCGGAAGGCGATGAAAGCTGGCTGCTAAGCGCCGATGAAATGGCGCTCGATCGCACCGAAGGCTGGGGCGAAGCCTGGAACATGAGCATCGATCTGTTCGGTGTGCCGGCGGTGTATCTGCCGTGGCTGACCTTTCCGATTGACGATCGGCGCCGCTCCGGTTTGCTGATGCCGACCTTCAGCAATGATCAGGAAAACGGCCTCGACATCGCGCTGCCGTATTACCTGAATCTTGCCGAGAACTACGATGCCACGCTGACCCCGCGCTGGATCGAAAATCGCGGTTTCCAACTCGGCTCGGAGTTGCGCTATTTGACCGAGGCCAGCACTGGCAAAATCTATGCGGAAGGGCTGGCGAACGATCGCAATGCCTCGCAGGAAAAGGCCACCGATCGCTGGGCCTATGATGTTGATCACCGGACCCAGATTTCGCCGCACTTGTATGGCCTGATCAAAGCCGCCGGCGTCAGCGACGATGACTATTTCCAGGATCTCGGCCGCAACGTTGCGGTCGCCAATGCCAACACGCTGACCCGCACCGGCGTGCTCGGCTACCGCGATCAATATTGGCAGATGAGCTTGCAGGCCTATCGCGCCCAGGTGCTGCAAACCGCGTCCGCGGACGAGCCGTACCGGAAATTGCCGGAGCTGCGCTTTCTTGGCCAGTTTCCCCGCCTGCTCGGGCCGCTGGCGTTCAGCGTCGAAGGCAGCGCCACCCGGTTTGACCATCCGGACCCGAGCCGCGATCTCGCCGACCGCAGTGATATCGCGCCGCAACTGAAGTTGCCGATGGAAACCATGTGGGGCTACCTGACCCCGGCAGTGAAATACCGCTACAGCAAATACGAATTGACCAATCAGCTGACCGACGACGTCACCACCGTCAAACGCGAGCTGCCGATTTATTCGCTCGACACCGGTTTGTTCTTTGAGCGCGAATTGCAGGCCTTTGATCGGGATCTGGTGCAGACCGTGGAACCGCGCATTTATGGTCTGTATGTGCCGTACAAGGATCAGGATGCGATTCCGCTGTTCGACACCACTGAACCCACGCCGAGCTTCAATCAACTGTTTCGCGACAATCGCTTCGTTGGTACCGATCGGCAAGGTGACACCAGGCAAGTCAGCGTCGGCCTGACCACCCGCTTCCTCAGCGCCGACGGTGGCGATGAATTGCTGCGTTTGTCGCTCGGCCAGGCCCGTTATCAGCATGACCGGGAGGTCACGTTGTTGGCCGGCGAGCCCGCCGACACCAGCGATCGCTCGCCGGTGTTCGGCGAAGCGGCGATTCGGCTGAATCAAAAGCTGGAATTGCGCGGCCTGACCGGCTGGGATGACCAAAAAAACAACACCGTGCGGGGCAGTTTTGCCCTGCACTATGAACCGGACGAGCGCCGCGTGGTCAATATCGAGCACCGTTATCGCGAGTACCGCGATCGCAATGCCGAACAGACCGATTTTTCTTTTGCCTGGCCACTGTCCGGCAACTGGCAGATGGTTGGCCGCTGGCAGCATGATCTGGCGGAAGCGACCGATATCGACAGCTTTCTCGGGTTTGAATACGAATCCTGCTGCTGGGCGGTACGTCTGGTCGGTCGGCGCTACTTGAATGTCGAGCTCGACAATGAAGGCAACATCATTGGTGACGCCAATGAGTACGACAATAGTGTGTATTTCCAGTTTGTGTTCAAAGGTCTCGGCGGCGCCGGCAGCAACAGCCTGCGCAGTTTGCTGACCGAAAGCATTGATGGTTACGAAGACAGGTTGAGTCCACGATGATGAAGTTTCTGAACAAATCCGCCACGGTGTTGGTCGCGGCGCTGACGCTGACCCTGTGCAGCAGCTTGACCGCCCGTGCCGGCGAATCGCTTGACGAGGCGGTTGCGCTGGTCGATGACGACGTCGTGCTGAAGAGCGAACTCGACCGTCGCGTCGCCAGCGTCCGTCAGGATCTGGCCGCCCGAAAGGTCAAACTGCCGAGTGAAACCGTGCTGCGCCAACAAGTGCTGGACCGCCTGATTACCGACAATGTGCAATTGCAGATGGCACGCCGGGCCGGGGTTCGGGTGTCCGATCAGGAACTGGCCCAGATCATCGAAAACATTGCCAAGGAAAACCAGCTGTCGCCGGAACAGTTCCGGCTGAAACTGGCCAGCGAAGGGCTGAGTTATGAACTGTTCCGCGAAGATCTGCGCAACGAAGTGCTGATCAGCCGGGTCCGTCAGGGTGCTGTGGCCCGCCGCGTGTTCATCAGCGAGCAGGAAGTGCAGACGATGATGGAAACGCTGGCCAGCGAAGGCGAAAGCCACACCGAGTACCACCTCGGCCACATCCTGTTGCCGATTGCCGAAAGCGCCAGCACCGAAGAGGTGCGTGAGACAGCAGAGCGCGCCCAGAAGCTGGTGAGCAAGCTGCGTGATGGCGGCGATTTTGCTGAACTCGCCATCGCCAATTCGGCTGGACAGGAAGCGTTGCAAGGCGGCGATTTCGGCTGGAAGACCATCAACCAATTGCCCGGTCTGTTTGCCACCGCCGCCAAGACCTTGAAGCCTGGCGAAGTGTCGGAGCCGCTGCGTTCGGCCTCCGGTTTGCACATCCTGAAATTGTTCGACAGCCGCGGCAACGAGCGCGTGGTCGTGCAGCAAACTCATGCGCGCCACATTCTGGTCAAGCCATCGACGATTCTCAGCGAAGAAGACGCCGAGAAAAAAATTCGTGGTCTGTATGAACAATTAAAAGCTGGTGCCGATTTCGCCGAACTTGCCAAGAAAAATTCCGAAGATCCGGGCTCGGCCAATCAGGGCGGCGATCTGGGCTGGGCCAATCCGGGCATGTTTGTACCGGTATTCGAGAAGACCATGGCCGGCCTGCAACCGAACCAGATTTCGGAACCGTTCCGCAGCGAATTTGGCTGGCACGTGATGCAGGTGCTGGAGCGCCGTGATGACGACCAGACCGAAGAGCGCAAGCGTCAGCAAGCCTACCGGGTGTTGCAGTCGCGCAAATACGACGAAGAAGTCGAGTCCTGGGTGCGCGAAATTCGCGATCAGGCTTTCATCAAGATTATCGAAAAACCCAAGGCCAGCTAAATCGTGAGCCGCGTGCTGGTCACCACCGGCGAGCCGGCCGGCATTGGCCCGGAGCTGCTGGTGCGACTGGCCCAGCGGCAGTGGCCTTGCGCCCTTGCCGCGATCGGTGATGCCGATCTGCTGCAGCAAACCGCCGCGCGTTTGCAGGTGCCGCTGCAACTGCAGCGCACGGACAGCAAAGTCGAATGGCCCGTGCATCAGCCGGGCCATTTGCTGTGCATTCCGGTGCCACTGACAACGGCGGTTGTGCCGGGGCAACTCGCGGTCGCCAATGCCCCGTTTGTAGTCGCGCAATTGCAGCAAGCCGCTGATGCGGCGCTGGCTGGCGACATCGACGCCATCGTCACCAATCCGGTACACAAGGGCATCATCAACGACAGCGGTTTGCCATTTACCGGTCACACCGAATTCTTCGCCGCTTGTGCCGGTGTTGCCGCGGCGCGCCGTGTTACGGGCGCTGTTGCCGGCGCCGATGCAGAACCCGTCCCGGTGTTGATGCTGCTGGCAACCGAAGGCTTGCGGGTTGCGCTGGCGACCACGCATCTGCCGCTGCGCGCCGTCGCCGATGCCATCACCGCCGCGCGACTGCGCCATGTGCTGCAGCTGCTGGCGCGCGAATTGCGCCAGCGCTTTGCCTTGTCGGCGCCACGCATCGCCGTGCTGGGATTGAATCCGCATGCCGGTGAAGGCGGCCATCTGGGCGATGAGGAAATTCGCGTGATCGAGCCCGTCATTCGCGAGTTGCAGGCACAGGGCCTGAACCTGATCGGGCCGCTGTCAGCCGACACGGCCTTTAATGCCGACAAGCTGCCGCAGTTTGATGCCTATCTGGCGATGTATCACGATCAGGGCCTGCCGGTGTTGAAAGCTCGCGGGTTTCACCGCAGCGTCAACATCACGCTGGGCTTGCCGTTTATTAGAACCTCGGTCGATCACGGCACCGCGCTGGATCTGGCTGGCCGCGGGGTCGCGGATGCCGGCAGCCTCTGTTACGCCACCGAAGTGGCGCTCGATTTGATTGCAAAGCGAACCACGCCATGAGTAGTGATAGCCCAACGCCAATGGCGAGCGAGCTGGCCAACAACCACAAAGCGCGCAAACGTTTTGGCCAGAATTTTCTGCATGACCAGAACATCATCGGCAAGATTGTTCAGTCGCTGAATCCAAAACCGGACGATCATCTGATCGAAATCGGCCCCGGTCTTGGCGCACTCAGCAAGCCGGTGTTGCAACGCGCCGGCAAGCTGACCTGCATCGAGCTGGATCGCGATGTCATTCCCATTTTGCAGCACGAGCTGGCCGGGCTTGGCGAGCTCACCATCCTCAATCGCGATGTCCTGAAAGTGGACTTCGCCGAGCTGGCCGCAGGCCGGTCATTGCGGGTATTCGGCAATTTGCCGTACAACATTTCGACGCCACTGATTTTCCATTTGTGCGACTACCTGCCGGCCATCACCGACATGCTGTTCATGCTGCAAAAGGAAGTGGTGGAACGGATGGCGGCCGGGCCGGAAGACGACGCCTACGGCCGGCTGTCAGTGATGCTGCAGTATTACTGCGACGTCAGTTATCTGTTTACCGTACCGCCCGGTGCGTTCCGGCCAGCGCCGAAAGTGCAGTCGGCCATTGTCCGGTTGTTGCCGCACCGGCAACGGGCGCTGCGCCCGGATCAGGAGCCGCGTTTCGCCGAGCTGGTCAGCCTGGCATTCAATGCCCGTCGCAAAACGCTGCGCAATGTCTGGCGCGACGTGGTCAGTGAGGCGCAATTTGCTGAGGCGGCGATTGATCCGATCTTGCGGCCGGAAAATCTCGCGCTCGACGATTATCTGCGGCTGACCCGCTTGCTGTATCCCTGAACCGCTTTCTGCGCGAGCCGCTGCCAGCAATCGTTTCGTTTGACTGGTTTGGCTCTTGGCCGTCAGTCGATGGTCGGTATAACGCTTTCTGTTTCTGCGAGAAAAAATTCCGATGAAAACCGCACGCCTTGTTGTCGTCCTCGGCCTTTGCACGCTCACCGTCGGCGTCATGCCGGCACTCACGACCGCGAAAGAAGCCGCGGTGAGCACACCGCGCCGCATCATCCTGATGATTGGCGACGGCATGGGCTTTGGTCAGGTCAGTGCCTACCGGCAATACGCCGACAACCCGGCGACGCCGGCGCTGGAAAGTACGGTGTTCGATGACTTGCTGATCGGCACCATCGCCACCCGGCCCTCGGGCGACAGCGATCTGATCACCGATTCCGCCGCCGGCGCCACCGCTTACGCTTGCGGCGTGAAATCCTTCAACGGCGCCATTGGCGTCGACGCCGATAACAAGCCTTGCGAAACGGTGCTGGAGCGCGCCGGGCAACGCGGCAAGAGTACGGGCGTGGTTGTCACCTCGCAGCTGACGCACGCCACACCGGCAGCGTTCTACGCCCATGTCAGCAGCCGCAAGAACATTGCCGAGATTGCCGAACAGTTTTTTACCGGCACCGGTGCTCGGAAAGTGGATGTCGCGTTCGGTGGCGGCGCTGACGATTTTTCTGCCAGCCAGCGCCAGCAATTGCAGCAGTCCGGCGTGCAGTTGGTGACAACGCCGGCACAACTGGCGGCACTGAAACAGCCGCCAACGTTCGGCACGTTTGCCGCTGCCGGTTTGCCGATGGCCATCGACCGTGATGCCAACACGCCCAGTCTGGCCAGCATGACCGACAAGGCGCTGGCGCTGCTCGATGCGAATCCGCGCGGTTTTTTCCTGATGGTCGAAGGCTCGCAGATCGATTGGGCCAGTCACGGCAATGACATCGTTGGTGTGCTCAGCGAAATGCAGGACTTTGCCACCGCCATTGCAAGCGCGCGCCGCTATGCCGACCAGCATCCGGATACGCTGCTGGTGATCACGGCCGATCACGAAACCGGCGGCCTGAGCCTCGGCCGCGACAAACAATGGCAGTGGCGGGCGACGTTGCTGCACCAGATTCGCGCCAGTGCGGCCGGCATGGCTGCGCGCGTGCTGGCGGGCGAAGACGCCGTTGCCACCTTGCAGGCTTTGAGCCCGATCATCGCTGATGACGCTGACCGCGCCCGGCTGAACGCCTCCGAGCGCGACGCCGATCGACTGGAAGAAGCCTTTGCCGACATCATTGCCAAGCACAGCCTGACCGGCTGGACCACGCGCGGTCACACCGGCGCCGATGTTCCGCTGTATGCTTTCGGTCCCGGCAGTGCCAGCCTGCGTGGCCACCACGACAACCACTGGCTGGGTCAACGCCTGATGGAGTTTGTTCAGGCCGGCGGACCAGCGCCGTCGGCAGCAAACCGGTCGATGACAGACCGTTCGAAAACAGGCCGGTCGCAAACAGACCATTCAACAACCGCTAAGCCATGACCACCAAGGAGCAAGCCATGATCAATGTCGGTGACAAAATTCCGGAAGCCACGTTGCATGTGATGGGCGAAAAAGGCCCGGAAGCCAAATCCAGTCTGGAATTGTTCGGCAAAGGCAAAGTCGTGCTGTTTGCGGTGCCAGGCGCCTTCACCCCGACCTGCTCGCAGGCACACTTGCCGGGCTATGTTGTCCACGCCGACGCCATCAAGGCCAAAGGCGTCAGCACCATCGCCTGCATGGCAGTCAACGATGCGTTCGTCATGAGTGCCTGGGGCAAAGTCAGTAACGCCGAACACATCCTGATGGTGGCCGACGGCAACGCCGAATTCAGCAAGAAACTCGGTCTCGACGCCGATGCCAGCGGCTTCGGCATGGGCCAACGCTCGCGCCGGTTCGCGCTGATTCTTCAGGACGGCGTGGTCAAACATGTCGCGGTGGAGCAACCGAAGGAATTCAAGGTCAGCTCGGCAGAAGCGATTTTGGCAGCGCTGTAATTTGCCGCTGTGAAAAGTTGCGTCGTCGGCATTGGTCAGTCGGACTGAGCCGCCAGCGCAGTGAGGCGCATCGCTGACGCTGCGTCTATTGCCAGCATCTGCACGAGGACGCATGCAGCCTTGTGCGAGATAGGGAATATCCGTGCTGTACCTCTTTGCTGGAAAGACGCTTTATCAGGTGGAATGGACCTCACAAGAGCGCGAACGGGAAGTCGCCGCGTTTCGGGCACTGTTGCCTGCCTTGTTGCGCACGATTCCGATTGGGCTGCTGCTGGTGGCTCGACCTTGCACCTGCTGACAAAATGGGGCGCGCTGCTGCCACAGGCTCAGATCCTTTGGGGCGCCGCCTTTATAGGCCCTTTTCTGTGGGTCGTGTATTACCCTGTCATTCACTTTTCGAAGCCCGCGATTGCCTTTAAGGAAAAAGGCATTCTCCGCGCCGGCATAAGCTCCCGTTACATCGTCTGGAAACTCGTACAGGGCGCAAAGCTCATTCGCTATACCGACCGCAACGGTGGTGAGCTTGTGCTGAATTTTCGGCTGAATTCTGCCGAGCGCATTGCGCTACCCGGCAAGACTGATTTCGATGTCGTCAAAATGATCTTGCAGGAAAAGCTCGGCGATAAGATTGCATTTTCGGCGCAGAGCGCTCCGGTTCCGACTTCATTTTTACGGCGACTGTTTCCAAACAGGACATGACGGATTCGGTTTTGCGGCGGAATCGAAAGCGATTGGCGGCTTTGTATATTTCACCGGGAAATGCGCTTGCATTGTCAAACTTCCATGTGTCTTTGCGGCAGCTGAGCTCATCGAATAGAGAGTCTCAGAAGAACAGTAACACGCCAGCAATGACAAATCCGGCCAGAAACGTCACATAAGCCCAGCGCAGAAACCGGTATTTCTTCCAGGCCAGATACTGGCCCATGCGATAGATTTCCTGCAGTTGCAGATCGTAGGCGCTGGCCGGGTTGTTGAGCAGCGTGGCCATTTCCTGTCGGTATTGCTCGAAGCTCATATCCTCAAAGTCGGCGAAGAACAGCAGGTTGCGATCGGCGATCGGGCGTTTGTCTTTACCGAACAGCAGTTTCGGCATGACCACATAGCAGGCCAGAATCAGGGTAAGCAGGCACGCCGCCATCAGCGCCATGACCGCGTGTCGCAGGCCCGGATTGTTCAGCTGTGGCAACGACAGCGTCAGCACCACCGATGACATGGTCAGCAGCATGTTGGCTTTCTGATCGGCCATGGTCGACAGCGTCACGTGGTGGGCGCGGGTTTGCCGGATCAGTTGATCGAGGTAGTTGGCGGGCTCGTTGATGGGCATGGCGAAACCTCGGCAGTGACGTGATGACCCAAGCGGCCGGTGCGAATCCCCGGTCTGGCGGCTTGCTGCTGGTGCGGAAATCGGCGCTGACATTCGCGTCGATGTCAGCGTCTGCGTCAGCAGTGGCTTTAACAGCAGCTCTAGCACCAACAGCGCGCCCGGCCGTCCTCGGCCGGGTCATTGCAAGTGCGTTACAGTTTCAGATCGTAGTCGAGAATCAGCGGCGCGTGATCGGAGAACTTCTCGTCTTTGTAAATCTCGGCGCGTTTGATTTTGCTTTTTAGCGCCGGCGAGACGATATGGTAATCAATCCGCCAGCCAACGTTCTTGGCGTAGGCCTGACCGCGGTTGCTCCACCAGGTGTACTGGTCCGGACGTTGATCAACCACGCGAAAGGCGTCGACAAAACCGACATGGTCGAACAGCTCATCCAGCCAGGCCCGCTCGTGCGGCAGAAAGCCGGAATTTTTCTGGTTCGATTTCCAGTTTTTCAGATCGATTTCCTTGTGCGCGATGTTGTAATCGCCAACCACGATGTAGGGCGTTGCTTCCTTGGCCTTTTTCTTCAGGATGGGCATATACAGCTCAAGAAACTCGTCTTTGCAGGCTTGCCGTTCCGGACCGGAGGAACCGGATGGCAAATACAGCGAGGCGATTTTGACGCTGCCGTAATCGGCTTCGATGTAGCGGCCTTCGGTATCGGCCTGGGCAAAGCCGAGTCCGGTCTTGACCGACTTCGGTTTGATCTTGCTGTACAGCGCCACGCCGGAGTAACCGGGCCGCTCGGCCGGGAACAGGTAACGGTGATAGCCGTCGAGATGAAAGTCCGGCTCGTCGAGCTGATGGTCCTGCGCTTTCAGTTCCTGAATGCAGATGACATCGAGCTGGCGTTTGGTCAGCCAGGCAAACAGGCCTTTCTTGGCCGCCGAACGCAGGCCATTGACGTTGATGGAAGCCACGCTGAGCATGGGCAAGGTTCTCCTCTGATGGCCGCGGTTGGCCCACTGCGCCGACCTGTGCAGCTTGACGCGCCAGCCGATATTCGCCGCATCACTACTGGGTCGGATGTGCGCGGCAGGCTATCATAAGCAGCTGTTCTTGCCCGCTAGCCCGCCACGAGAGTTATCCGATGTTGTCATTCCAGCGCGAGTTCATCGAATTTGCCCTGTCCCGCCAGGTCCTGAAATTTGGCGAGTTTGAACTGAAGTCCGGCCGCAAAAGCCCGTATTTTTTCAATGCCGGGCTGTTCCAGCGCGGTCGCGATCTGGCCAAGCTGGGCCAGTTCTATGCGCAGGCCATCCAGACCTCGCACATTGCCGCCGACCTGCTGTTCGGTCCGGCCTACAAAGGCATTCCGCTGGTCTCCGCAACCGCCATTGCACTGGCTGAGCACCACAATGTCGACATGCCGTGGAGCTTCAACCGCAAGGAGGCCAAGGACCACGGCGAAGGCGGCCTGATTGTTGGCGCGCCCTTGCAGGGCAGAGTGCTGATCATTGACGACGTTATCACGGCCGGCACGGCCATCCGTGAGACCATGCAACTGCTGCAGCGCCATGGCGCGACCCCGGCCGGGGTCGTGGTCGCGCTGGACCGCGAGGAACGCGGCCAGGGGGAACTGTCAGCCATTCAGGAGATCGAACGGGAGTATGGCATTCCGGTTGCAGCCATTGTCCGGCTGCGCGATCTGATAAGCTTTTTGCAGGAAGCCCCGGCGTTCCGTGTTCACGCCGCCCATATCGAGGATTATCGTCAACGCTATGGCATCCGTGTCTAAATTTCTGCTGCTGATCGTGGCAGCGTTGCTGATCAGCGCCCCTGCGCTGGACGCCGCCCAAAACAAACCGAAGCCGGGCAAAACCAAAACCTCGTCCACGCCGCCGGGTGTGATGTACCGCTTCGTGGATGAAACGGGCAGTACCGTGGTCAAGGACTACCTGCCACCGGAAATCGTGCCGAAGGGCTACAGCATCCTGAATCTCGCCGGACAAACACTACAAGTGGTGCCGCCGGTACTGAGCAAGGCCGAGCAGGCGGAAGAAAAGCGCCGGAAACTGCAGGAAGCGGCCGATGAGCGGGCACGCAAAGAAGCGATCCGACGCGATGCCGAATTGATCCGCCAGTTTGCCTCGGTCGAAGACATCATGCGCGCGCGCGATACCCAGCTGTCCGCACTCGATGTCCAGATCAGCATCCGTAACGGGCAAACCAATCTGCTGACTACTCAGCTGGAAGAAATGCAGCGCCATGCCGCCGATTACGAGCGTCGCGGTCAGTCGGTGCCGTCGCAATTGTTGAAGGACATTCAGGAATCGCAGCGGCAGATTGACGACAACAAAGGTTTCGTCGATGCCCAGAACGGCGAGAAAAACAAAATCGCCGAGCGCTTCAAGAACGACATCATCCGGTTCAAGGAATTGCAGACCCAGCGGCTGCTGCGCAAACGTGATGAAAGCGGCGTGGAAGGCACTGAAGGCACCACCGCCGTCGTTTTGTGCCGCAACAATGAAGAATGCCGGAAGGCCTGGCAGCTGGCACAGATTTACGCCCGTGACAATGGCACCCGGTCGTTGGAAATCGTCACCGACACCTTGATCCTGACCGGCAAGCCGATGAACGAGCGCGATGTCTCGCTGGCGTTCTCGTTTGTCCCGGAACGCGATCAAGGCGCCCAGCTGGTGCTGGAAGTCAGCTGCGAGAAAAGCGATCAGGGTGCGGCCTTGTGTGCCAGCGAGCGGGTGCGCAATATCGTCGCCGGTTTCGAGAACTATCTGAACAGCCGGCTCAACTGAACCGACTGTCGGGCCGGCGTATTTCGCCAAATAAAAAAAGCCGCGCATCGCGCGGCTTTTTTTATTTGGCCCGTTGTTAACTGTGCGTTTTCTTATCTGTCCGGGCTCAAGCCAGTGCCGCCTTGGGCCGCCGCACGCCATTGGCCATGGCATCCTGCAACAGGCTCCATTGCGCATCCCACTGCGCGGTCGGCGCCTGTTTGAAATTGCTGCGAACAAACTGCCGCACCCGGCCTTCCAGAACCGCCAGCATCAAGTTGGCGGCGGCGTTGACATCGACCACCAGCGGCGCATTGGCATTAAGCACGCCTTCGCGCAGCACTTGCCGCAGCTGCATTTCCAACCGATCAAACAGTTGCGACACCCGGGCGGGCAGGCGCTCGTCTTCACCGATCAAAGCATCGCCGGTCAGCAAGCGCGACATGCCGGGATTGCGCGCGGAAAACGT
The DNA here is from genome assembly GCF_013179735.1 of Permianibacter fluminis. NCBI lineage: Bacteria > Pseudomonadati > Pseudomonadota > Gammaproteobacteria > Pseudomonadales > Pseudomonadaceae > Permianibacter > Permianibacter fluminis. The sequence goes on along the minus strand of NZ_JABMEG010000001.1, from coordinate 1,005,855 downwards.
CAGCACCAGGCTTATGATTTTGCCGCAGCGGGCGATGGCATCCGGCTCTTCATCCAGAATCACCCGAACCCGGGTGAACACCACTTCTTCGATGAAATCGAGCAGGCCTTCGAACATTCTGGCCTTGCTCGGAAACTGCCGATACAACGCCGCTTCGGAAACGCCGAGCGCTGCCGCCAACTGCGCGGTAGTGATCCGCTCGCCGGGACTTTGCTCCAGCATGCGGGCCAGGGTTTCCAGAATCTGCTGTTTGCGCGAACCTTCCGTACGAGTCGTCATGGCATTCTCCTGTCGGGACCGCGCCGTCAAAACGGCAGCTGCACAGCCGGATCAATCGCCAGCATCTGTCCGCGGAACAACTCCTGAATGCGGATCAGCGCCGCGTCGGTATCGGCTTCAAAGCGGATCACCAGACTCGGTGTGGTATTCGATGCCCGGACCAGACCCCAGCCATCGGAAAAGTCGACCCGGATGCCGTCGGTCGTGTTGATCTGACCACCGGCAAACTGGCCCTGCTTGGCCAAGCGATCAACAAAAGCGAATTTGCGCTGTTCGCTGATCGTCATGTTCAATTCTGGCGTTGACACGCCTTCCGGCAAGCTCTTGAAAATATCGGCCGACTTGCGGAAATCCGCGGCCAGAATTTCCAGCAGGCGGGCGCCGGTGTAAATGGCGTCATCAAAACCGAACCAGCGTTCCTTGAAGAAAATGTGGCCGCTTTGTTCACCGGCGAGCAACGCCCCCGTTTCCCGCATTTTGGCTTTGATGAACGAGTGCCCGGTGCGCCACATCAGCGGCCGGCCGCCGTGGCCGGTGATCACGCGCGCCAGATGGCGTGAGCATTTGACGTCGTAAATGATGTCGGTGCCGGGGTGACGTGACAGCACATCCATCGAGTACAGCATCAGCTGACGATCGGCCCAGATGATCTTGCCGGTCGAATCGATCACACCGAGGCGATCACCATCGCCATCGAATGCCAGGCCGATGTCGGCGCCAGTTTCCAGCACGGTGGCAATTAGCTTCTTCAGGTTTTCCGGCTTGGACGGATCCGGATGGTGATTCGGGAAGCGGCCATCGACATCACAGAACAATTCGACAACTTCACAGCCGAGCGCTTTGTATAGCGTCGGTGCCACCGCGCCGGCAATGCCGTTGCCGCAATCGATCACGACTTTCAGCGGCTGGGCGAGCGCAATGTCGCCGGTGATTTGCGCGATGTAATCTTCGTTGATCGACAGGCTTTCGCTGCTGCCGCGACCGGACAGCAGGTTGCCGTTTTCGATGCGCTCACGCAGCCGCTGGATATCGTCACCGGCCAGCGTTTCGCCCGCGATGACAATTTTCAGACCGTTGTATTCGGACGGATTGTGGCTGCCGGTCAGCATCACGCCAGAACGGGTCGACAGGTAATGGGTGGCGAAATACAGCAGCGGGGTCGGTACGGCACCGAGATCGACCACATCGCGGCCGCTTTCCAGCAGGCCTTGCTTCAACGCGGTCAGCAATTCCGGCCCGGACAGGCGACCATCGCGGGCGATGACAATTTTCTGCTCGCCGCGATCAAATGCTTCCGAACCAATGGCGCGACCGATTTGCTTGACCACTTCGGCGGTCAGCGAGTCGCCGACCACGCCGCGAATATCGTAAGCGCGGAAAATTTCCGCATTGAGCCGGATGCGGCCCGCTTCCGGCGCGGCCAGCACCGGCTGGCTGCCGGTTGCTGGCAAGGCGTTGACCGGTGCGGCAGCCGCTGCTGCCGCGTTCGCCGCCGCCTGGGCTTTGCCCGCCCATTCGTGCCGGGCCAGCGTCACCGCCATGTCCTTGAACACGGCCAGATCGTAACGCTCCGGCGCCAGCTTGCCGTCGCTGCTGCGGGCATCGAGCAGGGCTTTCAGCAAACGCGCGGCATCCTGATGCTGAGCCTGATCAAGCGTCCGGATCAGCATGACGCCGGCACCGCCGACGGCAAGCAGCAGCAGCGCCAATGATCCCCAATAGGTGATTTCCAGCGTGCTGTTGGTCGCGCCTTCTTCGGCTGTCGGCCAGTACGCCAGTTTCCACGGCGCACCGGCCAAATCGCGGCTGTACGGCGCCGCGACACCGCTCTTCAAACTGTTGTCACCACGGCTGGCAACGGTTTGGGCGGCATCGGAGAAATCTTGCGACAGTTCAAGGTAACCCGGCGAGCCTTGGGTACCGGCCAGCGCTTGCTGCAGCACTTCCAGCTTCATGCCGGCCAGGACAAAACCGACGATCTCGTTGTTGACCTTGACCGGTTCAATCAGCGCGATGTGCTGGCGCGGCTTGCCCGGCAGCACCAACTCAACCTGCACCGGCTTTTTCTGCCGGGCCTGGCGCAGCAGATCCAGGGTGACGTTGCTGATGGGCAGCGAGCTATTCATATCCAGCTCATGCCAGTCGGCCGCCAGCAAGCGGATGCCGAGCACTTCCGGGAATTGCCGGGCCAGGGTTTGCTCGGTCGCCATCAGGGTCGCCGGATCGGCAGCAGTAAAGGCGGCGGCGATGGTGCTGTCGCCAGCGGCAACCGTTAGTCGCGAACGGATAAAGGTCAGCTGCTGCTCGATGCGGTCGGCAGCATTGCCCAGCAGGGTTTCGGTGTATTGGCCGGCGCGCAGGGTGGCCGGTCCGGACACGGTCAGGAAATACAGCGCCGCCCCGACCGCCATCACGGCCAGCAGCGACAAGCCCAGCCATTTGCCACCGAGTGCCAGCGCACTTTTGGCCACACCGCTGGCCGGGCTGGCGGCAGCGCCTTCTTTCTTGTTCTCGGGACGGGCCTTGACGGCAACGGGTTTCTCGCGTTTTTTCACGCTCAGCGCTTCCTTTTCTCTTTCTAAGTTGTTCCTGGTTCCAGCGAATCTGGCAGACGGCGTCAGTGCTGACCGGAATGGCCGAAGCCACCGCTTCCACGCGCGGTGGCGGTGAAGGTCTCAACCACCCGCAAGCGGGGCTGGACCACCGGCACAATCACCAGCTGGGCAATGCGCTCGCCCGGCTGGACAGTATAGGCATGCTGGCTGCGGTTCCAACAGGAGATGAGCAGCTCGCCCTGGTAGTCGGAATCGATGAGGCCAACCAGATTGCCGAGCACGATGCCATGTTTATGGCCCAGCCCCGAACGCGGCAGGATGGTCGCGGCCAGACCGGGGTCACCAATATAAAGGGCGAGGCCGGTCGGGATCAGCACGCTCTGGCCCGGCTCGACCACAAGCGGCGCGTCGAGGCAGGCGCGCAGATCCATGCCGGCCGAGCCGTCGGTGGCATAGGCCGGCAGCGGAAACTCGCTGCCGACTTTCGGGTTCAGGATTTTCAGTTGGACTTCTTTAACAGACACGTCAGCCATGGCGGCTCAGGTACTCCGAAGCAATCAGCGAAATCAGCGCCCGCGCCAGCAGGCGTTTGTTCTGCGCCGGCAACGCCTGCTGGCGCACACCGGCACCGGCGTCGGTCCGCATCAGGACCGTGACGGCATTGTCGTCGCAGCCAAAGCCCAGCCCGCTCTGCGACACATCATTGGCGCAAATCATATCCAGTTTTTTGCGCTGTAGCTTGCTTTCAGCGTGAGTAAGCACCTGCTCCGTTTCAGCCGCGAAGCCGACGCAGAAAGGCCGGTCCGGGCGTGCCGAGACGTCGGCCAGAATGTCCGGATTCTTGATGAGCTTGAGCTCCAGCTCATCGCTGGTTTTCTTGATTTTCTGCGCGGCCACGCTGGCCAACCGGTAATCGGCCACGGCGGCACAGCCGATAAAAATGGCGCTGTTGCCGATTTCAGCCAGCACCGCGGCATGCATCTCGGCGGCGCTTTCGACGCTGAGACGGCGCACGCCGGGCGGCACCGGCAAACTGACCTGGCCGGACACCAGCACCGTTTCGGCGCCGGCGGCAACGGCCGCTTCGGCCAGGGCATAGCCCATCTTGCCGGAGCTGTGATTGGACAGGTAACGGACCGGGTCGATCGGCTCCCGGGTTGGCCCGGCCGTGATGACTATTTTCTTGCCCAGCAGTGACTTCGGCACGAAGTAAGCGCTGACCATGGCAACCAGTTCCAGCGGTTCGAGCAAGCGGCCGGGGCCGACTTCGCCACAGGCCTGATTGCCGGACGCCGGGCCGAGCAGCAGCACGCCGCGCGTTTTCAGGGTCGCCAGATTGGCCTGGGTCGCCGGGTGCGCGTACATCTGCTGGTTCATGGCTGGCGCCACCAGCATCGGCGCGGCGGTCGCCAGCACCAGCGTGGTCAGCAGATCATCGGCAAGGCCGGCCGCCATCTTGGCAATGACATCGGCACTGGCCGGCGCGATCAGCACCAGATCCGCCCATCGCGCCAGCTCGATATGACCCATCGCGGCTTCAGCTGCCGGATCCAGCAGATCGGTACCAACCGGATTGCCGGACACCGCCTGAAACGTCAGTGGGGTGACGAATTCGCGGGCGCCCTTGGTCATCACGACCCGGACCTCGGCGCCTTCATCTTTCAGCCGGCGAGTCAGCTCGGCCGATTTATAGGCAGCGATGCCGCCGGTGACGCCAAGCAGAATCCGTTTGCCCTGCAGGGACGCCGGCGACACTGTTGTACAAAGCTCGGCCACGCTAAACTCCCGTCCGGTTTCGGTGCCGAAAGTGGGCATCATAGCCGAAACCCGGTCCCAGGAAAGGTGACCGCTCACTGACGTTTAGTCGAATGGGTTCTGCTGGAATGCCGGCTTGGCAAAAGCGCGCAAACCGGCACTGGACAAAGGATTGTCATGGCCATTACCGATCTGCCTCTGGATGCCCGCCCGCGCGAAAAACTGCTCGCCCGCGGCCCCGATGCCCTGACCGATGCCGAATTGCTGGCGGTGCTGCTGCGTGTGGGTGTGCGCGGCAAAAGCGCCATCGAACTCGGCCAGCAATTGCTCGAGCAATGCGGCGGCCTGCCCGGGCTGCTGCAAGCGGACAGCGCGGCCCGGCTGAAGCTGCCGGGACTCGGTCCGGCCAAATCGGCCGGCCTGCTGGCGGCACTAGAGCTGTCCCGGCGCGGCTTGGCGGCCGAACTGCAACGCGGCCCGGCCTTCAGCCAGCCGGCGCAGGTCCGGCGCTATCTGCAGGCCGAGCTTGCCGGCGAGCGCAATGAAGTCTTTCTGGCGTTGTTTCTCGATACCCGGCACCGGCTGATCGCCAGCGAACGGCTGTTTCAGGGCAGCATCGACGGTGCCAGCGTCTACCCTCGGGTGCTGGTGCAAAAGGCCATGCTGCACAACGCCGCCGCCCTGATCGTGGCCCACAACCACCCGTCCGGAGTGGCCGAGCCGTCAGCCGCCGACGAGGCGCTGACCCGAACCCTGAAAGAGGCGCTGGCACTGGTTGATGTCCGGCTGCTCGACCATATCGTGGTCAGCCAAGGCAGCACGGTCAGTCTGGCCGAACGGGGCCTGATGTAGGACGGGTCATGCTGTACAGGCATGGAGTCATGTTGCGGACGCAGGAAGCGCCGGGACGGCGGACCCGCTACGCCGGCCCACCAACCCGCGTAGGGCGGTTCAAGCGCGGCGGAACCGCCATCAGCCCAGCGCTGGCTGATCAGCAAATGATCAATTTCGTGCGGGTGATCAGCTTGCAGGGCCGGGACTGGTCAAGTAAGATCCCGCGCCCTTGTGTCGGCGCCGCATCCGGTTTGACCTGACCCTGGACCGATTTTTGAAGTTTTGGAGGCTTTGCAATGTCCCGCGTTTGCATGGTTACCGGTAAGGCAACAATCACCGGCAACAACATTTCTCACTCGAATCGGCACACCCGTCGCCGTTTCCTGCCCAATCTGCACTGGCACCGTTTCTGGGTCGAGAGCGAAAAGCGCTTCGTGCGCCTGCGCGTCTCGTCCAAGGGCATGCGTATCATCGACAAGAACGGCATCGACGCCGTGCTGGTTGATGTCCGTGCCCAAGGCATCAAGGTTTAAGGAGCCCTGACCATGCGTGACAAGATCAAACTGGTATCGACCGCTGGCACCGGCTATTACTACACGACCGACAAAAACAAGCGCACCACCCCGGAAAAGCTCGCACTGAAAAAGTACGATCCGGTTGTGCGCAAGCATGTCGAGTTCAAGGAAGCCAAGATCAAGTAAGCCGTGGCTGCTTCGGCAGCCAGACTTGCAGCGCCTCCCGCAGAAAAGCCCGCTTTGGCGGGCTTTTTGTTTTGCTTTTGATTTTCCCGCGATCTCGCTTTGTTGCCGGTTAGAGTTCGTTGCGCAGGGTGTTCGCTCAGCGGCCAGAGTAATGGCTGGGTGGCTTTTGCCGCTCCGTGGCTTTCGCCTATTCCCGCAATCACCTCAACGCGGGGATTGCCGGGTTTCGCCCCGGCGGGCGAGGTACTTTCTTGGCGCAAGAAAGTACCCAAAGAACATGTCCCGGCTCCTCGCCGCTAAAACGATAAAGACGTTTTAGCGGTTCTCTGTGCTGCTCGCTCCACCCGGGGCTTTTCCGACAGTACCTCCCTGTACAGTCGGAAAAGGCTTCGGCATCCATGCCTCGCCCCTGCGGGCTGTTAACCCGGTCTCCGCTGCGCTGCTCGACTCGTCGAACGGACCACAGAGTCAAAGGCACGCTACGCGCAACGGCAAAAACCAAGACACATCTTGAAGCCACCATGGGGACGCTGGCACAAAAGCCGGTGGTAGAACTATGCGGTAGCAAATACCGAAACCCGGCAATGCTCGCAGCCGAGACCACTCCGTTCGACTCACCACACTGGCAAAGAAAAACCCTAGCTAGCACCAAACCCGCCAGCGTTCGCTGGCTATACTCGCCCTATCCGGGTGAGATACCCAGAACACCGGGTCCATCTGCCGTCCCCGCTTCGCATTGCCGAAGGAGGACCCTGCCATGCCCGGCAAAAGCATTCACCAGATCCGCAATCTCGCCCTGGTTGGCGCCGCCGGCGCCGGCAAAACCACTCTCGCCGAACAACTGCTGGTGCAAATGAGCGCGGTCGCCAGCGCCGGCAGCATCGAACGCGGCAGCACCGTCTGCGATTTTGAACCGCTCGAAAAAGAGCTCGGCCATTCGCTGGAAGTCGCGCTCTGTCACGGCGAACTGGCCGGGCATGACATCAATATTCTCGATACCCCCGGTTATCCCGATTTTCTCGGCCGCACGCTGTCGGTACTGCCGGCAGTGGAGACTGCCGTGCTGGTCATCAACGCCAGCAACGGCATCGAGCGGCTCAGCGAACGCTTGTTCACGGCCGTGCGCGAACGCGGTCTGGATTGCTTTATCGTGGTCAACAAAATCGACGCCGCCGGCGTCGATTGCGCGTATGTGCTCAGCCAGATTCAGCAGCGACTGGGCAAGGAATGCCTGCCGATCAATCTGCCAGCGGCGCATGCCACGGCGGTGCGCGATTGCTATTTCGAACCGGTGCGCGGCAGCTGCGATTTTGGCGATGTCAGCAGTGCTCATGATGCCATCGTCGATCAAATCGTCGAGCTCGATGAAGCGCTGATGGCGCGCTATCTCGAACAAGGTGAAAGCCTGAACCCCGAGCAATTGCACGGGCCGTTCGAACAGGCATTGCGTGAAGGCCATGTCGTGCCGGTCTGCTTTGTTTCCAGTCGCACCGGTGTCGGTATCAAGGAGCTGTTGCGCGTACTGGTTGAGCTCGCGCCCAACCCGACCGAAGGCAATCCGCCACCGTTCCTGAAAGGCGAGGGCAGTCAGGCCAAACCGATTGCGGTCAGTCACGATGCCGACAAGCATGTGCTGGCGCACGTATTCAAAGTGGCGATAGATCCGTATGTTGGCCGTATCGCTTATGCCCGCGTGCATCAGGGCAGCTTGCAGGTCGGTCAGCAATTATTTGCCGGCGATGCTCGCAAGGCGTTCAAGCTCGGCCATTTGCTGTCGGTACAGGGAAAGCAGCAAAAAGAAATCAACAAGGCCGGCCCCGGCGACATTGTCGCGATCAGCAAGATCGATGAACTGCATTACGGTGCTGTCATTCACGATTCACATGATGAAGATCACCACCACCTGAAAGCCATCGCCTTGCCCACGCCGCTGCACGGTCTGGCGCTGAAGCCGGTCAAACACGGCGATGAACCGAAGCTGTCCGATGCCTTGCACAAACTTGCCGCCGAAGATCCCAGCCTGCACATCGAACATCGCGCCAGCCTCAATGAAACGGTGCTGATGGGCCTCGGTGAACTGCATCTGAAAATCGCGCTGCGGAAAATGAAAGAGCGCTCGAACATCGAGGTGGAAACCCATATTCCGTCGGTCGCCTACCGCGAAACCATTACGCTGGCCGCTGAAGGTCATGCCCGACACAAAAAGCAAACCGGTGGCGCCGGCCAGTTTGGCGAAGTGCATCTGCGCGTCAAACCACTGGAGCGCGGTGCCGGTTTTGAATTTGTTGACGATGTCGTTGGCGGCGCCATTCCCGGCCAGTTCATTCCTGCGGTGGAGAAGGGCGTGCGTGAGGTGTTGCAATCCGGCGCCATCGCCGGCCATCCGCTGCAGGACATTCAGGTCAGCGTGTACGACGGCAAATACCACACGGTGGATTCGAAAGAAGTGGCGTTCATCACCGCCGGCAAGAAAGCCATGCTCGACGCCATCGACAAAGCCAAGCCCGTGGTATTGGAACCCATCGTCCGGCTGACCATCGATGTCAGCGGCCCCTGTGTCGGCGATATCACCGGTGAATTGACCGGCCGGCGCGGCCTGATCACCGGCACCGACAGCGGCCACGGCGGCCGTGCCCTGATCAGCTCGCTGCTACCGATTGCCGAACTGCCGGCGTTTCAATTGCGACTGAAATCGATCAGTGGCGGTGATGGCACGTTCAGCATGGAACTGAGCCACTACGAAACGGTGCCGCCGGCGATACAGAAAGAGTTGGCCGGTAAATACCAGCGTAAGGAGGATGAGGACTGATTAATCCAATGCATTGACCGGAATGCATTAGCAACGGTCAATGCCATTATCACTTCAACGCAACGCGTTATGGCATTCCGATACACGCATCGCTCACAATCCAACGGTCGGTAACCCACTCCAGCTCGGCGCTGAAAAAAACTTCGCTGTCTCCGACGAAGGTTAGCCTTAAGCGCCCAGTTGGATCCAAATTGGCAGAAATGAGCTTCGGGACTAGTGTTGGCAGACCGAAATCAGCACCATAACTGCGAGTCGCAATTACCAAATAATCGTTCCAAATCCTGCTTTCGTTATCCAAGACCCAAGCAACTGTTTCAGTTTTGACATTTTCATCGACTGAAACGCTTCGGCTAGATGCGGGTGAGTAACAGGTTTTATCGTTTCTCTGTTCGAATAACTCGTTTGGCGTCTGAATCACCTTAATAGCCTCCCACGAAATATCCTGATTTTCTGAAATTTCGCCGAATAACGCTTCAGATATGGCGCCACAGAACCGATCATTTATTCTTAACCGAATCGATTCGTAATCCACCGACACCCATTTTCTCCCCCTATCGTTCCTAACTATGACCATGGATTCGGCCTTGATATTGGCCTTCGGATATGCATGCCATATCATTTTTTCTGCAGCATGAACCTCTGTCTCAGTCAACGCGCGAACTGCTGTCACCCGGATCATGGCCTCGACACGACTGCCAAAGAATGGTGCCAGGAACATCACTATTGTTATTCGCCAGAGCATTAACAACCTCCCACCTTATGATGCGTACCATCGCAGATCGGCTGGTCAGCGCTGTGTTTGCAGCCACAGAAATGCACCACTTCGTTTTCTTCCGCGACAAACTCGACCGGGTTAAAACCGGTACCTTTGTGCGAGCCATCGCAGAACGGTTGATTGCCGCTTCTGCCACAAGCGCACCAGAAGTAGCGTTTGCCGGTTTGTACGGTAATCGGATACGGCCCGCGCTTGGCAATGCGGGGACGGTCGGTGGGCTCAGTCATGTTGGTAGTGCCTTTCATATCCATTTGATCTAGCGGTATCGGCGCTCGCCAGCGCTGACTGGCCTACCATCAACACTGGGGGCCAGATACGGAGGACGCCGCCATGCCGCAGATCGTTGACGATCACAATTTGTTTCGCGAATTTCCGGAGTTTAGCGACCGGATCGAGTTTCTCTGGCAGGAGGACAATGAGTTCGCGTCAGCAGCCGAAGAATATCACGCCCTCGACAAGCAGATTCGTGGTCTGCAGATGAACAGCATTCCCACCTCGGATTTCCATTTCGAAGAACTCAAGAAACGCCGCTGCATGTTGAAGGACAAGCTCTACAACATGATTGCGCTACCTTACAGCAGCCCGTCTTCGTATTACAAATATCGCTAACGTTTCCCGTTTTCAACCGCTTTTCCCGAGCGCTATCGACCCGCCAACTGGCGGGTCGATTCTTTTCAACACCGGTATATCGGCTAGCTCGAGCGCGCTCTGACAGTAGGTCGCAACGCGTCAATAGCTGCCATCAAGTTCGACATGTCGACTTTATTCGGCGATTGCAACCGCGCTATTTCCAGCCAAGCAGACTCCTCAGCACGGCAATGCCTCGCTTCAGTTCGTGGCTATCAGCGGCTGCGTATCCGAGCATGAAGCCGTACTGTTTGTCGGCGCCGACATAATACGGCGACAGCGGCCGCATCATGATGCCGCGGGCATCGGCGGCATTGGCCAGCGCGACATCATCGAATGCGCAGCGCGCCTGTAGCACAAAATGCAAGCCGGCATCGCCGCCCAGCAGTTGCCAGTCGGCACCGAGATACGGCGCCAGCAACTGTTGCAGCAACGCGTTTCGCTCAGCGTATTGCACCCGCATCTTGCGAATGTGCGACGCCAATTTGCCGGTGCTGATGAATTCAGCCAGCGCCGCCTGAGTCGGATAATTGCCGACTCCCTGCAGACGTTCCTGACTGCGCCGGAATGCCGGCACCAGCGCCGTCGGCACCACGATGTAAGCAATACGTAGCGCCGGATACAGTACCTTGCTGAACGTACCGAGATAGAGCACGCGCTCGTGTTCATCGAGCCCTTGCAACGATGCTAGCGGCCGGCCGTTGAACCGGATTTCCGAATCGTAATCGTCTTCCAGAATGTAACTGCCGTGGCGTGCCGCGTAGGCCAGCAGCGCCTGTCGACGTGGCAAACTCATGACCGAGCCCAGCGGATACTGATGCGACGGCGTGATGTAAATCAGTTTCGGCGCTGCCGTTTGCGCCGACACCGCGGGCAGATCATCGGTGCGCAAACCATCCTCATCGACCGCGACCGGCACCATCTGCAAACCGGCGGCGATGGCACTGGCACGGGCTCCGTGATAACCGGGCTCTTCCTGCACCAGCGCGTCGCCAACGTCGGCCAGAATGCGCAGACACAGATCGAGTGAGTTCTGGGTGCTGCTGGTGACGATCACTTGTTCGGCAGTGCAACGCACGGCGCGCGCCACTTGCAAATGATTGGCAATGGCCTCGCGCAATGCCGGCAAGCCGCCACCGGCGCCGTAATCAAACCAATGCCATGGCGCCGCGCGTTGATGCTTGTGCAGCAGCCGCCAAAAATCATCGAAAGGGAAGCCACGCAAATCCGGCATCGCCGGCACAAACGCACCGGCATTGCGCCGTGGTGGCAACTCGCAGGCCTGCAACCAGTCGACGCAGCGACGCGACAACTCGATGTCCGCCGTCGCCGCTTTTTTGTCGGCACTCGGCGCAGCGGTTTCGATAAACCGTTCCGGCAAATGCGCCGCGACAAAACTGCCGGCACCGTGCCGGCTCTCGACATAGCCTTCGGCCTGCAACTGCTCATAGGCCGCCAGCACGGTGTTGCGGGCGACCGCCAGCAGCGGCGCGAGTGCGCGCGTCGAGGGCAGTTGATCGCCGGCTTTCAGCTGGCCGGCCAGAATCGCCTCGCGCAGACCGCGATACAGCTGGCCCTGCAGCGGCAGTTCGTTGGTCCGGTCCAGACGTGCTGCCAGCCATTCTTCCAGTAGCGGCGCCCGCATCAGGCTCTCCTTTGCCCTGCCTCGATCGCGGGCGGGGTGGCTCTATTCATATTCGGCCAGTGGCTCTTTCGATAGAACCACTGGCTGACTATCGTAGGCCGGTCGCCGGTATTCGACAACGGCAGTTTTGCCGACCGTACAGACGCAAGCACTCGCTCATTGGCCTTGTTCCCCAGCGTGGCAGACCGCAACCCATGGAAACCGATCCCCAGATGTACTGGCTCAGCCACGCCATCCGCACCCGCCCGGCCACAGCTGAGGTAAGCGCTGTCCGGTCCGATTCAGTCCATTCCGGCCTCGCCCGGTCCGAACCCGGTACGGAACCGGACCGGGTCCTTACCGTCCTGACCCGCGACCCTCGCCGCATACCGGCCGACCAGCTGCACGCCTTGCTGCAGGGCAGCTATTGGGCGCGCGGCATTCCGTTGCCGACGGTCGAGCGGGCGCTGCAAGGCTCGCAGTGCATGGCGGTGCTGGCTGGCGATCAACTGCTGGCATTCGCCCGCGCCGTCACCGATGGCGCGACCTTCGCCTGGATCTGCGACGTGATTGTCCATCCGGCCTGGCGCGGTCGTGGTTTTGGCAAACAGGTGGTCAGCGCGCTACTGGCCCAACCCGAATTGCAGGGGCTGCGTCGACTGCTTCTGGCTACCGCCGACGCCCACACGCTCTACCAGCAATACGGATTCAGCGCGCTGAAAGCGCCTGAGCGTTGGCTGGAATTGCACAACCCGATGGTCTATCAGCCGGTGGCTACCACATCGACAGCCACTACAGCGCAAAGCGACGCGCCGCTGACCAGCGGCGCTCATTGACACTCTGCACGATGGAAATCTGCGCATGACCACCACACTCGCCCCGCATCCCGCCACCCGCGTTCGCCGCCACCCCGAACGCGCAAGCTACGATCGCGCCGCCATCGACGCCTTGCTTGATGCTCACTGGGTCTGCCAGATCGCATTTGTGCACGACCAGTTGCCGCATGTGATCCCGACCGCGTACTGGCGCGACGGCGATTACGTTTACATTCACGGCAGCAACGGCAGCCGCATGTTGAACATGCTGCAGGACGGTGACAGTTGCACCAACATCACGCTGATCGATGGCATGGTGCTGGCGCGCTCCGCGTTCTCGCACTCGGTCAATTACCGCTCGGTCAATCTGTATGGCCGCTACCAGGCCGTCACCGATGCAGTCCACAAAGCCGAAGCGTTTCAGAAATTTTTCGACGTCATCCTGCCCGGCCGCTGGCCCGAAGTGCGACCACCCAATCACAAAGAAACCGCCGCCACTACCGTGTTGCGCCTGCCGATCGAACAGGCCGTGCTGAAAGCTCGCAGCGGCGGCCCGAAAGATGACCAAGAAGATTTGACCCGGCCCTGCTGGGCCGGTGTGCTGCCGTTTTCTTTTCACAGTGGCGCAGCAATTGCGGAACCGGACGCAGTGGGTGATTTGAATCTGCAGGCGGATCTGCGCTGGCGACAGCGTTGGTGACAGGGTTGCGGTTGCGGTTGCGGTTGCGGTTGCGGTTGCGGTGAAAATGATGGTGGCGTTTGCGAAACTACAGGACTGAAACCGACTTTTTTGATCATCGAAACTAGAGTCCGACAACCATCCTATGGCTGAAAAATCTGCACAAGGTCGTATTAACTTCCCTCTCCCACCGGGAGAGGGGTAGGGGTGAGGGAACTCTCCGCACGCACAGGATCCTCAACGGCCAACCGAATCGCCTCCAACACCGCATCGATATCGCGCAGAACCTTGTTATCCCAGAACCGCAACACCCGAATACCATGCCCAGCCAGAAAGGCCGCGCGTCGGCTGGAGCTATCGTTGACAGTCGCATGTTGGCTGCCATCCAGTTCAATCGCGAGCTTGTGCTGCTCGCAATAGAAATCGAGCACATAAGGTGGCAGGGGATGCTGACGGCGGAATTTGCAATGTGCTACCCGTCTGGCGCGTAGCCGGAACCACAATTGCCGCTCGGCATCCGTGGCCCGCGCACGCAGCGTGCGAGTAAACGCCAGCATTTCCGGATCGAGTTTGGCTTTGCGGTCCATGCAACCAGCTCTCTCAATAGTTTGGCGCGGCGGCGGGAGCCCCTCATCCCAACCCTTCTCCCGGCGGGAGAAGGGCTAGAAACACGCACTGCAGCTCGGGGTCGGAACTGAAACTGAAACTAAACCGCCTCCAGCTTCGCATATGCCAACACCAGCCATTTGCTGCCGGCGTTCGGAAAATTCACTTGCACCCGCATCTGGCTGCCATCACCTTCATAGCCGAGCACGGTGCCGCGGCCGAAAGTACCGTGCTGGACATCGCGACCGACCGGGAACGGGTAGGCCGACGCGCCGGCAGATGGCCGGCTGTACACTTCCTGCACCATGCGGCCACCGAGCCGTACTTCGCGCTTCAGCGCAGCGGGAATTTCGTCAACAAAACGCGACCAGTCGGAATAGCTTTCGCGACCATACAGCCGACGCTTTTCGGCGCGGGTCAGCAACAATTGCGACATCGCACGGGTGATGCCGACATAACAAAGTCGACGCTCCTCGGCGAGTCGGCCCGGTTCCTCCAGCGACATCGAATGCGGGAACAGGCCTTCTTCCATGCCGGCCAGAAACACCAGCGGAAACTCCAGGCCCTTGGCCGAGTGCAGCGTCATCATCTGCACGGCATCGCTGTGCTCACCGGCCTGGGTTTCGCCGGCTTCGAGCGAAGCGTGGGTCAGGAAGGCTGCCAGTGGTGACAGGTTTTCTTCGTCTTCAACCGGTTCAAATTCGCGCGCGGCATTGACCAGTTCTTCCAAGTTTTCCTTGCGGGCCAGGCCTTTCTCGCCGCGTTCGGCGGCATACATTGCCGACAAGCCTGTATCGTTGATGACGGCGCGCATCTGGTCGTGCAGCGGCGCTTCCTTGTAGCCGGCTTCCAGATCAATCACCAACTGAATGAATCCCTGCAGCGCGGTCAGTGCCCGCGCCGGCATGGCCCGCTCTTGCACGACCAGCTGCGCAGCTCGCCACAACGACATCTGATGCAAGCGCGCCCGTTCGCGCAATTGCTCGACGGTTTTGTCACCGATGCCGCGCGGCGGCTGGTTGACTACCCGCTCGAAAGCCGAATCGTCGTCGCGGTTGAAGGTCAGCCGCAGATAGCACAGCGCGTCCTTGATTTCCTGCCGTTCGAAGAAGCGCAAGCCACCATAGATGCGGTACGGAATGCGGCGCTGGATCATTGCTTCTTCCAGTACCCGTGACTGGGCGTTGCTGCGATACAAAATGGCGCAGGTCTGATAATCCTTGCCTTGATCCACCCATTGCTCGATTTTCTCGGCAATGAAGCGCGCTTCTTCCTGTTCATTGAATGCCGAGTACAGCAGCAGCGGCTCGCCCTGTTCGCCTTCGGTCCACAAGTTCTTGCCGAGCCGATCACTGTTGTGATCAATCACCGCGTTCGCCGCGTTCAAAATGTTGGCGGTCGAGCGATAGTTCTGCTCCAGCCGGATGATTGCCGCGCCCGGATAATCGTGCAAAAAGGTGTTCAGGTTTTCTACCTTGGCGCCGCGCCAGCCGTAAATCGACTGATCGTCATCACCGACGGCGGTGACATCGGTATTCGGTCCGGCCAGCAACCGAATGAACTGATACTGGATCTGGTTGGTGTCCTGAAACTCGTCGACCAGAACATGATTGAACCGGGTCTGGTAATGCGCGAGCAACGCCGGATTCTTCTTGAACAGCTCGACCGCGCGCAGTAGTAGCTCGGCAAAATCGATGGTGCCGGCGACCCGGCAAATCTCTTCGTAAGTTTGGTAAATCTTCAATTGAGTCGCCGTGAACAGATCACCCTGATGGCGAATGTCTTCCGGCCGTTCGCCTTCGTCCTTGCGCTGGTTGATCCACCACTGCGCCTGCTTGGCCGGCCATTGCGCTTCATCAAGATTCAGCGAGCGGATGGCGCGCTTGACCAGCCGCTGCTGATCGTCGCTGTCAAGTACCTGAAAGTTCTCCGCCAGCCCGGCTTGATGCCAGTGCGCGCGCAGCAGGCGATGACTGAGGCCGTGGAAGGTGCCGATCCACATGCCCGCGGTCGGGCCGCCGAGCAGGGACTCGATGCGGTGACGCATTTCGGCCGCCGCTTTGTTGGTAAAGGTCACCGCCAGCATCGCGTGCGGCGACAAACCAATCTCGGTCGCGAGCCAGGCAATCCGGTGCACCAGCACCCGGGTCTTGCCGGAGCCGGCACCGGCCAGCACCAGCAGGGCCTTTTTCTGCGAGGTGACCGCCTCGCGCTGGGCATCATTCAAATTTTCAAGCAGATTCATTGTCATCGTTACCGGTTCGGCGCGTGTTCTCCGCGTGTGCAGTCAGGGTTCTGACATGTTCAGAGTTCTGAAACATTCAGACTCTGACACGCGGTGCCGGCGGCCGCAGCCGTCGGACTTCTGTCGCTGCTGTAGCCGCTGCAGCATTCTGTAGTAGATTCAGCGCGGGCGGGCGCATTGTACCGGAGCGCCCGCCACAACGGACGAGATGAGGCCAGATGCCAGCTCCTGTCAATTCCACACCCGTCAATTCCGCAGCGGTCAATGCAACGACGGCCGACTTTGTGCTTGTCAGCGCGCGCGCGCCGACTGGTTCGCCCGCTGCGCTGCGCCATGGCGTCCTGCTCGACAGCGATACCCTGCACCCGGCCGATCTGGATCTGTCGGCGCTGCAGGCCAGCCTGCCGCGCTGGCAGTTGTTCACACAGACGTCGCCGGCGCAGCTCGCCGAGCGGCTTGCCGACGCCGATGTGGTGGTTAGCAACAAGGTCCGGCTCGACGCCGCGGCACTGGCCGCGGCACCGCACCTGCGACTGATCGCCGTTGCCGCCACCGGCACCAACAATGTCGATCTGGCGGCCGCCGCCACGCGCGGCATCACCGTTTGCAATTGCCAGAATTACGGCAGCGAAAGTGTCGCCCAGCACACGCTGAATTTGATGTTGATGCTGGCAACGCAGGCGCATCGGTACAGCCACGATGTTGAGACCGGCGTCTGGAGCAATCAGCCGCAATTTTGTCTGCTGAACCGCCCGATCGTAACGCTGGCTGGCAAAACCCTGCTGCTGGTCGGCCATGGCCATATTGGCCAGCGCGTTGCCGAGTTGGCACGCGCTTTCGGTATGCGGGTCCAGATCGCACAATTGCCGTGGCGACCGGCCGAGCCTGGTCGCGTGCCATTTGAAACCGCGCTTGCCAGCGCCGATATCGTTTCGCTGCATTGTCCGCAAACCGAGGAGACGACCCAGCTCATCAACGCCGAACGATTGGCCCGCATGAAGACGGGCAGCTGGCTCATCAATGTCGCCCGTGGCGGCTTGATCGACGAGCAGGCACTGCTGCATGCGCTACAACACGGCCCATTGGCCGCTGCGGCGCTGGATGTGCTCAGCATCGAGCCGCCGCCCGCGAGTCATCCCTTGCTTGCCGCCAAATTGGATAATTTGCTACTGACGCCGCACACCGCGTGGGCCGCTCAATCGGCACGGCAAACCCTGCTCGACCAAGTCACTGAAAACATTTTGGCGTTTCAACGCGGCGCGCCGACGCGGGTGATTCGTGGTTGAGCAAGGAATATGGCGCCCGTGACATCAACGCTGCTGATCGCGCTGTTGCTGCAGCCCGTGCTGGCCAGTGGTGAGAATGGTGAGAGCGGTGAAAACGACATGCTGCAATTGCCAGAGCCGGAACTGCGTCGCGCGTTGCGCTCGGCCTTCACACCGCAAGCCACCACCCTCGATCGCAGTGATGCCGCGCTGACGCTGCCGATGGATGAGCATGCCTCCAGCGGTGGCTACACCTTTGCCGGAATCTTTGAAACCGAAGTCGGTTACGCTCAACTCGCGGAACTGAGTCGCGACGCCGGCGATGTTCAAGCGCGCTCGGAATTGACCTCGTACTTCGCCCGCGCCGGCATCGGTGCCGACGTCATCGAAAACCTGCGAGCGTCGGTGCTGATCGGTGCTGGCGTGTTCTACAGCGCCGTCACTGATTTCACCAGCGACGGCGCGCCGCTATCGGAAGCCAGACCACAAGAATTGAGTTTCAGTGGCTGGGTGGGTTTTGGCTTGCGCTACCGAATCAATCCGCAGACAGAGCTGCGCTTCAGCTGGGAACTCTACGATGATGTGCTACTGCCACAGACCGGCTTTGCCGGAGATATTTCGCAGTGGCGAATGGTGCTGGAGAATCGATGGTGAAAAAGAGGATTGAACTCCAGCATTTTTGCAGTATGGCAACGACCGATTACCAGCATTACTTACTCAGTGCAAAATATTTCTCGCTTTACGTAACCACCGTCGGCTTGTTTTTCAAAGCGTTCATATGTGCCGCCGCACTGGTTATTTGAAAGTGGCTCATGACAAACAAGAAAATCACCACCATTGTTCACATACCAACGTAGCCGAGGTGAGTCACTCCAAGACTGGAGATCTCGATGCACATCATCGCTTGTCTCGACCCATCCAGCGACTCGTAAATCAAACCTGCAATAGCCGGTCCCGGATGATGCACATCCTGTCAAGACAAGAGCTGCTGATAACATGCTGAGAACTTTCATTGCCCCCTCCAAAAGAAGGATCTGTTGAATAGGGTTAAGTGGGTGGGCATAAATTTCGTCGCTTCAGCCTTTCTTTTTCGCGCGAGGATGAGCCCCATCATAAACCTTAGCCAGATGCTGAAAATCCAGATGGGTGTAGATTTGCGTGGTGCTGAGATTGGCGTGACCGAGCAGCTCCTGCACGGCGCGCAAATCACCGGAACCTTCCAAAAAATGACTGGCGCAGGAGTGACGCAGCTTGTGCGGATGCACGCGCGAGCGGATACCGAGTTTTTTGCCCCACTGTGCGAGACGCTGACCGATTTGGCCGTTTGACAATCGGCTGCCGCGCTGGCTGACGAACAGCGCCAGTTCGTCGGCCGCCGCCAGATCCGCACGCACCTGCAACCAGTCCGCAATCGCTTCGCGGGCCTTGCTGCCGACCGGCACTTCCCGCAACTTGCTGCCTTTGCCCAGCACTCTCAGCAAATAATTGTCAGAGCGCAATGAGCCGAGGTGTAGTGAATCGGCGCGTAGTGAATCGGTACGCGGCAGGTCCGCGACATTGACGGCTGACAATTCCGACAGCCGCAGGCCGCTGCCGTAAAACAGTTCGGCAATGGCGCGATCACGTTTGGCCAGAACATCGTCGCCGGCAATGCCATCGACCAGTGCCTGCGCTTCATCAACGTCCAGCGTCGCTGGCAGCCGTTTGCCGGCTTTTGGCGCGCGGATGCCGGCAGCCGGATTGTCGGCTTGCCAACCTTCCTTGACCAGAAAGCGGAAAAACGCCCGCAGCGCCGACAGCTGCAATTGCAGACTTTTTGCCGACAACCCGGCCTTGTGCCGATGACCGACATAAGCGCGGACGTGAAACGGTTGCCAGTCGGCGAACCGTGACAGTTTTTGCTGGCGGGAGAATTCGCAGGCCGCGTGCAGCACGCGGCCGTAACTGTCGAGAGTGTTGGCGGATTTGCCGCCGGCGCCGGTCAGCGCGCGCAGGAACGCGCTGACGGCGGTGGCGAGTTCGTCATCAGAGGATGACGTTGTGGCTGTCGTGCTGTTCTTGTTCACGGCCGTGTCGGCGCAGTAGCGCATCAAACAGGTTGCTGATCAATTGCAGAAACACCGTACCCATCTGCGGCACGAACCGATCATTGCTGCGGCTGGCGATGGCTATAAGCCCGCGTTCCGCGTGCGGACCGAGGGGCAGCAACGCCACCGATTGCAGATCCGGCTTCAGCTCGCCAAACAGGAATTCCCGCACCGGTTTTTCCAGCAGGCCGCAGACCGGCTCACCGTCCGGAAATTCGCAGCCGATGGAACCGAGCAGAATCTCGTGCTCGACATCACGAGCGCCGGCCGGCAGCGGCAGCTGATGATCACAGAGTAGTGCGGCAAAGGCATCGCATTGGAAATCGGCCAGCAGTTGCACGCGCAAGGTATGCAGCAACTGCGCTGGCGTTTCCGAGTTGATCAAGGCCAGCGCGAGACTCAGGCACTGGTTCAGCAGGCGTTCGTTTTCCCGGGCATTGCGCAGCATGTCGATCATCTGGCTTTGCAGTTCGCGGTTGCGATCGCGCAGCGCCTTGACCTGACGCTCGACCAGCGAGATGGTGCCGGCCTCATGTGGAATGTTGAGCTGCATCAGCAAATCGCGATGCTGAATGAAGAAATCCGGATGCTCGCCCAGATACTGTGCGACGTACGCGGCACCGGTCAGTCCGGCATCCTGTGGTTTGTTGTGATCGATGTGGGTCGAGTCGGTCATGATGTCCCTGCTGTGTGTTCCCTGGTTCTCGTTGTTGTCTGTCTTGCAGTTTTTATTCAGCGGTTTTTATTTCGCGGTACTTATTTTGCAGTACCTGTTCAACGGTCTTGATTGAGCGGTCACAGTTGTTTGTGCAAAACCCAGTTGCGGCTCGGCTTGCCGGGCTCCATCAGAGTTCGATCTGGCCTTCGTACACCAGCACGGCCGGGCCGGTCAGTTGCACCGGCTGGCCTTCACCCGGCCAGCGCACGGTCAGCGTGCCGCCCGGCAATTGCACCTGCACCTGCTCATCGAGCAGGCCACGCTGGCGCCCAGCAACCACTGCGGCGCAGGCACCGGAACCGCAGGCTTCGGTTTCACCGACGCCACGCTCGTACACCCGCAGGCGTACTGTCGCGCGATCGATGATCTGCAGGAATCCGACATTGGTCTGCTGCGGAAACACCGGGCTCTCGCAAATCGCCTGACCGATTTCTGCCACCGCCGCGAGCGCCACGTCGCGCACGTCCAGTACCGCGTGCGGATTGCCCACCGACAGCGCCGTGAACGAGGTCTCGACGCCGTCGAGCAACATCTTGTGTTGCGGACCGGGACCGACAAATTGCATCGGGATCTGCTCAGGCTCGAACGTCGGCACCGCGATGTCGACGGTAACCAAACCTTCTTCCTCGATTTGCATGTTCATCTCGCCAGCAATGGTGCTGACCCGAATCCGGTTTTTCCAGGTCAGCCCGAGATGACGGACAAATCGGGCAAAGCAGCGGGCACCGTTGCCGCACTGGCCCACTTCGGAACCATCGGCATTGAAAATGCGATAGTGAAAATCGACTTCCGGCGAGTAGGGCGGCTCGACCAGCAGCAGCTGATCAAAACCGACGCCACGCTTGCGATCCGCGAGACGTTGAATGGCGGTTGGCGAAAACGCCACCGGCTGGGAAATACCATCCACGATCATGAAATCGTTGCCGAGTGCCTGCATCTTGGCGAAATTAAGCAGCATGCTGGTCGCCTTTTTCGGCGGTCGGCGCCACCGTGTTCGATTCAGTCGGCGCTGACGCTGGCATTTGTGCTGGCACTGGCGTTGATGTCGGTGCTGGCGTTGATGTCGGTGCGGGTGCGGCAGCGCTTGCCGCCGGCTCAGCGGCGGTGGCGGGCGCATTGGTTTGCGCCGGTGGCCGCGGCAGGTACAACGCGCCTTTCTGGCCACAGCCAGCCAGCCCGGAAACCACAAGGACAATGAGCAAACAAGACAGACGGTGCATGGTCGGCATCCGGACCCGGAGATAGCCGCAGTATACTCACCTGACGCCGGCAACGGCCACCGGCGCTGTGGCACAATGCCGCCGCTTCCACTGACCTGCTCAGACCCCGCTGCCATGACCGAAAGCGAATTCAACCGACAAGTCGACGCCAGCTTGCGTGCCATCGAAGATGCCATCGATGCCAGCGGCGCCGATATCGATTATGACCAGCAGGGCGGTGTGCTGACGCTGCTGTTTGCCAGCGGCGCCAAACTGATTTTCAGCCGCCAGCCGCCGCTCCGACAGTTATGGTTGGCGGCGCCCAGTGGCGGTTTCCATTTTGACTGGCGCGACAGCCGCTGGCAGCTCGCCAGCGGTGAAACGCTGAGCCAGTTTCTCAGCCGTGAGGCATCGCGGCTTGCCGGCGAAAGCCTGGAGTTTGCTCTCTGATGTTGTCCTGCATTGAAAAAGAACCCGCTGCACCGGCACAGGCCTCGGTCATTTGGCTGCACGGCCTCGGCGCCGACGGTCATGATTTCGAGCCGATTGTCGGTGAGCTGCGCTTGCCAGCCGATTTGCCGATTCGGTTTATTTTTCCGCACGCGCCGGTGCAACCGGTCACCATCAACGGTGGCTATGCGATGCGCGCCTGGTACGACATTCTGGAAGCCAATCTCGGCCGGCGAGTGGATGAAGCGGGCGTGCGCCAGTCAGCGGTGCAGGTTGCCGAACTGATCGAACGGGAAGTGAGTCGCGGCATTCCAGCGCACAAGATCGTACTGGCCGGCTTCTCGCAAGGTGGCGCCATCACCTTGTTCCTCGGTTTGCGCTACCCGCAGCGGCTGGCCGGATTGCTGGCGCTTTCCACCTATTTGCCGTGTCCGGAAACGCTGGCCAGCGAACGCTCGGCCGCCATGCGCGATGCACCGATCTTCATGGCCCACGGCAGCTTTGATCCGGTAGTACCGCTGGCACTGGCGCGCGACACCGAGCGCCGGCTGCACGAACTGGACTATGCCGCGGATTTTCGCGAATACCCGATGCCACACAGCGTTTGTGGGCCGGAGCTGCAGGATATCCGCGGCTTTTTGCTGCAGGTTCTGCAAAGCACGCCGTGATTCGAATCTAGTCGCGGAACACTCCCCGCGAACGACAACCTAAGCCGATGCCTGCATCACCGGATCGCAGGCGCCACGCAACAGGAACACCATGGCCAAGAAACGCAAGAAGGGCAGCTGGCTGCCTTGGGTATTGATCGTCGGAGTCGCCGGCAGCGCCGGTTATCTGTTCTGGCAGAAAATGGACCGGGCGAAGACTGTCGCCGCCAACGGCGTGATCGAGCGCTGCTACGAATTGCGCGCCGGCGAAACCATCAAATACTCATTCAAGGGCGAGGATTTGGTGGCGTTTGACATCCGCCGCGGCGGCGACGGCATGTTCTCACCACAAGTGGTCCCGTTTGATCAGGGCGACTTCACGGCCGACAGCAGCGGCGAATACTGTCTGCGCTTTGTCAACGCACTGCCGCGGCCACAGAAGATCAGCTACTCGGTGCAGCGACAGGCAGGGAAATAGACAGACGTACCAACACGCACCGATGCGCCGGCAGCACACTTTGACCGCTGCCCAGCTCACCCCTTATGATCAAACGCTAAGTCTTGTAGGGAATGCCCGCGTGGGCCGGTTCGCATGCTGATAACAAAAGAAGGTAAGGTTCCCGTTTGCTGGTGGTCTGACGCGGTCAATTTTGGCGACTTGGTGGCGCCGTGGCTCGTCCAAAAAATCTCCGGCCGTGAAGTGGTTTACTCAAACAAATACGAACATTGCTATGTCGTTATCGGCTCAGTGCTGGGACAGGTGCGCCAGCATGCCACCGTTTGGGGAACCGGTTCGTTTGGCACAGAATTGTTCGGCAATTTTCGCGGCAAGAGTGTGCAAAAATTTTCCGACAAGGCTCGTTACTGCGCCGTGCGCGGCCCCTTGACACGCAACAAACTGCAAATGGCCGGAATTGCTTGCCCGCGCATTTACGGTGACCCCGCGCTGTTGGTTCCGGATTATTATTCGCCGCAAATCGAGAAGACCCACGAAGTCGGTATCGTTCTGCGCTGGTCCGAAAATGACTGGTTTGACGCGCTGAACATTCAGGGCGTAAAGAAGATCTTCCTGAAAACCGATAACGTTGAAGGCACGATTGACGCCATGCTGTCCTGCAAGCGGCTGATCTCCTCATCATTGCACGGTCTGATTCTGGCTGATGCCTACGGCATTCCGAATGTCTGGCTGGACTCACGGACACCCAAGGGGTTTGAATTCAAGTTCTGGGACTATTTGATTTCTGTCAACAAGACTCGACAACCCGTGCAAATGGATTTCAATACCGAGCAATGGTCACTGCAGCGCATGCTGGATGAATTGCCCTTTGACGATCGGAAGATACAAATTGACTTGCAGGCGCTGCGTGACGCCTGCCCCTTTGTACCGGGTCGAGAGCCAGACGTCGTTGTCCCGAGCAACAAAGAGAAGAAGCGCCGCTTTTTCCTGCTCTGACAGCCAGGACTGATCGCCGAGCATCGCTAGGTTAGCGAGGCTCGGCACGGCCTTAGGCGCTGCTAGCCGTGCGGCCAGCATTTCCCGTTTGCCCGGCGGTCAAGCGCAACATCATTTTCTGGTGCGGCACATCGGCATTGCGATAAACGCTGCCGACTGGCTCGAATTGCTGGCTGCGGAAATAATCGACCGAGAACATCGGTGCCGAGCAGCTGACCGCCGTTGCCTGGTGATCACGGGCAATGGCAATCAGCTCATTCAGGATGGCGGTACCTATCGATTGCTCGCGCCAGTTTCGCAGCACGGCGATGCGGCTGATATTCCAATCGGCATCGATGCGACCGGTGCCAATCGGTTCATCCGTTTCGCTCAGTGCCAGCACGTGCCGGCACGCGTGATCGATGCCATCGAGCGTGGCGTAATAGGCCAGCCGCACTTCGTCAAAGAACACCTGCTTGCGCAGGGCCGCACACACTTCTCCATGCTGCTGCCAGTCAACCCGGCGAATGTGATAACCACCGCTCATCTGCATGCCCTCCCTTGGTAGCACTGTTGACGTCCCAGCATGGCTGACGATGCGGCCACCGCATTGCGGCCGCGTCAGCAGCGCTGACGATTGTCCTCAACTGTATCCCGCAGGCGGGAATTTGCCAGTCTTTGTTCACGCACGGGCAGGATTCCAATCTGGCAGTGCAGCAATTTTCTGGTGTGTCTGTAAAAAACCGTGACAACTCGGCCACTCGCAGCGCCATTTCGCGACCGCGCAGCCGGGGCCCGCACCGCCACCGTCAATTGACTTGACCGGCTACCGTAACCGCACTACAAGGTGTAACAGCCACTCGGCAGCAGCGCGTGTTCATGCTGACTGCGCTGGCTTGTGGTACCCATGCCGAACAGGGAGTCGATCATGCAATGCCCGAAGTGCAGTGCCAAAATGGAAAAAGTCTTCGTCAAGTTCGGCATCGTCGAGCGCTGCAGCAAATGCGCAGGCCTGTGGTTTGACGCGCTGGAAGATGAAGACACCGCCGCCTTCGCCGAGCATATCGATACCGGCAATGCCAAAATCGGCGCGGAATATAACAAGATCGACAAAATCAATTGTCCGGTTTGCCCGAGCAGCCCGTTGCTGCGCATGGTCGAACCGAGTCAGCCGCATATCTGGTTTGAAGCCTGCCCCACCTGTTACGGCCGTTTTTATGACGCTGGCGAATTTCGCGATGTCAGCGAATTCAGTTTTGGCGATATCGTCAAGCGGTTCACCGCCAAGCCAAGGCCATAAGAAGTGGATATGAAAGCAATCGCTTGATACTGCATAACGCCTCGAACGAGGCGTTATGTTTTTCTACTAAGCACCACGGCGATTGATGCGTTTGTGCCAGTATGGAGTCTGTAATGCGAACCTTACTGTTTTTGATCGCCGGCATCTGTCTGCTGGCCGCCACTCTGATTTTGGCCAAGCTATTTTCCAGTAATTATCCTGGCGCTGGCAGGTGGTTACCGATTATCGCAGCGGCACTCTGGTTTGCCATCGCGGCAATCAATATGTGGACCGGAATCGCTAATGCCGGCTACTCCTTCAAAGAAGAGTTACCGATTTTTCTGCTCATTGCCATTGTCCCGGTGGCAATGGCCGCACTGGCACGCTGGAAATTTTTCCCAGCTTCAGGCTTGTAGTCGGTCCTGCTGCATTCTGAATCTGGAAATCAGAATCACGATCGGCAAACCGATGCACAGCATGTGTATGGTCAGTCCGGTGGCCAGCACCTGCGCACTGTAATGGATCGTATTCGGAAACGCCGACAGCGGTAGCACCACAGCATTCATCACCGCATACACGGTGATGCCATACAACGGGCCAAACAGCAGCGGCTTGCGACTCAGGCCATCGACGAACACCGTGCCGAGATAAAACACCGCCGCAACGCCTTGCATGATCAGGTAGTGCAGCAGCAAACCCAGCATCGCGGTTGCGAGGCCACCGTCGTAGGCATCCTTGCCAAGCCAACCGCTGGCAACAGACTGCAACAAGCGGAGCGGCTCGACCCCGCGCAGCGCGCTCACGCCAATGGCAGCAGTGATGTCCAACGTGCCGGCCAGCAGCCCGGCCAGTACGATCACGACAAGCCATGATTGAAATGTCAGCTCATTTTCCTTCATATCATTCTTGCCATTCTTCTCTGTACACTGCTAAGCCATTGCTGGAGTTGAACTTTCTTTGGAATATTCAACACTAATGTGCTAGCGCAGCAGCCTCATTTTTGGCACGCATAATTTGCTCTGATGTCATCTGGCTTTTCAGTCGTTCGATGTGTCCGGGAGGGTCGGCAAGGATCCATTTGCACAGTTCATCTTGACAGGTGTGCGCCATTTTTTGTGCGGCCAAGAGCCATTTCAATCCCTCCGTGGTATCGTCAAAATATCGATTTGCATAGAGACTACCCAAATTATATTGAGACTGCATGTATCCTCGCTCGGCTGCTCGGAGATATCTGCTTCGCGCGTGTTCGTAGTCCTTCTTGAGACCTGACTGTCCATATTCAAAGCAGACGCCGGCATTGTGGCAACCAACAGTGTCTCCTAGCTCACATGCCTTTTCAAACCAACTGCCAGCATTCCCAAACTCGTCTCCCGCGATTGCACCACCATTAATGAGAAGTCCTAACTTCAACGCCGCAGCTGCATCGCCTTGCTCAGCACCTAGTCGATACAGCTCCGCGGCTTGGTATACATGATTTGAATGCAAAGCAGCGTCACCAGGAGTTGTGCTACAAGAGGCTTGGAGCAACACAAGCGCTACAATTGCTATCGCATGCTTTTTCAATTTAGTAGCCTCATAGCCACAACTTCCAAGTTTTCAGCAAAATCACATCGATAAGGCTCTCGGCTATTTAAGTGGCCTTATCACTTCGCCACCCTTCATGACAAAGCTGACGTGTTCCAGCAAGCTCACATCCTTGCTTGGATCACCGGCCACCGCCACCAGATCGGCAAACCGGCCTTTTTCGATGACGCCAACATCGGTGTGACCCAGTGCCTCCGCAGCAGTGATCGTCGCGGCCTGAATCGCCTGAACGGGCGTCATGCCATAGCGAACCATGACGGCGAATTGTTTGCCATTGTCACCGTGCGGATAGACACCGGCATCGGTGCCGTAAACCATTTTGGCGCCGGCCTTGAACGCCTTGCGGAAATTTTCCCGCTGCAAGTCACCGATCTCGCGGTCCTTGCGCAGATTTTCTTCCAGCACGCCGTTCTTCTTGCCTTCGCTTTGGGTGTAGTCGGTGTTGTAGATATCCATCGACAGATAGGCACCGTATTTCTTGGCCAGCTTGATGCCTTCGTCATCGATCAGACTGGCGTGTTCGATGGTATCGACGCCAGCCAGAATGGCATCGCGAATGCCGCTGGCTCCATGCGCGTGCGCCGCCACTTTCATGCTGGCCATATGCGCTTCATCGACAATCGCCTTCATTTCTTCCAGCGTCAGCTGCTGGGCACCGGGTTCGTCGCCATGCGAAAACACGCCGCCGGTCGCGCAGATCTTGATCACTTGGGCGCCGTATTTGTGCATGGTGCGCACGGCTTTGCGTCCAGCTTCCGGGCTGTCGACGTTGTAGGGGCTTTTCTGATCCATCGACGGTGGAAAGAAGGTGGAATCGCAATGACCGCCGGTGGCACCAAAGGAATAGGCTGCCGGCACCACGCGTGGACCTCTGACTTTGCCTTCGTCGATCGCTTGACGCAGACCGACATCATTCCAGGCATCGGAGCCGACATTGCGCACCGTGGTGAAACCGGCCTGCAAGGTTTTCTCGGCATGCGGCACCATCAACACCGACCAGAATCTGTCACCGAATTGCAGCCCGGTGTAGCCGCCATAAGACGGATCGTTGTCCAGATGCACGTGCATGTCGATCAGGCCCGGCAGCAAGGTCATGTCACCAAGATCGATCTGCCGGGTGTCAGCTGGCAGCGTGGGCAGTTTGCCATCACTGCTGACCTCGGCAATGCGGCCGTCCTGCACCAGCACCGCGGCGTTGTTCAGCATTTTGCCGGAACGGACATCGAGCAGATGGCCGGCGCGCACCAGCACGCTGTCGGCTTGCGCTGCAGTGACGGTTGTGACTGCCAGAATAGCGCCGGCGACACAGCGCGCCAGCAGGGAATGACGGAGTGGAAACAAGCGATTCATGATGAGCTCTGATGACCAGGGTAGCGGAGGTGCCATGGTTATAGCGCCTCGCCGGCTTTCTCGCCACGGTACAAATGCGCCGACCCGCTGATTGCAGCTCATCGTGCGCAAGGCGCCCGATTTGCCGCAATCGTTGGCTGCACTGCAACATGCGCCAACTCAGACCCCAAGCTCACGCAGGATGGCCTCCTTCAAGGCTTGCGCATCCGGGCTGGACAGTTTGCGCGGATGGGCGAACGGCACCGCGAAGCTGGCTTGTATGGTCGCTGGTCGTGGCGACAACACCAGAATGCGATCGGCCAGTTGTATGGCCTCTTCGACATCGTGGGTAATGAGCAGCACCGTGTGCCGCTCTTCGTCGAGAATGCGGCGCAGCTCGGTGCGCATGCGCAGACTCATCAGCGCATCAAGCGCCGAAAACGGCTCGTCCATGTACAGCACTTCCGGCTTCACCGCCAGCGCCCGCGCTAGCTCGACCCGCTTCAACATGCCGCCGGACAGTTCGTGCGGATAGCTGTTCTCAAACCCTTTCAGGCCGACCAAGGCGGCGTAGTGATCGGCCAGTGCCGCCTTGTCACCGTGACCGTTGCCATTGAGACCGAACATCAGATTTTGCTGTACGTTCAGCCAGGGAAACACCGAACCATGTTGGGAAATCAGGATGCCGTTGGGATTGGGTTTGCTGCGCACCACGGAATCGATCAATACCTGACCGCTGTCAGCCTGCTCAAAGCCGGCGATGATTTTCATCAAGGTGGATTTGCCGCAGCCGGAAGGGCCGACGATGGCAACAAATTCGCCATTGGCCACCGTCAGGCTGACACCACCGACAACCGGCAGCGCATCCTTGTTGACCAGAAAGTTCTTTCTGATGTCCTTGACGACGATTTTATCGACCATAGCGCCACCTGACTGTCTTCAGTTTTTCCAGCAGTCGCATCAGACCGTCGAGCAACAAACCGATAATGCCGATGATGATCATGGCCGCCACCACCAGATCATAACGGTTGCCGGCATTGCGCGAATCCATGATGAGGTAGCCCAAACCGGAGCGCAGCGCGATCATCTCCGCCGCCACCACCACCAGCCAGGCAACGCCGAGCGAGATGCGCATGCCGACAATGATCTCGGGTAGCACCGCCGGAATGATGACCTGCCGGAACAGCCGTGCCCGCGATACGCCAAAATTCTCGGCGGCGCGCAAATAACGCCGATCAATGGTGTGCACGCCAGCGGCCGTCTGGACAATCAGCGGAAACACCGACGCGATGTAGATCAGAAAGATCGGCGAGGCATTGCCGACGCCGAACCAGAGAATGGCAATCGGGATCCAGGCGATCGGGGAGATCGGCCGCAGAATCTGAAAAATGGGATTCAGCGTGATGTAAGCACCGTCGACCCGGCCAAGCCACAGACCCAGTGGAATCGCAGTCGCAACCGCGAGGCCAAAACCCGCGCCAACGCGGAACAATGAAGAACCGATGTGATCCCAGATGCTACCGTCACGGACCAGCTCCAGCGTGCCGGTTACCACCTGCAGCGGGGTCGGAAAAATGGCGCTGTTGGTCGCCACGACAATGGCCCACCACAGCGCAATCAACAGGCTCAATACCACCAGTGGTGGCAGCAGCTCTTTTGTTTTAATCACAGCAGCACCTTGTCAATCGGAATACGTCTGCTATCACAACATTTCATCCGGCTGGCGTCGGCGACCAACGCCGTCGTCATGCCTTACCGTATCCCACTTTACTGTATCCCACTTTGTAGCGCCCGCCACAACTGGCGACTGCGCCATTGCAGTCGCGGCCAGCCCGGTGTTGGCTCCGGTTCAACAATTACTGTCATCTGGCCATCGGCATGGGCGCTGCAAGCGAATTGGTAGTCCGAGGCCAAGTCAAATGGCAGCTTGAAACTCTGGCCCGGCATGATCAGGGTTGGGCCGAATATCTGCGGCACGTCATCATTATTCTTCAGCACCAGCACATCCTTGACGGCCAGCGTCAGATAAATGGTATTGGGCAGAATTTCTACCGCATCGCCAGCCGTGCGCCTCGCCCAGGTTCCTTTGGGAATCTCGAACAGCTGCTCCCGCGAACTGCGCTGAATCGGCGACAAGGCAGTCAGTAACAGCGCGGCAAATACCAGCACCGATGCAGCAATGGCCCGGAGCCGCCAGCGATGCGGGTTCATGCCCATGAGTCTATCCACAGCAGTCATTCAGCAGGCTCTGATTCCGTCGCCGTTCGCCCTGAGCCTGTCGAAGGATGAACGAGATTACACGGGCATATAGATCATCTGTGGTTCGATGACCGCAGGAAATCCCTTGCGGGGCAAGCTCACCGCGAGCTGTAGTGGGCCAACTCTAGTTCGCGACTTGTTGTTAAGGAATTGTAGTTAACGAATAGCTCAGCGCTACCGTTGGTTGCCCAGCAAAATTTTGACATCATGAACAATGTCATCGACGCTCTTGCCAAACGGCACCAGTGCGCGCAGCCGACCGTCACGGTCGATCAGATAAATGTAGGAAGAGTGATGCACGGTGTAATCGTTCGGGTCGGCAGCCGCTTGCGCTTTGCTGGCCGCGACACCGTAGGCCTGGCGCACGGCCGCCAGTTGTTCGGCGCTGCCGGTGACGCCGAGAAAGCTGGCATCGAAACCGGCGAGGTATTGCTGCATACGACTGGCAGTATCCCGTTCCGGGTCCACCGTCACATAGAGGACCTGCACGTCGGCGGCCAGCTTGCCGAGATTTTTCCGCACCTGGGTCAGATTGGCCAGCGTCACCGGGCAAACATTGGGGCAGTGGGTAAAGCCAAAACCGAGTGCGATCAATTTGCCGCGAAACTGACTCAGTTTGATCTCGCGACCATTGGAGCCGGGCAGCGCGAAATCCGGGGCCCGCCGTGGCGGATCGAAGACGCCGGATTTGAGCGCGGGATTTTCTGCGGCGAATATGCTCTGGCCAATCAGCAGCAGGGGCAACAGCGTCAGCAGCCATCGTTTCATCGGTTCAGCTCGCTGTTCATACCGTGATCGCAATGGGTTGGGCGCTTTGGCTGAAGCGCTCATCCACGTATTGCGCGAAGGGTACCGGCGCTTTCAGGGTACCGGCCGCCACCGACAGCTGCATCAGCTCGTCGAACTCCTCACGGATCATGCGCATGTCGCCATAGGTGACCCGGTCGGTCGGATTTTCCATGACGAACTTGATGATGTTCGGGTCCTGATTGAAAAAACTGCGGCCGGCAGCAATCGTGACTGCCTTCTCTCGGTTGGCCGGGCTCTGATCCAGCCAGTTGCCGGCAGCCATCACATGGTTGACCAAATCCTGCACCACCTGCGGCTCTTGCTGTATCAGCTCTTCGCGCACCGTCAGCACACAGCAAATGTAGTTGCGCCACTCGTCGCGCGTCATCCGTAGCGGCCTGGCATAGCCAGCGCGC
Organism: Permianibacter fluminis; assembly: GCF_013179735.1. Taxonomy (NCBI): domain Bacteria; kingdom Pseudomonadati; phylum Pseudomonadota; class Gammaproteobacteria; order Pseudomonadales; family Pseudomonadaceae; genus Permianibacter; species Permianibacter fluminis. The sequence goes on along the minus strand of NZ_JABMEG010000001.1, from coordinate 974,097 downwards.
TGGGCGGCGGCGCCAAACGGTTCGCCGGTGCAATAGGCATCAACAGCATTGGCATACAGCGCGGCCGGCATGTCCGGCGGCGGCATTTCGACAATTTCAAGATCGCTCGGACTCATGCCTTCTTGCGCCAGCATCTTGCGCAGAAACAAAAAATCGACGGCAAACCGACTGGGAATGGCAATCCGTTTGCCGGCCAGCTGTTTGAAGTGTTGATAATCGGAGTCGCTGCGCACCATGATCACGGCGCCGGAACGGTGACCGAGCGAGACGATCTTCAGTGGGATGTTTTTTGTGGTCAGATCCATGACCAGCGGCGCCAGCATGTAGGCCGCCTGAATCCGGCCGGTCATCAGCGATTCTTTTATCTCGGGCCAACCGCTGTATTTGTTGTACTCAAAGCGGGTGCGCTGGCTGCTGTCACCGGCCTTCAGTGCGGCCGCTTTGGCGGTGCAGGCGATTGGCAGGGTCAGATTGCAGGTAACCGGCAAGCCGCCGACCTGCAGCACCTTGGCCTCGTCCGGTTGCTGACGCGAACAGGACACCCCAGCGAACGGCAGTACGGTTGCAGCCGCCGCACCCAGCAACAAGCGCCGTTGCCGAAAGAATTCGGTCTCTGCCATCGGTTCCTTGCTCATGTCGATCATCTTCGCTGGTTGCGGCGCGTGGTTGTTGCGTCTGGTTGTTGCGTGTGGTCGTCACGTTTGGTCGCAAGCTGGCCGACCCCAGCGCCATGGCCGATCGAGCCGTTGTCGCTTGCGCCAACCCGGCTCGGGTAGCAGGCGAGTATCCGCAACGAAGTGGGCACTGTCTAGGGGCAATTGCGACAGCGGCGGAGTTGGTACCGGTGACTGAAAAACTCAGAAGAAATGTGGTGTCCGCACGTTGGGAAAATTGCCGCTTCAATGCGGCTAGCTGACAGCAAAGCAGCCAACGGGCGCTGTTCGCACAGTCGCCCGTCGGCTTTTGTTTTAGCGGGTCCAGACCGCGTATTGATCACCGGAGGTGCGCAGCGTCCAGCCGCTACCGGGACTCCAGGCATTCGGGCCGATTTTCATCGCCAGATTGTTGTTGATGATGGCCGCGTACAGTCCCTGATCAGCACGCTGGATCGCCACGGCCGAGGTCGACGTGATGGCTTTTTCCTTGCGCAGGCTGATCAGCGTTTTGATGCCGGCGCGCAGATTCCAGTCATACACATGCGGGTAGTACACGGTCGGAATGCCGGGATGCGTCAGCACATAGGCGTAACCTTGCATGACCTTGCTACACGGCACGGGCCAGTGGTTCTGGCCGGTGCTGCAACTGGCGGACGGACCGGTGTCGTGATTGTCGACAAAGGTCACCATCTTCTGCGCCCACCAACCAATGCCGCCGGCCGGTTTGCCATCGGATGCGCGCAGGCGCCAATACTCGTTGGCACTCAGCGCCTGATTGAGCAGGCCTTTGGTGGTGAAGTCGAATGCGCCGCATTTGCCACCGTTGCCATCGACGTAATTCATCAGCAACTGGCGATGACTGTCGACGTTGTTGTAATCGAGATTGGTCCAGACCTCGCCGACGCAGAAATTCGGCGCCATCGCATCGTGGTACAGACCGGCGTAGCCGGGGCCGTAGCCTTTCGAGTAGTCATAGCGTATGCCGCTAAAACCAACCCCCTTGAGTCGCGAGGACAGCCAGGTCTTGATGTCGTTCTGCAGAAAAGTCTGCCGATGATCAAGATCCCGCGCCGCAGCATAGCCGTCACCGGTATCGGCGGTGCCACAACGACCGCTCCATTCGTCGTTGCTGGTGACCGCGCGACAATCCCAAGTCGGATTGGTGAAGTCGGCCCAGTTGGCGGTGCCGACCCGATGGTTGATCACGACATCGGCAACGCTCTTGATGCCTTGATTGCTGAGCGCGGTAATCGCATTTTTCAGCGCTGTCTCACTGCCATAGCTGGAGTTGAGCACATTCAGTTGCCGCGGCAGATAGCCTTCCAGTGAAGCGGCATCGGACGGCGGCGGAAACCAGACATGACTGATGCCGAGATCTTTCAGATCCGTCGCTTTGCCCTGCAGATTGGCATACCAGCTGCCATTGGCAGAATTCCAGTGAAAGCCCTGAAACAGAATCGCACTGCTGGCTTTGTCCTGCTCGGTGGCGGCCTGCACCGTACCAATAGCCGCGCAGCTCAAGGCCAACACGATTGCAAACATTGAACGGACCGACGGCCGAAATGAATTAACCAGAAACTTGCTCGAAGCGAAACGACGGACGCGGCGCAGCCGCATCCCTCCGCACAACACTGATAGACGCATAACAGTTCTCCCGATGCGTTTTGGTTGTGGTGGTGTCACGGAACGGCAGAATCCGGCGCTCGGGTTGTTATGGACGCGCACCATCCTGGCGGCGTGGCGCGGCCGGCCCGCACCGGGCGGTGCGGTGGCTGCGTTTTTGAATACTCTTTTTAAAGACGTGCTTTAAATACGAAGAATGTGCGGTTAGCGCCGCGCCAGCGTTTCGATATGACGGGCCAGCGCCGCCGGTACGTCCCAATGCAGATCGAGGAACTCCAGCATCGCGAGCACGGCGCGCGGCGTGTCGCGGTAGCCGGGCATGAAGGCACTGATCAGCGGCGCGAATTCGGGGTAGCGCAGTTCAAAACGGCGGTCACTGGCAAACGGATCGCGGGAAAAATTGTCGCTGTCCCAGGTCCGCTCGATCAGCTCGATTACCCGGTCGACGGCATGCTGCTGGACAAAGCGGAATGCCGACAGTTTTTCACCACGCCGATAGCGGCCGGCGCCAACCAGCAGATTCGACAAGGCCTCGTTGAGGCACCAGTCAATGCTGTGATCAGCCGGGCGCGGCTCCGGCAGTCGCGGCGAGGCAATGCTGGCGTCGATGTCGTCGCGCTTCCAGATCACCCGGCCGGCGCTGAACGGGATGCCACCGATTTCATGCGGCTCGAATACGGCGAACTCGCAAAAGATATCGTCATGGAACAGCAGCTTGACGCCATCAACCGTGTTCTGGAAATGCCAGGTCACCGGCGCAATCCGGTCCAGCCAATCGAGCTGTTGCAGATAACGTTGCTTGGCGCCCTGTTCGACAATGGCGAAGAAATCCAGATCGGAAAAGGCATCGAGCCGGGCAGTATCCTGACCAATGGAGCCGAGACCAATCAGCGCCATGCCGTGCGGCGTGCTGGCCAATTCTTCGCCGATGCGATCGATCCGTTCCAGCAAGCGCTGTGCGGTCACCGGTTTGCTTAGCTCAATGGCTTCACGGGTCATGATGCTCTCCAATCTATGCTCGCGATGAATCGTTCAGCCGCTGCAGGTTGCTGCTGCGGCACTGGCGCGGGCCGGGGTCTTGTCGGCAAGCGCCAGCGCCAAACTGGTGTCCAGCATCCGGTGCGAGAAACCCCACTCGTTGTCGTACCAAGCCATGACCTTGACCCAGCGGCCGCTGACTTTGGTTTGTGTCGCATCAAAGGTGGACGAGGCCGGCACGTGATTGAAATCGATCGAGACCAGCGGTGTCTCGTTGTAATCCAGCACGCTGGCGAGCGGCCCGGTACTGGCTGCCTGTTTCAGTGCGGCATTCACCTCAGCGACGCTGGTCTCGCGGCTGGCCAGAAAGTTCAGATCGACCAGCGAGACGTTGATGGTCGGCACTCGCACCGCCATGCCATCAAATTTGCCTTTCAGTTGCGGCAATACCAGCCCTACGGCCTTGGCTGCGCCGGTCTTGGTCGGAATCATCGATTGCGTTGCCGAACGGGCGCGATAAATGTCCTTGTGATTCAAATCGAGCAACTGCTGATCATTGGTATAGGAATGTATGGTCGTCATCGACGCCTGTTCGATGCCGAGCAATTCATGCAGCACTTTGGCCACCGGTGCCAGGCAATTGGTGGTGCAGGAAGCATTGGAGACAATGCTCATCTCCGGCGTGATCTGCTGATGGTTGACACCAAAGACGATGGTGGCATCAGCATCATCGGCAGGCGCCGAGATCAGCACCTTGCGGGCGCCAGCAGCCAGATGAATGGCAGCCTGGGCCCGGCTGGTGAAGCGACCGGTGCATTCGAGCACGACATCGACACCGAGCGTGCGCCACGGCAACAACGCGGGATCCGGCTGGCTGCAATAGAGCACGTCATCGCTGCCGATCACGAGCTTGTTGCCATCATGACTGACAGGCGTGGCAAAGCGGCCGTGCACACTGTCGTAACGCAACAGGTGCGCCGAGGTAGCGAGGTCGCCCAAATCATTGATGGCGACGAGCTGGACCCGGTCGCGATAGCCCGATTCATACAGCGCTCGCACCACATTGCGACCGATACGACCAAAGCCATTGATGGCGATACGAATTGTCATGACTGCTTTACCTTGTGCGCTCTACTTTGTGTCCGTTTCAATCAAAATGCATAGACATCACTGTCTATTCATTGACAGTCTTGTCACTGTCGCGGCCTTACCGAATCCCGACGCCAACGCTTGCAAACCACCGCATGTTGACGTCGCATTCCTCTGCACCATCCTCGCCTTGTTGGTTCGGATCCAGTCGATCGGGTCATGAAATGTCGGCATGAGAAAAAGTAGGGGCCGCCATACAGGCCGGCCCCACGCCAGGAAGAGGCCCTACTCCTCTTGAAGTCGTTTTTACAAACGGCACGCCAGAGCGATGACGACAGGCGTCACCGCTGACTCAGAGCGCCTCGACAAAGACGGCAACCGTACGCGCCGGCACCGTAAACTCCCCACTCACACCAACAAAACTTGCCGTCTTGACCACCGGATCACTGCCCGCGGCCTGCACCGGATGCAAGCTCAAATCGAGACCAGCCAGATCAGCAACCGTAATCGATTGGCTGCTGGTCGCAACGTTGAACACCACCACAATCCGGTTGAACTCCGCGCCGTCATAACCGGCACCATCGATGCTGTAGGCAATGACACCTGGCACCTGCGCCACGCCGGTGTTGTGGAAGTGCACGCGGCTCTTGACGTCTTCGCCGGTGCGCAAGCGGAACAGAGTCGAGCTCGAACGAATCTGCAGCAACTCGCGGAACGCGGCGTTGGCCGTTTGCGCCGCGTCGGCATCAGGCTTCATCGCGGCATTCGCTAGGCGCGGTTTGATCAAGTACCAGTTGTCCTGATTCTTGTCCGCAATCGGAGCGCCAACGCCATAGTTGTTGCTGAGCAGACTCCAATCAATGGCGTTGAAATGATCGCCACTGTTGTAGCTGTCGCGGTCGAGCGATTTGCTGCGCAGGATGTCCATGCCAGCGTGGAAGAACGGCACACCTTGCGCCAATGCAACCGAGGCTACGCCCAGTGTTTGCGTACGCACGCGATCCGCCATTGTGGTGGCCAGCGGCAGCTTGTAGGCATTGATGTCGAACAGCGTCTGGTTGTCGTGCTTGTCGACGTAGTTGATCACTTCCTGCGGGTCCAGCGTGTAGCCGGCGCCCTGACCGTAGTAATCCAGTTCGTCACCGCGCTTGGTGCTGCCATCAGCCGCTTCAAACTCGACGTCAACCTGAGTGCCAACCAAACCGAGCCGGGTGATATCACTGGTCCATAACAGATCGGCCAGCGTCTTGTTGCCGCCACTGCCGTTGTCGTTCAGGAACAGACCATTGATAAGGCCCTGATTGCGCACCAGCGAGTCGCCGCCATCGAAGGCGCCACCGCCACGCACCGCATCCCGCAGCCGATCATTGAAGCTGCCGATACCACTACCGGCGAGGTTGCGCTGAGTTGCTTGAACGAAGCGGGCATCGTTGGCGACTTCACCAAAGTTCCAGCCTTCGCCATACAGATAGATCGGTCGGCCGGCGGCGGTATTGACCGCCGTTTGCAGCGCGGTCATCGCGGCCAGCGGCTGATGGCCCATGATGTCGAAGCGGAACGCATCAATTTTGTATTGCGTCGCCAGTGTCACCACCGAATCGATCATCAGCTTGGCCATCATCGCGTTTTCGGTCGCGGTGTTGGCGCAGCAGGTTGAATTGGTAACATTGCCCGCGCTATCGAGCCGGTGGTAATAGCCCGGCACAATCTTGTCGAGTATCGACTTGTCGTCCAGACCGCTGGCCGGGGTGTGGTTGTAGACCACATCGAGCGCAACCCGCAGACCCGCTGCGTGCAGCGACTGCACTGCTTCACGGAATTCCAGCACCCGCACGCTGCCATCGGCAGCATCGGTGGCGTAGCTGCCTTCAAGCGCCGTGTAATGCAGCGGGTCGTAACCCCAGTTGAAGCAATCGCTGTCACGGCTGGCATTGACGGCGGCCTGCTGGGTTTCCGCATCGGGCGCATCGGCCGGTATGGTCGGCTCGGTGCAAGCCACTTCATCGACCGTTGCCATGTCATTGACCGGCAGCAAATGGATCAGACTAATGCCGGCTTGTTGCAAGGCGGCCAGGTGCTGCATGCCATCGCTGCTGGTATCGGTAAACGCGAGATATTTGCCGCGATGCGGTGCCGGCACCGAGGTGTCCTTGGCGCTGAAGTCGCGGACGTGCAGCTCGTAAATCGACAGATCTTCCGGCGCGGCCAGCGCCGGAATGGTTTGCCCATCCCAGCCTGCCGGCTTTACCCCGGCATCAGCGAGTGAACCGATCCAGCTGCGCTTGCTGTTGGCCGACAGCGACAGCGAATACGGGTCGGTGACCAGATTGCGCATCAAGCTGCCGGTGCTGCGGACGAATACATCGACCACATAGCGATAGTATTTGCCAAGCTGACTGGCATCACCGCTGTAGCTCCAGATGCCGGTGGCCTCATCAAAGCTCATGGCATGAATCGCCGACGCGTTGCCATCATTGCCTTGGTCGTACACGCACACACCGACCTGCAGCGCGGTTGGCGCCCACAGCTTGAATTGCGGCGCGCCAGCGTTGACCACCACACCCAGCGCAGCGCTGCCGGCCGCACCGGCATAGAGCGCATCGAGTACGCCGGCGGTTTGCGGCAGGGTGGCATCCGCGACATTCCCTTCGCTGTCGCGGTGGACGATTACCGTTTGCGTACGCAGCAGGTTTTTGATGTCACCGGCGTCGAGCATGGCCGGCAATTTCAGTACGACATACGGCTCGGGCACGTACTTGAATTTTTCTTGCAGCGCCGGAGAAACCTCGTCGCCGCTGGCGACAGCAAGCGCGATGTATCCGGCCGAACCTGCCACCGTTTCATCGACCGCAATACCGCCTTCACCGTTGTAATGCAGAATGAAGCTGCCGTCGGAACTGACCCGCGGCCACAGCAAGGTAGTTTCGTCAATCCAGTAGGCTTTCGCCGCGACAGTAGAGATATCGCCGCGTGGCTGGCTGTAGAACACTTGATTGTTGGCTTCGACCAGCCAGATCTCATAACCATTGGCAAAATTGACAAAGCGATCGCTGCCATCCTTGCCGGCATCATCGGTGCCTTTGTGGATCAGGAAGTTGAAGCCGCGTGCGCCTTCGCTGTATTTCTTGATCGGAATATCAACCCACAGACCGAAGCTGTCTTGACCGCTCGGCATCGGCGCTGTGAACGGCACCACATTGGCCCAGTCACCTATCGTCACGCCATCCGGCAGGCTGGCGGTGTCGATGTCCATGCCATTGCTCATTTCCCAGATATGCAGCCCGTAGCCGTCGTAATCTCCATTGAAGCGCTTGTAATGCACGCGCGCGGTGGCGCTGTCGTCGATGACGATTTCATCCGGGTTGCTGGTATAGGTGTTGGTGTCACCTTGCCGACGCCAGATCTCATTGCTGCCATCGAGTGTGAAAGACTGATCGGCGCCGCCGTGATCCTTTTCGTCGCCCTTGTGGAAGATGTAGCCGATGGTGCCGGTGTCCGCTGTCAGCGGAATATCAAAATACTCACCGAAGCTGTCGGTACCAGCCGATAGCAACGGCGAGCCCCAGCTGATACCGGAGGTATCGGCAGCGCTGCCGCTGCTGTTCCAGAAATGCAGGCCCCAGTCGGTGTAATCATTGCCGGGCCGCTGATAGTGAATGCGCAGCGTGTTAGCCGGCACGGCAACGCGGGCCAATTTGCCGAGTTGCCGGTATGCCGCGGTAACCGGGCTGTCGTTGCAGGCGTCAGTACTCAGCGCTTCCGGTTCTGCCAGCTGCACTTTGAATCCCGGACCGTTGGCAAAGGTAAAGCCGTCGCTGCTGCCGACCTCGGCGCTGCTGCCGCAGCCAACCAGCACGCTCATCAACAGTGCGGTAACCAGCACATGCAGCGTGGCCCGCCAGGAAATTCTCGAAATGCCCATGTCTCCGCTTCCTTCTTTTTTTGTCGGCTTCTTTCATGTCGGCGACGGTGTAGCCAACCGTCACTGAAACTCGGCGGCACCACACCACGCTCCACGATTGCTGCAATGAAAACAGGAGACGGGCCGGCTCGGATCCTGCTGGATGCTGTCACGGTGCATTGCACCAAAGCAAAGCACCAAACCGGTTGATCACTATGAATACGTATGAATTTCCGCCAGCTGTCCGACCCAGAGATTGATGCACTAATTTGGGGCTGGCGCCAGACCGGTCGAGCTAATGTCGATGCACAGTCATGGCGCATGGTGCGGCCATGGCTGGCGCAGGCTGTGGCGGGACTAGAGCGGGTGACGGTGCATTGAGAGCATCACCGTGAGGTGATAGTAATGGCGATGTGGATTACCTGACCCAACGTCACTGGCAGCGCCAGCTTGCGTTGTGATGGTCACGACAGTGTGCGTTCAGAACGACGATGATAGTGTGCAAGCCGACACTGTGCCTGCCACTTTGTTAAGTGAAATGGACACGAAAAAGAAAAGGCAACCGGAGTTGCCTTTTCTTCCAAACTCCATGGGTACGCTATAAGCCTTCTGCAGTTTTCGCCAAGAGATTGTCTGCGGCAAATCGTACCTGGATATTCTTGTCGTCATCGCCCCAGCGGCAGGTTTCAAAAGCCAGCGCACTTTCGCAGCTTTCCGGTTCGCCAATGATGGCGGCGACGTCGGCTTTGCTCATGCCGGCTTCCAGTTTGTTGTAGTTGTCGTTGCTGAGTTTGCTGCAGGCGGTGAGCGTCAGCAGCATGGTGACGAGCGCAGCCAGCCGTATCGAAGGTGCGCGCGTATTCTTGTTGTGGGCAGGGGCCATGTCATCGACTCCAATGGCGGCAAGTGGTGGTGCGTAGCGCGGCTCAAATCAGCAAGCCGGCGAGCAAGTACAACACAATGGCCGCCGCCGCTGCTGTGACGGCGTACGGTAATTGGGTGCGAACGTGTTCGTAATGGTCACATCCGGAGGCAAGCGATGACAGGATGGTGGTATCCGAGATGCCTGAACAGTGATCGCCAAAGACACCGCCACCAAGCACCGCCGAGACCATCAGGGCGGGCGGAATATCGAAGCTCAGCGCCATGGGCATCGCAATTGGCATCATGATCGCGAACGTGCCCCATGAAGTTCCGGTGGAAAACGAAATCAGGCAGGCCGACAGGAACACCAGCGGCGTGACCAGCCAGACCGGCAGGAAATCGCCGACCATACCGGCAACAAACCGGCCGGTGCCGAGCTCCTTCATCGCCGCGCCCAGCGCCAGCGCCAGCAGCACCAGCGCGACCAGCGGCAGCAATTCGTTCATGCCCTTAAAGGCCAGCGTTACCAACTCTTTGTGCCGAAAACGTTGTCCGGCGCGCAACAGCACATACGCCACCAGCAAGGCACTGGCGGTGGCCCACAACACCGATTTGGAACCAGAACCTTGCATGATGTTGCCATTACCGGTCCATGCCATCAGCGCAACAATGCCAAGCACCATCACCAACAACGGGGCCAGGAAGTAACGGATTTTGGTTGGCGCTTCCATCGCGGCAGCCTGCACTGCCAGGCGGCTCTCCGATTCCCGTAACGGACCGTGCACGCGCCCAGTCCATACGGTGTAAAACACCAGCGTCAACGTAATCAGGCAATAGAAATTCAGCGGCACCGACCAGGCCAGCGTGTTGACCGGATTATCCAGACCGTAGCCCTGCAACAAACTGAGCGCATAGGCGCCCCAGCCGTTCAACAGCACCAGCACCTTGATCGGCGCGCAGGTCGCATCAGCGAAATAAGCCAGCCGCGCCCGGCTCATGTGGTGCTTGTCGAACAGTGCACCGGAAACCAGACAGGCACCAAGAATCGACAGATTGGATTCGATGAACAACAGTGCGCCGATGATCATGGTCAGCAAACCGACCTGACGCGGCGTGCGCGCGAGCCCGCGTTGTTCAACGCTGCGGATGAACGCACTGACCCCACCCGATTCGCGCACGTAAGCAATCAACGCACCGACCAGTAACGAGAACAGCAGAATGCGGGCATTACCGGCATCCGCCAGTTGTGCGACCAAGCGTTCCCAGATGCCAAGGAAGCCGCCCCACGGCGTGCCGGACAGCAGCCATTCGCTGGTGAACAAGGCGGCAACCAGCGCCAGCATCACTTCCCGTTTCCAGACCGCCAGGGCAATGGCCAGCAGTGGCGGCAATACACTCAACCAAGTCATTCTTTTTCTGTTCGCAGCGAGTCAGCGTGCCGGCACCTTAGCACAGCCTCGCTGTCGTTGGCGCACGGGCCACTGCAGCGGCTTGCCGGTCGCGGCCGGCGCCGACAAGCCGCGAAAATTTACCGCCCCTGCCGACCGCCGCTGCAGGTAAAATGCGCGCCATGATTACACTCTCCAATCTTTCCCTGCGCCGTGGCAGCCGCGAGCTGCTGCATGAGGTCAACCTTAGCCTGCACGACGGCGAGCATGTTGGCCTCATCGGTGCCAACGGTTGTGGCAAGACCAGCCTGTTGCTGTTGCTGCGCGGCGAAATTGCCCCGGACGCCGGCGAGCTGCAGTTGCCGAACAATTTGCGTCTGGCCTGGGCCGAACAGGAAACGCCAGCCATCGAGCGCAGCGCGCTCGATTACGTGATCGACGGTGATCGCGAACTGCGTCAGACCGAAGCCGAGCTGGCCGCCGCCGAAGATCGTCACGACGGTATGGCCATTGGCCGTCTGCACGGCAAACTCGACGCCATCGATGCCTACCGCGCCCCGGTGCGTGCCGCGCAATTGCTGGTCGGTCTTGGCTTTCCATCTGACAGCCATCAGCAGCCGATCCGGTCGTTCTCCGGTGGCTGGCGCATGCGGCTCAATCTGGCGCAAGCACTGATGACCCGCTCCGATCTGCTGTTGCTCGACGAGCCGACCAACCACCTCGATCTCGATGCCGTGATCTGGCTGGAAGATTTCCTGCGGCGTTGGCAAGGTACCTTGATCGTCATTTCCCACGATCGCGAATTTCTTGACGGTATCTGCAGTCACATTGTTCATGTCGAACAGAAGACGCTGAACAAATACACCGGCGACTATTCCAGTTTCGAAAAACAGCGTGCCGAGCGAATGAGCCAAGCGCAGCAAGCCTTTGCCAAGCAGCAGGCGGCGCGCGCGCATCTGCAAAGCTTTGTCGACCGTTTCAAGGCCAAGGCCAGCAAAGCCAAGCAAGCGCAGAGCCGGATGAAAGCGCTGGAAAAGCTGACCATGAGCGCACCTATCGATCGTGACAGCGCCATCGAATTCGAATTTCCGGCACCGGAACGGATGCCGACGCCGATGCTCAGTTGTCGCGAGGTCACGCTCGGTTATCCGTTGAAAGAGGGCGGCAATAAAACCGTGCTGAGCAATGTCAAGCTGACGCTGATGGCCGGCCATCGCATCGGCCTGCTCGGCCGCAATGGCGCTGGCAAATCAACTTTCATCCGCTTTCTGGCCAATGAGCTGAAAGCATTGACCGGCGAACGTCAGGACGGTCATCAGCTACGCATCGGCTACTTTGCCCAGCACACGCTGGAATCCCTGCGACTCGATCAGTCACCGCTTTGGCATTTGCGTCAACTCGATCCGCTGGTGCCGGAGCAAAGCTTCCGCAATTTTCTCGGCGGCTTCGGCTTTGCCGGCGAAAAAGCGCTGGCGGCGGTGGCTCCTTTTTCCGGTGGCGAAAAGGCCCGGCTGGCTCTGGCGCTGCTGGTCTGGCAAAAACCGCATCTGCTGCTGCTCGACGAGCCGACCAACCACCTCGACATCGACATGCGGGAAACGCTGACCGAGGCGCTGCAAAGCTTCGAAGGCGCGCTGGTGCTGGTCTCGCACGATCGCCATCTGCTGCGCGCCACCTGCGATGAATTTTGGCTGGTCGATAATGGCCGGGCCGAACCCTTTGACGGCGATCTGGAAGACTACGCCAAGTGGCTGTTGAAGCCGGACGACGTCACCGCGAGTGCGGCCGGAAAAACAACAGGCAACGCCAGCCCGGCCATCGATCGGAAAGATCGCAAGCGCATCGAAGCCGAGCAACGCAAACTGCGGCAACCGCTGCAGCAAAAAATCCAGCAGCTCGACAAGCAGCTGACGCAGGCCAGCAGTCGGCTCGCGGAAATTGACGTCGTACTGGCCGACAGTGCCATTTACGCCGACAGCGAGAAAGCCAAGCTGAAAAAACTGCTCGATGAGCAAGCCAGCCTGCGCAAACAGCAGGCCGCAGTCGAAGAAGAATGGATGCTGCAATCCGAAGCGCTGGAAGAACTGGTCAAGGCGCAGGAGGCAGAACTGGTATGAACGACACCCCACCATCAGCAAAGCCAACGCCACGCCGTTTTATTGCCGGTGCCAAATGCCCGGCTTGCGGCTTGGAAGACAAGATCGTGATGTACCGCATCAACGAACAGAAATTCTATGAATGCGTGAAGTGCGGCCACAAGGAAGCTGAAGCGCAGCCAGAACCGGTCGCAGCGGTAGCGAAACCAAAAACGCCAGCAAGTGTTGGGCCGCTGGAGCAGGTGCTGACTTTTCATCCGGCACCGAAAAAAGCTAACTAGCGCCTGCTGCGCGCCAAGCATTGCTTATTAAACGGCGTTCCATAGCAAAAATGGTTCAATGAAAGGATTGATCGCGTATTCGGCGTTTCACACGGCGACCCTGATAATCATTTGCGTTCTTTTGGCGATAACAGGTATCGCTTCTGGCGTTTCGTACGCGATGGATGACTTTGCGTCGCCATCCGGTAAATTGCTGTTCGGCTCCATGATATTGGCAATCGTAATTCCGGTCGCCATCAACACGCTATCAATTATGTGGCATATGTTGCGGAACGGCAGATGGCTTTGGTTTCTGGGTTCAGTTTTTTTGCGTTTGGCGTTACGGTGCCATATTACTTTTCTGCGTATCGCGCCTCTGCACGATAGCGTTTGTTCAACAACTTCGGCATAGCCTTCGCGAAGCCTTCACACGAAGGGTGGCCGCGCACCGTCTGAGTCGTATCAGCCATTCAAATCTGGATGAGAGCCAAGAGCTAGCTACTGCTGACACACAGCTGTCAGCAGCAAATTCCTGATCGCGGGCGAGCTGCCGTATCCTGCGCGCCTCGATAACAAAACAGGATGAGCCCCATGTGGCAAGGACAATTCAATAGCACAACCGATGTCAGTGCCGAAAAGCTTTATCGCGCCGTTCAGGACATTGCCCGGTGGCCACAGTGGGATGTCGGTCTGGAAGCCACGGAGATCAACGGTGCGCCAGCCACCGGCGTCGAATTCACTTTGAAGCCAAAAGGCGGCCCGCGGGTACGCATGAGCATTGATGAGCTAGCGCCGTATCGGCTGGTTGATACGGCCCATTTGTTTGGCGCCAAGATGACCACCGTGCACGAGTACCGTGAGCTTGCCGGTGAAACCCGGATTCATATGTCGGTGTCGGTACGCGGACCCTTGAGCTTTTTCTGGCGCAAGATTGTCGCGGAAAATCAGATCAAGGACGCGCCCGCGCAAACAGCGGCCTTTATCGCCCATGCCCGGCAACTGGCATAAGGCTACCGACGCACTGACTGCTCAGGCGAATCAATGCTACCGTAGCGGCGGCCGGACTTTCGGCCGCACACGAGCACAACAAGATGGTGGCGGGAATTCAGCCTGCGGCGCGTAAGCAACGCGCCGTCATCGTTTATTTTCATGGCGTACCGGGTGCAGCTGCCGAGGTGGCCGCACTCGCTCCGTATAGCAACGAAAACGAGTTTGATTTCCTCTGCATTGATCGCTTTGCGCTGGACCACACGTTGACCGGTGAGGCGTACTTTCACCGGCTGGCGGATTTGGTGTCGGCGCACGCGGCCGGCAGGCCAGTGATGCTCGTCGGCTTTTCCATCGGTGCGTTCGTAGCACTGCAAACCAGCCGGCATCTGACCGGACCAATTCACAGCCTGCAACTGGTGTCTGCGGCCGCACCGCTTGAAAGCGGAGCCTTTCTTGAACATATGGCCGGCAAGCAGGTGTTTGCGCTGGCGCAATCGCGGCCGCTGCTGTTCAAGTGGTTAACGCTGTGGCAAGCGATGTTGGCGCGCCGCGCACCTGGCGCCTTGTACAAGCTGCTGTTTGCCAATGCCGTGGCGGCTGACCGCAACCTGGTGACGGATCCTGCGTTTCGCGCCGAGCTTGTCGATGTCCTGCGCACCGCGTTTGATCGCCCGCGCTTGCCCGGCTATCTGCGCGATATCCACGCTTACGTCCAGCCCTGGCAGCAATCCTTGGCGGAGATCCGCGCACCAACTCAACTCTGGCAGGGTGACGCTGACAACTGGTCACCAGCTGCGATGGCCGAGGTCCTGCAGGCCAGCATCAAATCGGCCGCGCCAGTGAACCTTCTGCCCGGGCTCTCGCACTACTCTTGTCTGTTGGCATCGTTACCGAAAATTGTCTTGCAGGGGTAGCTGCCGTTGACCGAATCCCGCTCGTTTCGACAACGCAACGGGCCAGACCGGTAGCTTACGAAACCACCCGATTCCGGCCGGCACTTTTGGCCCGATAGAGCGCGCTGTCGGCGCGCGCAACCCAGCTTTGCCAGCTCTCATCACGACGCAGCACGGCAACGCCCAATGACACGGTGATGCGACCGATCTTGGCGCCGAGATCCTGCTCGGCGTGGCTACGGATTTTCTCGGCGATGGCGCAGCCGTCTTGCTCATCTGCGCCGGGCACCAGTAACAGAAATTCTTCACCGCCGTAACGAAAGAACCGATCCACCTGTCGGGTGAAGCGCTTGGCGAGTTCAGCAAAAGCAACCAGCACCCGATCGCCTTCTTCATGTCCGTGTTGGTCGTTGATGTGTTTGAAGTGGTCAATGTCCATCAGGATCACCGAGGTCGCGATATCGTTGCGGCGATAGGCTTCAACGGCCAGTTGCAGCTCCTGCACCATCACTCGCCGGTTGTGAATGCCGGTCAAAGGATCCAGCGTGGCCAGCAATTCCAGTTTCTGTCGCTGCAGTTTGTACTGGTAAGCGACAATGAAACTGAGCAGTGCCAGCAGCGAACTGGTCGCCAGAAACGACCACATCTGCGAGGTGGTATCAAAGGCTTTGCCGAGTACGGCCAGCCCGATCAAGGTGGTGATGGTGGCTGCGGCGGCGTAGCGCTGCGAGGTGGTCAGAAAAAAGTTGGAGAGGATCGCGGCATACATCCAGAACACGCCGATGACGCCGAGCATTTCCGAACTCAGCAGCGCGCCCACGCAGTTGATGATGACCAAGAATTTGCCGGCGCGCTCAGTCTGGTTGGAGTGCCAGCCGTACAGCACCATGGCGACAATGCTGATTACCAGCGCGCTGTCCAGAATGCCGACCGCGATGGCGCCGGTCAGAAAGCGGTAGATCGCAAACGGCAGAATGACCGCCGCCGAGCAAAAGCCAAACAAGGTGACAATGCCAAGCTGAAAGTCCGAACGTATTCTGGTGCGCATGACACGGCATCCTTTCCGCGTGATTGAACAAGTGACTGCTGCCTCGCATTGGCGACTGGGTTTACTTAAGCGCCTTTGCGAATTTTCTCACGCAAATGTTTCAGATACACCGTGTCCAGCACCAGCAAAAACGGAATCACCCACAGCATGACATACAGCCACGCCGGCACGCTGCTGACGTACTCGGCTATCGCCAGCGCCAATAAAATCAGAATGCCCAAGCCGGCGGTGGTGTTACGGCGACGGCGCACTTGCTTGAGCTGCGCCTGCAGTTTGCTTTTCCGGCTTTCTTCCTGATGGTGATGATGGGCTTTTTGCGCCTGTTTGCTTTTCTTCATCGCGGGCCACTCCTGGCATTGTTGTTTTTCTTCAAGACAAAGCTGACGTGTCTAGGCACTTGCGCAGCGCGATCACGGCGCCAACCGGCTGATCTGCCACACCTGATTGCTCCACACATATTGCACCCGATCATGCAGGCGACTGGGCCGACCTTGCCAAAACTCGATGCGCTCCGGGCTGACGGCATAGCCGCCCCAATGTGGCGGCCGTGGCACCTCGGTCAGGAACTTCAAGCCGTATTCGGCGGCGCGCGTGATCAATTCGGTTTTGTTGGCAATGGCCTGACTCTGCGGGCTGGCCCAGGCGCCGAGCCGACTCTGGTAAGGCCGCGAGGCAAAATAGCGATCGGAAATTTCCGCGGCAACTTTTTCGGCGCGACCTTCGATGCGCACCTGCCGCTCCAGCTCCGGCCAGAAGAACGTCAGCGCGACAAAGGGATTGCCGGCCAGCTGCTGGCCCTTGCGGCTGTCGTAATTGGTATAGAAAACGAAGCGCTGCTGCTCAATGCCTTTGAGCAGCACCAGCCGGGCGCTCGGCCGGCCGTCTGCAGCGACCGTGGCGACATGCATCGCAGTCGGCTCCGGCACTTGCGCGGCAATGGCCTCATCCAGCCAATGCTGGAACTGGCTCAGCGGATCGGCATGGCATTGCTCGGGCGACAGCTCTTCCTTGCTGTAGTCCTTGCGAATGCTGGCTATGTCTCGGCTCATGCGCCCTCCTTCGGGCCTGCAGTTTACCGCGCCGGACGACCGCGGCAACACGCCTGCCCTGCCGATCCGCGCGAGCCGGTTTGACCGGCATCAAGATGCGGACCGGCCATCGGCATAGGCTGTAGGCTTAGGTTGGGCAAAGGGTCAGTCGTTATGGCCTGAAGTATTGATCAGGAAATAGGGTCTGGAGACACGGTCATGATTATCGAAAAGCACGCATTGGTCAGCGAATTTCCGCAGCTGAAGGGCCAGTTTCATCAGCTCAAATTGTCGGACCATCACTTCGCCAAGCTCTTTGACGAATATCACGCTCTGGATCACCAAATCATCCGCGCCGAAGAAGGCGTCGAGCATCTCGGCGACAGCGCGCTGGAAGCACTGAAGCTGCGCCGCGTGCAGCTCAAAGACACCTTGTACCAGCAAGCCAGCGCGGCCCGGCAGGGTTGCTGCGGCGGTTGTGGCGGCAGCAGCTGCGCTGACTGATTGCCGACAAATTGCCCGCAAACAAAAACGGCCAACTGAGTTGGCCGTTTTTGTTTCACTGATGAGGCAGCGTGCCGTCAGTGCCGTTCAAACACGGTCGCGATACCCTGACCGAGACCGATACACATGGTCGCCAGACCGAGCTTGGCGTTGTTGGCCTTCATCAGGTGCAGCAAGGTGCCGCTGATGCGGGCGCCGGAACAACCGAGCGGATGACCGAGCGCAATCGCGCCGCCATTCAGGTTGACCTTGTCTTCCATCACGTCGAGCAAACCCAGATCTTTCAATACTGGCAATGCCTGCGCCGCGAAGGCTTCGTTCAATTCCACCAGATCGATGTCCTTGATGGTGAGGCCTGCGCGTTTGAGCGCTTTCTGCGTTGCCGGCACCGGACCGTAACCCATGATGGCGGCATCGCAACCGGCCACGGCCATGCTGCGGATCGTCGCCATCGGCGTCAGGCCGAGTGCCTTGGCGCGATCGGCGCTCATCACCAGCATCGCCGAGGCGCCGTCGGAAATCGCCGACGACGTCGCGGCGGTGACGGTACCGGTGACCGGATCAAACGCCGGTTTGAGTTTACGCATGTCTTCGATGCTGGCATCGCTGCGGATCACTTCGTCGTAATCGAACAGCTTCAACGCGCCATCGGCGTCGTGGCCTTCCATCGCGACAATTTCATTCTTGAACCGGCCTTCGACGGTGGCGGCCCAGGCTTTCTTGTGCGAACGCAGACCGAATTGATCCTGCTGCTCGCGGGTAATGCCATGGGTCTTGCCAAGCAGTTCGGCAGTGAAGCCCATCGCACCGGAGGCTTTCGCGGCTACCAGCGCCAGCTGCGGCGCAAAATCAACGCCGTGCATCATCGGCACGTGGCCCATGTGTTCAACACCACCGACGATAAAGACTTCACCGTCGCCGTTCTTGATGGCGCGGGTGGCATCGTGCAGGGCCTGCATCGACGAACCGCACAAACGGTTGATGGTGACCGCGCCGGCGCTATGCGGCAGACGGGTCAACAGCGCCGCGTTGCGGGCAATGTTGAAACCCTGTTCGAGCGTTTGTTGCACGCAACCCCAGAGCACATCTTCCACTTCAGCCGGATCGACGTTCGGGTTGCGATCAAACAGCGATTCGATCAGACGGGCGCTGAGAATCTCGGCGCGGGTATTGCGATGCATGCCACCTTTGCTGCGGCCCATCGGGCTGCGCACGGCATCAATAATCACGACATCTTTCATGCTTGCTCTCCGTAGGTTGGGCTGAGCTTGCGAAGCCCAACAACCAACCCGAGGTCATCATTCCGCTGTTGGGTTTCGCTGCGCTCTACCCAACCTACGATTCGTTTGTTTCGCCGTGGCCGTTTTACAAATAGTATTTCGCGCCTTTCGCCGCCATCTCGCGCATCTGTGCGGTCGGCTCGTAGAGCTTGCCGAGCGCCTTGAACTGATCGCAGCGGGCAACGAAATTGGCCAGACCAACGCTGTCGAGGTACTTCAGCGCGCCACCACGGAACGGCGGGAAGCCGATCCCGTAAACGAGGCCCATATCGGCTTCGGCAGCCGTGCCAACGATTTTCTCTTCGAGGCAGCGCACGGTTTCGATAATCATCGGAATCATCATCCGGTCGATGATTTCCTGTTTGTCGAATTCGCGCTTGTCGGCAACCACACCCTTGATGAGTTCATAGGTGGCCGGGTCGACATCTTTCTTCGGCTTGCCTTTCTTGTCTTCGCTGTAGGCGTAGAAGCCCTTGCCGTTTTTCTGGCCGAGGCGCTTGGCTTCGAACAGCACTTCGATGGAGTCTTTGAACTCCTTCTTCATGCGATCCGGGAAGCCTTCAGCCATCACATGCGCGGCATGCACGGCGGTGTCGATGCCGACCACGTCGAGCAGATAAGCCGGGCCCATCGGCCAGCCGAATTTTTCCATCAGCTTGTCGACGGCGGTGAAATCGGCGCCATCTTTCAGCAGCAGACTGAAGCCGTGGAAGTACGGGAATAACACGCGGTTGACCAAGAAGCCCGGGCAGTTGTTGACGACGATCGGCGATTTGCCCATCGCGCTGGCCCAGGCCACCACGGTAGCGATGGTTTCATCGCTGGTCTTGCTGCCACGGATGACTTCGACCAGCGGCATTTTGTGCACCGGGTTGAAGAAGTGCATGCCGCAGAACTTGTCCGGACGCTTCAGGTTCTTGGCCAGCAGATCGATGGAAATGGTCGAGGTGTTCGAGCACAGAATCGCATCGTCACGCAGCAGCGCTTCGGTTTCGACCAGCACTGCGTCTTTGACTTTCGGGTTTTCGACCACCGCTTCAACCACGATGTCGGCGTGCTTGACTGCGGCGTAATCGAGCGTCGGTGTGATGCTGGCAATGGTTTTCGCCATCTGCTCCGGCGTGCCTTTGCCGATCTCGATGCCTTTCAGCAAAATTTTGCTGGCTTCGCGCATGCCGAGATCCAGCGCTTCGGTGCGAATGTCTTTCATGACAATCGGCGTACCGGTGCTGGCCGACTGGAAGGCAATGCCGCCGCCCATGATGCCGGCGCCGAGTACCGCTGCCTGCTTGACCGGCTTGGCGGCCTTCGCGGCTTTCTTGGCAACTTTCTTGACCACTTGATCGTTCAGGAAGATGCTGATCAGCGCTTCAGCTTGTGTGCTCAGCGCGACGTTGGCGAAGCCTTCGTGTTCGACCAGCAGCGCTTCATCACGCGACATCCGCGCGGCTTTTTCCACGACGTTGACCGCTTCCATCGGCGCAGGGTAGTTCGGGCCGGCTTTGCCGCCAATGAAGGCCTTGGCGGTCGAGAACGCCATCAGGCTTTCCATCTTGTTCAGTTTCAACGGGCCGGTTTTCTGGGCGCGCTTGGCTTGCCATTTCAGTTTGCCGGCAGCAGCTTCTTTCGCCATCGCAATCGCGACATCGCGCAATTTTTCCGGATCAGCCACGGCATCGACAGCGCCGACTTTCAAGGCAGCATCCGCTTTGTTTTGCGAACCGGCAGCGATCCATTCCAGCGCGTTGTCGGAGCCGATCACGCGCGGCAAACGCGTCGTGCCGCCGAAGCCCGGAATCAAACCAAGTTTCACTTCCGGCAGACCGACTTGCGCTTTGGTCGACATCACGCGGTAATCGCAGACCAGCGCCATTTCCATGCCGCCGCCGAGGCAGATGCCGTTGATGGCGCACACGGTCGGCACCGGCAGATCTTCGAATGCGGTGAAGAGCGCGTTGGCTTCTTTGGTCCACTTGAGCAGCTGCTCGCGGCCTTGCGCAAACAGACTCAGGAATTCGGTGATATCGGCACCGACAATGAAGACATCCTTGCCGCTGGTCACGACCACGGCTTTGACCGCGCTGCTTGCTTTGATCGCAGCAGTGGCTTGTTGCAATTCGGTCAAGGTTTGGCGATTGAACTTGTTGACCGATTCGTCCTGCAAATTGAACTGGAGTTCGGCGATGCCGCCGTCCAACAGATTGCAGGTCAGGGATTTGCCTTGGAACAGCATGAGTGGTCTCCGTGCCGGGGCAGAAAGGCTGACTGGAAAATACGCGGGGTCCCGATAGTAGGCTCTGGCCCGACCAGCATGCAAGTCGAACGGTCAACCTAAGGCATCACGACAGGGGTCCCTGCGGAGGGAAGCTGGATTATAGGCCTGCCGCTTTTGCCGCGCTGGCGAGCTTTGGCGCGCCCGGCTCGGCGGTAGGGCGGATCAAGTGTTAGCGGATCCGCCACCTTTCCCCGAAGCCATTTTCCGTGGAGCAGCCGGTGGGGCCGCTGCGCTTGACCCACCCTACGGGCCTGTCCACGGCCATCGCGGACGGTAATGGTCCGGCTGCGATCGGATGGCCATATCGGGTACAGTCGCAACCCACCCCGATTTCCGCGTCGCCGGCCCTGCCGGCCGCCTTTGTTATGAGAGCGTTTGATGAGCCCTTCGCTGTACGCCGATCACCTTCGCACCGTGCTGGCCCGCTACGAGGCCGCGCTGGCCGCCTCAGGCTTTGATCAGGCCGTCGTCCATTCCGGCATTCCCAAAGTCGCCTTCCAGGACGACTACCACTACGCGTTCAAGCCAAACCCGAACTTCCTGCAGCTGCTGCCGCTCGATCGCCACCCGGGCTGCTTCGTTTCGATCAGCATCGGCAAGAAGCCGCAGCTCATCTTTTTGCAGCCGTTCGATTACTGGCATGTGGTGCCGGAAGATCCGAGCGGTGACTGGGTTGCCCATTTCGACATCACCGTCATCCGCACGCCGGCCGAAGCGAAATCGGTGTTGAAGCTGACCGGTAAGGCCGCGTTCATTGGTGAAGACAGCGCGCATTTCGACGACTGGGGTTTCGCCGCCTTCAATCCGCAAACCCTGCTGGCGCCGCTGCACTGGCAGCGCGGCCTGAAAACCGCGTGGGAAGTGGAAAACATCGCCGCCGCCAACCGCATCGGCGCCCGCGCCCACAACGCGGCGCGTGATGCCTTTCTCGCCGGCGAAAGCGAGCTTGGCATTCACTACGCCTATTTGCGTGCCAGTGGTCTGAAAGAATCCGAGTTGCCGTACGGCAATATCGTCGCGCTGAACGAACACGGCGCCGTACTGCACTACACCGAACTGCAAAGCAAGAAACCGGCGCAGTCGCGCTCGTTTCTGATCGATGCCGGCGCCAATGTCAACGGCTACGCTTCCGACATCACCCGCACCTACGCCCGCGACAAAAATGAATTCGCTGAACTCATCGCTGCACTCGATGTGCACCAGCTGAAACTGATCGATGCGGTCCGCCCGGGCCAAAGCTATGTCGATCTGCACATCGCCTTCAACCGCGCCATCGGTGGCTTGCTGAAGCAATTCGGCGTGATCACGATTGATGGCGACAGCGCGGTCGAACAAGGCATCACCTCGACCTTCTTCCCGCACGGCATCGGCCACCTGCTCGGCATCCAGGTGCACGACATCGCCGGCCGCGTCGCCGACCCGCAAGGCACACCGAACCCGCCGCCAGCCGCGCACCCCTACCTGCGCCTGACCCGCAAGATCGAAAAAGACATGGTGTTCACCGTCGAACCCGGCATCTACTTCATCGACATGCTGCTGAATGAACTGAAAGCCAAACCGCAGGCCGCCCACGTGAACTGGGCGAAAGTGGAAGCGTTCAAGCCGTTTGGCGGAGTCCGCATTGAGGACAACGTGCTGATCACCGACGGCACGCCGCGCAATTTGACGCGGGAAGCGTTTGCGGCGGTTTGACGGCTTTGCATTGGTAGGCTGGGTAGAGTGTAGCGAAACCCAACAAAACTGCTTGGTTCGGAGACAATGGATTTCGGTGCGCTGCACCTTTACCCATCCAACGGCACCTATTTCAAGTCAGGTGTCAGATCAAGTCGAAACTAGTACATTTGAGAGTTAATAGAGCATCGCTTGTGACAAAAACCATCAAAATGAAAAGTCTCTTTGCCGTTTTTTTGCCCCTCATCTCGACAGGCAGCGGCGCCACTGGGTATGACGACAACGATATTACAACTGCGGCATTCGCCTCCGGATACGTAGGAACGCTAAAAGGCAATGCCGATTACTGTCTATCTGAGGTTGAAGGCATCGCGGATGGCGCCAAAGACATTGCGGAATTGCTGAAGCCGTGGCTGGATGGCTTGACTCAATTTTCTGCGCACCCGAGCGCTCCTGATTATATCCGTGAGATGGCCACGGACCAGTTGCAACGGGCCATTGATGGCGGCAAGGAAGCCGCTCGGACTGAACGGCACACCGCCGCTGACTGTGAGAAAACGTTCAATGTGATCAGGACGGAAAATCTGGGCGAACAGACCCTAGCGAGCTTTCCACAGATCATCGAAGACTTGAAATTTGCATCAGATTTTGATGATGACGATGTCGAATTAATGCTGGAAACGAACACCTACATGGTAGGTTATGCAAACTTGGCCAGTAATTGTTCGGATAAATTTCCGGCAATAGCGCCGTCACTAAAGGAAAGAAGAGAGAAACTTACGTTATGGGCGAAACGCGCCATCGCCTACTTCAGCCATAGCAAGACACCAAAACACGTCCGTGAATTCTATGTCGAGTCGGCCGACCTGATGAAACGCCGGGACGAAAATGCCATATCCGGGTATAGCAACGCGCTTGCATGTCGCGCCGCCGTCGCATACTACTTTGATGAAGGTTTGTTCGACCAACATGTGGCTACTATCGGAAAGTATTCGTATTACTTTCAGGAATGACTGCCCAGAACTCGTACGGCGGAACCGCGAAGCGTTTCCGCCGCATGCTTCCCTGTACCGCCACCCATTCGACATTCTGCGCCACATTCGGCTGAAAACCCTGCGGGTGTTCCGCCCTACAATTTTCCCTTAATGCTTAGCGATATCCCGCCCGCAATTTCACCATCCAACTAACTGCAATTTTTTCCTCTGACGGTATTGCCTGCGCAAGCTCTGCCGCCAATGCGGTGGTCGGGTCAGCCTTGTTGGCGCTGATGTAGCGCGAAATTGCCGACCACGACCGGACATAGCCCATCAGCTGCGGCAGCGTCATTTCACGTTGAATTGAGAAACCCGGATCGGGCAGGCGCTCGAAAGGAAACGGCAATAACGCGTACCCATTCTCGACATGCTCTCTGCCCGGTGGCCACCATGGTGTCGCAACCTCGCGATAAAATCGCTGCAGGATCGCATTGAGCGTGGCATCGATCAGATGAATCGGTGAGTAGGTCCATTCCGCCAGCAGGCCGCCGGGTTTCAGCACCCGTTTCACTTCGCTGTGAAAGCGCGGCAGATCAAACCAGTGCAGCGCTTGCGCAACCGTCACCACATCAATGCTGGCATCGGGTAAACCGCTTTGCTCGGCTGGTGCGACACGGTACTGAATGTTGGCGCGCTGCGGCGCGTTGGCGATTTGTTCGGCGCTGATGTCGGTGGCATGCACGGTGTCGAACCGCTCGGCCAGCGCAACGCTGGCTTGGCCACTGCCACAACCAACATCCCAAACGCTGTGGCCGTTCGGGCAATGCGTTTTCAGCCAATCAAACAGCGCCGGCGGGTAGTCGGGCCGGAAGTTGGCATAGTCCTTTGCGACGGCGGAGAAGTGATCGGGTGGTGTGGTCATGGCTGACTCGATTAGTGAACGATTGCGCGGGCGGCGCCCCCTCTCCCCAACCCCTCTCCCGCAAGGGGAGAGGGGCTAGTAAAGCGCTTCTCACCGTAATGCTGCACCGTGAGCTCGCACGGTCCGGTTTCCCTCCCTACTCGCGGGGGAGGGGTTAGAGGAGAGGAGGAATCCGTGACAACGTGCTGCGTCATCAATCTTGATTATTTTTCGGTTTTGCCCGTGTTCATTTGCTGCCAAAACGCCTGCTGCATCGCGAACAGATTCTGCAGTTGGTCGGGCGACATCGCGGTCGGGCTCATGCCGGGAGTCATACCGGGCATCGCACCAGGAAAACCACCCGGCATCATGCTTTTGAACAAGGCCGACGGATCCGCCCCCGCTGCCATTTGTTCGCGCATTTTGTTCAGCCACTCTTCCTGCAGCGTTGCCAGCGGTGGCCAGCCAAAAAAAGCCCGGACTTCATCCGGTGTGCCGTCGAGGGTGATGTTCACTTTCATGAGTGCTTATCTCCGTGTTGGCGTGTCGACTTATATACGGTTGAACCATATCACCAATCTTTAGATCCCCCTCCTTGAAAAAGGGAGGAGTAAATACCCCAAACAAAAACGGGCGCCGTAGCGCCCGTTTTGTCTGTCAGTCTTCCAGATAGGTGTAGCCACTCAGGCCAGCTCGTAACACATCCAGACATTGCTTCTTGTGCTCGGCCGACATATTGCTACTGGTGATCTGCTCCTGATAGGAGCGCAGCAAAGTTTCCGGCTCGAAGTGCACATAGCGCAACACGTCGGCGATGGTGTCACCTTCTTCGCACTGACTGAGTTTGTAGCTGCCGTCAGCCTGGGTTTCGACCATCACCGAATCGGTGTCGCCGAACAGGTTGTGCATGTCACCGAGAATTTCCTGATAAGCGCCGACCATGAACACGCCGATCAGATAGCGCTCGCCTTCTTTATAGGCCGGCAGCGGCAACGTCGCTTCGACATCCGTGCCATCGACGTAATGCTCGATGCGGCCGTCGGAGTCGCAGGTCATGTCCTGCAGCACGGCTCGGGTGTCGCGTGCTTCGTTCAGCCGTTGCAGCGGCATCACCGGGAACACCTGCTCGATACCCCAGGCATCCGGCATCGACTGGAACAGCGAGAAGTTGCAGAAAAACTTGTCGGCCAGTTTCTCGTTGAGGTCATTCAGCACATCGACATGCGCACGCGAGGTTTGATCCAGCAGTTTGCGCACTTCCTGGCAGATGGCGAAATAGATTTGCTCGGCGCGCGCCCATTCCGGCAGCGAGATCACACCGTGCACGTACAGCGCCTGCGCTTCGCCAAGGAAGTACACGGCATCGTGATAGGCCTCGAGCACCGAGCGCGCGTTCAGATCGTTGTAGGTGGTCCACAACTCCTGCAGCACTTTCGGCTGTTCTTCGGTGACCGGTTCCGGCTCACTGACGCCCGGCGCATGTTCGACGTCGACCACGTTCATCACCAGCACGGCGTGATGGGCGGTCAACGCCCGGCCCGATTCGGTGATGATGTCCGGGTGCGGCAATTCTTTTTCATTGCAGACTTCGGCCAGCGCATGGACAACGTTGTTGGCGTATTCCTGCACGGTGTAATTCATCGACGAATACGAACGCGTTTGCGTGCCTTCGTAATCGACGCCCAAACCGCCACCGACGTCCACAACCTTGATATTTGCGCCGAGCGCATGCAGCTCGCCGAAATAGCGGGCGCATTCTTTGACGCCGCGCTGAATTTCGCGGATGTTCGGCATTTGCGAGCCGAGGTGAAAGTGGATCAGCTGCAGGCAATCGAGTTTGCCGGCATTGCGCAAGCGCTCAACCGCCATCAGCACTTGCGTCGCCGACAAACCGAATTTCGATTTTTCGCCGCCGCTGCTTTCCCATTTGCCTTTGCCGACCGAGGCCAGCCGCACGCGCACACCGATGCGCGGGCTGACACCGAGTTTGCCGGCTTCTTCCAGCACCATGTTCAGTTCGTTGAGTTTCTCGACCACGATGTAGACATGGCGGCCAAGTTTTTCGCCGATCAGTGCCAGCCGAACGTATTCGCGATCCTTGTAGCCGTTGCAGACCACTTTCGAACCTTTCGGCATCGGCATGCCGAGCACGGCCATCAGCTCCGGTTTGGAACCGGCTTCGAGACCAAAGCGCTCGCCACCGCCGTGACGAACCAGCTCTTCCACGACCGAGCGCTGCTGGTTGACCTTGATCGGATAGACCGCGGTGTAATGGCCGCCATATTGGTAATCGGAGATGGCTTTGCCGAAAGCGTTGCAGAGCGTGTCGACCCGGTCGTGCAGGATGTGGGCGAAGCGGATCAGCACCGGCAGGCTCAGGCCGCGGGCTTCAACCTCGTTGACCAGTTGCGGAATCGAGATGCCATTGTTGATATCGCCGCGGCGCGGCAGTGCCGCCACCTGACCCTGGCTGTTGATGTCAAAGTAGCCGGCGCTCCATTGACGGATGTTGTAGATGGCTCGCGCCTGCTGTACGACGGGGTCAGTCATGACCTTTATCCTCGGGAAAAGGCGTCTCCGGGAAGATGGCACCTCTGAAAAGAGGCGCGCATTGTATGCAGAATCACCAAGGGGTGTTACCGGTTTTTTCGGCCTGCCGGCCACCGTTTATCGGCAGGATTTTTCGACCTCGGCCTTCAGCGCCGCCTCGACCTGTTGGTACTCGGAGTCACTCATCTCGCGGCGTTGATTATTTTCATCACGCATGAACTTCAGGTTGGCGTTGTTGAACTTCTCCAGCTCGGCTTTGGCACTGGCACAGGCCTGCTCCTGCTTGGCCCGGTTGGCGGCGTTTTCGGCCTTGTTCCCTTGCCGGGCGCTGCGGTCGGCGCTGATGGCATCGGCGGCTTTGCGCATCCGTTCGGCCCGTTCGGCCGCGGTTTCGTTGCTGCTACCTTCCTGCGGCTCGCTGGCAACCGGGGTCGCCATCTGCGCGGTTTGTTTGGCGTCCGCCGGCGGTGGCTGATCGCTGTAATGCACCTTGCCGTCCTTGTCGACCCAGCGATACATCTGCCCGGCTGCCGCGGACAGCGTTGCGATTGCTAAACACAGCACTGCCAACCGGACTCGGTTCTGCCTGACCATTCATTGCTCCTGCTTGTTGGTGGGTCGCTGGCCCAGCCGGGGACCGAAGTCCGCTAAACTGGCCGCCTGCCGACCGCTACCTGAATGCCACCATGATAGACGCACAGACCATTGCCGATCTGGCCCGCCGTTTGGGCGACAGCCTGCCGCCACAGCTGAAGGCCATGCAAGCGGAAACCGAACAGAATTTTCGCGCCTTGCTGACGGCCCAGTTCGGCAAACTCAATCTGGTCACCCGCGAGGAGTTCGATGCCCAGGTCAAGGTGTTGGCCCGGACCCGGGAAAAACTCGACGCACTCGAAGCCGAGCTGGCGGCACTGAAAGCCCGCGACAGCGACAGCTAAGCGGCCAGAAACGCAGCGAGTGGGCGACAACACCCGCTCGCCGGAACGGTTTCGGGTGACGATTGCCGACAGCGCTTTGCGAGATCGGCCATAGCCGCTGTCGCCCGCCACCTCCTACAGTAAGCACTCCGGTCAGGATGGCCGGTCCGCCCGTTTGGCATTGCCTCCGCTCACGTTGTTTTTGCACAGGGATGCGCATGAGTCTGTCACTGGTCTTCACTCGCGCCGGCTATGGCGTGCAAGCACCGCAGGTGGTCGTCGAGACGCATCTGTCGGCGGGCTTGCCCGGCTTCAGCATCGTCGGCCTGCCGGAAACGGCGGTGAAGGAAAGCAAGGACCGGGTTCGCTCGGCGCTGCTGACCGCCAAATTTGAATTCCCCGCCCAGCGCATCACGGTCAATCTGGCACCGGCCGATCTGCCGAAAGACGGCGGCCGCTTTGATCTACCGATTGCGCTCGGCATTCTGGCCGCGACCGGCCAAATCCCGGCCGACAAGCTGGAACAGCACGAATTTATCGGCGAGCTGGCACTGTCCGGCGAACTGCGACCGTTCAGCGGCGCGTTGCCGGTCGCAGTGGCCACCCGCGCCGCCGGCCGCAAACTGGCGCTGCCGGCGGCCAACGCCCAGGAAGCCAGCCTTGCCGGCGGTGACGTGCTGGCGGCTCGGCATCTGCTGGAGGTGTGCGCCTATCTGTCGGGGCAGCAACGGTTGCCAGAGCCCGAACCGGTGGCGCTGGCCGCCACGGCGAGCCATCCTGATCTGGCCGATGTCCGCGGTCAGGCCACAGCCAAGCGAGCCCTCACTATCGCCGCAGCAGGCGGCCACAATCTGCTCTTTATCGGCCCTCCAGGCACCGGCAAAACCATGTTGGCGAGTCGCCTGCCCGGCATCCTGCCCGACCTTGATGATCATGAAGCCATGGAAGCCGCCGCGATTGCCTCGGTTAGCCAGCAGGGCCTCGATGCCGGCAACTGGCGCCGGCGGCCGTTTCGGTCGCCGCATCACACCGCTTCGGCGGTCGCGCTGGTCGGTGGTGGCGCCACGCCGCGACCGGGCGAAATCTCGCTGGCGCACCACGGCGTGTTGTTTCTGGATGAGCTGACAGAGTTCGATCGGCATGTGCTGGAAGTGCTGCGCGAGCCGCTGGAAAGCGGAAAAGTGACCATTTCCCGCGCTGCGGCCCAAGCCGAATTTCCGGCCCGGTTTCAGCTGGTCGCGGCGATGAATCCCTGCCCCTGCGGCCATTACGGCAACGCCGACCGCTGCCGCTGTTCGCCATTGGAAGTGCGCCGCTACCTGAACAAACTGTCGGGGCCGTTTTTGGATCGCATCGATCTGCATGTCGAAGTGCCACCGGTACCGCGGGCAGCTTTGTTGGGCCGGGAAGTGGTCGAGGAAACCGCCAGCGCCGAGGTGAAACAGCAAGTGCTCGCTGCGCGTGAACGGCAACAAAAGCGCGGTCAGGTCAATGCCCAGCTCGCCAGCAAGGCTTTGCTGAAACATTGCGAATTGAGCAGCGATGACAGCCATTTGCTTGAACAGGCGATGGACAAACTGGGTTTGTCGGCACGTGCGTGTCACCGAATTCTGCGGGTGGCGCGAACGATCGCCGATTTGTCAGAAAGTGACAATATTGGGCGTGCACACTTGCTGGAGGCGCTGAGCTACAGACGGCTGGAGCGCCTGCAACAAGCACTTGGGTAAGGTTTAGTGTTTTGGCGGTTTCGCCAGATTTTACAGATCGGGCTTTTATTGCCAAATGAGCGACAAATTTTCTGACAGTGAGGCGGGCTGGCATTGCCCTTGCCTTACACTCCGCACCCCCCGGGACGATGGGGGGATTGCTGTAACGTCACATGGAGGATGGATGCTGTGACAACACAACGTAGCTTCCCGTGCCAACCGGGTTTGTATCGTTACAAACCGATTGCGCTGCTGCCGTGGATGCCAGTTCAGGTTATCAAGGAATCAGTTCGTGAACCGGATACGCTCCGCGTTCGCTGTGCTGGCCTGACCCTGCCGGTCTCCACATTGTTTGCGCATGGTTACTGGCAAGGGCCTATACAAGCTTGAACCAATTACAATTGGTCGATATTGCAACTCAGCCAGTTGGCTGAATTAAACGGCGCCTCAGGGCGCCGTTGGTTTTTCTGGTAGGCCTGTTTTCTGGAGTGCTCACTTTTTGAGTCGCGCGTTTTCTGGACGGGTCGTTTCCTGGGTAGCGAACCAGCGCTTCCCGATCACACGGTAGTGCCAGCCGCAATCGCCCGGCACCGGCGGCAAACTCGCGGCTTTTTCGCCATTCAGGTCCGACAGCGCAGCAGCAACCGTTACAATGCCGGCCCGTTGTTGGTTGTCCTGAGATGTGTTGCTCGTGTCCGCCCCCGCCAGTTCCCTCAATTCGCTGAATCCCGCCCAACAGCAAGCGGTTCGCCACGTCCACAGCCCCTTGCTGGTGCTGGCCGGCGCTGGTAGCGGCAAAACACTGGCGATCACGCACAAGCTGGCGCATCTGGTGAATTCGCTGCGCTATGCACCGGAATCCATTTACGCGGTGACCTTCACCAACAAAGCCGCGCGCGAAATGAAAGAGCGCGCCGCCCGCCTGATGGGTGAAACCGCCGGCCAGCTCAATGTCTCGACCTTCCACACCCTCGGCCTGACCTTCATTCGGCACGAACACAAAGCGCTGCAGTTGAAGTCCTCGTTCACCTTGCTTGATGAAGACGATTCGCTGGCGATGCTGCGCGATGCCGCCAACCTGAATCAGGTCGACAAGCAAGTGCTCGGCGGCTTGCGCATGCTGATTTCAAACTGGAAGAACGCGCTGCTGACCCCCGAGCAAGCGCTCACGGCCGCCAAGGATGCCGAAGAGACCCTGGCAGCGAAAGCTTATGCGGCTTATCAACGCACCCAGCGCG
The DNA here is from genome assembly GCF_013179735.1 of Permianibacter fluminis. NCBI lineage: Bacteria > Pseudomonadati > Pseudomonadota > Gammaproteobacteria > Pseudomonadales > Pseudomonadaceae > Permianibacter > Permianibacter fluminis. The sequence goes on along the minus strand of NZ_JABMEG010000001.1, from coordinate 943,267 downwards.
CCTGTCATGCACTCGATTTTGACGATCTGATCCTGCTACCCGCCGTTTGCCTGCGCGAAGAAGATCACATCCGCAACAAATGGCAGCACAAGGTTCGCTATTTGTTGGTCGATGAATACCAGGACACCAACGGCGCCCAGTACGAGCTGGTCAAATTGCTGGCCGGTGATCGAGCGGCGTTTACCGTGGTCGGCGACGATGACCAATCCATTTACGCCTGGCGCGGCGCCAATCCGGAAAACCTGAATCAGCTGAAAGCTGATTACCCCAAGCTGGAAGTGATCAAGCTTGAGCAGAACTATCGCTCGTTCGGCCGCATCCTGAAATGCGCCAACACTTTGATCGCCAACAACCCGCACATGTTCGAGAAGTCGCTGTGGTCGCAAAAACAATTCGGCGAACCGCTGCGGGTAATGAACTGCGCCAACGACGAAGACGAGTCCGAGCGCGTGGTCAACGAGATCATGATGCGGAAAATGCGCGGCAACCTGAAATGGCGCCAGTTTGCCATTCTGTTTCGCGGCAACCATCAGGCCCGGCTGTTTGAAAAGGCCATGATTGAACGCAAGGTGCCGTACAAGCTGTCCGGTGGTCAGTCGTTCTTTGGCAAAGCCGAGATCAAAGACGTACTCGCCTATCTGCGACTGCTGGTCAATGACGAAGACGACGCGGCGTTTCTGCGCATCGTCAACGTGCCGCGGCGCGAGATTGGCGCCAGCACCATCGAAAAACTCGGCGCCTACGCCCAGCGCCGACATCGCACGCTGTTGCCCGCTTGCCGGGAACTGGGCCTCGAGACCGAACTGAGCGGTCGGCCGTTGACAGCGTTGCGGCAATTCAGCGATCTGATCGGCCGTTATGGTGAGGCCTGCCGTAAAGGTGATGCCATTGTGGCAATCAACGAATTGCTGCGCGCCGTCGGCTACGAAGGCTGGCTGTACGAACAAGCCAGTAGCCCGAAAGTCGCGCAAGGCCGGTGGCAGAATGTTCAGGAATTACTGAGCTGGTTGGAGCGTTCACTGAAAGACGGCGCCAAAATTAGTTTCGACGAAGCGGTCAACAAACTGCTGTTACGCGACATGCTGGAGCGCAGCGCCGAAGACGAGCAAAACGCTGACGAAGTGCAGATGCTGACGCTGCACGCCGCCAAAGGTCTGGAGTATCCCCACGTCTACATGGTCGGCATGGAAGAAGAGTTGCTGCCGCACCGCACCAGCATCGAAGAAAACAGCATCGAAGAAGAACGCCGGCTCTGCTACGTCGGCATCACCCGCGCCCAGGAAACCCTGACCTTTACTCTCTGCACCACCCGCAAACGCTTCGGCGAAACCATCCGCTGCGAGCCAAGCCGGTTTCTGGCCGAGCTGCCGGTTGACGATCTGAAGTGGGACAACGCCAAGAACGCAACTGCGGAAGAAAAAGAACAGGTACGGAATGAAAAGCTGGCCGCGCTGAAAGCCTTGTTGGACGACTAGAAACCATTCTTCACGCGCGTTGGCATCGTCAGTCATGTAATTGAACTTGACGAGCCAGACAACCCTACCTACAGTTCGCCGCCGAACCGCGGTTCGGATTTTTCCTAACTGTTCAGTATCGAAAACCAGGAATATATAAATGGGTAAACTCTCAGCAGTGTTGGCAGCGCTTCTTGTAACAGGACTGGCTGCCCCAGTAGTCGCTGCAGAAACCACGATTGGCGTTGAAATGACCAAAGCCAAAATTGAAAGCGATGGATTGGACAATGGTTACAAGCTGTTTTTGAATCACATGGTTAGTGAGAATTTTGGTTTTGAACTTGCCCACGGCAAGTATGGTAAGTACAGCAGCAATGGCTACGATGGCTGGGACACGTACTGGTTTGATGCAGAATTCTCAGCCACCAACTTTGCGCTGATCGGCGCGGCACCGTTGAACGATAGCATCAGCGTGTTTGGCAAGCTGGGCTTGTCGATGTGGAAAGTGGATGTCTTTGTCGATGGTGAAGGCACCGATACGGAAGAAGGCGATGATCTGTTGATGGGGTTTGGCCTGAATATCAACGCCGGTTCACATGCCAGCATCAAGATTGAATACGAATCGGTCCAAGTTGAGGATGCGGATGCCTCAAGCATCAATTTTGGCCTTGGCGTTCGTTTCTAAGCAGAACAGTCGTCATGAAAACGCCCGCTGCCGCGGGCGTTTTTGCCTGTCGAACAAAGCATCTTCGATTTGAAAATCGGCGGCTGCCGAAATCAGCCAGAGTTATCCAGCTGCAGCATCAGTTTATCCAGCAAACTCCGCAAAGTTTCTGCCTCCGTCATCGACAAGCCGGTGGCCTGCATCACGGCCGGCGGCACCGACAGGGCACGTGTGCGCAGGGCGCGACCGGCCTCGGTCAGCGCAATCTCGACTTCCCGCTCATTGCTCTTGCGCCGTTGCCGCGACACCCAGCCGGCCGATTCCAGACGTTTCAGCAGTGGCGTCATCGTGCTCGGGTCCAGCTTCAGTTGCTCGCTCAGATCCGTGACGGTGATGCCGTCGCGCTGCCACAGCACCAGCATCGCCAGGTATTGCGGATAGGTCAGGCCGAGCGCATCGAGTAGCGGCTGATAGCAGCGGGTCAGGCCGCGCGAGGCGGCATAAAGACGAAAGCAAAGCTGGGCGTCGAGCCGCAGCCAGTCGTCCGCGACAGCGACCGCAGAATCAGCAGCGGGTTTACGGCTTGGCATGATGAGAACTCACGATGGCGCGAGGCCGATCAGGAACAGCAACTGGCCGCGATTGTAACGGCGCGGCCAGTTGCGATGCTCGACTTCCGCGTGGCTCAGGCCAGTGCGATGCTGACGTCGACATTGCCGCGTGTGGCATGCGAGTACGGGCAGATGTTTTCGTGGGCGAATTTGATCAGGCCTTCGGCCACAGCGCGGTCAACGCCCGGCAAGGACACGCTGAGCGCAACGGTCAGGCCAAAGCCACCGGCCGAACGCGGACCGACGCCGACCTTGGCGGTGACCGCAGTCTGGGTCAGCGCGACCTTCTGTTCGCGGGCAACAAAGCGCACCGCCGATTCAAAGCAGGCGGCGTAGCCGGCGGCAAACAATTGCTCCGGGTTGGTGGCCGCGCCGCCCGGACCGCCCAGTTGCTTGGGCAGGGCCAGCTTGGCTTCGAGCACGCCATCGGAGGATTTGATCTGGCCTTCGCGGCCACCAACGGCAGTGGCTTCGGCGGTATAGAGAACTTGAACGGACATGGTGTAACTCCTGCGATGAGGTAGGTGAATCGGGTTAGTAAAAGGCACCGGCCCGGTATCCCGTCAACCCGGCCCCGGATTGCCACAGTGGGGTCGGAGGGGAAACCGATAACGGGTTCGGATGGCGGCATAGTACGCCTGCAAACGTTTTGTATGCAAATTGTTATTGGGTGATTAATGCACAAACCCGGTATCGACCGGTACTAGTGCATTTGTTCAGGTTGATTGGCTACGGCCGGTAAAAGCCAAAAGCCACCTCACGGTGGCTTTTGGGCGGGCCTTGGTCGGACGGTGGTCAGTGCTCGGTATTCAGTGCTCAGACTTCGGCTTTCAGTTATCAGTGTTCGGCCCGCAGCCGGACCACATCAAAACGCTTCAGTGCCGGGTTGCTGGCCGCCAACGTGGTTTCGATTTTTTCCAGCTCGGTCATGTTGGCGCAGAGCGACTCAGCTTTGGCTTCCAACAGCTCGGCCCGGGCTTCGACTTTCTGGTCCAGATCGTGCTCCATCTGGTCCAGCTGGGCTTGCCACTGTTTGGCGTATTCCTCGTCAAACGCGGCATGCATCGCCTTGCCGACAATGGCGGTGCTGGCGCTCAGCACTGACCAGCCGAGCGACGCGCCACCGCCGGCGATGTTCCAGTCTTCGTCCTGCATGCTCATGGCCCGCGACGGCAGATGCCGGTCGTCCATGCGCTTGCCGATCTCACTGGTCAGGTTGGCGAACTTGCCGCGCATCTCCTTGACCGATTCATGGTCCGGGCCGAGCAGCGTGGCGAAAGCAAATTCGGTCGCTTCACCGGCAATGGCCAGCGCTTCCCGGGTCACCGCATTGACTTGCGGCACCAGCTGGCGCAATCCGTCTTCGTAACGGCGCAGTTGCTGCTGGTCGGCGCTGCTCAGTGCGATCGCCTTGCCATTGTGGCGCAGCTCGCCATTGGCCAGGGCAAACTCGCTGCCGTCATCGGTCAGGGTGACTTGCCGATTATCGAGGCTGATGGCGTATTGCAGATCGACATTGCAGCTGTGATCGTGCGTTTTCAGTTCATGAGCCTGGGCAGTGGCCGTCATCAGGGCGGCTGCGGTTGCCGTCAACAGTATCCGTTTCATGGACCCCTCCTGTTTGCGCTGTGCTGGCACGGCCATCGTGGCAATGCCTGTTGTCCGATCAATGCGGTCGCGGATTTGCGGCGGTGCCCGCAAGGTAAAACGCGACATGCACTGGGCTTTGTAATGCAGGACGTAGTGGCTTTGTAACGCAGCGACTGATGACGGACGGTGGCGGAATGTCAGCGGATGTAAATGACCGATGGCAACGGCGAGAAAGACTGGCGAAAGCGAAGCGCCGCCCGTTCAGGGCTTGGCGGTAGTCTGCTGGCAGGACAACCAGCGTTGACCGGCCAACAGCAGATGTGACCAGCTCGATGCCGGATCGGTCTGGCAGGGCTCGACCACAACACGCTGCAACAAGCCCGACACCGGCACCAGCACAATGCCGGCATCCGCCAGCGTGGCCAGGCGCTGCTCTAGCACCTGCAGGGTAGCCGGGCGCGGATGACCGATCGCCAGGGCATGACCGCGCTGACGCGCCAGCTTCAGCAAGTAGTCAAACTGGCGCGCGATGGCGGCGGGGTTGTCGTCATGATCGAGAAAGACATCGCGGCCGATACTCGGCACGCCAAGTCGGCGCGCCGTTGTCCCGGCAATGGAATGACTCGTGGTGCGCGAATCGATGAAAAAAACCGCCTGCGTTTTTGCTTCGTCGAGCAACCAGCTCATGCGGGTCGGGTCGCGGGTCAGCACGCTGCCCATGTGATTGTTGAAGCCGCTGACAAACGGAATGCTGGCCAGATTCTTGCGCAACTGCGCGCGCAAATCCGGCTCGCTCATGGCCATGGTCAGCGCACCGGGGCCCATCAGTTGCAGTTTTTCTTCTGACTCCATCGGGGCATGCAGCAGCACATCGCGACCGCGCGCGTGCGCGGCGCGCGCCAGCGATGGCGCAAAACTGGTGTAGGGTAAAAAGGCGTAACTGACCGCACCGGGCAGTGCCAGCGCGCGCTCATCGAGCGCACGGTTGTTGCCCATGTCGTCGATCAGGATGGCGATACGCGGGTTCTGCGCCAGCGCCAGCGTCGGCAACATCAGCAGACAGCAAAGCCAGCGCCAGCGCGGTGATTTCAGCCGGCGCATGATGACGTCCCGCTCACCGGCCATGCTGGCGCCAACGTAAGCAGCAGCGACAGCGATTTGCCATGTCGACTGTCAAAATCCACTCGGCAGAGAGAATGCTGGTGTACGGCCGAAGCGCCTGACGCAACGCAACTCACTTCTGCAGCACCGCCAGGCCGCGCAGCAAATTGATGGCGGTTGCCAGCTGGATATCTTCCGCAATGTCGCGGCCATTGACCGAAGTCACGGCGACCGTGGTCGCTGCATTGCCGTCTGCTTGCTGGTTGCGCAAGGCGTGCGGCAAATCGGCTTCCCGCACGCTCGGGCGCGGCGCATCGGCGACCAATTTGCCGGCTGCGACTGGCACATCCGGTTCGATCCCGGAGGCCTGAATCGAGCGACCCGATGGCGTGTAATAACGAGCGGTGGTCAGCTTGATGGCGCCGTCACCACTGATTTTCTGCACCGTCTGCACCGAGCCTTTGCCGAAGCTGCGACTGCCGACCAGAATCGCGCGATGATTGTCCTGCAGTGCGCCGGCGACGATTTCCGCTGCCGATGCCGAGCCGTTGTTGATCAGCACCACCATCGGTGCGCCGTCGAGCAGATCATCCGGGCGGGCGCGCAGTTCGCTGTTGCTGCCACTGACCCGACCCTTGGTCGAAACGATGACGCCATCGGTCAGAAAGGCATCGGCAACTGCAGCGGCAGCACCGAGCACGCCGCCAGGATTATTGCGCAAATCAAAAATCAAGCCGCGCAGTGCGCCCTTGTTGCTGGTCTTGAGCTTTTGCAAAGCATTGATGACTTCAATGCCGCTGTCCTGTTGAAACTGACTGAGTCGCAGATAACCAATGCCGTTGTCGAGCAATTCCTGACGAACGCTGGCGGTCTGGATATTGTCACGCACCAGCACCAGCTCAATCGGTTGGGCGCTGCCTTCACGAGCCAGTTGCACCGTGACCTTGCTGCCGGCGTCGCCGCGCAAACGATTGACGATATCTTCCATTTTCAGACCGCGAGTCAGCTCGCTGTCGATGCGCAGCAGCAGATCGCCGCTGCGCACGCCGGCTTTTTGCGCCGGACTGTCATCCATTGCGGTGATGACCCGGAACTGACCATTTTCCGGCGCCACTTCCAGACCGACGCCGCTGTATTCACCGCGAGTCATTTCAGTCAGTCGCTGCAGATCTTTGCCCGGCAAATAGGACGAGTGAGGATCCAGCGTGGCCAACATGCCGGCGATGGCGCCTTCGAGCAATTGCTTGTCATCAACCGGTTCAACGTAATTGGCCTTGATGCGTGCCAGCGCGTCGGTCAATGCCTGCAACTCGGTAAGTGGTAGCGTGGCGTTGTCGGGCGCTTCACTGTTCGCCATGGCTGCGCCGCTGAACGCCAAGCCGAACAGCAGTGGCAGCAACACACGCGGACGCACCATTTGATACGAAGTGGACAGATACATACAGCCTCCTGTCGGCGCTTTTAACGCCCCTATCCCTGGAAAATAAACCCGTTTAAAAATCCCGGCCCGAAACGGGCAAGCCTGAAATGGGCTGGCCCGAAAACAACTGAACTCGATTCCGCACGGCACTCGATTCAGCGCGGCTATGCTCGGTTCAGCACAGCTCGATCCAGCAAGACTCGATTCAGCATAGCCCAATCCGCTTTCACACACTGGTGCCGAAACCTGTTTCCAGGCGTTCTGACCAGATTACGCCCGTTTCATTCCGACAACACGGTGATATTGCCGACACCGCCATTACCCAGTGAACGCTGCAGCGCTGACGCTCAGCCTTTCTTGCACCACTGTCGCGGATCAATGGCCTTGCCTTGATGGCGGATTTCAAAATACAGCGCCGAGCCTTGTTGGCCACCGCTGTTGCCGACGGTTGCCAGCGGTTCACCGGCTTCAACCCAATCACCCACTTGTTTCAGCAGTGACTGGTTATAACCATACAGACTCATGTAGCCATCACCGTGGTCGACAATGGTCATCAGGCCGAAACCGCGCAGCCAGTCCGAGAACACCACGCGGCCGTGAAAGATCGCATTGACCTCCCGCCCTTCCGGCGCCTGTATCAGCACACCGTTCCAGCGCAATCGGCCTTCGTGGCGGGTATCACCAAACTGCTGCAGAAAATCACCGCGTGCCGGCCAGCCCAGCTTGCCTTTCAGCTGGGCAAAGCCGGCGCCTTTGGGCAACCGTACCGGCACGTCCCGCACCACGGTTTCAATGCGGTCCAGCAACTGGCCCAACTCTTTTTCGTCCAGCAGCAAGGCGGCAATTTTCTTTTCATCGCCGGCAATTTCGCTTTCGACCTGACGCAGACTGCGTTCGCGTTGCCGCTGCAGACCAGCCAGCCGTTTGCGCTCGGCTTCCTGACTTTCTTCCAGTTTGCGCAGCGCAGTAATTTGCGCGGTGATTTTTTCTTCGACACCGACCAGATGACCAATGGCCCAGGCCAGGGTCTTCAATTGCTCGCCGCGGGCGCGATTGAGATAGCTGTAATAGGTCATGGTCCGGCCGAACCGGGCCGGGTCCTGTTGATTCAGCAACAGCTTCAGGTATTCCTGTTGTCCGGACATGAAGGCCGTGCGCAATTGCTGCTTCAGGGCCTTGGCGGAGCGATCACGCTGTTGCCGGTAGTTGCTGCGTTCCTGATTGAGATTTTTCAGTCGATCACGCGCTGTGGCCAGCTCTTCCCGCGTGCCTTTCAACGCCCGGCTGGTCAGGCCCATCCGGGTTTCGATGTCAGCGAGTTCGGCGCGCGCTGCACTTTCGCTACGACGGCGCTGCTCCTGCTGGCTGCGCAGGGTTTCGATGCGGCTGCGCAATTCTTTCAATTGCGCTTCGGTGCCAGCCTTGTCGGCAGCGGTTGCCACCGATGTCGACAGCGGCATGGCGACCAGCAACAAGAGCAGCGGCAACAGAAGTGGCCATCGGCGTGACAAACGATTTGGCAATTGAAGTGACGACAGCCATGCCGTGGCAAGAGGCAGCCGGCCATGCTGAACAAAACAGATCATTCGGGCGGCGATAGTCAAATGGGCGCGGTCGCTTGGCAGTGAAAGGGGCATTGCTGCCAGTTGCGCTGGCAGCAAGATTTTTTATCGTTGGGAAAAGCGCACAGCACCGGTTTACTTCAACCGGAACAACGGTCGACCAGTCATTTCTGCCGGCGCCGGCAAGCCCATCAGGTAGAGCAGGGTCGGCGCTACATCTGACAGTACGCCATCGCTGATGACGGGCTCGGCAGCGCGGCCAACATACACCAGCGGCACCGGATCAGTGGTGTGCTGGGTGTGCGGCTGGTTGACCTCGTGATCGTGCATTTGTTCAGCGTTGCCGTGGTCCGCGGTGATCAGCGCTTCGCCACCAACCTGACGCAAGGCAGCGACCACCCGGCCCAGACAAACATCCAGCGCTTCGATCGCGCGCTTGGCGGCGGCGAAATTGCCGGTGTGGCCAACCATGTCGGCATTGGCGTAATTGCAGATGATCACGTCGTATTTTTGCTGGGTAATCGCCTCGACCATTTTATCGGTCACTTCGGCCGCGCTCATTTCCGGCTGCAAGTCGTAGGTAGCGACCTGCGGCGACTGCACCATGATGCGCTCTTCACTGACAAAGGTCTGCTCGACGCCGCCGTTAAAGAAGAATGTCACGTGGGCATATTTTTCCGTTTCGGCGATGCGCAGCTGGGTCAGCTCGTGGTCCTGCAACCACTGACCGAGAGTATTGCTCAGTGATTCCGGTTTGTAAGCCACCGGTGCCGGGATGTCAGCCGCATATTGCGTCAGTTGAACAAAATTCAGTTTCGGCCGCGCAAGCCGTTCGAAGCCGGTGAATGCCTCATCGACAAACGCGCGCGACAGCTGGCGGGCCCGGTCGGCGCGAAAGTTCAGGAACAGCAGGGCGTCACCGTCTTGCATGGTCACCGCGTCGCCAATGCCGCTGGCCTGGACAAATTCGTCGGTTTCCTTGCGCGCATAAGCGGCTTCCAATGCCGCCAGCGCGGTCGGGAAATGGAACGGCGCAATGCCACGGGCCAGCAGATCGTAGGCGCTTTGCACGCGCTCCCAGCGCTTGTCGCGATCCATTGCAAAGTAGCGGCCACACACACTCGCAATCCGCGCGCCCGGATACTGCGCGCAAACGCCGTCCAGGGCTTTCAGTGACGCAGCCGCACTTTGCGGCGGCGTGTCGCGGCCATCGAGAAACGCGTGGACATAAATCGCCTTGGCGCCGCGCTGAGCGGCTAGCTTCACCGCCGCGAAAATGTGCTCTTCATGGCTGTGCACGCCGCCCGGGCTCAGCAAGCCCATCAGGTGCACGGCGCGGCCGGCCGTAACAGCGCGGTCGATGGCCTGGGTCAGTTCCGGATTGCTGAAAAAATCGCCGTCGCGTATCGCTTTGGTGATGCGGGTCAGCTCCTGATAGACCACCCGGCCAGCGCCCAGATTGATATGACCGACCTCGGAATTGCCGAACTGGCCGTCCGGCAAGCCAACGTCCTCACCAGAGCCGGAGATCAGCATTTTCGGGCATTCGGCCCAGAGCCGGTCCCAATTCGGTTTCGCCGCCGCCCAAATGGCATTGTCCGCCGGGTTTTCACGATGACCCCAGCCATCCAGCACAATCAGGACCATGGGTTTCGGGCGGTTCGGCATTGCGGCAAATCCTGTCATTGACGATAGCCAGGCATTGTATCGACCAGCTGGCAAGTGGCCCAAATGGCCAATGAATTTTTCCGTCCGGCAAGGGTTGCTGGCGCTGTGTCGCCACTGCGCCAGCCCGAACCCGGTCTTGGACCCCGGCCAGCGCACGACAAAAGTGTGACAAAGCGCAAGATTCTTTGACTTTCCGCTGTCGGGACGGCACCGTTTACCGGTTGGCCTGACCCGGTTTGCAGCAGGCCCGATTAACCCTTGTCAGGCAAGAACGGAGTCTTCCCCTGTCATACCCCTCGCGAGGCCCCGATGTTTAGCCGCTCCGCCCTGATTTGTCTGTCCCTCTGCGCACTGCCTGCGCTCGCTGATTACAGCACCGGTGTTGGTGCTTATTCCCGCAAGGATTTCCCGGCCGCCCGCGCGGCCTTCCAGCAAGTTGCTGAACTGGCCGACCCGCAGGCCCAGCGCGCGCTGGCCTCGATGCATGCCCGCGGCGAAGGCGGCCCGGTCGATTTGCTCGAAGCCTATGCCTGGGCCAGTCTGGCGGCCGAACAGGGCGATGCCACTGCCAGCAAGATTCGCGAGGCCATTGCCGCCAGTCTGCCCGCCGCGATGAAACCGCAGGCCGAAACCCGCTTGCAGGGCTATCGGGTCAAATATGGCATCGACAGCGTCAAGCGCGAGCTATATCCGCTAGTCAGTGGCAACGAAGCTTCTGTATTTGATTTGCAGGTCCCAGCGGCCCGGATTCGACAACAACTTCCCGTGGTCTACCCAGAGCGCGCCAAGGAGAAGAACGACCAAGGTTATGCTTGCGTAAGCTTCTATGTTGACAGTGCCGGCAAACCATTGGACGTGCGCCGTTATGACAGCAAGGGAAATGGCATTCTGGTTGCGGCAGCTGAAAAACTGCTGGCCGACTGGCGTTTTGAGCCGGAACCGAGCGAACAGCGGGTAGGCCATTGCATCGATTTCCTGATTGAAGACGACAAGACTTGGCGCCCGGCCGAGCAAGTCGAGCAACAGCGAGCGAAAGTCCGCAAAGGCGAAGCCCGCTCCACCATGGAACTGGCTCGCGATTTCAGCAACAGCGAACGCACGGTCACCAACCGGGTCGAAACCCAAGCCGTCACGGAGGCGTGGCTGCAAGCGGCGCTGACTGGCGCCGCCGAAGCACAAACCGAACTGGCGTCGCGCTTGATGCGCGGTGCCGGCTGTGTCAGCGATCGAGCAAAGGCCGCACACTGGTTACAGCTGGCCATCGCACAGGATTACGCACCAGCCAAACACATCGCGGCGCTGTGGTTCGAAGGCGACAAACAGTTGGCCATGTCTGCGCCTCAGCAGAGCGAATGGCTGCAACAGGCGGCTGATGCCGGCAACGCGTTGGCGATGTTGCGGGTCGCCAAGCAGCAATTGAAACCCGGCGCGGGCCAGAACGCTACAGCAGCCTTGGCACTGCTGAAGAAGCTGCCGACCGATTGGCACATCCATGTACTGGACTGGCTTGCCTATGGTTACGCCCTGACCGGCGATTTCAGCGCAGCGCAGGATGATGCCGACGACGCGCTCGATCTGGCGACCGACATCGGCTTGACAACCGAGCGTCGGCAGGCCGCGTTGAAAGCCGTCGAAAATGAACAATTGCCGCCGCTACCGGCGCATTGAGCTAGCAGGTCTTTTAGACAGCGAGCCGTTTTGCTCCGGCTGTTTTTTGCGTTAATGCGGTGCCGTGTTGAAGCATTGACGCCGCCGCATTGACAACAACCGCCGCCGACAGGCAAGTTGGCGGCCGTTTCCACGGTTCAAGGACTGGAACTCATGCGTTTACGCCATCCCGTTTTCTTTTTCGGCCTCGTTCTCGGCTGCGCGACTCCGGCTCTCGCCGACTTCAGTAGCGCCATGACCGCTTACGAGCAGAAGCAGTTTGATGTTGCTTACGCCGAATTTCGTCGCTTGGCTGAACTCGGCGATGCGCCATCCCAACGCAATCTGGCAGTGATGTATGCGCGCGGCGAGCATGTCGACAAAAGTCCAGTCGATGCTTGGGCCTGGGCAGATCTGGCGGCCGAACAAGATACAGAACATGCCCCCAAATTGCGTGACGTTTTTGCCACCAAACTCGATGAAGCGTCCATGAAACGTGCGAGAGAGTTGGCGAATGAATTGCAAAGCAAGTTTGGTCAACAAGCGATTACGGCGCATTTACTGCCTGTTGTTGCTGATCGACAGGCGGATTGCACCGTATCGGGAGACAGTCCGGCACAGCCCGTGCGAACAAAAGCCCCCCGATATCCGATGGCGGCCGCGCAAGCAGGTGTCACCGGTTATGCTTGCTTGAATTTCTACATTGATGTCAAGGGTCGTCCACAGCGGGCGCGAGTTTATGAAAGTGGCATCAGAGAATTGACAAAGAGGGATTCGGACAGTCGTCTGTTTCGTTCACTCTTCGAAAAGAGCAGTTTGGCGGCAGTGAAAGACTGGGAGTTTCTCCTTCCGGCCAATGAGCAGTTGCGAGAAATGCAAGCCAGATACTGTTTGGATTACCGGTTGGATGAAGGTAATAGTGGCGCAATTGCGGCGATTGACCCGAAGAAAACCAAAGCAAAATTGACAGAACTGACTCCGCTCGCTGAAGCCGGCGATGGTAAAGCACAATATGAGTTGGCAAATGTAATTAAAACCGAACTCATCACAGGCCAAAAGCGGCAAAAAGAACTTGATCAGTATAGCGAAAAACTGTTCCTGCAAAGCGCCATCAACGGCGACTCACGTGGACAATATAAATTAGCCAGCAAGTTATTGACTGGCGACCGTTGTGAAAAGGACACCAGTAAGGGTATTTTCTGGTTGACGGTTTCAGCTCAGCAGGGTAATGCCGACTCGGCTTGGTTGTTGGCACAAAAACTCGACATTGGTGGCGATGTTGCGCAGCAGAAAGAGAAGAGCCTGAAGTGGCTGAAGGTGGCGGCGGATGGTGGTCATAAGCGGGCGCAACTGCAATACGCGCTGGCACTACTGGAGCAGGGCTCCGAAAACGCCGCCGAGGCACGTAGCTATTTGCCGCCGTTCACCGATACCGACGATATTGCATTGCTGGAAGCCTATGCTCGATTGTCGGCTTTGTCGGGCGGTTTTGACAGCGCAGTAAAATATCAGGAACAGGTAGTCAGTATCGCTACCGAACTAGAGTTTGCCTTGCCTGCACGAGAACAGGCGCTGGCCGCTTATCGAAAAAAGGCACTACCTTCCACCGCTGGGCTGTAAGGAGCAAGACATGGAAACCGTTGTTTTTGGTCTGCTGGTTTTTGCCGTGATACTGGTCACCACCGGGGTGAAGTCGGTGCGTCAGGGCTATGAATACACCATCGAGCGCTTCGGCAAATATGTACGGACGCTGCAACCCGGCCTGCATTTCATTACACCGGTGTTTGAGCGGGTCGGCGCGAAGGTGAACATGATGGAGCAGGTGCTGGATATTCCGCAGCAGTCGGTGATCTCGCGCGACAACGCCACCGTCACTATTGATGCGGTCTGCTTCTATCAAATCACCGATGCGGCCCAGGCGACTTACGAGATCAACCATCTGCAGATGGCGATGCAGAACCTGACCATGACCAACTTGCGCACGGTATTGGGCGGCATGGATCTGGACGAGATGCTGTCCAAGCGCGATCAGATCAATGCCCAGATTCTGCGCATTGTCGACCACGCGACCAATCCCTGGGGCGTCAAGATCACCCGCATTGAAGTGCGCGATATCGTGCCGCCGCAGGATCTGGTCAACGCAATGGCGCAGCAGATGAAAGCGGAGCGGATCAAGCGCGCGCAGATTCTGGAAGCGGAAGGACTACGGCAATCGGAAATTCTGAAAGCCGAAGGCATGAAGCAGGGCCAGATCCTGCAAGCCGAAGGGCAGAAGGAAGCCGCGTTCCGGCAAGCGGAAGCCCGTGAGCGGCTGGCCGAAGCGGAAGCCAATGCGACCCGAATGGTGTCGGAAGCCATCGGCAAAGGTGACTCGCGCGCCATCAATTACTTTATCGCCCAGAAGTATGTCGAGGCGCTCGGCCAGATCGCGACTTCGCCGAACGAGAAGCTGGTGTTGATGCCGCTGGAAGCCGGCAATGTCATTGGTGCGCTCGGCGGCATTTCCGAGCTGTTCAAGACGGTCAAGAACTGAGTCTGTCTGCTCACCGTTTGAGGAATGACATCATGCAGAACTGGTATTGGTTGGCGGTTGGCTTGCTGTTGTTTGCCATCGAAATGGTGGCGCCTGGCTTTTACCTGATGTTTTTTGGCATTGCCGCGCTGCTTACCGGGCTCGTGGCGTTATTGCTGCCGCTGCCATGGCAGGCGCTGGCGACCTTGTTCGCGCTGTTGTCCGTGATCAGCGTCGTGGTTGGCCGGCGCTGGTATGCGAGCAAGGAAGGGGAAGGCTCGGCCACCCTGAATCGGCGCAGCGATGCCCTGGTGGGTCGGCGCACCCGGCTGCAAACGGCACTGACCGCCGAGGGCGGTGAGATCTTTATCGATGACACCCGCTGGACCGCCCAAGGCCCTGAGCTGCCGGCAGGCACCGAGGTTGAGGTGGTTTCGGTACTGGGGTCCCGGGTGATGGTTCGCCCCGTCAGCTGATGGGGCGGCCGGGGCTGAGGCCGCTTGCCGAGGGTGATCGCCTAAACGGGTCGGTTCTGTATAATCGGCCCTCTTTTTTGCCCCGGGCAGCCCGCCCGGGAGCGCGTCCGATCGGTCTGTCATGCAAATCGTAGTTGAACTCTTCACGAACCACCCCTATTTAAGCGTTGCCTGGTTGACCCTGCTGATGTTGGTGATTGCCTCGTTCAGCAGCGCTGGCGGCGGCAAGGCCATCGGCCCGCAGCAACTGACCACCCTGGTCAATCGGCAAGACGGTGTGGTGCTCGATATCCGCCCCTTGGCCGATTTCAACAAGGGCCATATCGTTGGGGCCGTTTCGGCGCCGTTGTCGAAGCTCGACAGCATGGACAAGGAACTGGAGCGTTACAAAGAGCGCCCGGTAATCGTGGTGTGTGCCCAAGGCATGACTGCCGTCAACGCCTGCAAGCAGTTGAAGAAGCAGGGGTTCGCCCAGCTTTTCCGGCTCGGCAACGGGATGCAGGCCTGGACTGCTGAGAACCTGCCGATCAGCAAGAAGTAATGAGGTAGCGATGGCCGCAATTGAAATGTTCACCACTGCCGTTTGCCCGTACTGCGTGCGTGCCAAGCAGTTGCTGGACAGTCTCGGCGCCAGCTATCAGGAAATTCGGGTCGATACCGATCCGGCTCGACGTGACGAAATGATGAGCCGCAGCGGTCGTCGCACCGTGCCGCAGATTTTCATCAATGGCCAGCCTGTCGGCGGCTGTGATGATTTGTACGCCTTGCATCGCGCAGGCAAATTGCAACCCCTGCTGTCCGCGTAAGTTGATGCAGGCAAATAATTAAAGGAAGTAAAACATGGCAGAAGAAATCCAGGGCGCAACCAATGCCCAGCAACCGAGCCTGAACCTTGGCCGCGTCTACCTGAAGGATCTGTCGTTCGAAGCGCCGAACACCCCGGAACTGTTCCAGACCGCGTTCGAGCCGAATTATGCAGTTCAGTTGAACAGCAAGGCTCGCAAGCTTGATGACAACAATTATGAAGTTATTCTGGTCATCAATGTCGAGTGCAAGAGCGGCGACAAGGTCGCGTTCGTGTGCGAGGTGCAGCAAGCCGGCGTGTTCACGATTTCTGGCGTCGAAGGCATGCAATTGCGTCACGCCCTGACCGCTTACACACCGAGCCTGCTGTTCCCGTACGCACGCCAAGTGATTGCGGCCGCAATCGGTCAAGGTGGCTTCCCGGCGCTGCATCTCGCCCCGGTCAACTTCGACCAGATTTTCGCAATGCAGCTGCAACGCGAAGCTGAGCAGGCGCAAGCTGGCAACAGTGCCGAAGCTTCAACCGTTCAGTAATTGCCTGCCACGACGCTCGTGCCCCGCTCGACTCCGATAGCAGTACTCGGCGCCGGTTCCTGGGGCACGGCGCTTGCCTTGCATTTGGCCCGACTCGGCAACGACACCCGACTCTGGGGTCGCAATGCCGACGAAATGCACAAGCTGCAGTCGGCCCGCGAAAATGCCCGCTACCTGCCCGGCATTCCGTTTCCCGATACATTGTCAGCAACCGCTGACCTGGCGCTGGCACTGCATGACGTCCGCGACGTCATGGTCGCCGTACCAAGCCACGCCTTTCGTGCCAGTTTGCAGCTGCTGAAGCCGCTGACAGCGAGCAATGTTCGCATCGTCTGGGCAACCAAAGGTTTTGAACACGGCGCGCAAGCGCTGCTGTCATCGGTCGTCACCGACGAATTTTCTGCCAGCACGCCACAGGCGGTTCTGTCCGGGCCCAGTTTCGCCAAGGAATTGGCCGCTGGCCTGCCTACCGCCATCACGCTGGCAGCCAACGACATCACGTTTCGCACCGAACTTGCCACACGCCTGCACAGTGATCGCTTCCGGGTCTATTTGTCCGACGACATGATCGGCGTGCAGGTCGGTGGCGCGGTAAAGAACGTGTTGGCGGTCGGTGCCGGCATGTGTGACGGTTTGGGTTTTGGTGCCAATGCCAGAACCGCACTAATCACACGCGGCCTCGCCGAGATCACCCGGCTCGGTTTGGCGCTGGGCGGCAAGCCCGAAACATTTTATGGCATGGCCGGTTTGGGCGATTTGATTCTGACCTGCACCGACAATCAATCGCGCAATCGCCGGTTTGGTCTGGCGCTTGGCCAAGGTAAAACGCCAGCGCAGGCGCAAGCTGAAATTGGTCAAGTGGTCGAAGCTGCCAGCAATGCCGAGGAAGTGGTACTGCTTGCGCGCAAGCTCGGCATCGAAATGCCGATCAGCGAACAGATCTACCGCATTCTGCACGACGGCATCGACCCTCGCGTCGCCGCCAAAGAATTGCTGATGCGGGAAATGCGCGACGAATCCAGTAGCTGATTCGCGTTACCCGAGCGGTCGCCGATACCGCATTTTCACCATCATTTGCTGCGCATCCATCACTGCAACGCCGCTACAAATCGATACAGTTCCGTGCCCTGACAAGCGCAATTGTCAGAAAGCATGTGCTCACCATTGACAGCCACCTACCTCGTCGGAACAATCGCCGCGCCATTTCCGGCATTTGATTTCAGACAGGAACGTCTCATGTTCAAAGCTGTATCCGTAGTTGGTCTTGCCCTGCTGTCCGCGCAGGCAATGGCCAGTGATATCCGTTTTACCTATGTCGAAGCAGGCCTTTTCGGCGGTACTGACAGCGAACGGATCGATTTCGGCGATGGTGATTACCTGCGCTCCGAAAGTGATTACACCACCTTCCGGGTACGTGGCAGCGTCGGCTTTGGCGAGCATTTCTATTTGCCGGCAATGATTGAATCTGCGATTCATGAGTACGACGACCGCGGCTGTTTCAGCGGGAGTTGCTACCACTCGGAAAGTAGCGTCACCGAAGTTACCATGACCGCTGGCGCCGGCCTGCGCTTTGCCGCTGGTGACATGTTGATGTTCTATGGCGATGTGTCGTTGCTCAGTGATTCGTATACCGTCGATGACGATGGCGGTTACGATGACAACGATGACGAGGACGACGATTGGGGCAGCCAGTTGCGCGTCGGTCTGCGCCTCCAGCCCACCGACAGCGTTGAATTTGATCTGAATTTCCGTCGCGAACGGGTTTTTGATTACGTCGCCGACTGGCGTAACCTGTCAGTGCAAGTCAATTTCACGCCAAGCATCGGCGTCGGTGCCGAAGTGCGTCAAGAAAGCTTTGATGTCAGCGATCTGGAGCGTAATTATTACGGGGCCTATTTCCGGTTCTCGTTCCGTTAATTGACCGTCTTTAAAAAAGCCGGCGATTCCGCCGGCTTTTTTTTCGGTAGCCTCAGCCTTTTGGTACAACCGCCAGCGTCAGTCGCGAGACGCAGCTCAGTTTGCCATCTGCATCTTCGATACGGATATCCCAGACCTGGGTGCTACGCCCCAGATGCACCGGCGTGGTCGTACCGGTCACAAAACCGTCGCGCACCGCCCGCAAATGGTTGGCATTGATTTCGACCCCGACCACCATCTTGTCATCCGGGACCACGAGGTTGCCGGCAACGCTACCGAGCGTTTCAGCCAGAACCACGTTAGCACCGCCATGCAGCAAGCCGAATGGCTGGCGGGTGCGCTGGTCAACCGGCATTCGCGCACTGAGGCTGTTGTCGGTCAGTGCCACAAACTCGATGCCAAGATGCTCGACCATCGACTTGGCATTACGTGCCACAATACTTTGCAGACTCGGCTCACCGTGCCAAATTTTCATTTCATCACCTCATTGCGCTATGTCGTGCGCGAATTCTACTGACTCAGTGTCGGAGGCGCACATCATGCTAACGACAGCCCGGCAGAACGACGCTAGCGCTAAACACTAGCGGACCGTTCGACCGCTTGCTCGATTCACCGCTCAACCGATTGGAAACAAGTCCAGCGTGATCGGATTTGGCGTGCACACAGACTGCTCCAGTCGCAGCAGGCGCTGTTTGATCGCCTGGCCGCCACCATAGCCGATTAGCTCGCCGCGTTCACCCAACAGCCGATGACAGGGCACACACAATGCCAAGGCGTTGGCGCCGCTAGCACTGGCAACTGTCGCTTCACTCACACCGAGCTGTTGCGCCAGTTGCCGATAGCTCGTCGTGTGGCCGTATTCGATCTGGGCCAGCGCGGCCCAGACGCGCTGCTGCAGTTCCGTGCCAACCGGTCGCAGCGGCAACGAAAATGACCGGCGCTCACCACGCAGGAACTGCTCCAGCTGCGCCATAGCCTGCACCAGCAACGGCTCGCTACGTTCGACAAAACGCGCTTGCAAGCCCGCTTGAATACGCCGGTCAATTTGCTCGCGCTGTTTGCGATAGCGGAAATCCAGCAGACAGATTGCGCCATTGAACGCACCGATGATCACATCACCGATGCGACTGCGCATCTGCTGGATGGCAATTTCCGACATGCAAATTCCCCGTTATGTTTCCGCACGCAAAGCACGCTAGGGCGCGCACTCAGCTCGCGCCGGAAAATTCCAGTTGTCGCCAGGCTTCGAACGCGATCACGGCAACGGCGTTGGACAGATTGAGACTGCGCTGACCCGGTCGCATCGGCAAGCGCAGCGTTTGTTCCGGCGGCAGAGCCGACATCAACTCTGCCGGCACTGCGCCGGTTTCCGGCCCGAACACCAAGGCGTCACCGACAGCGAAGCGGGCATCGACGTGCCGACACTGGCCGGTGGTTTCACAGGCGAAGATGCGCGCCGGTTGCACCGCGTCGATGAAGGCCTGCCAATTGTCATGCACGTTTACGCTTGCCCACTCGTGGTAATCGAGGCCGGCACGGCGCAGCTTCTTGTCTTCCATCACGAAACCGAGCGGCTCGATCAAGTGCAGCTGAAAGCCGGTGTTGGCGCAGAGCCGGATCACGTTGCCGGTATTGGGCGGGATTTCCGGATTGAACAGCACGATATGCAGCATGGGGACACTCGGGACAACACTGGCGGCGCGACAGCGGCGCCAGTGTACGAGTCAGGCTTTGCGACGGGAAGGCTCCGTCAGTGAACTGGCTGCCGCCGTGTTGTCAGCAGCGTCGCCGGCCTCGACCGTTTTCAGATAACGGGTCAGTGTATTGCGACCCCAGCCGAGCAGGTAGGCAGCATCCTGACGATGACCGTTGGTCGCTTCAAGCACGGTTTCGACCAGCAATTGTTCCAGCGTTGCGGCCAGCGCCTGAACCTTGGCCGCATCCTGTTGCCGGGCCGCCGTCAGCACTTCGTTGCGCAGCGCCAGCGGCCAGGCTTCCCGATTCGGCGCCAGCACGGCAGCCGGCTCGGCTTCGTGGCCGAGGTCATCAGGCAGATCGCTCGGCTGAATCTGTTCGGCCGGCGCCATCACGGTCAGGTAACGGCAGAGGTTTTCCAGCTGGCGGACGTTGCCCGGCCACGGAAACTGGCGCAAGCGCAGCAGCGTTTCAGCACTAAGAATCTTCCGTGGCAGACCGGCTTCGAGCGCCGCCTGTTGCAGAAAATTCTCGGCGAGCAGTTCGATATCTTCGGCGCGCGCGCGCAGCGGCGGCAGATCGATACGAACCACATTGAGCCGGTGAAAGAGATCCTCGCGGAAGCGGCCAGCTTTGACCAATGCCTGCAGATCCTGGTGGGTTGCGGCGATCACCCGGACATCGGATTGCAACAGCTCCTTGCCGCCGACCCGGAAGTAGCCGCCATCCGACAACACGCGCAGCAAGCGCGTTTGCGCGGGCAGCGGCATGTCTCCGATTTCATCAAGGAACAGCGTGCCGCCCTCAGCCTGTTCGAAGCGGCCGGCGGTGCGATTGGCTGCGCCGGTGAACGCCCCCTTTTCATAACCGAACAATTCCGACTCGATCAGCTCCTGCGGAATCGCGGCCATGTTGAGCGCGACAAACGGCTTACCGGCGCGTGGACTGTGTTCGTGCAGGGCGCGCGCAACGCGCTCTTTGCCAGTCCCGGATTCGCCGATCAGCAGCACCGTGAATTTGGTTCGAGCCAAGCGACCGATGGCGCGGAATACCGCCTGCATGGCCGGTGACCGACCGATCAGCTCTGCGGCTTCCGTCGCGGTGGCCAGTGGTTTGCTGATGGCAGTTTGCTGCACGGCGCGACCGACGATCACCAGCAATTCGTCGAGATCAAACGGCTTGGCGACAAACTCGAAGGCGCCAGAATCAAATGACTGCACCGCACTCGACAGATCGGCGTGCGCGGTAATCAACACCACCGGCAGAAGCGGCTGGGTCGCTTTGATTTCGCGCAGAAACGCCACGCCATCACCGCTGGGCATCCGGATATCAGATAACACCAACTGGATGGGTTCGCGCGCCAGCAACTCGCGCGCTTCCGGGACATCGGCACAGAGACGGGTTTGGTAGCCAGCGGCGCGCAGCGCCCGGTCCAACACCCAGCGGATGCTGTCGTCATCGTCAAGAATCAGAACTGTGTTGCTGTCAGTCATGCCGGTTCCGTCTTGTTCGGTTTGTTGTTCGGGTTGCTGTTCGAAATATTGCTCGCAATGCTGTTCGGATTGGCACTGGCACGCGGTTCCGGTTTGTTCGGGTCCCGCCACGGTAGCCAAACCGTGAAAACGGTATTGCCCGGTTCGCTGCTGCACTCGAGCAAACCGTCATGCTGCTGCACCAGGGTTTGGGCGATGCTGAGGCCCAAACCGGTGCCGTGCGCCTTGCCGGTAACCAGTGGCAAGAAAATCCGGTCCCGCAGGTCCGCCGGAACGCCGGCGCCGTTGTCGATCACATCCAGTCGCAGCACCAGTTTCCAGCGCACCGAACCGAGCGTGACGCCATGTTCAGCGCGGGTACGCAAACTGATACGGCCCTGTTCGCCAATGGCATCAGCGGCGTTCTGCAGCAGGTTCAACATCACCTGATGCAAGGCGTCGGCGTTGGCCACCAGATCCGGCAGGCTGGGGTCGTAATCGCGTTGCAGTTGCACACCCGCCGGTAAAGTCAGCCTGACAATTTGCAAGACCTGTTCCAACACCGAGTGAATGTTCAACGGTTGTTTGGTCAGGGTGCGCGCCGGCAGCAACAGGCGGTCAACCAGCGCCCGCAAACGGTCGGCCTCGCGCTGGATCAGATCGGTGTAATCGGTCAGCGCTGGCTCGCTGCCGTCGCGCTCACCTTGCTGGCTGACCAGCTCGCGGGCCAGCAACTGGGCGGCGCCGCGCAATCCGGCCAGCGGATTCTTGATCTCGTGCGCCAGCGCCCGCAGCAGTTCGTGCAGCTCCTGTTGCTGGCGGGCCCGTTCGGTTTCGTTGTGTCGACGCTGGCTGTCATCGAGTGGCCGCAGCTCCAGCAGCCAGCCGTCCGGCAGCGGTGTCACCAACACCTCGATGCGCGCGGTGGCGGCAAACGGCAGGGCCAGCATCAGGTCGTGACCGTGGCAGGTACGCTGCTCCTTGTGGGCGCGCTGCAGCAGTTCGAGCGCGGGCTGCGGGCTGGGCAGCCAATGACCGAGCTCGGTGCCGAGCAGACGTCGCCGGCTGTGGCCGAACAGGTTTTCGGCCGCGCTGTTGACCGCAACCAGCCGGGTCTCGGCATCGAGTTGCAGCACGGCGGTGGTCAGGCTGTCGAGCAAGGCCTCGGCATTCATCATCAGCGTTCCCAAAATGCACTGCGCCGCATTGTAGCGGCGCAGTCGACTATTGCACAAAATTGGTGCATCTGTTCGGTGCATGCCACGCTTATTTCCGCGGCGCCCTTATTTTCGGGGTCCTATTTTCGAGGTCCCGTGTGCGTCGGCTTGGTCGGCGCGGGTGGTGCCGGGTCGCCGGGCTGCGGTGCCATACCCGAACCGGGCCAGCTGGCGCCATTGGCATACCCTGTCGCTGTCGGCACGCCACCGGCACCGTTGGGCGTCTGCCCCGCCGAGGTCCGGAACAGCATGAACTTGCTGCTGGGGCTGCTGGCGAAGACTTTGCCCGACGATTTGTGCACCACCTCGATCACCAACGTGTGTTCGCCGCGGTCTACTTCGTCCAGGGTCCAACTTGGCGCTTGCGCCAGTTCTCCTACCTGCTTGCCATCCAGCAATAATCGGACCCGGTGGTCTTCGTCCATCATCGGTGAAACTGAACCCTCGACGCCGATCCGGCCTTCATTGTCGCGAATGACCTCTTCCGCGGCAGGCTTGCTGATGGCGAGCTTGTAGTTGATTACCTGCTGCTTTGGCTTGCCGGCCGCGCTGGTCGGCGGCAACGGCGTCGGTTTTGGCAGGGCCTCAAAGGTCGGTGTCTCCCGCAGCGGCAAGGTTTCCCCGCCCGCACAGGGCTGATCGGAAAACACGGTTTCGCCGTTGTCGCCCTTGCATTTGTACAATTCGGCCGCCGGTGCGACTGGCAGCAGCGCCATGCCGAAACAAGCCAGACCGGCAAGCAACAAATAACGAGCCATGGAATTTCCTCTTCTCCGCCCAAAGCAAGGCTTCGACCGCCGTTTGCCGCAGGATACTGCATTGGCGGTCCGGACGCTGTGCTGCGGGCACCGTCGAGGCCGCCACCGTAGTCTGTGATCCGGCTGTACCGAGCGAGGCCACTGCGCGACTTTCCTGACCGCACAAATAACAAAGCCGCCCAGCGGGCGGCTTTGTTCGGTTGATGGCCGACGTAATTGGCCAGCACTCACACCGAGTAGTACAACTCCATTTCCAGCGGGTGCACCGCCATCGCAACGCGCTTGGCTTCGGCGCGCTTGATGGTCAGGTAGCTGTCGATGAAGTCTTTCGAGAACACGCCGCCACGGGTCAGGAACTCGCAATCGGCTTCGAGCGCATCGCAGGCCATTTCCAGCGAGTGGGCAACGGTCGGGATGGCTTTCGCTTCTTCCGGCGGCAGATCGTACAGATCCTTGTCGGCGGCATCGCCCGGGTGGATCTTGTTGATGATGCCGTCAACGCCGGCCATCATCATCGCGGCAAACGCGAGGTACGGGTTGGCAGTCGGGTCCGGGAAGCGCACTTCAATGCGACGGCCCTTGGCGCTGGCAACGTACGGAATACGAATCGAGGCCGAACGGTTACGGGCCGAGTAGGCCAGCATGACCGGCGCTTCGAAGCCCGGCACCAGACGCTTGTAGCTGTTGGTCGAAGCGTTGGTGATGGCATTCAGCGCGCGGGCGTGCTTGATGATGCCACCGATGTAGTACAGCGCCTCTTCCGACAGACCGGCGTATTTGTTGCCAGCGAAAATGTTCTGACCGTTCTTGGCCAGCGATTGGTGCACGTGCATGCCCGAACCGTTGTCGCCAACCATCGGCTTCGGCATGAAGGTGACGGTTTTGCCGTAGGCGTGCGCGACGTTGTGGATCGCGTACTTCATGATCTGCACTTCGTCAGCTTTCTTCACCAACGTGTTGAACTTGGCCGCCAGTTCGTTCTGGCCACCGGTCGCCACTTCGTGGTGGTGCGCTTCGATCACCAGGCCCATTTGCTCGCAGACCAGCGACATTTGCGAACGGATGTCCTGTGCGGAATCAACCGGCGCAACCGGGAAGTAACCGCCTTTCACCATCGGACGGTGGCCTTTGTTGCCGCCTTCGAAGCTCTTGTTGGTGTTCCAGGCGCCTTCGTCCGAATCCAGCTCGTAACCACAGCCGTTCATCTTGTTGTAGAACTTGACGTCATCGAACATGAAGAATTCCGGCTCCGGGCCAAACAGCGCGGTGTCGGCAATGCCGGTGCTCTTCAGCCAGGCTTCGGCGCGCTTGGCGATCGAACGCGGGTCGCGGTCGTAACCTTGCATGGTGGCCGGGTCAACGATGTCGCAGCGGACGATCAGGGTGCTGTCTTCAGTGAACGGATCGAGCACGGCGGTGGTGGCATCCGGCATCAGAATCATGTCCGACTCGTTGATGCCTTTCCAACCGGTGATCGAGGAGCCGTCGAACATTTTGCCGTCCTGGAACAGCGACTCGTCGCAGAGCTTGGCCGGGATCGACACGTGCTGCTCTTTGCCCTTGGTATCGGTGAAACGCAGGTCAACGAACTTAACGTCGTTTTCCGCAATCAGCTGCATGACATTTGCGACGGACATGGATGGCTCCTGTGAGAAATCGGGTTAACGGCGCCGCGGTCGATCGTCCTGCCCGGTTGGCAGGCGTGGCCGAAAGCACGGCGTGCTGTTGGCGCTGACAAAAGCAAAGCCTGTGCCAGTAATGGGCGGCAACGGGAATCGGCGATGCAGACCGGTATCGAATGGCTGGATGGCCAAATCTTTAACCGTAATGCACCAATTTGGACGTAGTGTGGATAAATGCACCGTTTTGGCGCACCGTTATGGCCCTGACGCAACCGGCGCTAAAGCGTAGCAGAAGCAGGCATCGCTGCAGGTTCGATGTGCCATCGCCAACCGAAGGCTCAGCCGTGCCGACCGAACCATCCGTTCATTCACTTGCCGGAGCCTGCAGCGGTAATCCGGCCCGCAGCAACTTCAGGTTGACGGCGGCTTGCACATAACCAGGCCGAATGGCGAGGGCCTGTTCAAACGCCCGCTCGCTGGCAACACGCTCGTCAGCGTCGGCCAGCGCCACACCGAGGTTGTTCCAGCCGCGGGCATTGTGCGGCGCCTTCTGCACCACGTCCTGCCAGAACGGGATCTCGGCCCGGTACAGCTGATTGCGTTGCCAGATTTGCCTAGCCAACAACAGCGCGAACAGCAGCAATACGATCATCGGCACCACCTGCCGCCAGGAAGCGCTGGTTAAGGTCGCCCGCTCACGCAGCCACTTCAGCATGGCCGCCAGCCCCGCCACCAGTGCCAGCGACAAACCCGGCAGCGCGAGATAGAGCTGGCGATCATTTACCGGGTCGTAACGCAGCAGCAGGCTATGGGTCGGCAGCCACGACAGCATCGCCCAGCCAATGCCCAGCGCCACCAAGGGCTGACGCGCGCGGCAATACCAGCCGAGCCAACACAGCGCCGCAATCACCACCACAGACATTGCACCGCGCACCGAATCCAGTTCGGCAATCATCAGGGCCGGATCGGCATTGAGCGGCGCCCAGCCAAGCGCGACCAGCAGCAAATGCAGCAGCGCCTGCGTTTGACTTGCCAACAGCTGACTCAGGTTTTGCCACTGCAGCGCCAAGCCGATCAGTTCGCGATAACGCGGCAGCAACAGCAGCAACGCCAACAGCACGAGCATCAGCAGCACGGCAATCACCACACTGAAGCGCCCGGCTGCCGGGCGCGAATCAAGCGCAACGCCGACCGCTGTGGGCGCGCTCGTCCGGACCATAAAACTGAACCAGCACAGCAGCAGCGGCGTGACGATGGCGGTTTCCCGGCTGGCCACTGCCAGCAGCACCGCGATCAGCGTAACGGCGCGCCAACGCCACGATGGCTGTTCGATGACGTGCAACCAACTCCACACTGCGAGCAAAACACCGGTCGCTTCCAACGCCACCGAGCGACCCGATAAATAGGTCACCACTTCGGTTTGGGCCGGATGCAAGGCGAAGATCAGCGTGATGAAGATCGTGCTTAGCGTTAGCGCTTCAGCGTTCAAAAAGTTGCGCAGCAATCGCCGGCACAGCGCATACACCAGCACCGTGTTTATGAGATGCAGCAGCAGATTGAGCAGATGGAAAAGCAGCAGGCTGCCGCCGAGCTGATGATTGAGCGCAACACTCAGTTTGAACAGCGGTCGGATATGCGGCAGCGATTGCCACCAAGCCGCCAGACTCTGCACGCGCGGGTCGCGCAGCAACACCGCAAAATCATCAAACTGCCAGCTGCCAGCAAAGCTGTTCAGGTACGCCGCGGCGGTCAGCAGCAGCAGTATCGGCAGCGACCAGTTCGACAACGACCAATTTGACAACAACCCGTTTGACGGCTGCCCGTTCCACAACCCATCAGGCCGCCGCCGTATTGCCGAAAACCCCTTCAGCACAGTCTCGCTGACCATGCGTTCAGCGTGCCGCTTCAGATCTGGCATGCCGAAATGCCAGCTCGATGATGGCGGCCAGATCCCACCAGCGATCCGGCGCATTCAGAAACACCGCCAGCACGCGCTGACCATCGCGCTCAACCAGTGCAATGACGCATTTGCCGGCGCGCTGGGTGAAGCCGGTCTTGACGCCAATCGCGCCCGGCAACCGACCGAGTAGGGCATTGCTGCTCTTGATGGTTTTCGGTTTGTCGTTGATGCGTATGCTGGCTTCGCTTTGCCGCACCCACTGCGCCAGTTCCGGATGGGTTAGCGCGGTTTCGGTCAGCGTCACCAGATCGCGGACACTGCTGTAATGATCGGCGGCATCGAAGCCGCAGGGATTGGCGAAATGACTTTGCTGCAAGCCCAGCTTGCTCGCTTCGGTGTTCATCTGGGCGACAAAGGCCGACTCGCTGCCGGCCGCCGCTTCGGCCAGCGCCACACAGGCGTCATTGCCGGAACCGAGCAGCATGCCGATCAACAAATCCCGAACCGAACTGTGATCGCCGCGGCGCAAACCCAGTCGAGTGCCGGTCATGCTGGCGGCGTGGGCACTGACAATCAGTGTGCGATCCAGCTCAAGGGTATTCAGGATTACATGCGCGGTCAGCAATTTGGTCAGCGAGGCCGGCGGCAATCGCTCATCGATGGCCTGCCCCCACAGGGCGCGCTGATTCAGCTGCACGTAATAGGCTTTGGCCACTTGCGGATAGGTATTGTGCAAACCGGCAAAGCGATCCGGATTGGCAGTCGATTCCGGCCCGGAAAGGTTTTGCTTGATGGTGTTTACGGTGTCAGTGGTATCGGCGGTGTCAGTGCCGGCGCCGACGGTAGTTGTAGCCAGCTCGGCTGCACCGAGTGTGGAGCTCGCCAGCACACT
Organism: Permianibacter fluminis; assembly: GCF_013179735.1. Classification (NCBI taxonomy): domain Bacteria; kingdom Pseudomonadati; phylum Pseudomonadota; class Gammaproteobacteria; order Pseudomonadales; family Pseudomonadaceae; genus Permianibacter; species Permianibacter fluminis. The sequence goes on along the minus strand of NZ_JABMEG010000001.1, from coordinate 915,751 downwards.
GCTGCACAAGAAAATGAGTGCGGAAAAAAAATAACCGGGCCGGCGGTGAAGCCGGCCCGGTTGCGGCGAGCGGGATTGCCCCGTCATTACCACTTGATCAGATCTTTCAGCAGCTTCGCGCCTTTCTCGACGGTGGATTCTTCTTTCTTCTCGACTTTGCCGCCGTCGCTCATCAGGTCGGCCGCGTACTGGGTGCAGAACGAGCCGTACTCGGTGGCATAGACGCTGGTGAAATCACGGCCGGCACAATATTTCTGCGCCAGCTCCGCGGTTTCGGCTTCGCAATTGCTGCCAAGGAAATCCCAGTTCTTGGTCGCTTTGGCCTGCTTGCAAGCCGCGCCCATCACTTTGTCTTTGCCGAGGCCACAATACTCGATGGCCTGATTCAGCGCCTCCCCCGAGGCATCCTGACCGACCACCTGCATGGCACCATCACCGGTCTGCAGCCGTTTGCAGAATGCCGGTTTTTGTTTGGCACACGGTGAGCCGTCCATAGTGAACATCATCAGCTGCATCGACGAGATCGCGCTGGCGCAGGTCTGGGTATTGGCCATCTCCATCTGCTGGTTCATGTTGGCCTGCATCTGTTGCACTTCCTGGGCATTCGGCACATTCATGCCGTTGACCACAGTGCGGTCGGTGGCCGGATCGCAGCTGCCGAGCTTTTTGCCGGTCATGTCCATGCGAAAATTGCCGCGATCACTGCTGAACTCGGTAAAACCCGTGAAGGCCTCGTTGCCTTGCAAGGTCATTTCACCGTGACCGTTGCCCTGCGGACACTCGATGCGCCAGCTCATGGTGTTACCGCTTTTCTTGTAATCCTTGACCTTGCATTCGCTGTCCTGCTGCTGGCCTTGCGGCGGATTTTTCCAGCCCGGCTCCTGGCACTTTTGCATGGTCATTGTCGGCAGGGCAAAACCTTGGGCCTGATCCGATTGCATCTTGGTCTGGTATTCCCAGCGCTCGCCGTTCTGGCCGGCGTGACTGGTGGGGGTCAAGCTGAAGGCGATACCGGCGAGCACCGGTAAGGCAAATTTCTGCAAGGAGGCGGTGGGCCACATAGACTTATGCTCCGTGTCGTGTTTGGGCGGGCAAATCATAGCAGCCCGATTCAGCCCGCGGATATCGGCCAACCACGGCGTTGGCAACAAACCCGGCGCTCAGCGGACTAATTAGCAAAGATTTAGTAAATGACGATGCAAAGGAGGCCCGCGCCATGACCAACCACCACCCACGACCGCTGCTGATCGGCATCTCGGCGCGGCTGTTTCATCCGGAGCCCAGCGCTACCGGCATCCGTACCAAAACCCTGCAGTATCTGGAACAGTCCGCCGCCCATTGGTTGATGTCGCGGGATGTGCTGGTGCTGATGATCCCGACCGTGCTGACTGACGGGCCGATCCTGTCGAGCAACATCCGGCTGCGCGATTACGCCCGCTACCTTGACGGTCTGGTCCTGCAGGGTGGTGCCGATGTTCATCCCGGCGCCTACGGCGAAACGGCCCTGCAACCGGAGTGGGCTGGCGATGCGGTCCGCGACGCCTACGAAATGGAGCTGCTGCACGAATTTCTCGAAGCCAAAAAGCCAATTCTGGCCATTTGTCGCGGCTGCCAGCTGCTCAACGTCGCGCTGGGTGGCTCGCTGTATCAGGACATCGCAACGCAGCTGCCGGACGCCGAGACCCATGTCAGTGCCGCCTATGATCAGCATTCGCATCTGGCGCAATTTGGTGCCGACAGCTGGTTCCGGCAATGGTATGGCGATTCGCCAGCGCGCATCAGCAGCATTCACCATCAGGCGATCAAAACTTTGGGCAAGGATTTGCAGATCGAGATGCAGGCTGACGACGGCATCATTGAAGCGGTGCGTCACCGTGAGCACCCGTTCTGTGTTGGCGTGCAATGGCACCCGGAATTCCATTTGTTTCAAAAGCAGCATGGACATGACGACTGGCTGGACCCGCAGCCGCTATTGGAGGCTTTTTTGGCGGCTGCTCGGCACAACCACAGCACGATCACGCCACGCTAAACGCTTTGTCGCAGCGTCATTTCTACGTTATTGCTACCCGATTGCTGCGTGATTGCACCGAAGCCATGCGTCGCTGTCCGCAACTGGGCATCGTGTCGGTGCGAGGGCTGTCATGGCTGGCGCTCCGCACCACAAAGCAAACACCAACATTGAAACAAAACGCCAATTCGGCGCAGACTTTGCTCCATTTGCGGGCGAGCCGCTGGCGGAATCAGCAATCACCATGCTGGCACGGCTTCTGCAACAACTCTGGTGGCTGACACCACATCCTGCGTCTCGAAACGCCTTGCCTGCCGTCGCGCCGATCCGTTCTGCGCTAGGCACCGCCACAGGAGCTGCAACATGACTGACCGTTACCATTTTCGCCCGGCCGAACGCCGTCTGCCCGGCAGCCTGCTGCGGCCATTGCAATCGGCATTGGCCCATCACCGGCCTTGTTATATGTGGCAAGCGGAGCGCTTCGATTGGGTCGTTGGCGTCATCGCTTGGCAGCGCGAACCGCGCAGCATCACCACGGCCACCGTGGCGGTCAATGTCGATCCCAGTTGTCGCGGTCAGGGCGTGGGTCGCTTCCTGCTGGAACAAGCCATGCACGCCGCCCGCGAAACTGGATTGCGAACCTTGTTGGCACGAGTCTCGCGGGAGAATGCAGCGGCCATGCACTTGTTCACCAAGTCCGGTTTTCAACCGCTGCTGGAGGCCAGCGTCAACGAACCGGGCGACGCCGCCGTCTGGCTCGGTAAATCACTGCTGTGTTGAACCTGATTTATCGAACCATAACGACGCCGGCATTTGTTCGATAAGCGCCCGGAACGAATGCCGCGATCGGCCGCTGCCGATCTTCGCGCTGACATTTTGGCGCAAAGACCTTTTGACGGCAGCTATCGTCATTTATACCGGCCCGTGCTAACTGCAATCCGGCAACCGACACTTGCGCACTAGCGGTACGTCTGCGCTAGGCGCTCACAGTCGTTTGATCTATGTTGCCGGCTGGTTGGCCACCGGACCGCTCGCCGTGCCCCTGCCTGAACTGACCTTGTCGGTGTTCTTCTCGGCCATTTTGCTGATGGCGGCAGCCGTGTTTGCCACCGTTGCGGTCCAGCGCCCGCACGCTCAAGGCATTTGGATCTGGTGCGCCGCCTGCCTCTGTCTCGGCATTGGTATCGCCATCCGCAGTTTTGATTACGCACTCGGTGGCGGTCGCTGGTTCTGGTATTGCGGCCTGTTCATGTCCACCGCCCATATCCTGTTCTGGTTTGGCATGCGCCGGTTTGTCGGCGTCGCCGCCGGCCTCAATCAATTGCTCGGCGCGTTTACCGTGTTGACCCTGGTCTGGGGCATCGCGTATCGGCTGGATTATGTTTGGCAACTGTTCCTGATGCTGGGCTTGGCTACTACCTTTGATCTGCTGGCGCTGGCGCCGCTGATTTCCCTGCGTCGTTTGCATTACCGACCAGCCACCCGATTTGCTCTGGCAATTTTTGTGCTGGCCGCATTAAGCATGGCGGTGCGGGCCTGTCTGGTGATTTTGCAGGAGCGCGGCCTGTTCCTCAGCATGCCGGATGCCAATTCCATCTCGCTGTACACCTCGGCGGCGGCGCTGCTGCTCGGCAAGTGTTTTGTTTTTCTGATGTTGCTGCACGAGCGACAATCCGCGGAACTGGAAAAGCTGGCGGTGACCGACTCGCTGACCGGCCTGCTCAATCGCAAGGGTTTCGTCGATTACAGCCAGCGCCTGCTGCAGCGGCTGCATCAAGAGCAGCGCGGCTACGCCGTGCTGATGATGGACATGGATCATTTCAAGTCGATCAATGATCGGCATGGCCACGCCGCTGGCGATGCCGCATTGCGCGCGTTTGCCGAAGTCCTGCGCGAGCAATTGCGGCCAAATGATTGCTATGGCCGCATCGGTGGCGAAGAATTCTGTGCACTGCTGCCGGGTCTGAATCCGGCCGATGCCTTTCAGGTTGCCGAACGGGTCAGACGACGTTTTTCCGAGCAGGCATTCAGCACTCCGAAAGGTTTGTTGTATGGCAGCGTCAGCATCGGCGTGCACGGTCAGTTCGGTATCGCGGCCAGCATTGAAGCAATGATGCAGAGCGCTGACTCGGCGCTGTACGAGGCCAAATCGCTGGGCCGCAATCGCACCCAATTGGCGATGGCCTGAGCGGTGCCGACGCCAATCGCGACGGCTCTCACCACTGCATTCTTTCAGCTGCTGCGGGCCCGGTCGTGATCAGCTTGCATTTCCCCACCCTGAATCTGTTCATGATTGTGCTGCTGTTGTCGGCAGCGCTGATTTTTGCCCTGGTGGCGCGGCACTATCGGCGCCGGGCCGGTCCTTGGTGGTGGCTGGCCGGCTGTCTGCTGATTGCGGTGGGCTATTTCATTCGCTTCTGGTTTGCCAATACCGCACAGGCGGAAACGTTCTGGGCCGCAGGTGGCCTGTTTATCGCCGGCAATGCCGCCTTCTGGATTGGTTTGTATCAGTTTTGCGGCGTCCGTCGCTCCTGGCGACCACGACCGGTTGCGTTGATGTTGTTGCTAGCGTGGCTGGTGGCGGTGTGGCTACCGTACGGACTGCAAGTGGCGACCATGCTGCTCGTGGTGGGCGTGATCAACTGGCTCGCGTTTCTGGCCATTCGGCGCGCCCATCATCTTGGCAACACCGCGATGTTGCTGTTTGTTGGCGCGGTCTTTCTGACCACCGCAATCATCATGTGGCTGCGCATGCTGGCGCATCTTGGCGCCTGGTGGTGGCACTGGTCCATCAGCGTCGAACAATTGGGCGCCTGGGGTTTGGTCGCGTCATCCGCCTTGATGATGTTGCGCTGTTTCGCGCTGCTGTTATTGCTGCACGCCCGCCAGGAACATGATCTGCAATATCTGGCCATCACCGATCCGCTGACCGGCGTGCTCAATCGCAAAGGGTTTCTGGAACAGGCCCAGCGCCTGCTGGAGCGCCAGCAACCGGGCGACCGACCGGTCGCCGTGCTGATGATGGATCTGGATCATTTCAAGCGCATCAACGATCAGCATGGTCATGCCGCCGGTGATGCCGTGCTGCGCCGGTTTGCCAATATCCTGCGCGAACAGTTGCGGCCGGGTGATTGCACCGGTCGACTGGGTGGTGAGGAGTTTGCCGCGCTGTTGCCGGGTGTTGATGGTGAAACCGCATTGCACGTGGCCGAACGGCTGCGCTCACATCTCGATACGCAGGCTATTGCCACCGCCGCCGGCTTGGTCAACGTCAGCGTCAGCATTGGCGTACAGTCATCCTTGCGACCGCCACTCAGTATCGAATGGCTGCTGCAACAAGCCGATCAAGCGCTGTATCAGGCCAAGCACAAAGGTCGCAATCAAGTCGTCAGCCTGGCCGCTGATGCCGACAGCGGCCCGAGCGCGCCAGCGCAGTAACACGCAGGCTTCAGTCGCCGCGCTTTTCGATCAGAAAAATCTGCTCGCGGCCATCGTTGTGCTGCTCAAGCAGAAGGTGGCCGTTGATCCGGACCCAGGCCGGAATGTCGTTGACGGTGCCGGGGTCGGTGCAGAACACCTGCAGGCGAGCGCCGACCGGCAGCGTTTTCAGCGCGTTCTGGGTGCGGATGACTGGCAGCGGGCACAACAAGCGGCGCGCATTCAGTTCGTGCACCACCGGCGCATTCGAGGCGGGCACTTCAGACATGCCAGCCAGCCTCGATTTCGTCGGCGGTGAACGGTTGCACCGTTACCACCCGGGTCAGTCCGCTGCGATCGGTGTAATCAATGGCGACCGGTTCGCTGCTGCTGGCCGCACCGTAACGGGCAATGATACGCGCCGCCAACTCGACATCGCTGTCGTCGCGCAATTCGCCGTCCACCAGTGCATAGGCACCCATGTAGGAATTCGGAATGAAATGGGCAAACTGGCGGCGATAGCCTTCCATGAACACGCCTTCACCTTCTTCGCGCGAAATAATCAATTTGAAATGCGGCCGCGGCCGCAGGTGCCGACCGATTTTCAGCATGATGATGTCGTCGAGTTCGTACTCGCGGCTGCCGCGTGCCTGCCACAGATCGACCAGTTTGTTGCTGTATTCCTCGTTGGTGAGAAAGCAGCAACCGCCGGCCGGCTGCGCCCATTCACTGATACCGAACGTTGCGGCCAACTCGGTTTGCGGTTTGCGCGAACGGCCGGAGAAATCGTGCAGCTGGTCACGGTCAACCCAGCCTTCGCGTTCCGGCAGTGTCGGCAACAGATGTTTGGCACAGAGCGGCCGCAACAGGCGATCTTCGGCCTGTGACTCGCGCGCAATGATCGGCATGGTGTGCATGCGCTGTGACTTTGGCCGCTGACCGACCACTTCGCCGGTGATGATGAAATCAAAGCCGTTTTCTTCCATCCATTCACGCGCCTTGCCGACCATGAACACCTTGCAGTCCAGACAGGGGTTCAGGTTTTGGCCATAACCGTGTTTGGGGTTCAGCAAGACCTGCTTGTACTCCTCGACGATGTCGATGATATGCAGTTTGATACCGAGCTGCTCGGCCACCCACAGCGCGTTATTGCGCTTCGGCTTGCTGGCATGACTCTTTCGGATCGCGTGGGTATGACCCTCGACACAGAAGCCGGTGAAGAAATTGATGCCCTCGACATGAACGCCCTGCGCCATGATGGTTTTGGCAGCGAGCATGGAATCGAGTCCGCCCGAGATCAGGGAGATGGCTTTGCGTTGGGTCACAGGAGGCGTCTCAAGTCAGCCGGCGCATTACGAGCACCGGGCTGGCGAAAAAATGGGCAGGCATTGTAGGCAAATCCGGCCGGCGGCTCCAGCAACACTGACTATGCTTGTACCCTCGCTCCGGCTATCCGTCCGCCACCGCCATGTCAATTCCGGCCATACAGCTGCCCGCCAGTTATCGTCGCCAGGTTCTGGTGACGGTGCAGTGGGTGGTCTTGCTTGCTCTGCTGCTGGCGCTGCTGGTTTCGTTTTTTGTTTACTCACGGCCGGTGTCGCTGGTGCTGGCCAGCTCGGCACTGGTAGTGGCAGTCGGTGGTTGGCTGAGCCGGCACGGTGCCGAAGTGTTCGGTGCGCACCTGCTGCTTACCACCGTACTGGTACTGACTACTACCTTGGCCATGCGTGGTCAGGGCATCCATGACGTTGCCTTCGCCGTGATGCCAGCATTGTTGTTGCTGGCCGGCCTGGTGCTGCCAACCCGGCAGTATTTTCTGATAGTCGCGCTGGCGCTCGGATCGGTGTTGCTGGTCGCCGGTTCAACTTACGCCGGCTGGATACAGCCAACCCTGGCAGCCGGGCGACAACCAGCCCTCTGGGGTGAGGCTGCGGTGCTGATGGTGATCCTGCTGGCAGAAGCGGCCATGGTGTTGTTGTTTGTGCTCGGTTTGCTGCGCTTCTTTGTCGAATCTGAACAGCAGCGGCAGGCGGTGCTGGCGACCCATGCGGCACTGCAAGCCGAAGTGCGCGAACGCCGGCAAGCCGAGGCAGCGGTGCGCGCATTGAATGCCCGGCTGGAGCAACGGGTTCACGAGCGCACCGCGGATTTGCAGCTGCTGGTTGATGAGCTCAACGCATTCAATTATTCGGTTTCCCACGATTTGCGGGCGCCACTGCGCGCCATCGCCGGTTTCGCCGACGCCGCCAGCGAAAGCCTCGATACCGATCCGGACGAAGCCCGGCAATTTCTGGCGAAAGTGCAAACCGCCAGCGTTCGCATGAACGGTTTGATCGACGATCTGCTGCGCCTGTCGAGAACCTCCACCCAAACCGTGCAGTGGCAGCCGGTGGTGCTGGATCAACTGCTGATCGGCGTGATTGACGAACTGCCGGAACCGGCATCGACCTGGGTGCAGTTTGATCACAGCAGCGCCCATTTTGCGGTCGCCGCCGATGCCGGCTTGCTGCGGTTGGCGCTGACCAATTTGCTGGCCAATGCCGTGAAATACAGCGGCCAGCAAAAATCGCCACGCATCGAAGTTGCGGTGCGCCGCGATACCGAATCGGTGGTCATCTCGGTGCGTGACAATGGCATCGGCTTTGCCGCTGATGAGGCCGACCGCCTGTTCAAGCCGTTTTCGCGACTGGACAACGCCAAGACCTTTGATGGCAGCGGTATCGGGCTGGCCATCGTGCGCCGAGTGGTCGAACGCCATCACGGCAAAATTTGGGGAGAAAGCCAGCTTGGCCAGGGCGCCTGCTTCTCGCTGGCGCTGCCGCTGCAGGCAACGGCGGATGACCCGCGTTAGCTCGTACCACGCACTGCGACAATTTGCCGCAGCCGATTTGACCGCGCGCAAAGCCAATCGGCGTAAAATTCCGGTCCGCGTTGATCGGGCGCAAATTTGTCCCGATTGTCTTGCGCGGAGTAGCTGATGGATGCTGTGCTGCTGTCCCGTCTCCAGATGGCGTTCACGCTGTCATATCACATCCTTTTCCCCACGCTGACCATTGGCCTCGCCTGGTTTCTGGTCATGCTCGAATTTCGCTGGTTGCGGCAGCGCGCTGATCAGGACCCCTCGGGGCAGCACGCCAACAAGCTGCTGACGCTGTATCGATTCTGGAGCAAGGTGTTTGCGCTCAATTTCGGCATGGGCGTGGTCAGCGGCATCGTGCTCAGCTATGAGTTCGGTACCAATTTTGCGCCGTTTTCCGCCGCCACTGGCAATGTCATCGGCCCGCTGATGAGTTATGAGGTGCTGTCGGCCTTTTTTCTTGAAGCCGGCTTTCTCGGCGTGATGTTGTTCGGCCACAACCGGGTGCCGCCGTGGCTGCATTTTTTTGCCACCTTGATGGTCGGTATCGGCACGCTGATGTCGGCGTTCTGGATCCTCGCGGCCCACAGCTGGATGCAGACGCCGGCTGGTACCGAGCTCATTGATGGTCGCTTTGTTGTGGTCGATTGGTGGGCGGTGGTGTTCAACCCGAGTTTTCCGTATCGGCTCAGCCATATGCTGGCGGCCAGTTTTCTGACCACGGCATTCGTTGTGCTCGGCGTTTCGGCTTATCAATGGCGGCGCCAGCAAGCTGGCGCCGATATCGCGTTGAAAATGGCGCTGGCCATGGCGATGGTGGTCGCGCCGCTGCAAATTTTTCTCGGTGATCTGCACGGCCTGCAGGTGCGCCGCGATCAACCGCTGAAGCTGGCCGCAATGGAAGGCGTCTGGGAAACCGAACGCGGTGCGCCGCTGCTGCTGTTCGCCATCCCGGATCAGCAGGCCGAGAAAAATCATTACGAGATCGCCATTCCGAAACTGGCCAGCTTGATCGTCACCCATGATGCCGATGGCGAAATTCGCGGCCTGAAATCGGTTCCAGCCAGCGAGCGACCAAAAGTGTTGCCGGTATTTTGGTCGTTCCGGGTCATGGTCGGTCTTGGCCTGCTGATGTTGCTGTTCGCGCTCTGGGGCAGCTGGCGCGCGCTGCGCGGCAAATTACTGCACGACAGTAAATGGCTGCGGCTGGCACCGTGGCTGATCCCTTGCGGTTTTGTGGCCACGCTGGCCGGTTGGTGGGTGGCGGAAATCGGCCGGCAACCCTGGCTGGTGTATGGCTTGCTGCGTACCCGTGACGGCGCCAGTGTGCTGCCGGCAGAACGCATTCTTGAATCGCTGGTGTTGTTCGCGCTGGTGTATGTCGCGCTGTTCGGCTTGTTCCTGTTTTACGTTGCCCGGGTGGTGCGCGCCGGTTTGCCGGGCGTGGCTGGGCACGATTTGACGCCGGTCTTGCCACGCTCGACCGCTGTGGTCATCGATCAACCCGCTGTAGAACCGGAGCGCTGAAATGGACTGGTCCTTGCTCGCTTATCTGCTGCTCGGTTTTGCTGTGCTGATGTACACGGTGATGGACGGTTTTGATCTCGGTATCGGCATCATGCTGCCCTGGCAGCGCGATGCCGGTTTACGCGATCAGATGATCCAGTCGATTGCGCCGGTCTGGGACGGCAATGAGACCTGGCTGGTGCTCGGCGGTGTGCTGCTGCTGGCGGCATTTCCGCTGGCGTTTGCCACCTTGCTGCCGGCGCTGTATGTGCCGGTCACCTTAATGCTGATCGGATTGATTTTTCGCGGCGTCGCGTTCGAGTTCCGGTTCAAGACCGTGCGCGGTCGCGCGGCCTGGGATATCGCGTTTGCCGGCGGTTCGGCGCTGGCGGCGTTTGCCCAGGGCCTGATGCTGGCCACGGTCATCGCCGGTGACTTGCCGAGCGATGGCAGTGTCCGGCTGAGCATTTTCAGTCTGTTCAGCGCCTTTGGCCTGATGGCCGGTTATGGTCTGCTCGGCCTGACCTGGTTGCACTGGCGCGGCGACCAGGCGCTGCGGCGCTGGGCAGCAAAAGCCGCGCGCCGGACGTTGATCGGCGTGGCGCTGTTTCTGGCGCTGATCAGCCTGTGGACGCCGCTGCTGCACCCGGCCATCGCCGCGCGCTGGTTCAGCTGGCCCTTGCTGCTGGCATTGGCACCGATTCCACTGACCACCGGCTGGCTGCTCTGGCACATCGACCGCGCCTTGCTGCACGGCGCCGCACGGACGCCATTCCTCGCCACCGTGGCGGTGTTCCTGCTCGGCTTTGCCGGGCTGGTGATCTCGCTGTTCCCGTGGCTGGTGCCGGGTCGGCTCGATCTGTGGCAGGCCGCCGCCCATCCCGGCTCGATGAAGGTGGTGCTGATCGGTGTCTTGCTGCTGCTGCCGATGATCCTCGGTTACACCTTTTGGAGTTATCGGGTCTTCCGCGGGCCGATCGAGGCTGGTTATCACTGAAAAGGGTCTTTCTTGAAGCGAGCCCTTTCCTGAAGCTGGCCCTGACTGAAACGGGTTTTTCCAGAAGAGGCCCCAAAGCAGCACTGACCGCATCTTGAGCACCGACCACGGCAGTCCCACCAACACGGGGGATTGCCGGCCCCGACAGTCGGAAAGCGGCCGCCGCGGCTAACCGCCCAGCCGGCATGGACTACAGTTGAGACTCTCTGATCGCGCGCAGGATGCCCGTTCGCAGATGCTGGCCGCTGTTGCTGCTGTTTCCCGGTTATTGTTCGGCGCGCTGCTGGCGGCGTTGGCCTGCGGACCGGCCTGCGCGGCAGAACTGGAACTGAGCACCGAAGAGCAGGCCCATCTGCGCGAATTGGGCCAGGCACGGGTCTGCGTCGACCCACACTACGCCCCCTTCGAGCAACTCGATGAGCAAGGCCGTTACACCGGCATTGCCGCCGAATTTCTCGGCCACTACAGCCAAATGCTCGAATTGCCACTGCAAATCCAGCTGACCGAAAGCTGGGCCGAGAGCTTGCGCTGGATGGAGCAGGGCCGCTGCGATTTGATCGCCATGCTGAACGAAACCCCGGCGCGCCAGCGCTACATGAATTTCAGCACGCCTTATCTGCAAGACGACACCCTGATCATCACTCGTGACGATATCGGCTACCTGGAAGGCATGAGCGCGTTGCGTGGCAAACAAGTCGGCGTTGTTCCGGGTTACCGGCTGGAGGAATTGATCCGGCGCGATTATCCGGACATCCAGATCATCCCAACCCTGACCGTATCCGATGCGCTGGAACGGGTCTCGACCGGCGAGCTTTACGCCACCTTCGAAGCACTGCGCAGCGCACTGCCGATGATTCAGCAACAGGGCCTCGGCAATCTGAAAATTTCCGGCCAGACGCCGTACCAGAATGTCTACCGCGTCGGTGTGCGAAAAGATGATCCACTGCTGTTGGCGGCGATTAACAAAGCGATAGCCACGCTGCCACCCTTGACGGCGCACGATATTGTTGAGCGAGGCTTCAAGGTGCCGGTGATCAACCGGGTCGATTACACCCGGTTGTGGCAGCTGGCCGCCGCCGCTCTGGTGTTGTTTGCTTTTTTGTTGTATCGCAACCACAAAATCGGTCAGTTCAATCGCATTCTGGCGGAAAAAAATGCCGAGCTGGAGCGGCTCAGTGAAACTGATCACCTTACCGGCAGCTACAACCGGCTGAAACTGGATCGCGAACTGCAACAAGAGCTCGAACGCGCCCATCGCTATCAACGCCCGCTGTCGGTGATCCTGTTTGATCTGGATCTGTTCAAGCAGATCAATGATCAACACGGCCATCCGGTGGGTGACAAAGTGCTGGTCGCCATTGCCGCACTGGTGCGGCAACAAATTCGCCAGCACGATCGCTGTGGTCGCTGGGGCGGTGAAGAGTTCTTGATCCTCTGCCCCGAAACCACGGTCGAACAAGCAGCGCAACTGGCCGAGAAATTGCGCGGTGCCTTGGCCCAGCACCGCGTGCTGGACCTGATCACCGTCACCGGCAGTTTTGGCGTTGCCAGCCTGCAACCGGCGGAGTCCGTCGCTGGGCTGATCCAGCGGGTCGATCAGGCGTTGTACGATGCCAAGCACGCCGGCCGCAACAGCCTGCGCCTGGCCGCAGCCTGAGCGGAAACCCATCATGTCGACACAGCGGCTGCGCCTCGATGCCCAACATCGTGAACTGCTGCTCAAGCAGGTCTACCGGTTGACGCTGGTGTTGTTGCTGATTGGACTCGTGGTGGCGCTGCTGTACTTTCAGGCCGGCATCATCGGATCGATTGTTGCCGGTCTGCTGGTGGTCGGCGTCGGCGATCTTGCCCGGCAACGCGGCCAGCACCGACTGGCCCGATCGCTGCTGCTGAATTTTTTGCTGATCTTCATCACGGCGCTGGCACTGATGGGCGAGGGCAGCAATGACGGTGCCTTGTTCCTGGTTTTTCCGGTAACGGTTTTCGCTGGCCTGATGCTGTCGCGCAAACACTACTGGCGCTACAGCCTGTCGTTGTTCGCCGCCGCCGTTTTCGTCGGCTACGCCGAATCACGCGGCTATGTTGTGCCGGTATCGGGCGCGCTTCCTGCTGTGCAGCTGTGGACTGACTTGTTCATCATGCTGGTGGCTTTTGCGGCCAATACCATGCTGATTGATTTCGCCCTGAATGGCGTCGGCAGCTTTCTGTTGAAAGTCCGCGACGAGCTTGAGCAGGAAACGCTGAACTGGCACAAGGCCGCGATGACCGACGCACTCACCGGCCTGCTCAACCGGCGCGGTTTCATGGAACACGCCGAATGGCAATTGCACCGGGCCAGGCTCGACAGCGCCCAGATTGCCGTGCTGATGTTCGATCTGGATCATTTCAAGAAAATCAACGACAGCCATGGCCATGCCGTCGGCGATGAAGTGTTGCAGGAAATGGGTCGGCGCCTGCGCAATCATCTGCGCGCCAACGATGCCAGCGGCCGCATGGGCGGCGAGGAATTTTGCGCGCTGCTGAACGGCGTGTCGGCGCGCGATGCCGAGCTCATCGCCAGCCGTTTCTGTCAGAGTCTGGCGCAAACGCCAATGGTCACCACCGCCGGCCATCTCGCCATGACCGTCAGCATCGGCGTGTACACCGGCCGCGCTGGCGATCTGAACCTGCAAGCCATGATCCAGCGCGCCGACCACGCGCTGTACGTCGCCAAGAGCGGCGGTCGCAATCAGGTCGTCAACGCCGAAAACGCCAGCAGCCCCGACTTCCGCCGCTCCGGTTCACTGTGACCGCCCCGCGCCAATCACCAAGCGCATTCAGCCGAGCAAACCCCGATCCAGGGCCCGCCACAGCGCCAGCAGCCCGAACAGGGCAAACAGCGCGGCCGCGCCCCGCGCCAGCACGCGCGGCGACAGGCGGCCGCGCAGCTGTTTGCCGGCCCAGATGGCGAGCGCGGCACTGGTGATCAACGCCGCCGCGGCACCGATGGCCACCGCCAGCACTGACAGCTCGGTTGCGAGGCCCGCCGTCGCCAGCTGGGTTTTGTCGCCCAGCTCGGCGAAGAAAATCATGCTGAAGGCCGCCATGACCGCGCTCTTGTGGCCGTTGGCCGGGCCGGTGTCCTCCTCCGGTTCGGCCTGCAGCGCCTGCCAGGCAAACCAGAAGAACAGCAGCGCGACGACCAGCGACAGCAGGTACGCTGGCACCAGCTGGGTCAGCAATTTGCCAACCGTCACGGCCAGCACACTGAGCAAAACAAAGGCGGCCGATACCCCGAGCAGCACCTTGCGGGCCGGGTAGCGGGTGGCCAGCGTCATGCAGGCCAACTGGGTCTTGTCACCAAGCTCGGCAACGAAAACCAGGACAAAAGCACTGAAAAGGGCAGAGAGGAAGGCCATGAGGTTCCCGTTTTGTGGGCTAAGTTTCTTTTCTTGAACAGATAGTGACCAGCAGCAGAGCAGGGTAGAATACCGCCCCTTATTTTTCCGGTTCACCGTCTGGATGGCAATCCCGCCACCCGGGCCGGGCCTGTTTTGAGTCCTTACCGTGCTTGAGAAGCTTCGCAATATCGCCATCATCGCTCACGTCGACCATGGCAAAACCACGCTGGTCGACAAACTGCTGCAACAATCAGGCACGCTGGGCGAACGCGCCGCTCCGACCGAACGGGTCATGGACTCGAACCCGCTGGAAAAAGAACGCGGCATCACCATTCTGGCCAAGAACACCGCGATTCGCTGGAACGACTACCGCATCAACATCGTCGACACCCCCGGCCACGCTGACTTTGGCGGTGAAGTCGAACGGATTCTGTCGATGGTCGACTCGGTGCTGCTGGTCGTTGACGCCGTTGACGGCCCGATGCCGCAAACCCGCTTCGTCACCCAGAAAGCCTTCAAGCACGGCTTGAAGCCTATCGTCGTGGTCAACAAGGTGGACCGTCCGGGCGCGCGTCCGCACTGGGTCATCGACCAAGTGTTCGATCTGTTCGACCGCCTCGGTGCCAATGACGAGCAACTCGATTTCCCGGTCATCTACTGCTCGGCACTCGGCGGTTACGCCGGTCTCGAAGCCGAAGTGCGCGAAGGCGACATGACCCCGCTGTTCGACGCCATTGTCCGTCACGTCGCGCCGCCAAAAGTGAACATGGACGGCCCGCTGCAGATGCAAGTGTCGCAGCTGGATTACTCGTCTTATGTCGGCGCGATCTCGATCGGCCGCATCACCCGCGGCAAGGTCAAGCGTAACCAACAGGTCACCGTGATCAGCCGCGAAGGCAAAACCTACAACGCCAAAATCGGTCAGGTGCTCGGCTACATGGGTCTGGAACGGACCGAAGTGGAAGAGGCCAGCGCCGGCGATATCGTTGCCATCACCGGTATCGAAACGCCGCAGATTTCCGACACCATTTGTGCCCAGGATTGCGTCGAAGCACTGCCGCCGCTCGCCGTGGACGAGCCGACCGTGACCATGACCTTCCAGGTCAACACCTCGCCGTTCGCCGGTCGCGATGGCAAGTACGTAACCTCGCGTCAGATCGGTGACCGCTTGCAGCGCGAGCTGGTCCACAACGTGGCACTGCGCGTTGAAGAAACCGATGATCCGGATAAATTCCGCGTTTCGGGTCGTGGTGAATTGCACCTCGGCATCCTGATCGAAACCATGCGCCGCGAAGGTTTTGAACTGGGCGTGTCGCGTCCGGAAGTGATTTTCAAGATGGTCGATGGCGTCCGCCAGGAACCGTACGAAACGCTGACCGTTGACGTCGAAGAAGAGAATCAGGGCGCCGTCATGGAGAAGCTCGGCGAGCGCTCCGGCATGATGGAAAACATGATGCCGGACGGCAAAGGTCGGGTTCGTCTCGATTACGTCATCCCGGCGCGTGGCCTGATCGGCTTCCAGACCGAATTCATGACCGCCACCCGCGGTACCGGCCTGATTTACCATTCGTTCAGCCATTACGGTCCGGCCGCCGCCGGCGCCATTGCCGCCCGCACCAACGGTGTCATGATCGCCAACGGCATGGGCAAGGCGGTAGCGTTTGCGCTGTTCAACACCCAAGAACGTGGTCGTTTGTTTGTCGAGCACGGCACCGAAGTATACGAAGGCATGGTGGTCGGTATTCACTCGCGTGATTCCGATCTGGTCGTCAACGTAATGAAAGGCAAGCAACTGACCAACATCCGTTCGGCCGGCGCTGATGAAAAGCTGATCCTGACGCCGCCGATCAAGTTCTCGCTGGAACAGGCGCTGGAATTCATCATGGACGACGAACTGGTCGAAGTGACGCCAAAAGCGATTCGGGTCCGCAAGCGCTTCCTGCTTGAGCACGAGCGCAAGCGTGCTGACCGCGCCGCGAAAGACTGATCGCGATTCACGGTTTCCGAGGCCAGCACGGATCGGAAACCGTGGCAGCAAAAAAAAAGGCGACGCAAGTCGCCTTTTTTTATTGCGCCGGTTAACCGCGACGTCGCATTGCGCAGCTGTGACATGCGCGCGCATTCCAGCAAGGCACTCGGCACTGATCGCGGCAGCGGCGAGCAGGCTCGTAAACCCATACCAAGCCAACAGCATTTCTTGCCGGCCATTTACCTCAGGCCATGTTCTGCATCGCGCTCACCACACCGCGGTTTGCTATTGGCCGCAGCCCGGCCCAGAATGCCTGTACACGCTGCGTGTTTCCGTTATGTTGTCGGCTGGCGCGCCACCGTCATTGTCTGGTCTTGGTTTGTCTTGGTTTGTCTTGGTTTGTCTTGGCTACGACAGGACCAAAACAGGACTACAAACAGACCCACAACAGGCCCCATACGGTCCACAAGGAAAGGAGCTCACCCATGCAAGCACTACGCACCGTTTTGCTGGCCGGCCTGGCCGCCACGTTCGCACTCAGTGGCCACGCCGCCGACCTGCCGCGGACAACGGCTCCGGCCAACGCCACGCTCTATTTCATTTCGCCGCAGGACGGCGAGCACATCAAAGGCCCGGTGACGGTGCGCTTTGGTTTGAGCGGCATGGGCGTGGCACCGGCCGGGCTCGACAAGGAAAATACCGGCCATCACCATTTGCTGATAGACATGGCAACGTTGCCGGCGCTCGATCAACCACTGCCGGCCACCGATCAGATCAAGCATTTCGGCGGCGGCCAAACCGAAACCGTGTTGACGCTGAGCCCCGGCAAGCACACGCTGCAATTGCTGCTCGGCGACAAGTCGCATATCCCGCATCAGCCGACCGTGCTGTCCAAAGCCATCACCATTACCGTGGAGTAATCATGCGTCGCTCACCGCTGTCTGTGTTGAACACTCCGCTGATGGCTGCCGTGGTGGCCACTGCCTTGCTCAGCGGGCTGGCCGCATGCACCGCCAAGCAAGCCATCAAGACCCCGGTCAACATCATTGGCATGCTGTTTGGCGCGGTACCGCCGCCGGAGCAGACCACGGTGCTGCAGGAGCTGACCCGGGAATACGACATGTGCGTTGGCGACGGTGGCGGCCCGGAATGCGCCGACATTGCCTACGCCACGGTCCGCAAGGCCAAGGGCCTCGATGCCAAGCCCCTGCCGGAAGGCATCGTCATCATCCGCAAGGATGGCGAAACGGTGGTCGAGCAGCAGCCAACGCCCTGAGCGGCAATAGCCCGAGCCGCAATAACCTTAGCCGCGATGCACAGCAACGGGTGATCGTGAATGGCTGGATTCCCCTACCTTGCGCAGGGTCAAATCAGCCGCCGTCGACTACCCTGATACTGGCCGCACCATCACTGCGAGGGTGTTGCCATGTCGGTGCTTCTACACGAATTGCTGGCGACCGAAGTCGGTCTGTTCAGCCTGATTGGCCTGCTGATTCTGTTCCTGATCCCGATCGTGCTTGGCGGCTTCATCTGGCGCCGACTGCGCGCGCAAGACCGGCAGCAAGGCTGAGCTCGTCGGCTCTGGTACCGACCAGCGACTGTGCGACAATGCTGGCACACGTCATCGCGCACGGCACGCCATAGCGCACGGATAGGCCGTTATTGTCCGGCACCGTGAAGGCCCGGAGCCCCATCATGCTGGAGCTGTTCCCCGACATTCGCCCTTACGACGAACGCCGAATTGATGTCGGCGACGGCCATGTGCTGTACGTCGAACAATGCGGCGAGCCGACCGGGCTGCCGGTGCTGGTGCTGCACGGCGGCCCCGGCGCCGGTTGTCAGGGCAGTCAGCGGCGGTTTTTTGATCCGCGCCATTACCGCATCATTCTCGTCGACCAACGCGGCGCCGGCCGCTCCACGCCGCACGCCAGTGTCGAGCACAACACCACCGAGCATCTGATCGCCGATCTGGAAGTGGTGCGCAAAGCGCTGGCCGTGGATCGCTGGGTGTTGTTCGGCGGCTCGTTCGGCGCCACGCTGGCGCTGCTGTATGCCCAGCAATTTCCGGAACGGGTGCAGGGTCTGTTGCTGCGTGGGGTGTTTCTGGCCCGGCCGAGCGATCTGGACTGGTATTTTGGCGGCGGCGCGGCGCAGATTTTCCCCGATGCCTGGACCCAGTTTCTGCGCTACCTGCCAGAAGCGGAACGCCACGATCCCATCGATGGTTATTACCGCCGGCTGACCGGCGAAGATGAAATCGCCCGGCTGGCCGCCGCGCGTTCCTGGAGCGCCTACGCCGCCCGCATCCGCACGCTCTACGAGAACAATCATCTGCGCGAGCAATATCACGACATTCACCGCGCGCTGTCGGTCGCCCGCATTGCCTGCCACTACGCCAAACACCGCTATTTTCTGAAACCGAACCAAGTGCTGGAGCGCATGTCCGCGCTCACCGGCATCCCCGGCATTCTGGTGCACGGCCGTTACGACATGGTCAGCCCGCTCGCCAATGCCTGGGCCGTGCAAGCGAAATGGCCTGCCAGCGAGTTACTGATCGTACGCGGTGCCGGCCACGTCGCCACCGAAGCACCCACCGTTGATGCGCTGATCCACGCCACCCGTGAGCTGTATCGACAACTGACCCATCAGCCGCCGGAAGTGGCGGATTGAGGCGACCGCTTTGTTATTGAAATGAATGTTGACGCTCACCTAGAACTGATCCATTTGAAGAAGTGATTTTCATCAGGAACTGCCCAATATCGGTGACGCCACGATTCAAAAAAATGGCAGCCCGACAAACGCTTCTCATGCGTCAGTATTCGACGGGAGACACGGATCTGCTTTAGGTGGAATTCAACAGATACGCTCACTAGCACGTCATTATCTTAATTTCAAAACAATGTTCAACACACCTGTCGTTAGCAATACAAAGCCGACGAAGATCTCAGATATAGCGATAACTGCTTCGATAGCAGCGCCTTTCCTGGAAACTACTTTATGCAGATCCTTAATAACAAAGTATCTGATCAACATACCAAACAATACAGCCGTACCAAACCCCGATAAGGTGTACCCAATCGTCAATTGATACACAATTTCTGAGCTACAAATATTAGCGCCACGCCCGCAGCCAGACTCGATAACAAGCGCGAGAAATGACCCAATTCCAACCGGCATGGCGACTTGCATAAAGTAACCAGCAGAATCCATCAGGCGACCTATCATCTCCAACTCCGATCAAAAACTTCGAAAGAAATCGTCAACCCAAACTGCAGCTAGCGTAGCCCGGATGTAATGAAATGGAATCCGGGGAAGGTGCGAGTGGGCGCGAAACGGTCCCGGATTCCGCTGCGCTGCATCCAGGCTACGGAGTACGGGCTGAATCAAGACAGCTGAGCGCGAACAGGCAATGCGCTCGCTAAGGCGACTCGGCTTTCAGCACAGCCAGGGTATTGCCGATATTCAAGCCGCGCCAATACGTCAATTGGTAGGCTTCCGTTTCTGACAGATCCAGCACCCAGTGCTCAGCCTCCCGCTGGCCATCAAGCAACTGCAGTGACAGCTGAAACTGGTATTTTCCGGTCTCGACAAACGCGAAGTGCTCGGCATCTTTCGCCGTGATGGTAAAGCGCAACTGGCGCGAGGTTTCGCTGCGCGGCGCCAGCGTGATCGGCGCGGTCATGACATCATCTTTCGGCTCGCCATCGGCGGCCAGTTTTTGCTGGGCGACGGCCGGCAGACGCACCGTCGTTTTGCCATCGGGCCCGGTGACCTGCAGCTGCAATTGTTTTACCGTCACCAAACGCGCACCGGTATTCGACAGATTGACCGCGACACTGACATTGCCGACCCCGGTCAGCGGATCATGACTGAGCAGCAGCATCGGTCCGGTCATCGCGATGACCTGACCATCGCGCAGCGCGGCGTAGTAAAGCGAGGTCAGCGATACCGTAAACGCCAGCACCGACATCAGCATCGGCAACCACTCGCGCAGGCGCGCCAGCGGGCTTGGCACCGTTGCTGGACCCTTGTCGGCTCGTGTCATAATCCTCACCTCCTGTCTGTCGCGACAGATGCCCCGCGGCCAGCCAGCTTGGCCGCCCGTTTCGGACCTCATGTCATGATCGCCTTGCTGCAGCGAGTCAGTTCCGCCCAGGTCAGCGTTGATAACGTCGTGCTCGGCGCGATCGATCGCGGCCTGCTGATTTTTCTCTGCGCCGAACCGGATGATCGCGAACCGGATATCGATCGGTTTTTGAATCGTCTGCTCGACTATCGCATTTTCAGCGATGAGGCCGGCAAGATGAATCGTAGCGTACGCGCCATCGCCGGCAGCGTGTTGCTGATCCCGCAATTCACCTTGGCGGCCGACACCCGCAGCGGACTGCGACCCGGCTTTTCCAACGCTGCCAGCCCGGCCGTCGGCAAACAATTGTTCGACTATGCCTGGCAGCGACTGCAGGCACTGCACCCGGCCAGCGCCTGCGGCCGTTTTGGCGCCGACATGCAGGTCGCATTGGTCAACGACGGCCCGGCGACGTTCTGGCTGCGCAGCTAGCACCGACCGATGCCGGCAACCGACAACTGGCGCCAGCGTCGCATTGCAGAATGCTGAATCATCATCTTTAGTTAACGCGGATCAACACTGCCTGCCGGGCAGCTGGAGTTCGCGCAATGAAACGGTTTCGAATGCTGTGGCTGGCCCTGCTGGCCGGCTTGCCAATATTGGCCACGGCTGCCGACGTCCCGGCGCGGCTGCAGGTCTGTGGCGATGAAGACGAATGGCCGCCGTACACGTTTTACCAGCGCCAAAACGGCGAACGCAGCACTGTCGTCACCGGCTACAACATCGATCTGCTCAATCTGCTGCTGGGCAGATCCGGCCGCAGCGCCGAGTACCGGCTGCTGCCGTGGAAACGCTGTCTCAGTGAAGCGGCCGGCGGCCATTACGATCTGGTGCTCGATGGCGTCAAGGTCAGCGAACGGGAAAAACTATTCCGCTTCCCGAGCAGTCACTACAGCACTCACGTCGGTTATCTCTACAACCGCGACCGCCCGGTGCCGAGCTTGCCAACAGCGGCGCATCTGCGCCAATACCGGGCCTGCGGGCAATTTGGCTACGCCTACGATCTGAACGACAACCAGCCGTTGCCCGCACTGAACACCGAAGCCAAATCGTATCCGGCAGTGATTCGCATGCTGGAGCAGGGCAACTGCGATCTGGTGCCGATTAATCTTGAACTCGTACAAGGCTATCGACTGATTGGCCTGTACGACGCATTCAGCAGCGGCCGCATCGCCGTGATGCCGGCGCCAAGCTGGGCCCACAGCGAAGTCAGTTTCTACTTCATGGTCAGCCGCGCACCCGACTACAGCGACGCGCTGCAAACACTGCTCAGCAAGACGATTGCTGAAGCCGCCCGCGATGGCAGCAGTGCGCGCCTGGGCTTGCAGTATTTGCCAAAGATCGAGTTGCCGAAGATCGAATTGCCTAAAAGCGATTCGCCCAAGAACGACCAAGCCAAGAGCGACCCGGCCAAGAACCGTTCGAAGCCATGACTCGACTGCGCAAACTGACGTCCGTCACAACTGCGATATCGCCCGCGTCCTGATGGCTACCGACCTTTCAAGCACTACCGCCAATTCGGCATCCCGCATCAACTGACTTCGCTCGCGAGATAGTCACGACTTTGTTGCAGCATTGCACTCAGTTCTTCCCGGAAGGCCTGCAACAGCACTGGCACTTTTTCCGCATTGCGATTGGCTAATGCCAGCTCCAGTTCGCCAGCGATAAACGCCAGCCGACGCGCACCGAGCGTTGCCGATACCGATTTGACCGTGTGCGCCGTGCGCGTCGCCGTAGTCCAGTCCTGTTGCTGCAGCGCGCTGGCGACTTCGTCGCCGCTTTCGGCGCGGGTATCGACGAACAACTGCAGCACTTTGCGATAGAGACTTTCCTTGCCGTTGCAATGACTGCGGCCGAGCACCGGATCGAGCCGCGGTAAATCGGCGAGGCCAGCGATGGCGGGCTCATCGGTACGCGGGTCGGCAACACCGCTCGCGCTGGCGTTTTTTTCTGCACCGTTTGCATTTCTGTCATTGCTGGCGCTATCGGTCTTGCCAGCAGCCGAACCATTGTGCTGGACAGAATCGTTGTGATGAACCGCTCCATTTTGAGGTGCGACGCCGTTTTGATGAACCACACCGTTCTGACG
Organism: Permianibacter fluminis; assembly: GCF_013179735.1. Classification (NCBI taxonomy): domain Bacteria; kingdom Pseudomonadati; phylum Pseudomonadota; class Gammaproteobacteria; order Pseudomonadales; family Pseudomonadaceae; genus Permianibacter; species Permianibacter fluminis. The sequence continues at coordinate 893,402 of NZ_JABMEG010000001.1, read as the reverse complement.
GCCAGCACCGCTGTTCGCCTCCGGCCGTAGCCAGCAACTCAGTGTTTCGAACAACTCGTCGGGGATGAACGGCTTGCTGATGAAATCGTTCATGCCAACCGCGAGGCATTGCTGGCGGTCCTGTTGCAGGGCGTGCGCCGTCATTGCGATGATGGGCAGGCTGGTCAGATGCAGGCGCTGGCGAATTTGCCGGGTCGCTTCATAACCATCCATCTCCGGCATCTGGATATCCATCAGCACCGCAGCAAATGCCAACGGTTGCTGCCGCAGTAAATCTACCGCTTCACGGCCGCTGCGCGCGACCGTGACATCAATGCCGGCATCGACCACCAGAATTTCCATTGCCAGCTGCTGGTTCAGTTCATTGTCTTCAACCAGCAGCACACGCTTGCCGCGTAGCGCGCGCCAGCGATTGCCATTGTCTTCTTTGGTCAGTGCATCCCTGGCGACCGCCTGCTTGCCACAGGCAGTCAGAATACTGTCGAGCAAGCCGGACAAGGTTGCCGGTTTACTCAGGTAGCCATCGAAACCGGCGGCGTCGACGGCTTCTGCCAATTCATCCTGACGACTGCCGGTAAACAGAATCACTTTCGGCTGCACACTCAATTGGCTATCGGCGCGAATCTGCTTGAACACACTGAGGCCGTCTTCCTCCGGCATCCGCCAATCGAGCAGCACCAAATCATAGGGTCGACCGGACTGACTGGCCTGTTGCAATTCGAGCAAGGCTTGGCGACCGCTGTCGACCGCCTTGCAGGGAAAGCCCAGCACATCTAGCAGATTGGTGGCGATGACGCGAGCGCTTTGATTGTCGTCCACCACCAGCACCTGCAGTCGCAATTCGGCCTGCGGCAAACGGCGCGCCGCTTCCACCTGCAACTCCGTGGCCAACCCAAAATCGGCTTCGAACCAGAATTCGGAACCGACACCCGCTTCGCTGTTGACGCCGATCTCGCCGTGCATCAATTCGACCAGCTGGCGACTGATGGCCAAACCAAGACCGGTGCCGCCAAATTGCCGGGTAGTGGACGTGTCGGCCTGTGTGAACGGTTGAAACAACCGGCTGCGCTGGACGTCATTGAGCCCGATGCCGGTGTCACGGACGGCAAAACGCAGTCGCACCGACATAGCAGCATTCGGTGAGAGCCGGCTCGGCTCGATGCGCAGCAGCACTTCACCCTGCTGAGTGAATTTGATCGCGTTGTTGCACAGATTGAGCAATACCTGCGATAGCCGCAGCGGATCACCGATCAAGCCGGCAGGCGTGTCGGCACTGACATCGAGCAGGTATTCCAGGCCTTTTGCATGGGCCCGGAATGCCACCAGCGCAGTGATCTTATCGATGACATCGGCCAGCAGAAACGGCTGTTGCTCCAGCTCCATCTTGCCGGCTTCGATTTTGGAAAAATCCAGAATGTCGTTGATGATGCTGAGCAGCGATTCGGCGGCCGTTCGGGTTTTTTCGATGTAGCCGCGTTGTTGTACGCTGAGCGCGGTACGCTCGGCCAGATAGGACATGCCGATGATGGCATTGAGCGGTGTCCGGATTTCATGGCTCATGTTGGCCAGAAACGTACTCTTGGCCTGGCTGGCGGCGTCGGCAGCATCACGCGCCTGCGCCAGATCTTCATTGCTGCGTTGCAAGGCCAGCGTCCGGTCCTGGATGCGCTGCTCCAGTTCGGCGTTCAGTTCGCGCAGCGCCACTTCGGCGGTGCGCCGTGCCAGCGAAAACTGATTGACCGCGCTGACCACGATATCGAGCTCGTCTGACCGGGTTCGCGGTGCGCGCGGTAGCGACACTTGCTGCAAATCGGGATCGGCAGCGAGCTGCTCCACTTCAATGGCCAGCGTGCGCAGGTGTCGGGTGATCAACAGATTAACAATGACAAACAGCATGCCGGTCAGGATCAGCATCTTCAGTGCTTCTGTGACCGCGAGCACCGTGAGCCGGTCCGACATCAGTTGCTGCAGCTTGGCGTAGGATTCGTTGACTTCAACGACGCCGATTTTTCGGCTGCCATCCGGCGCCAGCAATGGTACGGTCCAGCGCGCATCCACTTTCTGGTAGTCACCGTCGCGCGCCGATTGCAGATCCAGATCACTGCTATCGACCTGCACCGACTGGATCGTGGTAGCGAGCGTCAGGCCATCGAGAATCGCTTGCAGGGTTTTTTCATCATAAGCCCAGACGGCGCCGGCCATCGCGCTGACACTGCCGTTGACCGCGTTGCGCGCCTCGATGCGCGCCGCCTCGATCATCCGGCTGCGTTCGCGCTCAACCGTCAACCAGGTGGTGATGCCAGTCAGCACCGCGCTGGTCAGTAGCACCCAGAGCAGGGTTTTGGTCGCCAGTGATCGGCGCAGCAAACTGTTCATCAAACGGCACCCATGCCAGCGCGGTCAACTCTCAAAGCAAACCTCTTGCAGATGATCACAGTCCAGCATGAATGCGTTCGAATTGCGGCGCCAGTTCGACAAAGGCCGCGACGACAATCGGATCGAATTGGCTGCCGGCGGCGGCCGTGATGGTGGCGACAGCGTCAGCATGGCTGAGCTCGGTCCGGTAGCTACGGGTGGAGCGTAGCGCCGCATAGACATCGACCACAGCCATGATACGTGCCGACAAGGGGATGTCAGTGCCAGCCAGGCCGCGCGGATAACCGCTGCCGTCCCAACGCTCATGATGACCACCGGCAATCTCGATGCCCATGCGGATGAAGGCGTTGTCCTGATGATACGCCGCGATCGAATTCAAGGTCCGCTCGCCGATTTCAGCGTGACTCTTCATCACTTGCCATTCTTCCGGCGTCAGTTTGCCCGGCTTCAGCAGCACTGCCTCGGGCACCACCACCTCGCCGATATCATGCAGCGGCGCAGCGTGCTGGATCAGGGTGACGAATTCCGGATTGATTTCATCAGCGTAGGGCGAACCGAGCCGCAAGGTTTCGGCAATCAGCTTGCAGTAGAGCCGGATTTGGTCAAGCCGGAAACTCAACTCGCCGTCGCGACTGTCGGCGAGCTTGGCCAGGGCAAAAATGGTCGCCAGCTGCGACTCGGACAACTGTTTGGCTTTGGCCTCGACCAGCTCCTGCAGATGCTGATTCTGGAACTCCAGCTGCATCTGCAATTGATGCAAACGAAAGTGCGTGTTGATGCGCGCCTGCACTTCTTCAAACTGAAACGGCTTGGTGATGTAGTCGACGCCACCGGCCTGAAACGCCCGCACCTTGTCTTCGGTTGAACCCAGCGCCGACAGGAAAATCACCGGCGTGTTGGCCAGCCGCGGATGCGCACGCAGTGTTTCGCAGACCTGATACCCATCCATTTCCGGCATCGTGATATCGAGCAGGATCAGATCCGGCGGTTCCAGCTTGGCCGCCTTCAGCGCCTGCGCGCCACTGGCGAAGGCGACTACCTCGCAGCCGTGCTGGCTGAGCATGTCCTGCAACAGCAGCAGGTTCTCTGGCGCATCGTCGACAATCATCACCCGGATGACGCTAGGCCCTGGCGAGGGCGCTGACAACTGCTGACTCATGACCCGACCTCAATTGAAATGACCGCCGCGCAGGCAGTTGCTGTCAAAACATAGATGATCGGCCGGATTCCTGCTGTACCGGCCGCTGCGTTGTCATGTTCGGCCGGCGCTCGCGAGATGCTGCTTATGAGACTCGTTCACATGAGTCCGGCGCCGGCCGCCGGCAAGCCCGGCCGGTAACCGGTAAAATGCCGGCCATTTCCGTCTGCCGGTCCCTGCGCTTTATGTCCAACCGTCTGCCCCTTTCCTGGCTGTTTGTGCTGGGTGCGCTGACCGCGTTTGCCCCGATGGCTATCGATATGTATCTGCCGGCGTTGCCGCAGATCGCCCGCGAATTGCAGGCCAGCCCGGCGCATACCCAGCTGACCTTGGCCGCCTGCTTTCTCGGTTTTGCCTTTGGCCAACTGCTGTACGGTCCGGTTGCCGATCGCTTTGGTCGCAAGCCACCGCTCTATGTCGGCATTGCAATTTTTGTCGCCGCGTCGCTCGGCTGCGCGCTGGCGCCGTCCATCGAGTGGCTGATTGTCATGCGCTTTCTGCAGGCGCTGGGCGGCTGTGCCGGGCTGGTGATCACCCGCGCCATCGTTCGCGACCGTTTTGTTGCCAACGAAGCGGCGCGATTTTTCTCGCTGCTGATGCTGGTGATGGGGCTGGCGCCGATCCTGGCACCGCTGGTCGGCGGCTGGCTGCTCAGCGTCAGCAACTGGCGTTTCATTTTTGTCGCGCTGGCCGTGTTCGGTCTGGCCAATGCGGTGGCGACCTGGCATTACCTGAGCGAAACCTTGCCGGTCACGGCGCGGCAATCACTGCACCCGAAAGCGCTGCTGCTGGCCTTTGCCGAAGTCCTGCGCGAGCGGCAGTTTTACGGCCACGTGCTGGTTGGCGGCTTTGCCCACGCCGCAATGTTTTCCTACATCACCAGTTCGTCATTTGTGTTCATTGATTATTTCGCCGTACCGCCAGAACATTTCGGCTGGGTCTTTGGCAGCAATGCCGCCGGCTTGATTGGCATGTCGCAACTGAATCGCCATCTGCTGCGCAAGTACAGCACTTCGCAAGTGCTACGGGTCGGCAATCATCTGGCGCTGGTTTTTGGTTTGCTGCTGGCGGTGGCCGCATTCTGGACCAATCCGTCGATTTGGGCCGTAGCGCTACCGCTGTTTGGTTTTGTTGCCAGCCTTGGCATCACGCTGCCCAATACCAGCGCCAACGCATTGGCACCGTTCGGCCAGCGCGCCGGCACGGCATCGGCGCTGCTCGGTACGCTGCAGTTTTTCTTTGCCGCCATTGCCGCCAGCGTGGTCAGCAGCTTGCCTGGCAGCTTGCTGCCGGCGCGTGGACCCCAAGCGATGGCCACGGTCATTTTTGTCTGCGTCGCCATGGCGTGGCTGTGCAGTTATGTGCTGCTGAAAAAACCGGCTCACGATTGAGCCGCTTCTCATCGCCATCGCCGCATTCTTCCTGAGCAATCGATTTTGCGCAGCAGGCTTCGGCTTCAACGCTGGACTTTCTTGCTGACATCGACCCGGAAGTACTGCACGGTTTCCAGCAGTTGTTCCGATTGTGCGCTCATCTCTTCGGCGGTGGATGACAGCTGCTCCGATGCCGAGGCCGTCGACTGGGTGATTTGCGACAGCTGACTGATGGCGGTGTTAATCTGTTCCAGACCAACGGTCTGTTCGCGCGAGGCCGCGCTGATTTCCTGCACCAGATCGGCGGTCTTGCGGATCGATGGCACCAGTTCATCGAGCAAGGTACCGGCGCGACCGGCCAGCATCATGCTGTTGCTGGCGAGACCACCAATTTCCTGCGACGCCACCTGACTACGCTCGGCCAGCTTGCGCACTTCGGCCGCCACCACCGAGAAGCCCTTGCCGTGTTCGCCGGCGCGCGCCGCTTCGATGGCGGCATTGAGCGCCAGCAAATTGGTCTGGTAGGCGATGTCGTCAATCAGGCTGATTTTGCTGGCGATTTGCTGCATGGCGCTGACCGTGTCGCGCACGGCATCGCCACTTTCGCTGGCTCCGCCAGCCGACTCGCTGGCAATGCTGTCGGTGATTTTGGCGTTCTCTGAGTTCTGCGCCACGGTGGCAGAAATCTCTTCAACCGAGGCACTGGTTTCTTCGACGTTGGCCGCCTGTTCCGAAGCGGTTTGCGACAGCGACTGCGCCGACGAGGAAATTTCTTCCGATGCCGATGCCAGTGCGTCGGCCGAGCTGCGGATCTCGGTCATCACGCCATTGAGCTTCTGCACCATTTTCTGCAGCGCCGCCAACAGGCTGCTGTGATCATTGGGTTTGATCTGCACGTGCACGGTCAAATCGCCATCGGCGACCTGATTGGCAACTGCCGCAGCATAATCCGGCTCGCCACCGAGTTGCCGGAGCAGGCTGCGCGTGATCAGCCAGCCAAGGACAAAAGCCAGCACCACGCTGATGGCGATCACGGACAGGTTCAATTGCCGGATGGTGGCGTAGCGTTGTTGTGAGGTTTCGTACTCGCGGCCGGCGACAGTCAGCTGCACCGCCACCAGATCGCTGAACAGACCGGAGACTGGATCAATTTTCTGGTACAGCTCGGTCTTGACCAAGGCATCCAGCGCTGCGGCATCCTGATTGCGCATGATCACGCTCAGCTCGCTGACCACCTTGTCGGCGTCAACCAGTGCCGGCTTGATGGCATCGACCAGCCGCTGCTCTTCCGGCACCATTTCCGTCGCCAGATAAGCCTGCCACAGGGTATGGATGCGTTCACTCGCTTTCTCGACACTGGCCAGCCCTTCGTCCCAGCGAAAGCCGCCGTTGCGAGTCTTGTGCGAGGCATCGACGATATTGACCGCGTACATGTCGGCGATTTCTTTCAGGTCTTTCAGCGGTACGACCCGGTCTTTGTATACCGTTTCCATGCTGGCATTGGCTTCGCCCATGCCACTGATGCCGAGCCAGCCGATCAGCACCAGCAGGCCGATCAGCACACCGGCGAGCAACAATAGCCGTGTCGCGACTTTCATTTTCTCGAACATGTTCGCATCCTCTGCCGGAACAGTTGCTCAGCGCCTAGAGTGCACGCAATCGTTTGCTTTCCGTTTTTATCCACGGCAGCAACTGATCGCCTGGCATCGCTTTGGCAATCAGGTAGCCCTGCGCCAGTTCACAACCCATCGCTTTCAGTTTTTGCCAATCTTCGGTCAATTCCACACCCTCGGCCACCACGCTGAGCTGCAGTTTTTCCGCCATCTGAATCGCACTTTCCAGCATGATGATCAGATGCTGACGCTGATGGCAGCCGTGAACAAAGATGCGATCAATCTTGAGTTCGGTGGCGGGTATCCGTGACAGCTGCTGCATCGACGCGAAACCGGTGCCGTAATCGTCAATCGACAGACCAAAGCCCTTCAGTCGCAGCCGCGCCAGCGTGCCAAGACTGGCGCCGATATCGGTCATGATGGCGGTCTCGGTCACTTCCAGAATCAGGTGACGCGGCTCAACGCCGCTGTCTTCCACCTTTTTGATGATCTGATTGACGAAGCGGGCATCAGCAAACGATTGCGCGGAAATGTTCAGCGACACTGTCAGGCTCAGGCCGCCGCTGTGCCAATACTTCAGCTGAGCCAGCACCTGATCGAGTAGTGCCAGGGTAAAGCGCTGCATGATGGCACCATGACGCTCGATGGCATCGATGAAGCGGTCCGGATAAACGATGCCATCGCGCGGATGCTGCCAGCGGGCCAGCGCTTCGACACCCTTGATGACGCCGGTCGCCAAGGTCACCTTGGGCTGGTAGTGGCAGACAAATTCATGATCGTCGATGGCACGGGTGATGGCATCGAGCGAATAGGCGCTGGCCTTTGGCGCAGTGCCGACCACCAGTTTTTCCTGTCCGAGCACGCCGGCCAGCCGTTCCAGCGTCAGCGGCTTTTGCAAAGCGCCGAGAATGGCGATCCCGAGCGTCTGGCTCATCGCCTCGACCGTGGTCAGCAGCGCATTTTCCCGCGAACTGACAATGACCACTTCCATGCGCAGATTGCGTTGCATCACCTGCTGCAGCAGTTCAATGCCATCCATGCCGGGCATTTCCAGATCGACCAGCAGAATGTCCGGCAGATAGGGCGACGCATTCATGACGTCCAGCGCTTCGATACCGTTGCCGGCTTGCAGGATTTCGGTCACGCCCATTTTTTTCAGCAACGACTCGGCGTGCATCCGGTGCAGCGCACTGTCGTCTACGATGAGCACACGTTTGTTGGTCAGGTCGGTCATGGCAGTTGTCCCAGCTGACGGCGGCTGACTGCCGTGATGAGGCGAGGGATTTCATCCAGTGAAACCACCTCATCAACACCGCCGAGTTTGATTGCTTCCTTTGGCATGCCGAACACGACGCAGCTCTGCTCGTCCTGGGCGTAGGTCTTGCAGCCGGCTTCGTGCATTTCTTTCATGCCGCGGGCGCCGTCGTCACCCATGCCGGTCATAATGATGCCAATGGCATTCTGGCCAGCGCTTTTTGCCACCGAACGGAACAGCACATCGACCGAGGGCCGGTGTCGACTGACCAGCGGCCCGTCCATCACTTCGGCGTAATATTGCGCGCCACTGCGCTTGGCCAGCAGATGCTTGCCACCGGGCGCTATCAGTGCCCGGCCCGGCATGATGCGATCACCCGTTTCCGCTTCCTTGACTTCGATTTGCGACAAGGTATTCAGCCGACTGGCGAAGCTGCGGGTGAACTGCTCGGGCATATGCTGCACCACGACGATGCCGGGACTGGTGCGCGGCAACGCCGTCAGCACCACCTCCAGCGCCTGGGTGCCACCGGTAGAGCAACCGATGGCGATGAATTTTTCCGTCATCGGCACATTCATGTTGCCACTCGGTGCCGCCAGAATTTCATCGGCGGTCAATTTCGGCCGCGCCAAGGGTTCGCCTTTCTGCACCGCGGCTCTTGCGGTGGGCGCGGCCGTCCGCATCCGGTCCATGCGGGCAGCCGCCGCTTCCCGCACCACCGAGGCCAGATCTTCTGAACTGTCGACGATGTAGTCGCGCAAACCGGTCTTGGGTTTGGTGATGATGGCAAAGGCGCCGGCCGACAAGGCTTGCAGCGTGATATCGGCGCCAGCTTCGGTCAGCGTCGAGCAGATGATCACCGGGGTCGGCCGGGTTGCCATGATCTGGCGCAGAAAGGTCAGGCCATCCATGCGCGGCATTTCGATATCGACGATCAGCACGTCCGGCCAAATCGATTTCAACTTCTCCAAGGCAAAGATCGGATCAGGCGCGGTCGCAATGATTTCGATATCGCGGTTCCTGTCCAGTTGTTGCTGCAGCACCTGCCGCACCACCGCCGAATCGTCGACGATCATCACCCGGATGCTCATGTCGGCATCCTCCCGCGTACCACCCGATCATCCTTGTCCGCATCGAGATAGTGATATTTCAAAGCCGTGACTCCGGTTTCGGTATTCAGCTGCAAGACGCGACTGCCTCTGCCACCGATATCCATTTGATCAATCCGAAAACCCGTTTGCTGCAAGCGCTGTTGTGCCAGCTGGGCGTTGTTGGCGCCTATCGTCACCGAACGCAGCCCGGTCTGGTTGATGCTGGCACCGCCAAACACCCCGACCTGAAAATGCGCCGGCACCGCATCCGTCGCGCGCGCCGCTGCCAACAGAAACTCAATCGCATCCTGACCGTAGCGACCGTCACAATCGCTGACGCTCGGCTGACCATGGCGCAGGCGTTGCGGCAGAACAAAATGGCACATGCCTGCCATTTTTGTTGCCGGATGCCACAAGGTCACCGCGACGCAGGAACCCAAAATCGTTTTCAGCAACAGCAATCGCCGGCCTGCATACAATTCGCCCGGATGTAGGAACAGCGTATCCATCAGGCATGCCGGCAGCAGCGCACTCAACTGGCCGCCGTGGCCGCGCGTCGGCGATACACCGACGGGCTGACCGCAACCAGCGGCACATTCATGCCGGCCAAGGACTCGGAGTGGCCGAGAAACAGCCAGCCACCGGGTCTCAGCCGATCACAAATGGTGTTGAGCACGCGCTGCTTGGTCTCGTTGTCGAAATAGATAATCACATTGCGCAGAAACACCAGATCAAAGCCGCGCATGTCGGCCGGAATGCTCATCAGGTTGAGCTGGGCAAACTGCACCTTATCGCGCAGCGCCTTGTCGATCAGCAGCATGCCTTCGTATTCGCCCCGACCACGCAGGCAATAGGTTTTCAGCAGCTCCGGTGGAATGCCATCGATGCGATCCATCGGATACAGGCCGCGCCGGGCTTTCTGCAACACCCGGGTGCTGATGTCGGTGGCCTGCAACTCCCAGCCACTGTTGCCAAGCGCCTGATGCAGCACCATCGCAATCGAGTACGGCTCTTCGCCGGTGGAACAAGCCGCGCTCCACACTTTCAGAGTGTGGCCCGGCGGCCGCGCCGGGATGATGTCTTTTTTCAGGATGTCGAAATGCTTGTTCTCGCGAAAGAAGAAGGTCTCATTGGTGGTGATGAGATCGATGGCCTGCTGCATTTCCTCGCCGCCGGTATCGCCGGCCAGCAGATCGTAGTAAGCGCGAAACGATGGCAAGCCAAGCTGACCCAGCCGCTTGTTGAGGCGGCCGGTGACCAGCATTTTTTTCTGCGCCGACAGGTGCAGCCCGATAGCCTCATAGAACAGCTTCTGAAAGAGCCGGAAATCGGCGTCGCTCAGCGACCGGTCAAGCGTGGCTGCAGCCATCATGCGGCACCGTTTTCCTGCGCCAACAGCGCATCCGGCCGGTCCGTCACGCCGATCAGCGAGGCCATTTCGTCAATCGACAACACCTGCTGGATATCCAGCGTGATGATGAAGCGGCCATCGAGATTCAGAATGCCATCGATGAAGTCGGCACGAATCTTGGTGCCGAACGCCGGTTTGGCTTCCAGCCGGTTGCGCTCGACCGACAGCACCTCGTTGACGGCATCAACCATGATGCCGATCGACGGGGTTTCGTCATCGTGAGTCAGTTCAACGATGATGACGCAGGTGCGTTTGTTGATCTCGGTTTCACCGCGACCAAAGCGCGCCTGCAGATCCACCACCGGCACCACGGCACCGCGCAGATTGATCACGCCGCGCAAGAACGGCGGCATCATCGGAATGGTGGTCAGACCGTTGAACTCGATGATTTCACGAACGTGCTCAATCGGAATGGCAAAGGCCTCGCCACCCAGGGTAAAGGTCAGGTACTGGCAAGCGCCGGCGTCGGTTTGCAGACTTTTGCCGCCGGCGGCCACTGCAGGTAATTGGGCCATGATTACCTCAGCTCAGAAGCGGGTGAATGCCGACTCATCAACTGACGACGTCGCCGCCATACTGGCACGCGACTTGATGATCCCAGGCTTGGCGGCGACGCGTTGCGGCTTGTCAGCTTTGCGGACGCGGGTTTCGGCTTCACCGGTTTTGAAGTAGGCGACCATTTCCTGCAGCTGCACCGCCTGAGAGCTCATTTCCTCGGACGTTGATGACAGCTCTTCCGACGCCGAAGCGGTCATCTGGGTGGTTTGCGAAAGCTGCGAAACGGCGGTGTTGATCTGTTCCAGACCGGCCGTCTGTTCGCGCGATGCCGACGAGATTTCCTGCACCAGATCGGCAGTCTTGCGAATCGAAGGCAACAGTTCATCAAGCAGGCTGCCGGCGCGGGTGGCCACCGTGACGCTGCCACTGGCAACGCCGCCGATTTCCTGCGCCGCGACCTGACTGCGCTCGGCCAGCTTGCGCACTTCCGCGGCCACCACGGCAAAGCCCTTGCCGTGATCGCCAGCGCGCGCGGCTTCAATGGCAGCGTTCAGTGCCAGCAGATTGGTCTGGTAGGCGATGTCATCGATGATGGAAATCTTGTCGGCGATTTGCTTCATCGCTGCGACGGTCTGGCGCACGGCTTCGCCACCCTGATTGGCATCGCTGGACGATTTGGTGGCGATGTCATCGGTGACTTTGGCGTTCTCGGAGTTCTGTGCCACCGTCGCCGAAATTTCTTCGACCGAGGCCGAGGTTTCTTCGACATTGGCCGCCTGTTCGGAGGCATTTTGCGACAGCGCCTGCGCCGAGGCAGAGATTTGCTCAGACGCGGAAGCGAGCGTATCGGCCGAGCTGCGCACATCCGACATCACGCTGCGCAGTTTGTCGGTCATGCCTTTCATGGCCGCCAGCAGGCTGGTGGTGTCGCCGGGCTTGATCTGAACCTCGACGGTCAGGTCGCCATCGGCAACCTGTTTGACCACCATCGCCGCATAATCCGGCTCGCCACCGAGTTGCTTGACGATCACCCGTGTTACCAGCAGCCCCAGCGCCAGCGAGATCAGAAAGCCTCCGATCATCAGACCGGTCAGCAGCTTGCTGATTTTCGCTGCGACGGCGTCGCCTTCGGCGTTGGCTTCCTCGGCCACCTTGACATTGATGTCATTGAGTTCCTGGCGTAGTTTGCGCAGATCGTTATAGAACAATCGGGTTTCGTTGGTCAGTACGCTGGCGGCTTCGTCGCGTTTACCTTGACTCGCCAACGCAATGACGCGGTCGGCCGACTCCAGGTATTTCGGCGAAATCGCATTGATTTTTTCGATCGCCACTTTCTCGGCCTCAACCAATTCAGTCGAGGTGTAGGCTTGCCAGGCCTCTTCGATCGCCTTACGGCTGTCTTTTATTTTTTCTTCCGTCTCGGCAATTTGCTTGTTGTCGGTGGCCGTGACGACCTCATACATGCGGCGGAAGTTGTCAGCTGCATTGACGCGCATTGTGCCGATGTCCTTGATTGGCACCAACCGGTCGTTGTACATGCTGGTCATCAGGCCGTTGATCTGGTCCATGCTGGCCGTGCCGATATAGCCAATCACCGCTGCGATAATGGCTACCGTTATAAAGGAAGCCAGCAGCTTGGTGGCGAGCTTCAATTGATTGAACCACTGCATGTGCAGATTCTCCTGCGTTGTATCAATGGGTAGAGCTCAGCGCCCGCGGCGCCGACTGACTGGTTGTCGTGACATGTTGGGCGGTTACGCTGTGCGCCAAATTGGGAACATCGAGAATCAAGGCGACCTGACCGTTGCCGAGAATGGTCGAGCCACTGATGCCGCGCATGTCGCGGAACAACGCACCGAGCGGCTTGATCACGGCTTGCAGCTCGCCAACGAGGCTGTCGACCACCAGGCCGACCCGTTGACCGCCGTACTGGACCACGACCAGACTTTCCCGCTGCGGTTGCGCGCCCTCGACCGCAAACAATTCACGCAGCCGGATGAATGGCAGCGGTTCGCCGCGCAGGCTGACCAGATTGCGATAGACATCGGCCGCGATCAGATCGGCGCACTCCTTGACCATTTCCAGCGGCAGCACAAACGCTGCACCGGCCACTGAAACCTGGAAGCCATCGATGATCGCCAGCGTCAACGGCAAGCGAATGCGGACCGTGGCGCCTTCGCCTTCGCGGCTTTCCACTTCCACTTCGCCACGCAGCGCATCGATGTTCTTGCGCACCACATCCATGCCGACGCCGCGACCTGACAGATTGGTGATTTGCTCGGCGGTTGAAAAACCCGGTTCGAAAATCAACCGGTAGATTTCCTGGTCGCTCAGTTGCTGTTCGGCGGTGATCAGACCGCGCTCGATGCCTTTGTTGCGAATGCGTTCCTTGTTCAGGCCAGCGCCGTCGTCGCTGATCTCGATCGCGATGCTGCCGGAGTCGTGGTAGGCGTGCAGCCGCAGCGTGCCAGTCGCTGGTTTGCCGGCGGCCTGTCGTCGCTCGACCGACTCGATGCCGTGATCGATGGCATTGCGGACAATGTGGGTCAGTGGGTCGGCCAGCTTCTCGACCATGGATTTGTCCAGCTCGGTTTCGGCGCCGGAGATCACCAGCTCGATCTTCTTGCCCAGATCCTTGCTGATGTCGCGAACCACGCGCGGATAGCGCTGGAACACTTCGCCAATCGGCACCATGCGCAGGCTGAGCGCTGCGTCGCGAATGTTCTCGACCAGTTCACCGACGGTAGCGGTGGATTCCTGAGTTGCGGTCGAGCCGTCGGTTTTCGCCGCCAATTGGGCGGCGGCGCCGGCAATGACCAGTTCGCCGACCAGATTGATCAAGGCATCGAGCTTGTCGACATCGACCTTGATGAAGCGTTGTTCGTGTTGCTTCTTCTCGTGCTTTTCCTGTTGCTTGGTCAGCGCTGCCGAGACCACGCCTGGATGCACGACCTGCTCTTCAACGAGCAGCGTGCCAATCGGCGGCTTCTGGCCCGGTGCATCGGACTGCATACCGAGCACGTGTTCAAGTTCGGTCCGGGTCAGCGCGCCGCAGGCCACCAGAATTTCGCCGAGCAGTTGTGGCTCTTCCGGCAGGCTCTTGATGTGGGCAACGTAGGCATCGACCTTGCTGTGTGGCGGCAGGATGCGGATGACCGATTCTTCCCGGACAAACTCGAAGACGTTTTCAATGGTTTGCTTGTCTGCCTCGGATTCGAACTCGATTTCGAAACCCAGATACAAGGTTTCCGGATCAAATTCTGCCGCCGCCGGCAGCGTCTCGGTCAGCGTGTTCATGTACACGATGCGACCGAGTTTGCCGAGGTAGCGCAGGAAAGACAGCGGGTCCATGCCACTGCGCAGCACATCGGGCGACAGGCGCAGCGAGATATGCCAGGAGTCACTGCCACCGCGTTCGGCGTTCATCACTTCCACTGCCGGTTCCGGCTTGGCGGTAGCAACCACGTCCTTGTTTTCATTCGGCAGGTAATCAGACAACTGTTGCAGCAGCAGCGCGCGCAGCGGCGCATCCGGCTCGATGTCGTCCCGCTGAGCATCGATGCCGTCGATCAATTTGCTCAGGTAGTCACCGCTTGCCAGCAGCACCGACAGCATCTGTTCGTCCAGACCAAGCCGGCCAGAACGGACCCGGTCCAACACGTTTTCCATGACATGGGTGAAGCTGACGATGTGATCCAGCGCAAACAGGCCGGCCGAACCCTTGATGGTGTGCGCCGCGCGGAATACCGCATTGATCGCATCGGTGGACATGCCGTTCTGCTCGATATCGAGCAGGCCGGCCTCCATCGCGATCAAGAGCTCGCGCGATTCCTGAACCAGGGCACCGCGGGCAGAATCCAAATCCATAGTCAGGTCCTCAGCTCAAGTCATGTCAGGTCAGGCCGGGATCACCACCGGGTCACCCAATGCACTGGCCAGATTGAGCAAATCGATCACTTCGCGCACTGCCGGGCCGTGATTGATGAACGCGCAGCTCTTGTTGCAACGCTGCGCTTCCTGTTTGAGCATCAACATCAGTTGCACGCCGGCGGTATCGAGCTCATCCAGATCAGACAAATCCACTTCCAGATCCTGGCCTTTGGCCAGCGCCTGCAGCAGCTGCTCTTTCGCTTCACTGGCGCAGTAGATATTCAGGCCACCTTCGATGTGAACGCGGATGAACTCGCCTTTGCGTTTGAGCTGGATCGGCATCGCACACCTCAGGGCAGAATCAGTTTGGCTACGGCATCGAGCAGAATCGGTGGCTGGAACGGCTTGACCACCCAGGCCTTGACGCCGGCCGCTTTGCCTTTGGCTTTCATGTCATCACCCGATTCGGTTGTCAGCATGATCACCGGCGTAAATTTGTAAGCCGCCAGCTGCTTGGCCGCGGTCACGAAGCTGATGCCATCCATCACCGGCATGTTGACGTCGGAGACAATCAAATTGATTTTGCGACCATCGAGTTTGCCGAGCGCGTCCTTGCCGTCACCGGCTTCGACAACGTCGTAGCCGGCGCCTTTCAGTGCCATGCTGACCACCTGCCTGAAGCTGGAAGAGTCGTCCACGACCAAAATGGTTTTCGACATAAAGACCTCTTAAAAAAATGTCACGGAAGATTGTTCAGCAGCAGTCTCTTTGCTGCCGCGATGGGCCGAACGCTGTTCACCGGTGGTATAGGTTCGCTCCAGCGACTGCAGCCACTGCTGCACCGGCGGCACCTCACCGTTGGCGATGGCATCGCGCAACCGGCTGACGTCCTGACTGACATGGGAAAGAATCTGACTGACCCGGTCCTGGAATTGCAGATCGACCAGCACCGCGTTGATGGTTTGTTCGACGTCGCTGCCGGTCTGCTGCAGGAACGCAATGCGCTGTTCCAGCACCGTGACGCTGTCGGCGAATTCGGTCAGCACTTTCTGCACGGTGCCGCCGGCGCTTTCGATCAGCTCCTGCTCTTGCGCGGAAATGGCCGCCGCCTGTTCAACCACTTCTTTCACCGCCGCACTGACATGGCCGACTTTTTCGGTAATGCGTTTGCCGGTTTCACCGGACAGCGTCGACAGCTTGCGCACCTCGTCGGCGACCACGGCAAAGCCGCGACCGGACTCGCCGGCACGAGCGGCTTCGATGGCGGCATTGAGCGCCAGCAGATTGGTTTGCGAGGCCAGCTTGCCGACATCGCTGGCCATCTGGACCAGCTCTTCAATGAACCGGGTCAGGCCGCTGATCTCATGGAGAAAGTTGTCACGGGCACCGCGCGTTTGTTCAAGTGCCTGCACCGCCGCCGGCAACTCGGTCTGGGCACTGCGGATGACCATCAGCACACCCTCGGCGCTGTTCTCGGCAGCGTTGCCCGAAATCGCCGCACCGAGTTTCTGGTTAATGCCGGCAAAGCGCTGGGTCAGGCCATTGCTTGCGTCTTCGGTCTGGCTGCGGACCAGATCCATGTTGCTGACCCAGACCGGCAACACTTGCTGAATCAAATCGCGCAGCCGGGTCAGTTCATCTGTGAATTGACGCAGGCTCTCGGCCTGACGCACGGCACTGTCGTCAACCGGCGCGCGGTCGTTCGGGGCTTGCGCCAACCACACCATGCCGGCGTTCAGAATCACGGCCACCAGCAGGCCTTGCCACCAGACGGTGGCCGCCAGCATGACCAGGACAAGCGTAAGCGCCGCCATCGTGACGAGGGCGACAGGGGAGCGAGAGGTCACCGTGTGAGTTCCTTGTTGCGGCCGCTACCGGCACCGTTGCGATGGCCGGGACGCCACCCATGCATTGAACAGTGCGTCAAAAAAAAGTAGCACAGGATTACCGACACAGCGGTCCAGACCGGGAAACGGCACGTATGAAGGCCGGCAAAAGCGGCCGACCGTCTCCGGCCTGGTGATTAGTACCAGTTAGTGGCGAGCAAAAAAGGGGATGGCGTCAGCCGCTGCTGCGTTGCAGCAACGCAGCAGGGCATCGACAAACAGGGAAGGGCAGGCGGCGGCGAGGCGCGCAGCCCGGCCGCGCAAACGGCGGCCGGGGTATAAGGCTGGTTAAGGTCGAATCAGTCGCGGTGGTCCGGTTCGAAGAACAGCCACAACACCTGCGGGAACTGCTGCTTGAATGCTTTCTCGGTGCGGTTGATGGCATCGATCAAATCGGTAGCACTGACCAGCGGGCGCATTTTGACTTTCACCGCCACCATCACATCCGGACCCAGCTGCAAGGTTACGCAATTGAAAACCTGATGCACGTCTGGCTGCTGTTCCAGAAAACCGATCATGTCCTGACGGGTGCGATCCTCAACCCCCTGACCCACCAGCAAGGCCTTGACTTCGGTGCCGACAAAGAACGCCACCACCACCAGCAACACGCCGATCGCAATGCTGCCAATCGCGTCATACATCGGATTGCCGGTGATCCACGCCACCAGCACAGCAATAAACGCAAAACTCAAACCCAGCAGTGCGGCCAAGTCCTCGCCGAAAATCACCACCAGCTCGGCGTTGCGCGAATGCTTGAACCACTGCCACAGCGTTTGCCGGCCACGCGACTTGTTGACCTCGTGCAGGCAGGCGCGCATCGACAAGCCTTCGGCGATGATGCCGAAACCGAGCACAGCCAACGCCACCATCGGATAACTCAGCGGCTCTGGTTGATGCAGCTTGTGCCAGCCTTCGTAAATCGAGAACACGCCGCCAAGGCTGAACAGCATCAGCGCGACGATGAACGACCAGAAATAGGTTTCCTTGCCGTAGCCAAGCGGAAAATCCGGCGATGGCGGCTTCTTCGCCTGCTTCAGGCCAAGCAACAACAACAACTGATTGCCGCAGTCGGCGGTCGAGTGCACCGCCTCGGCCAGCATCGAACCGGAACCGGTAATCGCCGCCGCGACAAATTTTGCCAACGCAATCGCACCGTTGGCGATCAGCGCCGAAATAATGGCTTTAACAGGATTGGCACCACCGGCCATGACACTTGACTCCTTTACAGACGACGACAACTGGTAGCAAACGCATCCCGCAAGCTATGGGCTTGCGGACATACCACGCTGATGGCAAAACCCAGGACTATTGCCGCCACGAGCGTCCACAGCATTGGCCAAAACGTGACGGCAAGAATTGAACCTAGCCAATGTGCATTGGAAACATACTTAAGTCGGCGCGTCAGCAAACCCGCAAACAGGAACTGCACAGCGACATCCGTCATCACAATCGCGGCATCACTTATCAGTAACCAGCCGCCAAAGAAAAGCGCAGCGAGAAAGACCAACACAGCGATGATCAGACAACCGATACCCTCAGCATCCGGAATATCAAACCAGTCCAGCACATTGCTATGGTCACCGATCTTCTGCGTACGGTCGATGCCGCCTGGCTCAACATCAAATTGCTCCAGCTCACGGTCGGAATACTGCCACCGCACCCATATCAACCACAGCCAAAATGACAGGATGAAGGCGAGGTAACCCATTAAAACAGCCAACGGATAGCGGCCAATGACGTTTTCCCAGCCTTGTTGCAATAGCAAGCGCGAGCCAAGCAAACCGACGCTGCCGGAGACCAGCAGCAATAAACTCATATGCCAGCGCAAACTGTGCTTGCGCTGAAAGTGGTCACGAAAACCGAAGCGTAGCTTCAAGCCAACTCACCACGCAGCGCTTGCACACGCTGCTGCAAATCCACCGCGCTAACGGCGGCCGGTGCCAATGGTGCTTCGGCAACGAGCTCGACCTTCATCCACAGCTTCCACGGCAAGCCGCGAAATGCGGCGCCGTCCTTGCGGGAAAAATAGCTACCCCAGAGACCGCGCAGCGCCATCGGTACCACTGGCACCGGCGTGCGCTTGATGATGTCTTCAACGCCCGGGCGGAATTCGTTGATGTTGCCATCGCTGGTGATTTTTCCTTCGGGAAAAATGCAGACCACTTCACCGGCGGCCAGCGCGGCGGCCACCGCATCCAGCGCCCGTTCTTTCATTGCCGCATCTTCTTTCGCTGGCGCAATCGGAATGGCCTTGACCGTACGGAACAGCCAGGACAGCACCGGTATCTTGAAAATGCCGTGGTACATCACGAACCGCACCGGCCGCGGCACAGCAGCCGCAATGATGATGGCGTCGACGAAGCTGACGTGATTGCAAACCAACACGGCCGGGCCTTCGGCCGGAATCTGTTTCATGCCGCTTTCGCGCAAACGATACAGCGTGTTGATCAATATCCAGGCGACAAAGCGCAGCAGAAATTCCGGTACCAGTTTGTAGAGATAGATCACCACGGCGGCATTCAGCAACGCCGTAATTAGAAATAGCTGTGGAATGCTTACACCCGCTGCAAGAAGCCCAGCGCCCAAGCCGGCCGCTACGACCATGAAAGCCGCGTTCATTACGTTATTGGCGGCAATGACTCTTGAAACCATATTTTCAGAAGTTCGGGTTTGCACCATCGTGTAGAGAGGCACGATGTAGAAACCACCAAATAGGCCGATGAGGAGGAGGTCGGCCAATATGCGGAAGCTACCGGATTGAGCGATAAACATTCCAACTGTCAATAGAGCATCGCTATGCGGCAGCTTACTCGCGAAAGCCAGATCGAGCGCAAACACGGTCAACCCAATCGAACCAAACGGCACCAGTCCAATTTCAATTCGACCTTGTGATAACCGCTCACACAACAATGAACCGATGGCGATTCCAATCGTGAACATCGCCAAGAGCAAAGCAAAAACATCTTCATTGCCACCGAGAGTTTGCTTGGCATATGCCGGCATTTGTGCCAGCACAATCGCTCCATAAAACCAGAACCAGGAGATGCCCAGAATGGCGAGGAATACAACGCGCTGTGAAGCGGCATATTTGAGAAGGCGTGAAGTTTCGGTGATGAAGTTCCAATTAATCTTCAGTAAAGGATCCGTTGGCGGTGCCGCCGGTACCTTGCGCCCTGTCAGGTAGCCAATCACTGCAACGCCAATCATCATAAATGTCGCCTCAGCCACCAAGCCTGATTTCATAAAGAATGGAGCGACTAATTGACCTAGCATGATGGCCACAAACGTTCCCATCTCGATCAGGCCGTTGCCGCCGATCAGCTCATCGCGATGCAGGTGCTGCGGCAGAATGCCGTACTTGACCGGCCCAAACAGCGTTGAGTGGGTACCCATCAGAAACAGTGCCGCCAACAAGGTCGGCATGTGGTGGAAGTGGAAACCGATGGCCGCGATCACCATGATGCTGATTTCCAGCAGTTTGGTGGCGCGAATCAAAATGGTTTTCTCCAGCTTGTCAGCCAGCTGGCCAAACGTCGCCGAGAACAAAAAAAACGGCAATATGAACAGCCCGTTGGCAATATTGGTCAGCAAACCGATCTGGCCATCGCTGTACAGGCCACTGTAGGTGACCAGCAACACCAGCGCAATTTTGAACAGGTTGTCGTTGAACGCGCCGAGAAACTGGGTGCAGAAGAACGGCAAAAAGCGGCGTTGCCGCATCAGCGCCAGTTGATGACCATCAGACATGTAGGCAGTCCCTGTTCGTTGGCATGACGGAATTCGTGATGGCACGCGTTGCCCGGTTGGCAAGTGCACTCCGGCGGCCATGATACACGGGCCATTGTGAATCGCGGATATCAGCCGGTGCCGGGCAGGGCAAACAGGCGGCGGGCATTGGCGCTGGTCTGGGTCGCCAGCTGCGCGAGTTGAATGCCAAGCTGGCGGGCAACCGTTGCCGCGATGTGGGGCAGGTAAGCCGGCTCGTTGCGCCGATCTTTTGGCGCTGGCTTCAAATCGCGCGGTAGCAACCAGGGCGCATCGGTTTCCAGCAGCAAACGATCAAGCGGAATCTCCGGCAGCATTGCCAGCAATTCCTGGCCACGGCGCTCATCGCAGATCCAGCCGGTGATACCGATGAACAGGCCTTGTTGAAGGCATTCGGCCAATTCCCGGCGGCTGCCGGTAAAACAATGCAGCACGGCACCGGGCAGGCGCGGTAACCAAGGCAGTAGCAAGTGCAGGAAGCGATCGTGGGCGTCGCGACAATGCAGAAACACTGGCAGCGATAATTCGGCCGCCAGCGCCAGCTGTGCCACAAAGGCCTGCTCCTGCGCCGCCGGTGGGGAAAAATTGCGATTGAAATCGAGCCCGCATTCGCCGATGGCGCACACGCGGGGATAACCAGCCAGCGCGCGTAGCGCGGCGCTGCTGTCGGCCTGCCAGTCGCTGGCATGATGAGGGTGAACGCCGACGGTCGTGTATTGCTGATAGCGCTCAGCCAGCGACAACAACGCCGCGCTTTCGCTCAGCGACGTGCCGGTAAACAGCATCGTGTCGACACCGGCTGCCACGGCCCGCTGCACAACCGCCGCCTGATCGTCAGCAAATTGCTTGGCGCCGATATTGACGCCGATATCGATCCACATGTGTCGCGCGACTTATTTGACCCGTTTGACTTTCGGCGAACGATTGACGCCTTCGATTTTCAGCATGAACGAGCCGAACACGCCGCGCTCGACCCGGACCACCGGATCCATCAAGCGGTAGGTCGCGCTGCTGCCATCGCTGATCGCCCAGACCTGGCCATTTTCCAGCGCGAATTTGGTTTTGCTGTCCCAGCCCCGGAATTCGCCAACAATGCGGCTCTCGATCGCTTCCAGATTTTCGGCTTGTGCTTTCCGCTCCAGACCGAACTCGTCAGCGGTCTGCGCACGTATGGTTGGTGACGCTGGTGCGGCTGCTTTTGCGGTACTTGCTGGGGCAACTGCTGCAGGTGTTGCTGCGCGGGTTTCGGCTTCGGCTTCCGCCATCGGTACTTTGGCGGTCTCGGACAAGTTCAGCACCGCCGGGGTCAGCGCGTCATAACAGGTCAGTCGCGCGGCATCATCGCTGATGGCGCGGCAGCGAAGCAGCGCGGAATCCGACGCGCCAGCATCGGCGGGCAACACGGCAAACAACAGCGTTGAGAGCAAAGCAGACAGCGAAGCGGTTTGGCTCATGAGCTTTCTCGACAGATAAACCGATGACAGGCGCCGCAGCGCCGCTGCCAACCTTGCGGGTCGCAGCGAACGAAGCGGCGCAGTATTTTTGTGAGCCGCGGACAGTTGCCGCGCACTAGCTTGCCGTTGATTCTTCGCCGGCTTCCGCTTTGGGCTTGCTGAGCATTCGGGCGGCAAATACGCCGAGCTCATACAGCAGGCACATCGGCAGCGCCATCATGGTTTGCGAAACCGGATCCGGCGGCGTCAGGATGGCCGCGATCACAAAGGCCATGACGATCATGTAGGGGCGCCAGTCTTTCAGCTTTTGCACCGGCACCACACCCATCTTGACCAGCAGCAGCACAATCACCGGAATCTCGAAACTGATGCCAAACGCGATGAACATGAACAGCGCGAAATCCAGATACATGCTGATGTCCGGCATGTAGGTCACGCCTTCAATCTGGATGGTGGCAAAGAAACCGAACACGACCGGGAACACCAGAAAATAGGCGAACGCGATGCCGGTGTAGAACAGCAGCACGGCCGAGACCAGAATCGGCCGGGTCAGGCTTTTCTCGTGCTTGTACAAACCGGGCGCGATAAACGCCCAGATTTGATAAATCACTACCGGCATGGCGATCAGCAAAGCCGCTACCAGTGCCAGTTTGAACGGCGCGAAAAACTGCGAAGCCACATCGGTGGCGATCAGCATCGAGCCGGCCGGCAGATACTTGACCAGCGGCTTGGCAAACAACGCAAACAGTTCGTTGGAGTAATACATCAGCGGAAACAGGCAGATCAGCACGGCCAGTGCCGCTTTCATCAGGCGATTGCGCAGTTCCAGCAAATGCGCAACCAGCGGCATTTCACGGGCGCGGCCCGGCGTTGCACTCACGTTGCCGCATCCTTGCTGGTGGTGTTGCCGGCCTCAGCCTGCGGCTGCGCCGGATGATGACTCTGACCCAGATCCATCTGCGCTTGTACTGGCATGGCATTGCTGCCAGCGGCGGCTACCGGAGTCGGGGCGGTCACGGGTTTGGGGTCTGTTGCAGGGGTCGGTGTCGGCGCCGGCGTCGGTGCTGGCGTTGCCGCGATGTCATGCAGCGGATCGATGCTGGGCAGGTTGGCACCAACCGCCGCTTTCACATCGAGATTGTCGCGCAGCGCGCGCTCTTCTTCGGCCAGCTTGCGGCGCATGTCCTCCAGCTTCAATTCGCGGTCAATATCATCCTTGACCTCATTGAATTGCCGGCGCAGACGACCAGCCCAGCGGCCGGCGATGCGGGACAGCTCCAACATCTTGGTCGGGCCCAGTACCAGCAGCGCGACCAAGCCAATCAGGACCAGTTCGGTGAAGCCAACGTCGAACACTGCTCAGTTCCTGTTATTTCTTGTCGTCTTTCGGTGCGTCAATCGCTGCGGCTTTGTCGGCCTTTTCCTTGTCATGCTCGGCTTCACCGTCAGCCATCGATTTCTTGAAGCCCTTGATGGCGGCGCCCAGATCGGAACCGATGTTGGCCAGCTTCTTCGAGCCGAACACCAGCAACACGATCAACAGAATGACCAGAATTTCCTTGAAGCCAATCATGATTCAACCTCTGCGCGAGATGCGCTCAAACAGTGAACGGCAGCGCTTTGCCACCGAGTACGTGAAAATGCATATGAAACACTTCCTGACCGCCGCCATGGCCGGTGTTCAGCACCGTGCGAAAGCCGGTGTCGAGGCCCTGGCTTTGCGCCACTTTTGGCAGCGCCAGCATCATGTGACCGAGCAGGCTCTGATCGACCGCTTCGGCATCGGCCAGCGTCGCGATGTGTTTGCGCGGCACCACCAGCACATGCACGCTGGCTTTGGGATGAATGTCCTTGAACGCCACGACGTGTTCATCCTGATAAACCATGCTGGCCGGAATCTGGCCGGCAATGATGCGACAGAAAATGCAATCACTCATGTTGGCTCCACACTCCCTGCCCATTTAATTCTCGCCCAACGGTCCGGCGACAACGCA
Source organism: Permianibacter fluminis (assembly GCF_013179735.1). NCBI lineage: Bacteria > Pseudomonadati > Pseudomonadota > Gammaproteobacteria > Pseudomonadales > Pseudomonadaceae > Permianibacter > Permianibacter fluminis. Next base: position 869,618 of record NZ_JABMEG010000001.1, on the reverse strand, counting down.
GCCAAACCGGCCCCTATCGACCACGGCCGCTAAAGGGAGTTCATGTTACTCCGATCCCAACCCCCCCCGCCCACGACAAATGTTGCAAATCGCGACCCACAGGGACGTGGGGAGTGTCGCAGGCGTGTCTGGAACACGCCCGACCGACCTACTGGAACGAACGGAGTGTCGCAGCCGTGTCTGGAGCCCACCCGACCGACCTACTGGAACGTACGGAGTGTCGCAGCCGTGTCTGGAACCCACCCGACCGACCCACAAGAAAGCAGGAAGTGTCGCAACCATGTCAGGAACACACCGCAACCAACTCAACCAACCCGCTCAGCGCCGACGCGCCCAGCTACCGGTCAGTCCCAGATAGGCACCACCGGCCGCCAGCACCGCGCCCACGGCCGGGGGCATGATCGGCGCGAGTAGCGCCGCCACACCCAGCGTCAGCAGCACGATACCGGCCAATTGCCGCTGCATCGCCGCCCGTTGCCGGGCTTCACGGGCGAACAGGCTGCGCAATTGCCGGCCGAGATCATGAACATGGCTGCCTTCGGCGCGCGCTTTCAGCGCGTTGATGGCGAGCTCCGGCAACGCCGGGACATCGTTCAGCCAGATCGGCGCCCGTTCGGCCAGCCGCTTCAACAGTCGACGCGGACTGGTGCGTTCGCGGGTCCACTCTTCCAGATACGGTTTGGCGGTTTGCCAAAGATCCAGCTCGGGATAGAGCTGGCGGCCGAGTCCTTCAATGTAGAACAGCGTTTTCTGCAACAACACCAGCTGCGGTTGCACGCTCATGTTGAACCGGCGCGCGGTCTGGAATAGTTGCAGCAGAAATACGCCGAACGAAATTTCTGCCAGCGGCTTGCCAAATATCGGTTCGCAGTTTGCCCGAACGGCCGCTTCAAACGCTTCGACCTTGGTGCCGGCCGGAACCCAGCCGGACTCGACATGCAGCTCGGCAATGCGGCGATAGTCACGGTTGAAAAATGCGACAAAGTTTTCCGCCAGATAGACCTGATCGCGTTCCGACAGCGAACCCATGATGGCGCAGTCGATGGCGATGTAGCGGGGCTTCTTCGGATTGCTGACATCGACAAAAATATTGCCGGGATGCATGTCGGCATGGAAATAGCGGTCGCGGAATACTTGCGTGAAAAAAATCCGGACGCCACGGGCCGACAACTCCGCCATGTCGACACCAGCCCGGCGCAGTGCCTCGACATCGCCGATCGGAATGCCATGAATGCGTTCGATGACCAGCAGATTTTCCCGCACCAGCGACCAGTGGATATCCGGCACGTACAGCAATTCGCCGTCAGCAAAGTTGCGCTTCAACGTGGTGGTGTTGGCGGCCTCGATGCGCAGATCGAGTTCATCGAGCAAGGTGTGCTCGTAATCGGCAATCACTTCCCGCGGCCGCAGCCGTGGGCCGTCGACGTGCAGCCACTCGATCAGCCGCGCCAGCGCGTGCAGCAACTCCAGATCGGCACGGATCTGTTCACGTATGCCCGGCCGGATAATCTTGACCACGACATCATGACCGTCGAGCAGCGTCGCGGCATGCACCTGTGCGACTGAAGCCGATGCCAACGGCTCGCTGTCAAAACGCGCAAACGCGGTGCTGACCGACTGACCGAGTGCGGTTTCGATTTCGCGAACGGCCATGCGCGAATCGAATGGCGGCACTTTGTCCTGCAATTCAGCCAGCGCATCGGCCAGATCCGGCGGCAGCAAATCGCGCCGGGTCGACAGCATCTGACCAAATTTTACAAAGATGGGACCAAGCGCAACCAGCGCCAGCCGCAGGCGTTCACCGCGACCCGGACGGATCGCGCAGCGTGGTTGCCAGAAGAACAAGACACGCAGCAGCCACAACAGTCCGCGCGCTTCCCGCACCCGGACATCACGGTCCAGCCGGTAATGGATCAGTACCCGCAGTATAGCCAGCGTTCGCCAGGCCAATCGCCACCACTTCACAGACCCGCTCCCGACTTCATGCCGCTTTGCAGGCGGGCTTTTTGCAGCAACCGCTCGGCGTCATCGCGCAGCCGATCAACGTCGGCGAGAAACGCTTGCAGCTCGGCCGGCGCCACCAACATCCGCGATTCTTCCTGCAGGTACTCGACACCGGTTTGCTGCAATTGACTCAGCGCCGTTTTCAACCAGCTGGTAACGGAACGCAGCACATTCGCCAGCTGCGGTCCGGCGATATCGCCGAGATATTTCGACAGCTCTTCTTCCCAATCCGGTTGCAAATCGGCAAAGAATTGTTGCCAGCGCTGGGCGGCGCCAACATCGCCTTGCACCTGCAAGCGGCCGGCGGTCATTTCGCCGCGGTTCAGCGCGGCCTGGGTGAAATCCTGCAGCGAACCGGTCAGCGTGATCGCGGCTTCCGTCTCCGGGCCGGCAAAGCATAGCTGACCGTCGCTCACAGTCAGCGTCAGGCTGCTGTTGAACGGCGTCAGCAACACCCGCAGCGGTCGACCGGCCAAGGCCGGCAGGCGCGCGGCGGTAGCCGGGTCCAACGCCAGCACCTTGTTCAGTCCCGGTTCCAGCCATTGCAGCATCGGTAGCGGCAGCATGATGTCCTTATGCCAATCAGCGTGATCAGGCTTTGAATGCGCGGTGCAGCGCGACAATACCGCCAGTCAGATTGAACACCTCACAACTGGCGAAGCCGGCGTTTAGCGTCATCTGCTTCAGGGTCTCCTGATCCGGATGCATCCGGATCGATTCGGCCAGATACCGATAGCTGTCTTCATCATTGGCGATCAGCTTGCCCATCTTCGGCAGCAGCGAGAACGAATACAGATCGTAGGCTTTGCTGAGCCACTCGTGCTGCGGTTTGGAAAACTCCAGCACCAGCAGGCGGCCACCCGGTTTCAACACTCGGCACATGGAGGCCAGCGCCTTGTCCTTGTCGGTGACATTGCGTAGACCAAAGGCAATGGTCACAGCATCGAATTGATTGTCGGCAAACGGCAGGCACTCGGCATTGGCCTGAACGAATTCCAGATTGCCCAGCAAACCCAGATCGGTCAGCTTGTCGCGACCGACACTGAGCATCGAACTGTTGATATCGGCGCAGATCACCTTGCCGGTTGGTCCGACCCGAGGACTGAACAGTGCCGCCAGATCGCCGGTGCCGCCGGCCAAATCCAGAATCTGCTGACCCGGCCGAATGCCGGCCATCTCGAGCGCGTAACGCTTCCAGATCCGGTGCACGCCGAATGACATCACGTCATTCATGATATCGTATTTCTGCGCCACCGAATGGAACACACCGGCGACCAGTTTCTGTTTTTCGTTGGCGGCAACGGTCTTGTAGCCAAAGTGCGTGGTCTGTTCGGCACTCGTTGAACCGTCTTGCTGCGTTTGCTCTGTCATCTCGGTTTCCTGTGCCGAACAAACCTGCTTCGGCAAACGATTTTTGTAGGAGCGGCCTTGGCCGCGATTTGATGCAAGTGAAACCATCGCGGCTAAAGCCGCTCCCACACGAGTCCTTACAACGGTTTGAATAGTGGCTCTTTCACTGGCTCGCGCGACTGGCCAGCCTGCTGCAAACGCAGCAAGTAAGCCTGCCACTTCTGTTGGTATTCACTGCCGAGCTCGTACAAGTATTGCCAGGTAAACAAACCGCTGTCGTGACCATCATCAAACACAATCTTGATCGCGTACTGGCCGACCGGCTCCAGCGTTACTATGCCGACGTCTTGCTTGCCGAACACCAGCGTCTCCTGACCCACGCCATGACCACGCACTTCCGCCGACGGCGAATGCGTGCGCAGGTACTCGGCGTCGAGCAGAAAGCCTTGACCATCGGTAAACTGGATCTCCAGTTTGCGTGAGGCTTTGTGCAGATGTATTGCGGTCGGCAGTGCGGTTGTCATCACAGGATATACCGGCTCAAGTCTTCGTTCTTGGCCAGCTCGCCGAGTTGCCGGTCGGTGAACGCGGCATCGATGCTGATCTGGCCTTGCTTGGCGTCAAACGAGACTTCTTCCAGCAAGCGTTCCATCACCGTATGCAGGCGACGCGCGCCGATGTTTTCGGTGCCTTCGTTGACGGCAAAGGCAATCTCGGCCAACCGGCGGATGCCATCATCGGTGAACGACAGCGTGACACCTTCGGTGGCGAGCAGCGCGGCGTATTGTTTGGTCAGGGCGGCATCTGGTTCGGTCAGGATGCGGACAAAGTCATCGACTGTCAGTGCTTTCAGCTCGACCCGGATTGGCAAACGGCCCTGCAGCTCGGGAATCAAATCCGAAGGTTTGGAAAAGCTGAACGCGCCGCTGGCGATGAACAGAATGTGATCGGTGCGGATGGTGCCGTATTTGGTGCTGACGGTGCAGCCTTCGATCAGCGGCAGCAGATCACGCTGGACCCCTTCGCGCGACACATCGGCGCCGGCGTATTCGCTGCGCCGGGCGACCTTGTCGATTTCGTCAATGAAGACGATGCCGTTTTGCTCGACCGCCTGCACGGCAACCTGTTTGATGTCTTCCTGGTTGACCAGCTTCTCGGCTTCTTCTTCGGTCAGCAGTTTCATCGCGTCGGCGATTTTCAGTTTGCGAGTCTGGCTTTTGTTCGGTGCCAGGCCCTGAAACAGACTTTGCAGCTGAGAAGTCATTTCTTCCATGCCCGGTGGCGTCATGATCTCGACATTCATGGCCGGGCCGGCAACATTGAGCTCAATCTCTTTGTCATCCAACTGACCTTCACGCAGCTTCTTGCGGAAAATCTGCCGGGTGTTGCTGTCGGTCTTTTGCTCCAGATTGGCGTCGTTGAAACTGCGCGGCGGCGGCAGCAACGCATCCAGAATCCGCTCTTCGGCGGCATCGGCAGCGCGGTGCTTGACCTTGGTCACTTCCTGCTCGCGCACCAGCTTGACCGCGACATCGACCAGATCGCGGATGATGGTATCGACGTCCTTGCCGACGTAACCGACTTCAGTGAATTTGGTGGCTTCAACCTTGATGAACGGTGCATTGGCCAGTTTGGCCAGACGTCGGGCGATTTCGGTTTTGCCAACGCCGGTTGGGCCGATCATCAAAATGTTTTTCGGGGTGATTTCATTGCGCAGATCGGCCGGCACATTGAGCCGGCGCCAGCGATTGCGCAGCGCAATCGCCACCGCTCGCTTGGCGGCTTGCTGACCGACGATATGCTTGTCCAGTTCATGAACAATTTCGCGCGGGGTCATTGGGGTGATGGTATCGGACACTTCTTGCTCCTACGCTTACCCGACTGCGGATAAAAGCGGCTTGTTTGCTCCTCCCACTGTGAAGGGGGAGGCTGGGAGGGGGTAATTTCCGCGCTGCAGCTTGGAATTTACGCGCAGCGCGATACTACCCCACCCCAACCCTCCCCTTGACAGGGGAGGGAGCAACGTCGATTCGACAGACTTAACTCAGTTCTTCAATCGTCAAACTGCGATTGGTGTAAATGCAGATATCGCCGGCAATGTTCAGACTCTTCTCGACAATTTCGCGGGCGCCGAGCTGGGTATTTTCCAGCAACGCGGTGGCGGCGGCTTGCACATAGGGACCACCTGAACCGATCGCGAGCAATTGATTGTCGGTTTCCACGACATCGCCGTTGCCGGTGATGATCAGCGAGCATTCCTTGTCAGCGACGATCAGCAGAGCCTCCAGCCGGCGCAGCATGCGATCGGTGCGCCAATCTTTGGCCAGCTCGACCGCTGCGCGTTGCAAGCGGCCACCGTGCTGTTCCAGCTTCTGTTCAAAGCGTTCAAACAGAGTAAAAGCATCGGCGGTGCCGCCGGCAAATCCGGCGATGACTTTGCCGTTGAAAATACGCCGGACTTTGCGGGCATTGCCTTTCATCACGGTGTTGCCGAGCGTGACCTGACCGTCACCGCCCACGACGACGACACCGTTGCGGCGCACCGACACAATGGTCGTGCCGTGCATCTGCTCCATTGCCATGATGGCTTTCCTCTGCTGCCTGTTCGACAGGCGAGTTGATTACCAGATCTTGCAGGTATTGATGCCGGCTTCTTCCAGCTTGCGCTTGTCGCTTTCGGCGTCACGCTTGTTGGCGTACGGACCGAGCTGGACCCGATACAGCCGGGCGCCCGCCTGATTGGTCACCGGCTTGACGTCTGCCTGCAAACCGGCAAAAGCGATTTGCGCTTTCATGGTTTCGGCTTTGTCCTGACCGCTGAACGCGGCGCAGCCCATGACGATCGGTTTGGCGGCGCTCGCCACCGCTTTGTTGCCAGTGCCCGGGTTGGCGGCCGGTTCGGTTTTTTCTTCCAGCAATTCCTGGAAGCTCCATTCCGCTTCGGTTTGCGGATCGACTTTCAGGGGTTTGTATTTGCTGTCGGCGGCTTTCTTGTCGGGTTTGGTGCCCGTCACCGGTTCCGGCGTCGCCTTGTCGGTACCGACGCTCTTGGCATGCGCGACCAACTCCTTGGCGTTGGAAAAGGTATCGGCAAACCACCAGTGACTGCCGAAGCCGAGCGCAAAGCCGATGATGAGGCCGATCAGCAACACCCGGAACGTGGTGTTGCCGCCACTGCTGCTTTTGCTCTTGCCTTTGTTCTTGGCGTAATCGCGTTGAGCCATCTTGTCGTTGCTCTCGTGTTCGTGTCGCGTTGGTCAACGCTGTTTTGTTTCCGCTGTGTTTGCCGCAGTGAGTGTCTGCCCGGTCTTACATCTGTTCCGGCGCCGATACCCCGAGCATGGCCAAGCCGTCGGCGAGCACGATGCGCGCCGCTGCGCACAACACCATCCGGGTGTTGCGGGCAATGGCGTCGTCGACCAGCACCTTGTCGTCGTTGTACCAACTGTGGAAATCGGTCGCGAGATCGTTCAGGTAATGGGTCAGCATATGCGGCGCTTCGTTGCGCGCGGCCACAGCCAGCATTTCCGGATACTGCGACAGGCGCACCGCCACATCCGCAGCTTTCGGGTGATCGAGTTTGCCGATTTCGTTCAAGCCCAGTGCCGCGTCGTAACTCAGGCCTTTCTCGACTGCGGTGCGGAACACCGAGCAGATCCGGGCGTGGGCATATTGAATGTAATAGACCGGGTTGTCCTTGCTCTGCGAACGCGCCAGTTCAATGTCAAATTCCAGATGCTGCTCCGGCGACCGGGTCAGATAGAAGAACCGGGTGGCATCGGCGCCGGCTTCGTCGATCAGATCGTTCAGCGTGACAAAGTTGCCGCTGCGCTTACCCATCCGGCCCGACGACAGCGTGACGAACTGGATCAGCGCAACGTGGAATTGTTTGCCTTTGCCGGACAGTTGCTCGATGGCTGCGCGCATCCGGGCGATATAACCGTGGTGATCGGCACCCCAGACATCGATCAGCAGATCGTAGCCACGATCCAGTTTGTCGAGGTGATAGGCGATGTCCGGCGTGAAATAGGTCAGCGCGCCGTCTTTCTTGACCAGCACCCGATCTTTTTCATCGCCGTAGGCCTCGGTCTTCAGCCAGAGTGCGCCGTCTTTTTCGTAGATCGCGTCTTTGTCGCGCAGGCGATTCAACGTCGATTCCACCGCGCCGTTCTGCACCAACGTCCGTTCGGAATACCAGCGATCGAATTTGACGTTGAGTTTGTCCAGCGTCGCCTTGATGGCGCCGAGCTGCTCGTTCAGACCACAATCCTGCATGGTCCGGTAATCGTCACCAAGCAGTTGTTTGGTCCGCTCGATCAGCGCGTCGAGATGTTTTTCCTTGACGATCTTGGCGGCGTCGCCGTCTTCATTGCTGTCGGCCGGAATGTCGCGGATCAGATCGGCATAAGGCCGTTTGAATTTCTCGCCGTGCTCGGCCAGCATTTTTTTGGCGTTGTCGATCACATACGGCGACGGATAGGCGCGCGACGGAATTGCGACCTTTTCGCCGAGCAATTCCAGATAGCGCAGCCACAGCGACACTGCCAGCACATCGGCCTGGCGGCCGGCATCGTTGATGTAATACTCGCGCTCGACCGTGAAGCCGGTGGCGGCCAGCACGTTCGCCAGCGCCGAACCGTAAGCGGCGCCGCGACCGTGGCCGACATGCATCGGCCCAGTCGGATTGGCCGAGACAAATTCGATCAACACCTTGGCACCATTGCCAACATTGGGCCGGGCAAACGCGGCCTGTTTTTCGTGAATGGTTTTGACAATCGCAAACTGATGACCGGCAACCAGCGTGAAGTTGATGAAACCCGGTCCGGCGATTTCAACCTTGGCCAGTTGCGCCGATGCCGGCAGCGCCGCGATCAGTTTTTCCGCGAACGCGCGCGGTGCCATGCCGGCCACCTTGCCGAGCACCATGGCCGCGTTGCAGGCGAAATCCCCGTGCGACGGATCGCGGGTGCGCTCGACGGTGTAGCGAATGCTCTCGGGCAGTGTCAGCACACCGTGGGCAGCCAGCGTCTGCAGGCCTTGGGCAACGAGGGTTTCAACAATCTCTTTCATCGGCAGTCTTCGTGATCACGTCGGGGAGAGGCGGGCCGCCGCAAAACGGCAAAAAGGCCCGGAAAATCAGCCGGCTATTAGACCATTTCCGGGCTGCGGCCGTCGACCGAAGGCGCAGCCGGGCCCGGGGTTGGGTAGGGTGGCGGTGGGGTGTGGATTCGGGAGTTGGGTCATGCTTTGGGCTTGGGTTTGGCCGGACGGGCCCCCTCTCCCTGGCCCTCCCCCGCGAGGGGGGAGGGGATCAAGTCTGCACGTCAGGCGATCTGTTTTAGGAGCGGCCTTGGCCGCGATGGGGTTTGAAAGGAGGCAGAGCGATTAGGAGAAGACTTCGGCTGCGGGAGCTCGCGACGTCTAGCTTGGGCTTGGCCGGCGGCCCCCTCTCCCTAGCCCTCCCCCGGAGGGGGAGGGGATCAAGCCGGCGCGGCTCTCGGAGATTCGGTGTGGAAGCGGCTTCAGCGACGATGAAGCTTCAAACCAACACCTTGATGGCTCTGCTGTAGGAGCGGCTTCAGCCGCGATAACGCGCGAGCAAATCCCCCGCCCCTCAAGCCATTTCCTGCGGATCCACATCGACCGACCAGCGCGCCTTGCGCGCTTCCGGCCAGGTTTCCAACTGCGGCAGCAGCTTGGTCAGCGCCGCTTGCAGGGCGCTGCGCGGGCCGCCTTCGATCAACAGCTGAGCGCGATAGCGACCGGCGCGCAGGGCTTGTGGTGCCGGCACCGGTCCGAGCGCCATCAAGCCGGCCGCGGCCAACTGGTCACGGGCGCGTTTCAGCAGCGCTTCGGCCAGCGCCATCTGCGGCGCCTCGGCGCGCAGCAACACTTGCGGTCCGAACGGCGGCAGCTGCTGGTTTTCCCGCTCGGCCAGCGCCAGCTCGGCAAACGCCGGATAGCCACCGCTCATCAGCGTGGTCAACAAGGGATGCTCCGGGTGGTGGGTTTGCAGCAGCACTTCGCCGCGTTTTTCGCCGCGACCGGCACGGCCGGCAACCTGCGTGACCAATTGCGCCAGGCGCTCGGGCGCGCGGAAGTCGCTGGCGAACAACGCGCCATCGACATCGAGCAGGGCCGACAGCGTCACGTCCGGAAAATCGTGACCTTTGGCCAGCATCTGGGTGCCGAGCAGGATGCGATAGCGGCGGGCGCGAATCGCCTCAACCCAGCGGCTCATGCTGTCGCGGCCACGCGTGGTATCGCGATCAATCCGTGCAATCGGCTGCTCCGGAAAATGCCGCTGTATCGCCTGCTCAACGCGCTCGGTGCCAGCACCGAGTGGCAACAGGTTTTGCGATTTGCAGCTCGGGCACTGTTTGGGTTTTGCCCGTTCACTGCCGCAATGGTGGCAACGCAAGCGGCCGATTTTCTGGTGCAGGGTGTAGTGCGCGTTGCAGCGCGCGCAGTCGGCCACCCAGCCGCAATCGTGGCACATCAGCGTCGGTGCAAAACCGCGCCGGTTCAGAAACAACAGCACCTGCGCACCGGCATCCAGATGACGCTGCATGGCCGCCAGCAACGATCCGGACAGGCCTTCATCGAGTTGCTGACCGCGGATATCCAGACAGCGCAGCAGCGGCATGGTCGCAACGCCGGCGCGGCCACTCAGTTGCAAGCGAGTGTAGCGACCGCTGCGGGCATTGCGCAGCGTTTCCAGCGCTGGTGTCGCGCTGCCGAGCACAATCGGAATCTGCTCGCGCTGGGCGCGCCAGACCGCCAGATCGCGGGCGTGATAACGAAAGCCTTCCTGCTGCTTGAAGGACAAATCATGTTCTTCATCGACCACAATCAAACCCGGCTTCGGCAAACTGACAAACAGCGCCGAGCGGGTACCGATCACCACCTGCGCGGCGCCGGTGCGGGCGCGCTCCCAAGCCTGCCAGCGTTGCTTGTCGGTCAGGCCGGAATGCAGCACCGCAATGTCATCACCAAAGCGGGCGCGAAAACGCGCTTCGGTTTGCGGCGTCAAACCTATTTCTGGAATCAGCACCAGCGCTTGCTCGCCGCGCGCGCGCACGGCATCGATCAAGGCCATATAGACTTCGGTCTTGCCGCTGCCGGTAACGCCATCGAGCAGGAAGGGTGCGAACTGACCGAGCTTGGCGCCGACTGCGGCAATCGCTGCGAGCTGATCCGGATTCAGGCTGATGGTCGCTGGCGCTGGCACAAAAGCGGCGCGCCGTTCGACGTGATCGTCGGCCGGCGCCAGCAGAAATTTTTCGATCAAGCCGGCCTTGGCGAGTTGCCGCATCAGCGCCGGTGAAAAATCTTCCCGCGCCAGTTCGGCTTGCAACAGACCATGCTCGTTAGCCCGCAGTGCCAGCAGCAACGCACGCTGACGTGGCGCTTTCTTTTTGCTGTCCGGATCGGTTTGCCAACCCAGTTCAGTCAAGCGCCAGCCCGGCAACATTTCGCCTTTTGGTGCGCTGCCAGTACGCCCGCTAGCTCGCAACAACACTGGCAGCGCCGTCGTTAGCACATCGCCGAGCGGATGCTGGTAATACTGGGCGGCAAATTCGCAGAGTTCGAGAACGCTGTCGGACAGCAGCGGCGCGGCATCGAGTACGGCATCGGCGGCATGCAATTTGTCAGTGCTGATCGCCGTTTCGGTGACCACTTGCCAGAGCACACCGACCAGCGTCTGCCGACCGAATGGCACCTGCACGCGTTGACCGCGTTTGAGCGCTGCGACATCACAATCTGGCGCCGGCAGATAATCAAACAGCCGCCGCAGCGGTACCGGCACGGCAACGCGCAACATCGCCGTCATGCCATGTCACCGGACAACGAGCGGAATCGCGGCCGGACAAACAGGCCATCACTGATGAACGAGCGCAGAAAATTTTCGGTCAGCAATTGCTTGCGACCATCGCGACCGGCCACCAGCCACAGCGTGTCGTCGAGCAAACGGCTGGGCGCAAGCTCCAGCAACTGCCATTGCTGCTGACCATCGGCCAGCACTGCGCCGGCGGCGCACACCGGCGCGCGCGGCTTTTCCAGCCACAGCCGCAGCGCCAGCAAACTGTCCGGCGTCGCCTGCATTTTGCGGTGCGACAAAATGTCTGCCGGGGTCAACCATTCGATGGCATCAATTTCTTCCGCCTGCGCGGTGATTGGGCCATCCCACTGACACAGCCAGGCGCGGCCATATGCGCGGCCACCATCATCGCCACCGGTGTAAAACTCGCCGAGTTCAGTCAGCGGGGCATCGATGCCAAGCTCTTCCTGCAATTCGCGCCGGGCGCTGAGCAAATACGGTTCGCCCGCCGTGACAACACCACCGGCCGCCAGATCCAGCATGCCGGGGCAGTAGTCTTTGTTCTTGCTGCGGTGTTGCACACACAGCTCGCCGTTTTTATTGACCACGATAATGTAGGTCGCACGGTGCAGCAACTTGTGCGTACGCATGACGTGACGCGGCACCGTCGCGATGGGGCGGTTGCAGTCATCAACAAGTTGAACGAGTTCAGTGGCAGACATTTTTTGTGCCCCCTCCCCTGTCAAGGGGAGGGCTGGGGTGGGGTAGTTGTCGCTCGGCGTCTGCTCGCATTCGAAACAGTTTGCAGCCGAATGGTTTGCCGGGTCTCGCCCCGGCGGGCGAGTAACTTTCTTTGGCGCAAAGAAAGTTACCAAAGAAACATGCCCGATTCCTCGCCACGCTGCGCGTGGTGCCCTGCGCTACTCAAAATCTGCTGGCGGCTGCGGAACTCGCGCTACGCGCTCAGACAGTCCTCGCCGAAACCCCAGCAGATTTTTCCGTTGCTCGGCTCGTCAGACGGGCAAACCATCGCCATGAATTGCCTGTTTGTTCGATAGCAATTACTCGTAGATCTTTCCGCAATACAGAAAAACTGCGAATTGCTTCCATTTGTTTGTTGCCAAATCAGGTTCATGGCGAACACCAAAGTCTGAAGCCTCAGCCCATGCGACTGCAGCTTCGAGAAACTCGCTGATAGAGTTGTTTGCCCAATCACCAGAAAAGCCAGCGCCATCGGCAGCTCTTCTTTCATGAGGCACTCTATCTGCAATTAGTGACTGTACAAAGAGCAGAAAGGTTTCTTCATCTTTCACGCTCTCTAGTAGCTCATGAGGAGCTCTTATTTCCATCCTGACCATTTGTCCTAACATTAATCGTTGATAACGTATCGCGTAAACTGAAAGCTGTTGCTTGCTATTTTTGCTTCGCCTGCTTCAACGCCGCACTGATACAAGCCTTGACCTGATCCGGTTCCTGCAGCCGCTCATAAACATCGGCCAGCATCAACCACGCCTCGGTGGAGGGTGCGCTGCGGACGAGTTCATTCAGGTAGCGCTGCGCTTTCAGCCAGTTTTGGGCGCGCACGGCGAGCCTAGCAAAGGTCATTTGCATGACGGCGTCGGGTTGGCGTTTGAGCGCCCATTGTTCGGCGGTGGTCAGTTGCAGGGCGGCGTCGCGACCGGGGATTTCACCGTACAGCGCGATCAGATCTTTGTCCCACAGCGTTTCGATGAATTTGCGGGTCAGTTTTTCGGCTTCGTGGATCGAGCCGGCTTTGACCAGGGCGCGGACGTAGACCACAAACGTCGTGACATCGCGACGAGCGGCGCGGCTGGCGCTGCGCCAGAGCGTGCGCAGCAGTGCGACATCGTCACCGGCGGTGCTGAGCCGGGCGCGCAGGATTTCGGTTTCCAGTTTGGCCAGCCGCGCTTCTGGCAGCACTTCGTATTTGCGCAGACGCGGCAACAGGCGTTCGAGTGCATGATAGTCGTGCAGGTGACGCAGCACGTGTTGCAGCAGTTTGAGCGCCGGCGCGTGCCGGGGCGCAACCCGATCCAGTTGCTGCAACACGACCAGTGCGTGTTCGTAATGGCCACTGCGCAAGTGCAAGCGCGCTTCCATCAAACCGACCGCGATATCGGCATCCGGATCGGTGACGTGGGCCATGCGCAGATGGGCGTCACGCCGATCCAGCGCGCCATTTTCCTGCGCGGCCATCGCGGCACCGAGATAATTGATCAGTTTGAATTCCGAGGCTTTGGCGGCTTCGACCATCATGGTTTCCGCGTCGCGCCAGCGGCCTTCGGTGAGTGCCCGGATGCCTTCCTGGGTTTTGAGCCGCGACCGGCGCTGACGCCGACTGCGGGCAATCCAGCGGACATGGCCTTTCAGCGAGCCGGCGGTGCCGAGCGCAGCGCCCGCGAGCAACACGCCGAGCATCACCACCGTTATCAACGCCAGTGTCAGCGACAGCCGTAATTCCACCGTGTAGTGACCGGTGCCGACCATCACGAAACCGGGGATCGAGGCCAAATGCGGCCCCATCAGCATACCGATGACCAGCGCGAACAGAGCCCACCACCGCAGCTTCACGGTTGCGCTCCGTTGTCATTGGCGGAGAGATTCAGATCACCACTGACGGCGACGGCCTGTTGTTGCAAGGCCTGCAAACCGCTGCGCAGATCCGCGCTGCCTTCCGCGTTGGCGTAATACTGATCGAGCAAACGCAAGGCCCGGCTGACCGCTTCCTGATAGCTGGCGGTTTCATGTTGCAGCGCGGCCAGACGTGCTTCCGACAACGCCAGACTCAGCGCAAGTTTGATCCGGCGGCGTTCGGCAGCATCCGGTGGCGACACCACCTCCTGATCGTGCTTGCGAACCAGAAACCAGTCGCCGCTGAATTGCTGCCAGGTCGATTTCAGATCACCAAGCCAGCCGGTGTTGCCGGTGTCATTGCTGATGAGATAGCGCTGATTTTCCAGACTCGGACCAATCGGCAGCAAACCGTTGACCGCGTTCTGTAACGCCGCCAGTTGCCGGGCAACCGCCATGACATCGACGGCGCTCATTGCCGCCAGCCGCTGCCGATCACTGAGCACCCGTTTGCGCAAATCCTGATTGGCCGGCAGTTTGCTGCTAATCAATTCCTGGGCGGCGCCATCAAGCGCTGCAATGGCACCGTGAACATCCTGATTCAGGCTCAGCCGCTGCGCCGCTTGCTGAACAAAATATTCGGCAGCGTGACGACGCTGCGCTTCAGCAAACGATTCGGCACCGCCAGCGACCAGCGCGCGCAAATCTTCATGGCTGCCTTGCTGCTTGGCGAGTTTTTCCTGCAGGCCGGCGAGGGCGAGATTGTTGTTGCGCAAACTCTCGGCCAGATCACGACGCAATTCGCTGACCGCTTCCTGCAGCACGGCTTCGTTGCGCTCTGCTTGCAGCGTGCGGTCATGCAGCCGCCATATAGCCACGGCAAACAGCACCAGCACCGCGACCAGTACCATGCCGAGTAACCAGAATAACGGTGCCCGTGACGTGGCCGCCGCGAGCGGCGCGCTGACCGCAGCATCCGGAGAAGTTTCTGGTGGCATCAACTCAGTCATATTCATCCTTGGCTCGACGCCGCTGCACACTGGCGAAGGTGTCGGGCAACGTCGGTCAGTTACACTAGCAAACCGTTTGGAAACCCATCGGAAAGATGGCTTCTGGCAAAACGGCACGGCAACGGATCGGGAAGGTCGTTGTCGTAATCAGCGCCGACTTTGTTGTTGACGCAGGGCCCGCTGGATCGCCGCGAACAGGGCATCGCTGTCGGTGCCACTGGCCGTCACCACGTGATCGCAACGCGGCGCCGCCATCTCGGCGATGCGCGGGCTGGCAACCACCAGCGTCAGCGCTTTCATGATATCGGCCGGGATTATGGCACAAAGCCGCGCCAACGCCTCGCCGCTGGTGAGCACGGCCAGCAGCGGTGCTGGCGAGTTTGCCGCGGTTTGCGCCAATTGCCGCAGCTGCCGGATCAGTTCCGCATCGACCGCGCGCTTGCGATAGACCTCCAGATATTTCACCTCGGCGCCACGTTGCTGCAGCGTTTCCCGCAGCAGATCACGACCGCTGTCACCGCGCACGATGAATACCCGTTGTCCGGCCAGCGCCTGCAGGCCGCTCAGCGCGAGCAGACCTTCGCTGTTTTCCTGCACCGGGCTTGGCGTGTCCGACCAGCCCTGCTGGGCCAGCGCTTGCGCGGTGGCGCGGCCGACGGCGTAACGCGGCAGCGCCCGCCAGCCAGCCGGCAATTGGCTGATGCCGTGCTCGGCAGCGGCCGGTGAGACAAAAATGAGCAAGGTCGGGGCGTGTTGCAGGGCTTCGGCAGGCAGCGGCTGCGCTTCGAGTTGGATCAATGGCAACTGCCGCACGCTGAGCCCGAGCCGCAGCAAACGGCTGCCGAGATCATCGGCGCGGCCGCTGCTGCGGGTCAGCAATATCGTTGCGGGCGTCGCCACGGTGGCGGCCATCAGTCGCCGTAAACCGCGCGCAAAATTTCGCCGGCGCCTTGCTGCAGCAACGTCGCGGCGACCTGACGACCAAGCGCTTCCGGATCGGCGGCGCTGGCGCTGGCTTCGGCAACCAGCATCTGTTTGCCATCCGGACCGCCGACCCGGCCGCGCAGCTGCAGTTGCGCATTCGCTGCGTCACCGGTTTGCAATTGCGCGAACGCGGCAATCGGTACCTGACAGCCACCTTGCAACGCGGCGTTCATGGCCCGTTCGGCACGCACGCACAGGGCGGTGGGCTCGTGATGCAGCGGTCGCAGCAGCGCTTGGACCTGCGCATCGGCGCTGCGGCATTCAATGCCGACCGCGCCTTGTCCGGCCGCCGGCAGCGACTGCTCGTAGCTGAGCCGATGGCGAATGCGCGCCGCCAATTCCAGCCGGATCAATCCGGCAGCGGCCAAGACAATGGCGTCGTACTGGCCGGCATCGAGCTTGCCGAGCCGGGTGCCAACGTTGCCGCGCAGATCGCGGATATCCAGATCCGGCCGCGCCCGCAGCAACTGGCAACGACGACGCAAACTGGAGGTGCCAACGATGGCGCCCTGCGGCAGCTCATCGAGTGTGGCGTAGCGGTTCGAGACGAAGGCATCGGCCGGATCTTCGCGCTGGCAAATGGTGCTCAGACCCAGCCCATCCGGGAATTCGACCGGCACATCCTTCATGGAATGCACGGCGATATCGGCATGGCCATCGAGCAGCGCGTTCTCCAGCTCTTTGACGAACAGACCCTTGCCGCCGATTTTCGCCAACGGCGAATCAAGGATTTTGTCGCCCTGCGTGGTGAACTTGACCAGCTCGACCACAATGCCGGGGTGATGGCGCGCCAACTCGGCCTTGACGAACTCGGCCTGCCAGAGCGCAAGCGGGGATTGACGGGTAGCGATACGGACCACGTGGGTCAGGTCGAGCGAGGCGGTAGTCATGCCGGATTCCGGAAGCAGGGTGGCGAGAGCGATACCGGATCGTAGGGCGGGTCACGACCCGCCAGCAAGCGACAACATCAAACCGACCGCAGAAAGTTGAACCGCAGCGGAGCCACCGAGCAATCCGCGCGTAGGTTCGCCTTCGGGTGAACAAGCACTGGTCGAGGCAACAACGTCCGCCAGAAGGCGGACCTACAGAGAGCGGCACGATCTCTCAGTAGTCGGTAAACCCGCAGCGAATCTGTTGACGATTAACTAACCATCACTGATTTGAATGTGTACAAAATTCAGCTATTTCTTGTGCTTTTTGAACGGAAATCCCATTAACAAAATCAGAGACCAAAGGATGCTCGACGTCATGTAACGCCATTTTGGGGCGGCTGCCACCAAGTTGAACATGCATGTCTGAAGCCAAGGCATAAGTATTTTTATAAAACGGCAAGTAGTTGCTCAAATAGCCAAAATATCCATATTCCAAGCTCGGCTTATCATAAGTTTCCACATAGTGATGGAAGCTCTTTTCACTAACCGACGCCCAAACGCCCCATGTAAATGGTTCCTGAATGCCATGGATGGGTATTTCTAGAATTACACGAATAAAATAATGAACGCCATCTTCATCCTCGTAAGTGCAGAGATCACTGCCGAGTTTTCCTTTTTCTCGTATTTCATCTGGTTGTTCAAGATAAGGAGCTGGTGCATTAAAAGCAAAGCTTGGAGAGCCGTCGTGTACTTTTCCACAGCACGAACATACAAAACTGAATATGGCAGTCATAGCTTCCTAGGTATAGTCAAAAGCGGTAGGTTGAGTTGTTAGGCCCAACGCATCACGTTTCCTTTCAGTTTGGCTTAGTTCCTCAGCCCAACCGACAAAATATTTATCTCACAGCTGCTTCAACGTCGCCCGTAATCCTGGCAAATGCCGCCGTGACACTTCCAATGTTTCGTGGATGCCTTTCATCCGCACGACGGTTCGGCCGAGGGCATCGCGCTCCAGCGCGACGATGCCGGCCAGTGCTACCAGCGCGTTGCGGTGGATGCGGACGAAGCGCTCGCCGAATTCTTCTTCCAGATCTTTCAGCGCTTCTTCAATGAGCACTTCACCAGCTGGATGACGCACGGTGATGTATTTCTGGTCGGCCTGGAAATAGAGCACATCATCAATCTTGATAAGCATCAGGTTGCCGCGGACGCGGGCGCTGATATGGCTGCGGGCGCGGGTTTTGCCGTCATCACCGCGCAGGGCGGCCAGTTGCACCCGATTGGGTTTGGCCGCTGCTTTCAGGGCTTCTTCGAGTTTTTCTCGCCGCACCGGTTTCAGCAGATAGCCGACCGCGTGCACCGCGAACGCTTCCAGCGCGTAATCGTCGTAGGCGGTGGTGAAAATCACGGCCGGAGCGGGATCGAGCTCGGCCAGATGGCGGGCAGCTTCGAGACCGTCCATGCCGGGCATGCGCACATCGAGCAGCACCACATCGGGCGCATGTTGCTGGGCCTGGGTGACCGCACTGGCGCCATCACTGGCTTCGGCGACGACGCTGTAGCCGGTCAGATCTTCTTCGCAGAAACGGCGCAGACGTTCGCGAGCCAGCGGCTCATCGTCGACGATCAATACTTTCACTGCGGCCTTCTCCCTCGGCTGACGGTGGTGGCTGTGGCGACGCTAGGCGACGAACGACGCCATGCAGCGCTGCGAAGCTGGCGCACGCAAGTTCATGCGTGACGCGAGTCTAGCGCGGACCCGCCGCTTGCACCGAAAGCCCGGCGACAAGGGCAAGCTCGCTTTTTTTTAACGCCCGATGTGGCCGGGCTGATACGGAATAATCACCCGCGCGACAAATTCCTGATTGTCGTTGTGTGTACTCAAACTGGCGCCGGCCGGATACAACACCGCCAAACGCTCGCGAATATTGGCCAGCGCAACGCCGTGACCGGCGCGGCTCGGCTGGTTCGGCACCGGATTGCTGACCACGATCTCGGCGCTGTTGCCAACCACGCTGGCTTGCAGGCGCACCCAGCCGCCTTCGGGCAGCGGTTGCACGCCATGATAAACCGCGTTTTCGACCAAGGGCTGCACCAGCAGCAGCGGCACCGGCAACGTCCGCAATTCGTCGGCCAGTTGCACGCTGACTTTCAATCGACTACCGAGCCGCAGTTGCTCGATATCCAGATAACGCTGACAGAGATCGAATTCTTCGGCCAGTGTCACTTTGCTGCCGGCCAACGCCAGCGAGGCGCGAAACAGTTCCGACAGGTTCTCGACCATGGTTTCGGCCAGCCGCGGATTGCTGCGGGTCAGGCTCGCTATGGTATTCATCGAGTTGAACAAAAAATGTGGATGGATACGCGCTTGCAGCGCCTGGACCCGCGCTTCGGCTTCCAGTTTGAGCCGGCGCCGGTATTGCTGCTGCAGATAGAAATAGCGCAGCGCGACCGCGCCGATGATGCCGGCAATGGCCAAATTGCGCGCTACCACCAGCTCCGGCTGAAAAGCGGTCAGCCGATCCAGCCCAAGCCCGGCGCGCACGGCCAGCAGCGAGAACAACGCGGTCATCGCCAGAATCAGCAAATAGCTGAGACCGGCCGCCACCACCAGCGAGCGCTTGGCCAGAAAACGGCGCAGGCGACAGAGCGCGGCGGTGCAGGTAAGGGCGACCCATTGCACGAACAGGCTGAGCAGGCCGAGGGTTTGCCACAGATCGCTGCGCGGCGATTGCGCCAGCGCCAGCACCAGCGCCATCAACTCGGCGCCGAGCACGACCAGAAACACCAGCCGGACATCGCAGAAATCGGGCAGGAAGTCGGCGCTCGGCGCGAGCGCCTGCTCGCGCCACCAGCGGGCGAACGCTGCCCGCGCCGGCTCAGGGTTGTTGGCGCCGGACGCAGAAGGCTCGATCGGGGTCAGCGTCAGTTTCACGGGTTGGCGATCCGCATGGGTCGGTCGGCTCTTGTTCGGGTTGACGGTTACCGCTGCGCACAGCTGGCTGGCATCCGGGCTGGCGTTCAGGCTGGAAAGGCCGGGCCCGAACCGCTGGCAGTGTCAGGGCCGGGCGCCGGCTTGGCAAGCGTCGGACATCGCAGTGGTGTCGGCAACCTGACAAAGGGTGGTGGCCGCAGGACGGACACGAAGGAACTGACGTTGGCTGAGATCCCGACACCGGACATCGCTGCACTACACTGCAGTGCATGACCCGCCCCTCCCTGTCACCGAGCGCCAGCGACGGTTTTGCCGATGCCGACATCGATCGCGATGCCGGGCTCGACCGCAAACAGCTGCTGCAAACCCGCAAGCGCTTTCTGCAACTGAACCGCGAACGGCTGGAACGTTTGCGGCTGTCGGCGCGCGAGCGGGAACGGGAGCTGATCGATTTGTTGCCGCTGCTGTTTCACGTCAACCATGCCTTGCTGCCGGGCTGGCTCGACATGGACGTGCCGTGCAGCATTTCCGATTACACGCCGGGACAAACCACCTTGCAGGCGGCCCGCCGGGTCGCGCGCGGTTTTCATTACGAGAAACGCGCCAGTCTGAAACGCGATTTGCACGCGCTGTATCTGATGGGCTCGACCGGCACGGTAGGCCACAGCGGCGACAGCGATCTGGATGTGTGGTTGATCCACCGCGACGATCTGTCGAGCGAGGGCATTGCCAGACTGGTCGAAAAAGCCCGCCGCATTACCAGCTACGCGCAGCGGGAAGGCGTTTCGCTGCACGTGTATCCGATGACGGCCAACGCCGCCCGCCGCGGCGAATTCGGTCCACTCGGCAGCGAGCACAGCGGTAGCACCCAACACCTGTTGCTGCTGGACGAATTTTATCGCAGTGCATTGCTGCTGGCCGGGCGCTTGCCGCTGTGGTGGCTGGTACCTCCGGAGCAGCATGATCAATATGATGCGTACGCCGCGCGCCTGCTCAGCCACCGTTATGTCCGGGCCAGCGATGTGGTCGATTTTGGCAACGTCGATCGGATTCCGGCCGCGGAATTTTTTTCCGGCGCGCTCTGGCAACTGAACAAGGCGATCGATTCTCCGTACAAGTCGGTGCTGAAGCTGGCGCTGATGGAAGCCTACGCTCAACAGCCGCCACCGCCACCACTGTCCCTGCAGTTCAAACAGAAGGTTTATCGGAATCAACTTGGCCACGACGATATCGATCCGTATCTTCTGATCTATCAGGCCGTCGAGGATCATTTGTTGCGACAGGGCCGGCTTGACCGGCTGGATCTGATCCGGCGCTGTTTCTATTTGAAGACCGGCGAGAAATTGTCGCAAGCCGTGACCCATCCGGATTGGCGGCGGCCGCTGCTGCAACGGCGCATTCAGGAATGGGGTTGGTCACGGCCGCGCTTGCAAGAGCTGGATCAGCGCCGGCAATGGAAACTCGAACGGGTGCAGGAAGAGCGCAAGCAACTGGTGCAGGAGTTGATCGCCAGCTTTCGCGCCTTGTCGGCCTATGCGCGGCAAGACAGCGAGCTCGCCCGCAGCCGTCAGGACGAGCTCACCGTACTCGGGCGCAAACTGTTTGCCATGCTGGAAAAACGCGCCGGCAAAATCGAGCGGCTCGATATCGGCATCGCACCGGATCTGCAGGAACCCGCGTTGACACTGCGCGCGGAAAGCCCCTATCAATTCAGTTTGCTGCGCGGCCGCCATGATCAGGTCAGTGCGACATCGGCACCGCTACTGAAGCGCAGCCATCATGTCCTGGAGTTGCTGGCCTGGGCGGAAGTCAACGGCTTGCTGACGCGCCGCACGCGGCTGGCGCTGATTACCGGCGATACCGGACTTCGCTTACCGGAAATGGAGGCATTGGCGCGCGCACTGCTGGAGCTGCTACCGCAGCCGCTGCCGCCACCGGATGATCAGGATCTGCGCGCCAATGCTGAACTGCGCCGGGCCGCCGTGTTCGTCAATCTCGGCATCGACCCGATGGCCGAACGTACCAAACAAGGCTTGCAACTGGTCAGCAGCCACACCGACGCGCTGGCTTATGGGTCGCTACGCGAGCAGCTGGTGCAAAGCATTGATCTGATCTGGCTCAACAGCTGGGGCGAGGTGCAGATTGAATCGTTCAGCGAGGGCGAGGCATTGCCGCAACTATTGCTGGCATTGCATCAACGCATTGGCAGCCAGATCCTGACCCCGGTCATCACTGTGCACTGCTTTTGCGTGCATCGCGCCGACTCGATCGCGCGCCGGGTCACCGAAGTCATCGATCAATTCTGCGGTCCGATTCGGCGCGCCGCGCAAACGGCGCCGATTCGCTATGTGTTGCGGCTCGGCCAGGGCTACCGGCAATTCCGGCTCGGTGACGAGAAAATTGACGTCATTGATTGCGCCGATTTTGCCGCGCTGCTGCGCGAACTGGAGCAGCCATTGCCGCCTGCCTGCGAACTACTGTTCGAACCGCAAGCCATTAGCGATGTGCCCTTGCACCTGATCTACGGCCAGCGCCGACAGGGTGCCGTGCAGATTTTCTTCCGCGCCGAAACCGATCGGGTCGATGTCTATCTGCTCGATGAAGCCGATGCGCTGGCCGTGGCGCAGCAACCATTCAGCACGGTCGAGTTGCTGCTGAAGCCCTGGTATCTGTTCTTGATCGCCGTGGCCGAACGGCAACAGGCAGTAAAAGGTTTGGCAACCTTGCCGGAACCGGAATTGTTTGAGCTGATGCCGGCCCGTGATGGCGAGCCGGCCTGGCTGCGCCGGCATGCCTTGCCGCAAGCGCTGCATCAACAGCAGTTCTTTGCCGTTACCGCCAGCGCCCGTATCGAACAACATGATTTGCAGGATCTGGAATTGCAGTGCGCGGGTCAGGATTATTCGGCGCTGGTTCAAGGCGACCGGTTTCTGGAAGTCGTAGCGCGCGACATCCTGCATCAGCGCCGCACACTTGGTCGCTATCCGATCTACGTTACCGATCTGACCTTGAACCGTCTGCCAGACAATGCCTCAACCGCGTTGTTCGTCCGCTACAAACTGCAAATTGAAGAACAGCTCAACCGCGCGGCCGGCTTGTTGAGTTAACAAAGCATTGAGGAAGTCAGAAGTGCTTCAGACGCGATTACTGAAACCGAAATACGGCGACGAGTAGCGCGCTCACGCAACTGGCAAGCTAAAGCTGAAGGTCGAACCTTTCTGATACTCCGACTCCACCGTCAGCATGCCGCCGTGCGCTTCGACTAGTTGCCGGGCAATTGACAAACCCAGACCGGCGCCACCGTAACGCCGACCACTGCTGCCATCGACTTGTTCAAACGGCTCAAAAATGCGGCTCAGGCGATCCGGCGGAATGCCGATGCCGGTGTCCTTGACCCGGATGGTCACCATGCCGTCAGTGCGCTCGGCATTGACAATGACGGTTCCGATTTCAGTGAACTTGAGCGAATTGCCAATCAGGTTGTGCAGAATCTGCTTGACCCGGTCTTCATCAGCCAGCACCAGCGGCAAATCATCCGGAATGGCGCTGTGCAAAATCAAACCCTTGCTCGATGCCATTGGTCGTAAAAGCTGCACCACATCGCGCGCCGCCGCCGCCATCATCAACGGCTTGCGATTCAGTGTCAGCTTGTCGGCACGCAGACGGGAGAAATCCAGAATGTCATCCACCAGCTGCGACAACTGGTTGCCACAATCGCGGATCATCGCCAGGTGTTCGCGTGCTTCACCGGACAGATTCTTTTCTTCCTCAACCAGCAAGACATCGGACAGGCCAATAATGCCGTTCAAGGGCGTCCGCAGCTCATGCGAGGTATTGGCGAGAAATTGATCCTTCAGCTGGTTCAGTCGCTTTAACTCTTCGTTTGCCGCTTCCGCCCGTTTGAGGTCACGACGGTGCATCCAACGACTGTAGCCGAGCACAAAAACTGCCAATACGAAAAGACTGATGGCAATGGCAGCAGTACGCTCGGCTTTCGCGCGTTCTGTACTGGACTGCTCGAATTCGTTCTGCTGTTTGAGTTTGCCGATCTCGGCTTCCTTCTCTGCCAACTCATGCATGACTCGTTCAAATGCCAGAGTATTTGCCAAACGCTGGTCGTATATAGCGTCGGCCAAGGAATTAAGGTGCTCGTAGGCATTCAGCGCGCCCAGTAAATCACCTCGCTTGGTGCGATTGGCGCGAGCAAAATCCCACAAGTCATGTGCCGTTTTTAGCTGTCCGCTTACGGCCGCCTCTTCGATTCCCAGATCCACCGACTGTTCAGCTTCCTTGGCTCTTCCCAAGCGATTTAGAATATTCGCGCGGAGCAAATACAGCCCTGGCAACGTAAATTTCATGCCTCGGTTAACTGACAAATTGATCGCTTTATCGGATGCTGCGAGTGCCGCTGGAAATTCACCTTTGGCAAAATACCATTCAGCCAGCATCTTGTTGCCATATATCAGGTGCAGTCTGGAATCATATTGTTCCGCAATTTTTAGACACTGATCGATTGCCAGCTTTGCAGCTTCATAGTCACGAAGTCTGGTTTTTACATCAGCCAAGGTACCAAGTGTACTGGCTAGTAGTAGCTCGTCCTTTAGCCCCTGCGCTTGTTTATTGGCGTCGACCGCGTAACGCTCGGCGTCATTCACCTGATTCAGTTTAAGTAAGGCATCAGCAGCATTGTTTAACGCGACAATCAGATGGGCGCGCCGGTCACCTTCCTGCCAAAGGGAAATTGCTTCCCGATAGCGCTCCAAAGATTCTGGCACCAATTCCATTACAGTCAGTACTGATGCTTCCGCGACAAGCGCTCGCATGTGGTCATCACGATTATGACTTTCTGCTGCAATTTTTCTTGCACGTGCGGCAAAAGAGAGTGCGACATCATAACGATTCTCTGCAACGCAGACGTTGACGTCGCGAATGTATTCTTCTATGCCTTTCGTTCCTGAATCAGTCTGCGCCTGCAAGCAGGAGCGTCCCTCTGCCTGAAGGAAGGTATCTGATGAGTTTTCCTCACCTGCATGCACGACACAAAGGACACTTGTGACGGTCAAGAGGAGGAAGGCAGAGGAACGAAGCATTGAAAAAATCCTACTTTTTATATCCGTTAATATGGGTGATGCAGACGGTGTCCTTTCCTCCCAATTCGCGGGTTATGCCATGAGAGTCACCGCTCAAGATCATGTTTTGATGGTTCTTCGACACACCCTGTTCAGTCATGGTTTTTTTGGGCGAGGCCAAATAGCGCGCCCGCAGCTTCGGGTCCTGCGCCATATTCATCAGAAATTTTTTGAGATTTTCAGCGGACATCACAAGCTCCTTCTATTTAATTGTACTGACGGGGGAAAAGACTTCGTGCTGTGTCAGCGACATTGCCTTGATAACATCTGTATCGGGCAGTGCCTGAACACAGGCAGGAACAAAGAGTGTCGATGCTGGCGTCAACTGCGCGCCGGACAGATCTGATAGTGCAAGACGGTCCATTCGAGCTGTACCAATGGTTAAAACCGGCGCCTCATAAATCACCACTTGATGATTGGCTGGGTAATGCTGTTGCAGCTTCAGTGACAACACTCTCAGCGCCTGAGCGGCTGGCGTCAGTCGTTGCAGTGTATGGTCACCCAACACGCCGATTTGCCACAGGATCAAATGGGTAGAGGGATCGATGGGCAGTTGGTGAAATAGGAAGCTGCTCGCTTCATGCTGCGTGCAGCCAATCCGGCCGGGATCGATACCTAGATCGGCAAACAAGCAATCTTCCGCCGAGATTCCAGGCAGCATCTGGGCATGAAACCCTTGCGCTCGTAAGCGGCGGATGGCTTCGTGCGACGGTTGCACAAAAACACCTGGGTGCCCATAGAACACAGCGACGGTTTGATGACCAGCAACAACAGCCTCAGTAATTGTGCGCGTCATCAGCTCGTAGGCATCAGCACGATTCTCGCTTTGGCCATAGCAGGCTTGCAGGTCGATAAGCTCCGGATGCAGCTCTCGCAACCAGGACATACCGAGCGGATCGGGGACGTGGACAATCAGCTTTTCTGCTTGCTCGATATAGGCGCGCGCTTCAATGCTGCAATGGGCGAGTGTGTTGATACCGGTGCCGACAATGACCAGCGAGCCCTGCTTTTCCACCACGGTGTTGCCTGATTTTGTTGGATTTTGTGAGCGGCTACCTTGCCGCATGCGACTTGGGGAATCAAGCACCGTCGTCTGGTTATGGCAGCCGGGGCCATAACCGTTGCAAATTCGGGACAAACAAAAAGGCGCGTTTGCGCCTTTTTGTTTGTGCTACGGACCCCAGCGCAACGCTGCACTGGCAGGCATTGCGGTTGCCGATCAGCCCTCGCGCGAGGCGCCGGCCTCGGTTTGGGTCAGCGCCGCCAACTGCCGGGCCACGGCTTCCGGCGAGCCGGTGTTGCGCGCCAACAGGCTGTAGGCCATCGGCACGACGAACAGCGTCAGAATGGTTGACACCAACACCCCGCCAAACACCACGACACCGAGCACCTGGCGCGATTCCGAGCCGGCGCCATGGGCCAGAATTAGCGGTATCGCACCCATTACGGCAGTGAAACTGGTCATGACGATGGGCCGCAGTCGGCGCTTGGCGGCCTCCAGCAAGGCATGATCGAACTCGTGGCCCTGATCGCGCATTTGATTGGCGAACTCGACAATGAGAATGCCGTTCTTGGCAGCCAACCCAACCAGCATCACGATGCCAATCTGCGAGTAAATGTTCAACGTCATGCCGAATGCCTGCAGCCCGGCCAGCGCGCCGAGCACCGCCAGCGGCACGGTCAGCATGATCACGAACGGATGGACAAAGCTCTCGAACTGCGCAGCCAGCACCAGATAAACGATCAGCAGCGCCAACAGAAAAACAAACTGTGAGCTTTCCGCCGACTCCATGAAGCGTTTCGATTCGCCTTTGTAATCGACCCGCGGCGCATTATCGAGATCATCACGCACCACGCCGTTCAGAAAATCGAGCGCCTGCGACAGCGTGTAGTCACCCACGAGGTTAGCCGTG
Organism: Permianibacter fluminis; assembly: GCF_013179735.1. Classification (NCBI taxonomy): domain Bacteria; kingdom Pseudomonadati; phylum Pseudomonadota; class Gammaproteobacteria; order Pseudomonadales; family Pseudomonadaceae; genus Permianibacter; species Permianibacter fluminis. Next base: position 843,007 of record NZ_JABMEG010000001.1, on the reverse strand, counting down.
ATGGTAATGGCACGAATCCGGTTGTAGCGATTCAGCGTGCTGGGCCCAGCCTGCTCAACACCAGTGACCACGTTGGCCAGCGAAACCAGTTCGCCGGTTTTTTCCGAGCGCAAATAAATGCCGCGCAGATCGTCCGGGGTACGGAAGCTGGCTTCCTCGCCCTTGACCAGCACATCGTATTCTTCGCCACCCTGATTGAAGGTGGTCATGTTGCGGCCGGACAACAAGGTCTGCAGTGTGGTGCCGATTGCCTGCACGGAAACGCCCAGATCAGCGGCGCGATTGCGATCTATGGTCAGCAGAAATTGCGGCAACGTTTCTTTGTAGTCGGCCTGCACGTTGGCAAAGCCGGGATTGTCGCTGGCTTTTGCCAGCAGCACGTCACGCCAGCGCGCCATCTCGTCGTAATCGTCGCCGCCGATCACAAACGAAACCGGTGAACCACCGCCACTGCTGACCAAACCCTGACGGATGGAGCCGAAGGCGCGCACGGCCGGCAACACCGACAATTTGGCGTTGACTTCATCGAGAATGACAAAGCCATTGCGCCGGGTGCCAAAGTCGGACAGGCCAATGACCACAAACGCCGAGTTCATGGCATTGCCACCGAAGCCCGGTGCACGTGCCAGCAAGCGAGTGAACTCGCCGCTGTCGACATAAGGGCGCAGCATTTTCTCGACCGCCTGCACATTGGTGACGGTGTGCTCAAAGGTGGCACCTTCCGGTCCCAACACGTTGACGAAAATACCGGCCCGGTCTTCTTTTGGCGCCAGCTCTGCCGGCAGCGTCTTGAACAGTCCTGCAATACAGATCATCACCAGCACCAACATGCTGATGAACAGGAACTTGTGATGCAGCAACTCATCCAGCATGCGGCCGTAGCCGGCTTCGACACGCGCGACGGCTTTCTCAACCTGCAACTGAAAACCGGAGTGTTCTGTTGCCGGCTTCAGCAAAAAGGCACCCATGACCGGTGTCAGCGTCAACGCAGTAATCGCTGAGAGGAACACCGATCCGGCAATGGTCAACGCGAACTCGCTGAACAGTTTGCCGAGGTCACCTTCGAGGAAAACAATCGGCACGAATACCGAAATCAGCACAGCCGTGGTGGCGATGACGGCAAAGCCCACCTCCCGGGTGCCATTGAACGCCGCAAGCAACGGCTTTTCACCGTGCTCGATGCGGCGGTGAATATTCTCCAGTACAACAATGGCGTCATCGACAACCAAACCGATAGCCAGCACCAGTGCCAGTAGCGTCAGCAGATTGATGGAAAAGCCAAGCGCCCACAGAATGGCAAAGGCGCCGATCAACGAGATCGGCACCGTCACCGCCGGGATCAGCGTCGCGCGCAAGCTACCGAGGAAAACATAGATGACACCGATCACCAGCACCATGGCGATCGACAGCGTCAGATAGACCTCGGAAATCGCCTGCTCGATAAACACCGAACTGTCGTAGGACGGAATGATCTGCATGTTTGGCGGCAGACTGGCCTTGATACGGGCGAACTCGGCTTTTGCCGCGCGCGCCACTTCCAGCGTATTGGCTGTGGACTGCTTGATGATGCCAATGCCGATGACATCCTTGCCGTCACCACGGAAATAGACTTTGTCTTCCGCGGGGCCGAGAAAGATCTCGGCGACTTCGCCCAGGCGGATCAGGTGGCCGGCATCGTCCTTGCGCAGCACCAGCTCGCGGAACTGTTGATCGCTGGTGTAACCGCGCAGTACCCGTGCAGTCAGTTGCCGTTCGGTGGAGCGTAGCTCACCGGCCGGCAGCTCAATGTTTTCCCGACGCAGCGCGTTCTCGATGTCGGTGATGGTGACCCGGCGCGCCGCCATCGCATCGTGATTCAGGTTGATGCGCATGGCATAGTCACTGCCGCCGCCAAGCCGAACCCGGGCGACCCCGTCCAGCGAAGAGAACCGATCTTCCAAGTAGCGCCGTGCGTAATCGCTGAGTTCCAGCGTGCTCATGGAATCTGACAGCAGATTGAACCAGATGATCACGTCTTCGTCGGAATCGGCTTTCGACACCTCCGGCGGATCCACTTCATCGGGCAAGTTGCCGGTGGCGCGGGAAATGCGGTCACGCACATCGTTGGCCGCCGCATCGATATCGCGATTGCTGTTGAATTCGATGGTGATATTGGAGCGACCATTGCTGCTCGACGAACTGATCGAACGGATGCCGGAAATACCACTGATGCGATCTTCCAGAATCTGGGTGATCCGGGTCTCGACGATGGCCGCTGAAGCGCCAGGATAGGTCGTGTTGACCGAAACGATCGGCGGATTGACGTTCGGGTATTCGCGCAGACTGAGAAACCGGAATGCCATCATGCCGAAGGTGATCAGCATCAGGTTGATCACGATGGCCAGCACCGGTCGGCGCACCGCGGTATCGGAAAGCCACATGGATTTGCCCTCCGTTACGACGCGTGCGTGGCGGCATCTGCCGCCGGCACGCCGGCTACCGGCGCCACCTTCTGACCGTCGCGAACTTTGTGGATGCCTTCAACCACCACCTGGTCGCCGTTTTTGAGACCGGCCAGCACCTCGACAAAACCGACCCGGCGACGGCCCGTTTGCACGGCGGTTTGATGGGCAACGTTATCGCCATTGACCAGATAAACGAAATGCTGGTTGGCAACGCTCAGCAACGCCCCTTCCGGCACCGACAAGGCTTCACCCTCGTCACGGCTGATTTGCAGATCGATCAACATGCCGGGTTTCAAATCACGTTGCGGATTGTCGATTTCTGCGCGCAGGCTGAGTGTGCGCGTGCTGGGATTGATGCGGGTATCAACGTGACTCAGTTTACCGATGAACGGCTTGTCACCAAGCGCCGCGCTGTGGGCATTCAGCGACATGCCGCGGCGAACAAAGCTGGCCAGGGTTTCGGGCACCGTGAATTCCACTTTGACCGTGCTGATGTCATCCAGCGTGGTGATCTGCATGCCGGGCGTCACCAGCGCCCCCGGTGACACTTGGCGCGCCCCCAGTACGCCAGCAAATGGCGCCCGAATGTAGCGCTTGTCGAGATCGGCGCGGGCAACCGCCAGCTGCGCTTCCGCAACTTTCAGGGTCGATTCGCGCTCGTCCAGCGTCGAACGCGCCACCGCCTGCTCTTTGGCCAGATTTTGCAGGCGGGCAAATTGATTGCGCTGATCAAGCAGCTTGGCCTCGGCCTCGCGCAGTTTGGCTTGTTGCTCATCATCGTGCAGCGTGATCAGCAGCTGTCCTTTGCCGACCGTGTCGCCATCGCGAAAATGGATTTGCTCGACCAGCCCGGCCTGCTCGGCCGTGATCACCACACCTTCGCGCGCCTCGGCGGTACCGAGCGCCGTCACCACATCGCCCATCGGCCGCATGGTCGCCGCCATCAGCGTCACCGGCACGGGTGGACGCTCCTTGCCGGCGCCATCACCGCCGCCACCCCGCCACCACAGCGAGCCGGCATAAACGGTCAGGCCGGCTAGAAGCACGTATAGAGGGATTTGCTTGTTCATCGGACAGACTCGTGCTCGGGAAAGAAAACCGGCGAATTATACGAATGGAAACTGACCGTTCGTCTTGCCGCAGCACTTAATACCGGCAAATGAGCAGCCCGGATTTGTTACCAGATGTTTTAGCCGCGACAGTATGCGGCTGCCGCATATCAAGGCTGGATCCCTCCAAGGCAGGGCTTTGTCAGCATTACTAATGCTCACCACATTCTGTGCAGTTAGGTTTACCTCGTCGGAATAATACCCAAAATTGCCGGTAATACTTTGCTTGTTACATTTGAAGCCGATTGACAGAGTCGTGGCTCGGTCAGGTTTGGTCAGTCTTTCTTATGGGCTCAAGAAGTTTATTGCTTTTTCTGGCACTTTTTCCCTTAGCAGCCTGTGTCTCAACTCCGTTGAACGAAGCACAGGCACCAAAGTTTCGCCAGGATGGCTTGGACACCGCGAAGGCGGAGTCACTTGCGAATAGTCCTGCCATGTTGACCAATCTCATCAACGAAGCCGCTAAGGGAACATGGGGCGCGGTCGACAGTCTGCTTATCTTAAAAGACAACAAGTTGGTGCTGGAGAGCTATTTCCGCGGCAACCAATGGGACAAGCCCCATGAGCTCCGTTCACTGACCAAGAGTCTACTTTCCGCAGGTTATGGCGCTGCAGTTTCGCTCAAGTTAATTCCGAGTGTGGATGTGTCTGTCTATGAGGTTTTTGAACACGCAAGCCGCTTCGACAATCCACACCCTGAAAAGCGACTAATGACGTTTGCTCACGTTATGACAATGACGGCTGGTCTTGCCTGTGAGGATATGTCAAGTCCGACCAATCCTTGTGGTAGCCGCCTGTTCGCGTCAACCATGCCGTGGCAAAGTAAGCTCGAGATACCGATATGGCAACGCGCCCTGAATCTGCCGCTGGCAAATATGCCTGGCACCGTGTTTGCCTACAATGATGCAGCTCCAGTAATCATTGATGGCCTGTTGTCTGGGCTTGCGCATAGGGAAACCACTGATTTTTTACGAATGGTTTTGTTCCGGCCCATGAAGATAGGGGACCGCAGCAGCTTGTTTCGATTGACGAGTCGCGACTTGATTAAATTTGGTCAACTGTATTTGAGCGGTGGTGCCTGGAACGGCAAACGGCTGCTGCCGAAAAGCTGGGTTGAAGAATCGACTAGCGTGAAGTGGCAGTTTGCTGGCATGCCACCAGGAACTGGCTACGGCTATTTCTGGTGGATATCCGGCGTCGACATCAATGGTAAACGAGAAAAGATTTTTTATGCACTCGGCAATGGTGGGCAAGCCATTTTTGTTGTACCAACCTTGCAATTGGTATTCGTTACCACCGCGACCAACTTTGACCGATATGACTTATTTCGTGGTCCACTGGAAATGTTGAAGCAATTTGTCATACCCGCATTTAGCGCGCAACTAACTACACCAAAGTAGTCACTCGCAAGCTTCGAGTGACTACTGATGTATATGGATGCTATAGGTCACGCGAATTACCTATCGACCGAGGCGTACAGATCGTAATCGTCGGCATCGTCGATGACGACTTGCACCAGCTGACCTGGTTTCAGATCAGTACTATCGATATAGACCTTGCCATCGATCTCCGGGGCGTCGGCCATGGACCGGGCAATCGCGCCTTCGTCATCCACTTCGTCGACCAGCACGGTGATGGTCTTGCCGATTTTCGCTGCCAGTTTCTGCCGGGAGATTTCCGCCGCAACCGCCATGAAGCGCTGCCAGCGTTCTTCTTTGATGTCTTCCGGCACCGGGTCCGGCAGCTCGTTGGCGGTGGCGCCTTCGACCGGCGAGTATTTGAAACAGCCAACCCGATCGAGCTGCGCTTCTTTGAGCCAGTCGAGCAGAATCTGGAAATCGTCTTCAGTCTCGCCGGGGAAGCCGACAATAAAGGTCGAGCGAATGACCAGCTCCGGACAGATCGCCCGCCAGGCCTTGATCCGCTCCAGCGTGTTTTCGGCGTGCGCCGGACGCTTCATCAGTTTCAGTACGCGCGGGCTGCCGTGCTGAAACGGAATGTCGAGGTAAGGCAGGATTTTGCCGGCCGCCATCAACGGAATGATCTCGTCGACATGCGGATACGGATAAACGTAATGCAAGCGCACCCAGATGCCGAGCTCGGCCAGCGCTTCGCACAAATCTTTCATTTTGGTTTTCAGCGGACGGCCATTCCAGAAGCCGGTGCGATACTTGGTGTCGACACCGTAGGCGCTGGTGTCTTGCGAAATCACCAGCAATTCCTTGACCCCGGCCTTGGCCAGATTTTCCGCTTCCGTCATCACATCGCCGATCGGTCGCGACACCAGATCGCCACGCATCGACGGAATGATGCAGAACGCGCAGCGGTGATTGCAGCCTTCGGAAATTTTTAGGTACGCGTAATGTTTCGGTGTCAGCTTGATGCCTTGTGGCGGCACCAGATCGATAAACGGATCGTGCTTCGGTGGCACCACATCGTGGACGGCGCCCATCACCGCTTCATACGCTTGCGGGCCGGAAACCGACAACACCTTCGGGTGCACGTTGGTGATCTTTTCTGCTTTCGCGCCGAGACAACCGGTAACGATGACTTTGCCGTTTTCTTTCAACGCTTCGCCAATGGCATCCAGCGATTCCTGTTCGGCGGCATCGATGAACCCGCAGGTGTTGACCACCACCACATCGGCGTCTTTGTAGGTCGGGACGATCTCGTAGCCTTCAGTTTTCAACTGGGTCAGGATGCGCTCGGAATCGACCAGCGCCTTCGGGCAACCGAGGCTGACAAAGCCGACCTTACCGGTAGCAGTTTTGCCGCCAGCTTTATCGGTGGCAGTGGCAGTGGGTTTGACGATATCGGACATGCGGCGATTCCTGCGGACGGCGGCGTGCCAGCAGCAGCGGGACGGCGATAGCGACGAACCGGACTGGGCTGGCGAAAAAGTGCGCAATTCTAGGCCCGGGCGGAGGTCGGAGCAAGCGGATTCCGGAATCGATCGAGTACCACCGTACATCCCGGCACCGGCGGTTTACCTATACTGCAACGCATCCGTCTGATTTTGTGCCGGCAACCCGGGGCAAGCGACCATGCGCCTGCTGCAGTTCCTGATCCTTGCGCTGACTATCAGCGCCACCGACGCCGCCGAAACGCGGATCCGCTATCCACGCCAGGAAGCGGTAACGGATTCCCGCAGCGATTATTTTCTGAGCCTGCTTGAGCTCGCGCTGGCAAAGACCCGGCGCAGTCACGGCGACTACCTGCTGGAAGCGGCGGCCGTAGGCATGCAACAGGATCGGGCGCTGGATTCCTTGATCCGCAATCGCGGCGTCGAGGTGGTCTGGACCATCACCTCGCGTGAGCGCGAACAGCAATTGCGGCCCATCCGCATTCCGCTGGAAAAGGGTTTGTATGGGTGCCGGGTGCTGCTGATCCGCGCCGGCGAACAGGCGCGCTTTGATGCCGTGCAGTCACTGGCCGATTTGGCCACACTGGTGGCCGGTCAGGGCCATGATTGGCCTGACACCACCATTTTGCGCGCCAATGGCCTGCACGTGGAAACCAACTCCAATTACGCCAGTTCCTTTCAGATGCTGGCACTCGGCCGCTTCGATTATTTTCCGCGCGGCGTTTCGGAGGCCCCTGCCGAACTGCGCCAGCATGCGGAACTGAATCTGGCGCTGGAGCGCCGGCTGCTGCTGTATTACCCGAGCGCGATGTATTTCTTCGTCAACAAGGACAACGACGCGCTGGCAAAACGCCTGGAAGCGGGATTGCGCCGCGCCCTGGCCGACGGCAGTTTTGATGCGCTGTTCCGCCAGCATCCGGCCATGCGGGAAGCTCTGAGCTTGCTCAATCAGCCGGATCGCCGGCTGTTGCGACTCCACAATCCGTTGTTGCCGGAGCAAACCCCATTGGCTGACAAAACGCTGTGGCTGGCGCCGAGCCAAGAGCCCAAGCAATCAATTAGTCCAGACAATCGTGCGGCAATAAAAAAGCCACCGATTCAAGAACCGGTGGCTGAGGGACAGTACCCGAGCGGATAAAGCAGGCGCTGGCTAGCGCCAAGGGAAGCGCGATAAAAATGACGCCGACCGGGTGGGTGAGGCCGGCGTCGAAAATCACTTAACGAAATGGCTGCACGGCGTCTCGCAGCAGCGGATTCGTCGGCTCAGTGCGCCAGCTTCAGACCCCCAGCCCCGGGGCGTATTTGCGGATCAGGCTTTTCAGCATTGGCACTTCACGTTCCAGCAGGTAAACCCGTTTGCGGGTTTCCGGCGTGGCTTCTTCTGCGGTCTGATTGCGGTTGGCGGTCAGCATCTGCTCGAGATAGCTCAGCACGGTCGCGGCCTGCACAGCCGGCTTCGGCGGGTCAATCAGCACCCAGCAGCCCTGTTCGCGCCGCAGTTTGTAGCTCTGCAGCATCGGCTCGCCAATTTCGGTGACCCGGCGACCGAAGGCGTCGTCTTCCCGGCCTTTCGGCCGCCAGAGGTCGGCAATGGTGAACAGCTCGACCATGACGGTCGCTTCATTGCCTTTGGCTTTGACTTCCTTGATGGCGAACTTGCTGACCACGGTCAGGCTGTCGAGCTCCAGCTTCGGCGCTTCGATGGGGTAGAGGTATTCGCTACCCTTGTAGGCCGGCGCAGGATTGTCCCATTTGACGTAATCACCACGCGGGCTGGCTGCCACTTCCTGGCTCAGGAACAGATTGATCAGGGCTTTCGGGTCCTGTTGCTCGGCCACCTGGCAGCTCGCTTGGGTAGCGGCGAGCACCGGCTGGGTCAGGGTCGACAGGGCTAGGGTCGACAGCAACAGACCGATCAGGGCGCGTTTCATGATTCACTCCTTGGCCGGCGTCACCAGTCGGGTGACGAAGAAGGGCAGAAGGTGCCGGCCATGGTGGTCACTGTAAGGACGCCGGCTCGGCAATGGAGTGATTGCAGTCACACGCAGCGGCACATCTGCCGCGCAATAGGTCAGAACGTGAACCGGCGCACAGTGAGGATGCGGGCCGGTTCACGCTGGCGTCGTTGGCGCTGCCAGCCAGCGGCGCCGCACGACAACAAGATCGTGGCGGCGCGAGCTGAGGTGACGACGCGTCACTCAGCCGTAGGGTGTCTCGTCCTGACGTTTGAACGGATAGGTGAATTGCCCCCACCAGCTTTCCGGTGGCTGGAATTTGGTGGTGCCGTAACGCTGCGGCCAGTAATCCGGCAGATGCTTGGTGCCAAAGATCCGATCGATGAAGGCCAGGAACACGGCAAAATTCTTGTCGATGCCTTCTTCGTCCGATGTGTGGTGCCAGTGATGGAATTCCGGCGTCGCGATCACGTGACACAGATACGGCCAGCGATGATTGACATTGGCGTGGATGTAAACCGCGTGAAACGACACAAACACCAGATAGGCATAAATCGCTGCCGGTGAAAATCCCAGAATGAAAATCGGCACGAAACCGAGACAGCGGTTGACCAGCACATCAACCAGATGGGTACGGGAACCCGCCAACCAATCCATGTGCAAACTGGAGTGGTGAATGGCATGGAATTTCCACAACCACGGAATCTGGTGAAAGGCGCGGTGTACCCAGTAGCTGACCAAATCGACAAAAAACAGGATTTCGATGAATTGCAGCCAGACCGGCTGCGCCTGCACCAGCTGCTGAAAATCAAACTTCACCACCCAGGCAAAGAACACTTGCACCGGTATCAGCGTGGCAAAGGAAATCAGCTGCACGCCAGCGTGGCTGATGAAGAAATGCTTCAAATCGGTTTGCCAACCGAGCCGGAAAATTTTCTGTTCGCGCAGCGTCCACAGCCGCTCCATCGGAATGAACAGCAAACCGAGAATGAGCAGCTCCAGCAAAAAATAATCCAGACCAGCGCTGAACCGCCGGCTACCGGTGACAATCGGCTCGGCTTCGCTGCCGCCGAGCAGGGTCGCCACCATGGCCAGCGCAATGCCGATTACGCCGTGTGCTTTTGAGCGCAGATACAGCACGCTGACCAGACCGCAGACAAAGGTCAAAATGATCAGGATGTGCAGCGTCAGCCGCAGCGCACCGATATTGGCCCGGTAAAACGGCAAGGCATCGCGGACCACCAACAGGTCCGGAAACAGAAAACAGAATTCGGCCAGTACGCAAATGACGCCAAGCAGACCGGCGAGCACGCCAGCGCGCTTGCCGATATCCGATTGGGTGGCGGGAGAAAAAACCAGGGATTCCACAATGCTTCCTGCTCGGCAGACCGGTCCATTCCGGCGCCGACAGCCTAACCGAGTGGCCGGCTGCTGTCAGCCCTGCGGCCGGCCACTCGGTTAGGCTGTCTGCGATTCAAACCCGTTCGAAATAGCTGTCGATCGAGGCCGGCCGTGCGATCAGATAGCCTTGGGCATAGTCGCAGCCAAGCGCGGCCAGCCGCTGCAGGTGATCTTCGGTTTCGACCCCTTCGGTGATGATCTCCATGCCAAGCAATTTGCCGAGCGTGATGATGGTGGCGACGATATGGGCGCTGCGTTCGTCCTGCAACATGCGACGGACAAAACTCTGATCGATTTTCAGCGTGTCGATGTTGAATTCGTGCAGATAGCTGAGTGAGGAATAGCCGGTGCCGAAATCATCGAGCGCAATGCGGACGCCTAGTGCCTTGCAGTCGTCGATCCATTTCTTGGCGGCTTCGGCATTGGTCAGCACGCTTTCGGTGATCTCGAGTTTCAGGCGGTGCGGGTTGAGCCCGGTTTCCTGCAGCGTGGCGGCCAGCATCGGTATGAATTCCGGATCGTGAAATTGCCCGGTCGAAACGTTGACACTGATAAACGCATCTTTACCGTGCACGTCGGCGCTGTTGGCTTCCCGATCCAGCCGCAGTGACGCCAGACAGGCCTCGCGCAAAATCCAGCGACCCAGCGGAATGATCAAGCCGGACTCTTCGGCGACTTTGATAAACAGATCCGGCCGAACCATGCCGCGCTGCGGATGTTGCCAGCGCACCAGCGATTCAAAACCGTGTATGCGCCGGCTGTTGGCGTCGGCGATCGGTTGCAGATGCAGGCGCATTTCGCCGGCACCGAGCCCGGCTTTCAATTCGTTTTCCAGCCGGATGCGTTCGAGCACGGCGTCCTGCACGACCGAGGCGGGATGTTCGCTTTGTGCGGGTTCGTCATGCAGCTGACCGCGCAGCCGGTTGAGCAGCACTTTGAGCAAGAGATGCAAGACCGGGTCGGCGGAAGCAAGGCGGGTGATGAGCTGGCTGCGATCAATAACCGTGAGTATTGTCGGTGCCAGCGCGACGGCCGTGGCGGAGCGCGGCGCGTTATCGAGCATGGCCATTTCACCGAGCAGCTCGCCGGCACCAATCACCGCAACGCAGCGTTCGCCACTGCCGCTGCCGGTGTGAATTTCGATGGCGCCTTCGGTGACGATGTAGGCGCAATCGGCGAGATCGCCTTCGCGAAAGATCACTTCGCCCGGGGCGACGGCCCGGGTCAACAACTCGGCCATGACAACATCCTGTCGAATCCAGCGGATTTTCTGCACCAACGCGATCCGCGCGATGCAGTGCTTCAACCCCGCCAGCAACGTGCGGGATCACGGTGCTGACAGCGCCAGTATAGGTGGCTCGCTAGCGTAATGCCTGCAATTCGCGATACAGCGGCCGCAGCTGCCGGTACAGCGGTTTGTAGACGCGCTGGTACAGCTGTTCATAACGCGCGCTGCGATCCGCACCCGGTTCAAACACCCGACCGACCCGGGTCATCGCGGCCATTGCGCTGGCGTGGTCACGATGCCAGCCCAAACCCACGGCCGCGTTGATGGCGGCACCGAGCCCGGAGGTTTCGTACAGCGCCAGCCGCTCGGCCGGGCGCTGGAAAATATCGGCAGTCAGTTGCATCGCGGCATCGGATTGCGAACCACCACCGGAGACGCGCAAGCGACTGACTTTGACGCCACCACGGCGCTCGAGATTTTCCAACCCCTGACGCAGGCCGTAGGCGATGCCTTCCAGAATCGCCCGGTACAGATGGGCGCGGGTATGGTGATCGGCCCAGCCGATCACCGCACCGCGCGCTTCCGGTCCCGGCTCACGCACACCGGGGCTCCAGTACGGCTGCAGGATCAGGCCCTCGGCGCCGGCCGGCACCGCGTTGACCAGCTCGTCGAAGAACTGCTCCGGCACGCCGCCTTCTTCGGCGGCACGTGCCTGTTCCGGTTGGCCGAACTGCTCCTTGAACCAGCTGACCAGCCAATAGCCGCGGTAAATCTGATACTCGGCGTTCCAGTAGCCGGGCGCAGCGGCCGGGTAGGCCGGCAGGAACGGCAGCGGCGCGATATGGCGGTCGGCCGACAAATTGACTGTGGCGGTGGTGCCATATGACAGGCAGGCAATGTCCGGGTCCAGGCAGCCGGAGCCGAGCACTTCGCAGGCCTTGTCGGCCGCTGCCGCGATCAGCGGCGTGCCGGCGGCAACGCCGGTTGCCGCCGCCGCTGCAGCCGTGATGCGGCCTAGCTCGCCGCCCGCCGGCACCAGTTCCGGCAGCCATTCCGGGGCGATCGGACAGGCCCGCCACTTCCAGTCACGCGGGCCGGCCCAGCGCTGGCGTTCGAAATCAAACGGCAGGTAACCGACCTGGCCGCCGACGGCGTCGCGCCATTCGCCGGTCAGCTTGTAGGACAAAAACCCGGACAGCAGGCCGTACCGGCGGATCCGCTTGTAGGCCGCCGGGGCCTCGGCGCGCAGCCAGGCCGCTTCACAATCGGCCTGGAAACTGGCGACGGTGGCACTGACCCCGGCCAGTTTGAACGCCAGCTCCCACAGCCCGCCGATGGCCGGGATCTGGTCCGGGCGCAGGCGGCGTTGGTCCATCCAGACGATGGCCGGATGCACCGGCTGGTCGTGCTCATCGAGCGCAATGACGGTGCTGCGCTGGGTGGTCAGCGTCACCGCCGCCACCCGCGCCTGCCAGCCCGGGTCCTGCGCCCACAGCCGCTGGCAGGCGACAGTGAGTGCTTGCCAGAACTGGTCCGGGTCGAGCTCGCAACGGTCCTGCTGCGGGTGCTGATAGTGCAGCGCCACCGCAGCCTTGCCCTGCAGCTGGCCAGCCCGGTCGAACAGCAGCGCGCGCAGGCTCTGGGTGCCGTTATCGAGCGCGAGAATCAGATCAGGTACTGCCGTCATCGCTACCGCCACCGTCATCGCCGTTATCGGCCGGCGCCCAGCATAACGGCGCCGCCGCATTTGCTACAGGGCCGGCGACGGCGGTAGCCCAGCGCGGCTCCTGCCACTCCACAGCAACGCTACGCCCGCTACACTCAACACTTCCTTCGCTGTCCAGTTGCCGGCGCGCCAGAATCATGACTGTTCCACCGCAGGCGCCACGCCTGTACCGACAACTGCTGTTATGGCTGGTGGGGGCGTGCTGGCTGTGTCTGGTCAGCGGCGGCCTGTTGTCGGGACTGTGGCTGCACCGCACCTTGTTGGCGCAAACCGAGCCGGCGCTGCAATTGCTCGCCAATCGCAACGAAGCAGCCATCAATCAATTGTTGGCGCGCCAGCGCGATCGGGTGGCGCTGCTGGCAGCGCGCAGCGAATTGCGCCAAACCCTGCTCAGCGTTGCCGATGCCAAAACCGAAACCGAGCGCCGCGAGCGCCAACACCGGCTCAGCGAATTGCTCGGCGACAGCGTCGGCACCGTGCCGAGTCTGCGCTATGCGATGTTGCTCGGGCCGGACAATCAGCTGATCGCCAGTTCCGATCCGGCGCTGCAACTCGATAGCGCAACGCTGCCGCGCAATCCGGATCCCGGTAACGTCGCCATCGTCAGCACGTTTACCGCCGCTGGCGGTGGCAGCTTTCATCACCGGGTTGATCTGGTCTGGGCCGGCAGCACGCTCGGTAGTCTGCATGTCGACGAATCCGCCACCGAACTGCAAGCCTTGCTCAATGACGCCAATCCGGCCGACAACCATTTTCAATTGCGACTGTTTGCCGGCACGGAACCGGTGTTGCTGTTTGGCCCCGCACTCAGTGACGATGCCGAATTGCACACCGAACGCAAGCCGGCGCTGACCGGCTGGACCTTGCAGATCAGCATCGCCCGCAGCGCTGTCCTGCAGCCGCTGTATCAATGGCTGGCCGCGTTGTTGCTGCTGGCGATGTTGTTGACGGCGGCTTCGCTGCTGGCCGGTGGCAGCGTGGCACGACGGCTGACCCGGCCGCTCGACAGCTTGGCGCAATACACTGCGCAGTGGCGGGTCGGCACGCCCTGGCAATTGCGATTGCCAACACGCAGCAGCGCCGAATTGCAACAACTCGCCAGCGCGCTGGCCCAGATGGCACAACGGGAAAACAGCAGCCAGCGTGCGCTGACCGAAGCCCTGCTGGAAACCCAACAAGTCGAAGAACAATTTCGCCGCCTGTTCGAGAATTCACCGGTCGCCTGTTTGCTCACCGACAGTGACGGCCGCATTCAATTGATCAATCCGGCCTGCGCCTCGATGTTTGATTACCGGGTCGAACAATTGCTCGGTGAAAACATCCGCATGCTGGTGCCGGAGGCGTCGCGCTCGCGCCACAGCGCCGGCATGGCGAAATACTTCACTGCCCCGCGCGAACAATTGCTCGGGGTCACCAGCGACATTTACGGTTTGCGCCGCGACGGCGTCGAATTGCAGATAGAAGTCGGCGTGACTCCAATCCGACTCGGCGGCGTCTCCCTGGCACTGGCCACCATCAACGATCTGTCGACCCGTAAAGCCTATGAGCAGGCGCTGCTGGCCATGAGCCGCACCGATGGCCTGACCGGCATTCCGAATCGCCGTCACTTTGATCAGGTCATTGCCGAAGAGTGGCGACGGCTGCGCCGCAATGAGCAGGGCAGCGCGATCCTGATGATCGACATCGATCACTTCAAGCAACTGAATGATCGCTATGGCCATCTGGTCGGCGACGAAACCTTGCGCATGGTCGGCAAAGCCTTGAAGCAACAGCTGCATCGCCCCGGCGATTTTCTGGCCCGCTACGGTGGCGAAGAATTTGTCGTGCTATTGCCGGACACCGATCGCGATGGCGCCATGTTGCTGGCCGAGCAGATGCGGCAAGCGGTCGCAGAATTGCCGGCTGCCAACAATGACGGCACGCTCGCACTCAGCGACAGCTGGGTCACCATCAGCGTCGGCGTTGCCGCTGTCCAGAATTGCAATGAACAGGAACCAGCCGATCTGCTCGCCAATGCCGACCGGTTGTTGTACGGCGCCAAACGCGCCGGCCGCAATCGGGTGATGGCTTGAGATCACGCTGCCCCGGAATCAGCGCAAGCGACACTGCAAGCGCTATTCTCGAATCGGGAGCTTGGCTCAGCGTATCGTGACCAGCAGCGCGTTTGCGTCGGCACTGACCGCACTCAGCTGCAAGTCGCCATGTTCGTCGCTCGCCATCAGGGTTTGCTCGGCATCGAGCACGTAGCCGTGACCGTTCAGTTCGGCAAACAGCCGGCCGCTGGCGACAAAGACAAAGGTCTGCGGCTCAACGCGAAAGCTTTGCCGGTTGCTGTCGAGCGCAACCACCTGCAGCGTCGCCGCCACGTCAGCGCGGCGACTCATCAGATTGAAATCCCGCACCGGGCCGTCAACCAGCGTGCAGTGGATGTTGGCTTCACCCGCGAACGAAAAAGGTCGCAGCGGTTCGCCGATCACTTCCGGGTCGGCACCAACGCCGTGCAAGCGAAAGCCCTTGCCGGTCAGCATCAGGATGACCCGGTCAATGTTATCAAAGCGGGAGAACGGGCCATCACTCGCCACTTCGGCAATCGACAGCCGCCAGCGATTGCCCGCAGCGTCATCGGCGCGCGCCAGTTCATGGGTGATGCCACCGCCGTTCTTCCACGGCTGGGTTTGCCAGTGATGTGGAAACAGAATGCGTACCGTCATGATCCCACTCGCGCCGTCTGATTAACGTCGTGGCAACGCACCGCCATCACGCCGCGATCCCGTTGTGGCGCAGCAGGGCATCGATTTCCGGCTCACGGCCCCGGAACGCCTTGAAGCTGTCCAGCGCTGGCCGGGTGCCGCCAACAGCCAGCACTTCCTTGCGGAAACGCTCGCCACTGTTACGCTCAAATACGCCGTCCTCTTCAAACTTGCTGAAGGCATCGGCTGACAGCACTTCGGCCCATTTGTAACTGTAATAACCGGCCGCATAACCGCCGGCAAAGATATGGCCAAAGCTGTGCGGGAAGCGATTGAATGCCGGCGCTTTCAGCACCGACACTTGTTCACGGACGCCATTGAGCACGGTCATCACTTCGGTTTGGCCCGGTTGGTAATGCGCATGCAGGCGCAGATCGAACAGCGAAAACTCGATCTGCCGGATCATCTGCATCGCACTCTGGAAGTGCTTGGCAGCCAGCAGCCGGTCGATCAGCACATCCGGCAAGGCTTCACCGGTTTGCCAGTGCGCCGAGAGCTTTTTCAGCGCCGCTTTTTCCCAGCAGAAGTTTTCCATGAATTGTGACGGCAATTCGACGGCGTCCCATTCGACGCCATGGATGCCAGTCGCTGACAGGTAATCGACTTCCGACAGCATGTGATGCAGGCCGTGACCAAATTCATGGAACAGGGTCACCACGTCGTCGTGGGTCAGCAGCGCCGGTTTGCCTTCGGCCGGGCCGGCGAAATTGCAGGTCAAGAATGCGATCGGTTTCTGCAGTGTGCCAGCGCAGCGGAACCGACCCTGGGCATCGTCCATCCAGGCCCCGCCGCGCTTGTGTTGGCGGGCGTGCAGATCAACATAGAAATGGGCGATGGTGGCGCCGGCTTCGGTTTTGACATCGAACAGCCGCACCGACGGATGCCAGCGATCAAACTCGTTCTGTTCGGCAAAACGCACACCAAACAATTGCCAGGCAACATCAAACAACCCGTTCAACACCGTGCTTTCCGGAAAGTACGGCCGCAGCTCTTCGTCGCTGATGTTGTATTTGTGCTGACGCAGTTTTTCGCTGTAGTAGCCGATGTCCCAGACTTGCAGATCGCTGCAGCCGTGTTCGGCTTTGGCGTAGGCCGCCAGCTCCGCCAGATCGGCTTGCGCCTGATGGCGGGCACGGGTGGCCAAGTCCAACAGGAAGTGATCCACTTGTTCGGCGCTCTTGGCCATCTTGCCGGTCAGAGACAGCGCCGCATAATCGGCGAAGCCGAGCAGTTGCGCCAGTTCATGACGCGCGGCGAGGGTATCGGCGATCACCTTGCTGTTGTCGAACTTGCCGGCTTGCGGACCTTGATCCGAAGCCCGGGTGCAGTAGGCGGTGTAAACCTCTTCGCGCAACGCGCGATCGTCGGCATAAGTCATCACGGCCAGATAGCTCGGCCCTTCCAACGTGATGAGATAACCTTCCATGTCGCGCGCCTTGGCGGTTTCGCGGGCATTGGCAAGCGCACTTTCCGGCAAACCGGCGAGTGCTTCGGCGCCGTTGAATTGCCGGGTCCAGGCCATTGAGGCATCGAGCACGTTCTGCTCGAATGTCGAGCCCAGATCGGACAGTTGCTGTTGCAAGTCGGCGTAGCGTTTTTTCTGCTCCGGCGGCAGCGCAATGCCGGACAGTTCGAAATCGCGGATTGCTTCATTGACGATATGACGCTGGGCGGCATCGAGGCTGTCGTCGTGATCGCGAATGTGCAGATAGGCTTTGTACAGCGCTTCGTTTTGTTCCAGCTCGGTGCTGTATTCGGTCAGCAGCGGCAGCGCGTTGTTGTAGGCATCGCGCAGTGCCGGTGAATCGCAGACCGAGTGCAGATGGCCGACCCGCGACCACCATTTGTGCAGCTCGTTTTCGCTGGCTTCCAGCGGCGTGACCAGCGTGGCCCAGCGAAACGCCTGATCGCCGTCCAGCAATTGCTTGAGCGTGGCGCGGTTGTGCGCCAGCCGCTGTTGCAGCTCGGGCACAACCTGTTCGGGAATGACATCGGTGAAGCGGGGCAGTTCGGTGGGCAGTGGCGACATGGCGTGGACAACACGAAAAGAAATGATGCCGTTATTGTCGCACAGGCGTGCGCGGTTTAGCGCCGCTTTAGCTCGAACCAGACGCCTTCGACCACGGTGACCAGCCGGTCCGGACCGGCAACCAGCACGGTATTGCCAGCGAGAAACTCGACATCGGCATCCATGCAGTTGATGTCGATGGCCAGCACGTCGTCGCCGATGATGGCCAGGTCGTCAAAGCGCAGCTCAAACAACTGATACAAATTGGCCGAGGTTTCGCGGTAGCTGTCGAAGCTCGGCCGACCGCAATCGACGCCGGCAAAGGCCGCGCTCTGGCTGTCGTAATGCGCCTGGGCGCCGAGCAGCGACTCGACTTCATCCGGCGTCAGCGTGGCGGCATTGCCGGCGGCCAATTCGCGGCTGATGACCCAGTCGCCGGCAATCTGTTGTTCGGGCGCCATGGCCGGTTTCGCCACCGGCCGGACCGGTGTTTTGGCTGCGGCGGAATTGGTTGCAGTGGTGGCGCTGGCGCCGGTTTTGCTGATGGGCGTTTTATCGGCGGCCGTTGGCGCCGGCGTGGCACAGGCCGTTGCGCTCAGCCAGCCCAGCAACAGCAATGTTCCCGTGCGCATCATCCTGCCGACTCCCTGCCTGTACGTGAAATTTCGCTGCATGAGCATCTTCGAAATCATCTTCGAGACTGTCTTCGAAACCGTCTTCGCAGCCATCTTCAAAACCTGAATTCAAAACCCGCCCGCATGCAGCGGCGCGGTGTCGGGCGTCAGCCCATGCCAGCGCGCAAACGCCACCGCCGCCTGTTCGATCAGCATGCCGCGACCATCGTGGCAGCCGCTGAGACCCAGCGCACGCATTGCCGTCAACGCCGGCTCGGCCCGCTCGCCGTAATTCAGATCGTAACCGCTGCCGCCGGCTTGCAGCGGCAACGTTGCCAGCATTGCGGCCGCGCCGCTGCTGACCGTGCTGATCACCAGCGAATACGGCGCATCAGCGGCCGTGGCCAGCTGGACACCGGCAAATCGTTTGAGCAGCGGCACGGCATTGGCCGGGGTGCGATTGAACAGCGCCAGCGCCGCCGGTTGCTCCGCTTGCAGCGCCGGCAAAATACCGGCCGCGGCGCCGCCGGCACCGAGCACCAGCACCCGTTGTCCTTTCACGCCAATGCCGAGCCGAGCCAGATCGCGGACCAGACCGATGCCATCGGTGTTGTCGGCCCATATCGCCCCGTTGCTGTCGACACCCAAGGTGTTGGCCGCGCCGGCGAGCTGTGCCCGATCACTGGCCTGAGCAGCCAGCGCCAGCGCCGCCGGTTTGTGCGGCAGCGTGACGCTGAGACCACGGCCACCATCGGCGAAGAACTGCTGCACGGTGGCGGCGAACTGTTCCGGCGCGCAATCGATTTTCTGGTAATCGTGCTGCAGCCCAAACTGGCGGGCGAACGCCTGATGAATTGGCGGACTTTTGGAATGCGCGATAGGTTGACCAATCACCGCGCAGCGAATCAATGTTTGCTCGGCCATCATGCGGAAGCGGTTCCTGTGGCCGGTTCCGGCGCACCGGCCTGCCAGCCGTAAGCGCGCTCGATTTTGGCGATTTGCAATTCATAGGATTCATACCAGCGCTCGCGACCGTGCTGCCGGGCCAGGCTGTGCTCGGCCTCGGCGCGCCAGTGGCTGATGTCGGCCAGCGTTTGCCAGTACGACACCGTGATGCCGAGGCCGTCGCCGGCGCGCACGCTTTCCACGCCGAGGTAGCCGGGTTGGCTTGCCGCCAGCGTCACCATGCGGTCGGCGGTCGTGCCATAGCTGGCGTGCTCGGCCTGTTCAGCTTGCTGGCGACGCTGCGAGATGAAGATCACGGCATACGCCCCGACGAGCTGAGCTCGGGGCAGTGGCTGGGCGCTAGTCATGTAGAATCCTCTCCCTTGTGTCCCGTTCGGAAACTCGTCGATGTCCAATCAAGATGCCATGCAGCAGCTGTTCGAGAATAACCGCCGCTGGGCCGAGCGCATGACCCGCGATGATCCGGAATACTTTCAGCGGCTGACCAATCAGCAACGGCCGGAATACCTGTGGATAGGCTGCTCCGATTCGCGGGTGCCGGCCAACCAGATCATGGGGCTGGCACCGGGCGAAGTGTTTGTCCACCGCAACGTCGCCAACGTGGTCAGCCTGACCGATTTCAATTGTCTGGCCGTGCTGCAGTATGCGGTCGAGGTGTTGCAAGTCAAACACATTATCGTCACTGGCCACTATGGCTGCGGTGGTGTTATTGCCGCCTATGACGGCAACGCGCCCGGCCTGGTCGATCACTGGCTGGAGAATGTCCGGCATGTCTGCCGGCAACATGAAAAAGAACTGGCGCTGAACCCGGACCGCAACGCGGTGCTGAACCGGCTGTGCGAGCTGAATGTGAAAGCGCAGGTCATCAACGTGGCGCAAACCCGCATCGTGCAGAAAGCGTGGGCACGCGGTCAGGAGCTGACCATCCACGCGCTGATTTATTCGGTCAACGACGGCTTGATCCGCGAACTGGGTCTGCACATCAATGGCCCGGATCAGGTGCCGGCCTGATCGTTGTCGCTTGATTGTCGGTCGGTTGTCGATCGATTGGCAGGTGATTGCCGTGCGATGGATTGACGCCAACAAAAACGCCTGCGGTTGCAGGCGTTTTTGTTGGTAGCGTCAACTCGGTCGGATGATGATGATCGGGTCCAGCGTGCCACCGGCGACATCAATGTGATAGTCGTACGGCATATTGGTGTATTTGAAATCCTTGGCCTTGGATTCGGCGGCGTATTTGTAGCCGGTGCCTTTGGCAGAATGGGTGTCGGCCTCACGCTTGGCGGTCGGGTCATCAAACCAGACCGTGAACGGCTCATTGCACACCCACAGGGCATACTGTCCCTGATCGATATAGGCGGTGTTTTGATTGGGATTTTTCAGCGATGGCTTGCCGTTGCTGACCTGAATCGGAATCACCACATGTTGGTCGAGCGGCGCAGCCAAACCCATCTCGGCCAGATTCGGGTTGTAACCACTTTTCGGTTGATACGTCTTCATCGTGCATCCTCCGGGACTTTGCGTCCCTGACAGCGTCCGGCGTGAACTCCTTCACCTGCGGACTCGCTTGTCGCCAACAGATCTTGAGCGTGATTTTTTCCACGCCCTGATCGGTTTGGCGTCCCTGATTCCAGCGCACCCAGGATCCCAACGTTCGGATCAATACCAGCTGATGCGGGACCGCTTCAGCACAGAAACGGTCAGAAGAAATGCCTGACGCCGGTACGAGAAAAAGTCGCGCATCGACGCAGGCGCCACAAGGTATAGCAAGCAAACCCGGCGTTTACCAATTGGCGATGATCAAGCATCTGAGCGGGGCGTCTGCTACGCGGCGACGGCGCATGGTTTGCGCCGCTTGCGCGATTTGTCCGGCGGTTGAAATGAGGTGGGTTCGAAGTAAAGACGGTTCGAGGTGAAGAGGATTCGAAGTGAAGTCAGCGCCTGCCGTCTGCCAACGCTTGCACAAGCACGACTTTCGGTAGCGCTACCTGCTCAGGAACATCATTCGTGATTGGACTAGGGTATTACCAGCAACTTGATCGCTGGCCTGAGCTCAACTGGCGCTCCACTCATACACCGTCACGAGCGACGATTGCGTGGTGTGCAACGGGTCGGTGAATGCCAGCGCCTGCGCCGCCGCCAGATTCTCAGCGCGTATCACATACGCGCCACCGCTCTTGTCAGTAAACGGCCCCGCCAACTCCAGCTGACCATTCTGCCGCAGCGTTTCCAGAAACGCCTGATGCGGCGCAATGGCTGACGCCTGAAACTGCGCTGTGCGCATTACCATTACCAGATAGCAAGTCATATCGTGTTTCAACAAAACGTTGGGATTGTAGGTGCGAATCCGCGTGAACGGCTTCGTACGAATGTCTTGTTCATGCGTCCGAAGCGCTGCGTGATTCTGACCTACGGTACCTTCACCAAGGTTGCTCAAGGATGACGCGAAAGTATGATTGAAGGTTGTCTTCTGTGCCGTTGGTGAGCCGCTTATGAACCTTCGCGGGTGGAAATATCCAAGCCTCGCCTGACGTCAGGCCTATGGTTTGGTATTCCTGATTGATGGCCCATTCACCACCCTTTGTTCTGCGATACACCTCACCAATGTAGCCACCTAGCATTTTGCACACAGTCTGAATTTCTTCCTCCGAAGGTCCTTTCCGAATGAACTTGCCAAGAAAACCTTTTGGCTTAGCCTGAAATAGTCGGTTTGCCATGACTTCGATTTTCTCGACACTTTCAGCGGTGTAGTCGAGCGATACCCCAAAGTTGTTGCGTGCGAAATCGACAGCGTCCTCGGCGTAGGCAACCATCATGTCGTTGATCGTGGGCGCTGACATCAGTGACTCCTACGCAGAGTTGAAAGGCCGCTTTCAGCAACGCTGAAAGCGGTCCAGTGGAGGCCAAAGGCCGTAACGGTTTCGAACGACGTGTTAGACTGCATATTCTTTGCCTTCGCCATTCCAGCCTGTGCTGTACCAAGGGCCATTGGGCTCGAAAACGCGAAACCCTTTCTCAGCGAGCGCTGCAGCAAGAACCGATGAGTCTGTGGGAATTTGAGCCTCACCATGTCGATAGGTTGGCTTGTCTATGGATACGCAAAATGGATACTCTGGCTTTACGTCATCCATATCAAATACCTTGAGCACTACATTCTTTCCATAAGCGGCAAAATAGTGATCGTCCGGGGGATAGTTGGAACTGAATCGCTCTTCGGTTTCTAGCAATTCGAGTGCTTTAAATATTGCTAAAGCGATTGTATCCAAAGTGCTAAATGGCGTTTGCTTGGCGATGAATAGTGTGTCGCGATTCATTTGGTCTAACGTTTGACATGAGGGGCGGCGCAAAGGGCGCGAAGCGGCCTTTGTGACGTCCCCTCGATGGAAGGGTTAGGCCTCGCTGGTGCTTGCCCTCGAGACGAGGAAAGCAGGCGGCGCACAGGCTTGAGAAGGGGCGTGTTCAGTCGGCATCGCATGACCGTGGACCTTCGTGTTTTCTTACGCCACATGCATGCACATTTCGAAGTTCGTAGATATGGCATTGCGCGCCGCCGTCCGTGGTGACCTGCACTACCCTGCGATAGGTCTGCCAGAACCCTTCAGGGTCCGGTTCGATCGGTCCTTCGTTGATGCTGTAGGCCCCACAAAAGGTTGAGATTGACAGTTCGTCGGAATTTCTGGAGACGACGATTTCAGTTGGCGAATACCGCTCCAGCACTCCTGTGAAGGAAAGCGCGACGTTGGCACCGACGACCTCGACCCGGAGGAACGTGTGATTTCGCTTCCAGCGAGCGAGAAGGTCTTCATTTCCTGGCGCGTGAATTTCCATGGTGCGTTGTGCGAGGCCTAACTAGTAATTATCTGCCTCTGCCGTTTAACACAGGCTTCTGGCAAGGATTGAAAGCCCGAATTCTTTCGGTATTTCAAGAAATTGGCAACCGAATTGGGTTATCCACGCACCGATGTTAGAAGGCGCTGCCGTTTAACATCGGCGCCGGTGCAGATAAAGCCAGCCTCGTGTCGCGTCAGGCCTGATGCTTTTGTCTGGATTTTCAGTGTCTTGGCGGACTGGACTGGCGACAGATAAGCCATGTTAAACGGCAAGGCTTGCCGCTAATGCCTAATGACTACGCGCAATCGCCGGTGGATAGCGCCCGTTTAACAACACATTTATCCCCGGCAGGGGCGCGGCGCGTCAGCCGTGTTCCAGCAACACTTCCAGAAACTCCGACCCATAAGCCTCCAGCTTTCGGGCGCCGACGCCGCTGATCTGCGCCAGCTCGCCCATCGAGGAGGGCCGCTGTTCCAGCATGGCTTTGAGGGTGGCGTCGTGAAAAATGACGTAGGGTGGCACGCTGTGTTCCTTGGCGAGTTCGCGGCGCTTGTCGCGCAGGGCGTTCCACAGCGTTTCGTCGGCGTCGTTGCTGAAGGCGGTTTCGCGACTGGTTTTTTTCTTGCGGCCACGCAGTTCCTTGCGCAACTGGATTTTGATCTCGCCTTTCAAGAGCGGCCGTGATTCCTCGGTGAGTTTGAGCGCACCGTGGCTGTCGTGATCCACGCGCAGGTAGCCGGCCGCGACCAGTTGCCGGTACGCCGACTTCCAGTCTTTGTCATCCAGCTCTTTGCCGATGCCGAACACGCTGAGCGCGTGGTGGCCGAATTGCTGGATGCGGTCATCGTCTTTGCCGAGCAGCACGTCGATGAGGTAACCCACACCAAAACGCTGGCCGGTGCGGAACACGCAGGACAGCGCTTTTTGCGCAACGATGGTACCGTCGAAGGTTTCTGGCGGCTCCAGACAATTGTCGCAGTTGCCGCAGGGCGGGTGACCGCTTTCGCCAAAATAATTGAGCAGCACTTGCCGGCGGCAGGTGGTGACTTCGGCATAGCCGAGCATGGCATTGAGTTTCGCGAGCTCCACGCGTTTTTGCGTTTCACTGGCGTCGCCCTGGCTGAGCATTTGCCGTAGCGTGACCGCATCTTGCAGGCCGTAGGCCATCCAGGCACTGGCCGGCAGGCCGTCGCGGCCGGCGCGGCCGGTTTCCTGGTAATACGCTTCCAGCGATTTCGGCAAATCGAGATGGGCAACAAAACGGACATCGGGTTTATCGATGCCCATGCCAAAGGCGATGGTCGCGACCATGACAATGCCGTCTTCGTTCAGAAAGCGGTTCTGGTTTTGCTCACGTTGTTGTGACGAGAGCCCGGCGTGATAGGGCAGCGCCGGAATGCCCTGCTCACCCAGCCATGCGGCGGTGTCTTCGACTTTGTTGCGCGACAGGCAATAGACAATGCCGGCATCGCCCGGATGCTGCTCACGCAAATAACGCAGCAATTGTTCGCGACCGTTTTGTTTGGGCGTGACCCGGTAACGGATATTGGGCCGATCAAAACTGGACAGAAAAACCTGCGCGTTTTCCAGCCCGAGTCGGTGGATGATTTCCTGCTGGGTGCGGCCATCGGCCGTGGCGGTGAGCGCAATGCGCGGCACCTGCGGCCAGCGCTCGTGCAACATCGACAGCTGCAGGTATTCCGGCCGGAAGTCGTGGCCCCATTGCGACACGCAATGCGCTTCATCGATGGCGAACAGCGCAATGCCGGGGCCGCCGTTGCGGACGTCATTGAGCCGGTCGAGCAAATCCAGGAAGCGACCGGTGAGCAGACGTTCCGGCGCCACGTAGATCAGATCCAGCTCACCGGCGAGCAGTTGCCGTTCGGTGGCAGCGGCTTTTTCCGCGCTGAGCGCGGAATTGAGCATGGCGGCGCGCACGCCGGCTTCCTGCAAGGTCAGCACCTGATCCTGCATCAGGGCAATCAGCGGCGAAACCACCACGCCAACGCCGGAGCGGGCCAGCGCCGGAATTTGAAAGCATAGCGATTTGCCGGCACCGGTCGGCATCAGCACCAGCGCATCACCGCCAGCACAAACCGTATCAATGATGGCCGCCTGCTGACCACGAAAGCTGTCGTAGCCAAAGACGGTGCGGAGGAGGTGGAGCGCTTGGGTTTGCATAGGGCGGCGATTCTGCCCGGCCGGGCGGGGCAGGGGAATGGATTTCTGGCGCGAAGGCGTGTGGGAATGTGGCGGGGCGGACTTGGGCTGCAGGTTGGGCGTAGCGGTCAGGCTTTCCCTGCTGTCGAGCAGGAGCGGCCTAAAAGGCCCATGGCTCAAGGCGCGTAGGCCGATAAAGCGCTTTTTTTGGCGGCTTTTTCGCCGGTTTTGCCGTGGAACCTTGCCGGTTTTTGCACAGCACAAAAATCCGACAGTTAAGTTGTGATAATCAAGCGAAGCTTAAACAGACCGCTATAAACGTCTGTTTTTATTAAATTTTACTGGGCTTACTCACATGGCTCGTTCGGCTTGTGAACATGCATCCCATTTTCGCCCCAGCGTTCTCCACGACTTTATCCACAGAAACTGTGAGTATGTGCATAACTCGGGAACGGTTGGCTTGGATTTGTGGGGACGCGGGCCTGGTGCCCGGCTCTGGTGGCGGTGCGGGCTGGGGGTTTCACCCTCTCCCTGGCCCTCCCCCGTCGAGGGGGAGGGGATCTGAGGGGATCAGAGGCGGTCGGGGTGGCAAGAGTTGGCGGCGAGAGCGAAGGGGCCGCTACCAGTGAAAAACACCGCCCACTCTCCACTCAGGCCCGCGCTTGCGCCACCTGACCACCGCAAACCGCGAGTCCGCCGTCGCGAATACCGCCACTAGAACCGGAACAGCACCCACTGGGCGACCATGCCGTCGTCGCCGAAATCCGGGCCGGGCTCAAACAGGCCGTCGCCATTGGTATCGACCAGATAATAGGCAGGGCCAATCTTGGGCTCGACCCGGACGGCGACCAGTTTGCCGTTCTTGACCCATTCCTTGATGGTGGCGCCGTCGTCAGGCCGGACCCGAACAGTCGGTTCCAGCGTATTGCCTTGGCTAACCACCGGCCGGTCCTGCACCGGTTCGCCGGCGGTTGCGATGGCGGCAACGGTCACGGCCAGTACTGCAAGCATGGTTCGCATCAGAAGTCCCTCCCTACACGACACACAGTACACTGTGCGCCTTCATTATTGACCCAGCCTAAGGCCATGACCAGTCAGTTGCCTTTGATCCTCGTCGATGGATCATCATATTTGTTCCGCGCCTTTCATGCGCTGCCGCCGCTGACCAACAGCAAGGGCCAACCCACCGGCGCCGCCTACGGCGTGGTCGCAATGCTGAAGAAGCTGATGCAGCAGCATCAACCGGAGCGTATCGCGGTGGTGTTTGACGCCAGCGGCAAGACCTTTCGCGATGACATGTACCCGGAATACAAAGCCAACCGGCCACCGATGCCGGACGAGCTGCGCAGCCAGATCAAACCCCTGCACGAATTGATACGCGCGCTGGGTCTGCCGCTGGTGATGGAAAGCGGCGTCGAGGCTGATGACGTGATCGGCACGCTGGCCAAACACGCTGAAGCCCGTGGCCTGCCGGTGCTGATTTCCACCTCGGACAAGGACATGGCGCAGCTGGTCAGCGACAAGGTGAAAATCGCCAACTCGATGACCGATACCGTGATGGGCATTGCCGAAGTGATCGAGAAATTCGGCGTGCCGCCGGAACGCATCGTCGATTATCTGGCGTTGATGGGCGACAGCGTCGACAACATTCCGGGCGTGCCCGGCGTTGGGCCGAAAACCGCGGCGAAATGGATACAGGAGTTCGGTTCGTTTGATGCCGTGCTGGCGCGTGCCGCGGAAGTCAAAGGCAAGGCCGGCGAGAACCTGCGCGCGGCCGCGGCCACGCTGCCGCTGTCAAAAGCCTTGGCGACCATCAAATGCGATTGTGAACTGCCTTTTGATTTTGATGATCTGAAACCGGGCACACCAAACACCGACGCGCTGCGCGAGCTGTACAGCGACCTGGAGTTCAAAACCTGGCTGAAGGAAATTCTGAACGGCGAGCCGGTATTTGCCAACAAGGCGGCCGCGAAAGGCGCGAGCAAATCGGCCGGCAACGCCAGTAGCAAATCCGGCGCTGGCGATGAGGCTCCAACCGAAACCAACGCGCCGGCCGTCAGCATCCAGCGCGACGGTTACGAAAGCATTTTGACCGAGATCGATTTTCAGCGCTGGCTGGGCTGGCTTCAGGCCGCAGAACTCATTGCCTATGACAGCGAAACCACCAGTCTCGATGAAATGATTGCCGAGATTGTCGGCGTTTCCTTTTCACTCGCCGACGGCCGCGCCTGCTATATCCCGCTGGCGCATGATTACCTTGGTGCGCCAACCCAGCTCGATCGCAAGACGGTGTTGGCCGCATTGAAGCCGCTGCTCGAAGACGAGCAGAAAGCCAAGATTGGCCACAACATCAAATACGATCTGAAAGTGCTGGCCAATTACGGCATCACGCTGCGCGGGCTCGCGCACGACACCATGCTGGAAAGCTATGTGCTCGACGCCGCCGGCACCCGGCACGACATGGATACGCTGGCGCTGAAGCTGCTGGGCCATCAGACCATTTCGTTTACAGAGATTGCCGGCAAGGGCAAGGATCAGCTGACTTTCAATCAAATTGATCTGGAAACGGCCAGCACTTACGCCGCCGAAGATGCCGATGTCACCTTCAAGCTGCACCAACAACAGTGGCCACGCCTGCAAAAGGAAGCGCGGCTGCGCGGCGTCTACACCGATATCGAAATGCCGCTGGTGCCGGTGCTGGCCCGGATGGAACGCAATGGCGTGCTGATCGACGCTGGCAAATTGCGCGGCCAGAGTGTTGAAATGGCCAAGCGTATCGGCGAACTGGAGCAGCAGGCGTATGAGCTTGCCGGCCGACAATTCAATCTCGGTTCACCGAAGCAGCTCGGGCAGATTTTCTTTGAAGAAATGAAGTTGCCGGTGCTGCAGAAGACGCCGACCGGCGCCCCCTCGACCAATGAAGAAGTGCTGGAAGAATTGGCGCTCGACTATCCGCTGCCAAAATTGATTCTGGAGCATCGTCAGCTTTCAAAACTCAAATCGACCTACACCGACAAGCTGCCGGAACTGGTCAACCCCAAAACCGGTCGGGTCCACACTTCGTTCAATCAAACCGGCGCGGCGACCGGGCGGCTGTCGTCTACCGATCCGAACGTGCAGAACATTCCCATCCGCACCGAGGAAGGTCGCAAGATCCGTCAGGCTTTCATTGCGCCGAAAGGCCATATCCTGATGGCCGCCGACTATTCGCAGATTGAATTGCGGATCATGGCGCATCTGTCGAATGATCCGGGCCTGATGACCGCGTTCAAAAACGGTCAGGACGTGCACCGCGCCACCGCCGCAGAAATTTTTGAAGTGGCGCCGGAAGAGGTCAGTTCGGAAATGCGCCGGCGCGCCAAGGCGATCAATTTCGGTTTGATTTACGGCATGTCGGCGTTTGGTCTGGCTCGGCAAATCGATGTCGGCCGCGAAGAAGCCCAGCATTACATGAACCGCTATTTCGCCCGTTACCCCGGCGTCGAGCATTACATGAACGAGATTCGCGAACAGGCGCGACAAAACGGTTACGTCGAAACACTGTTTGGTCGACGCCTGTATCTGCCGGAAATCAAAGCCGCCAACCAGAACCGGCGCAAGGGCGCCGAACGGGTCGCCATCAACGCGCCAATGCAAGGCACCGCCGCTGATATCGTCAAGCGGGCAATGCTGGCGGTCGATAAATGGTTGATCGAGGAAAACGTACCCGCGAAGATGCTGCTGCAAGTGCACGACGAACTGGTGCTGGAAGTGGCCGACAACGCGGTCGAAGCGGTCAAAGAAAAACTGCGGGCGCTGATGAGCGGCGCCGCCGAGTTGGCCGTGCCGCTGGTGGTCGATGTCGGCACCGGCCTGAATTGGGATGAAGCACATTGAATCGGGATGTAATCGGCAGCGCGCGCGGCGAACGTGAATTTTCACGGCCGCCGATCACACATTCTTACACCCGTTGACGGAAACAAATTCCGCACTGTGGCGTCATAGTCAGCGAGTGCACATGACGTGCGCTCTCCCGCCCTCCCTCCATACGCGGGATCTTCGGATCGGTTTCCCCAAGCCGGTCTGTACTCCCCCGGCATGCGCCCTCCGCTGCCGGGGTTTCTTTTTTCTGCCAGCAGGGTTCGGGCCGTCGTAGTTCGGGCCAATGCGGTTCGAGCCATTTGCGCGAACCCTTCATCTGGACCTCTAGCTGACCCCTGTTGCGAGCCCCTCTTGTAAACCCCTGTGGGTAGATCGCCTTTGAGCGCGCGGTCGGTATTCGATGCGGCGAAACCGGGCAGAAGCGGTACGAGAGTGTCGGGGAAATTTACAGACTAGTCTGACCACGCCGTATTAACCGAGATAAATCAAGCAGTTAGTCTTTGGATCGGTTTTTGCTGTGACGCAGCACCGCGTTTGCCGGTTATCACAAGGAGAGTTTTGATGAAGTTCCGTGCCCTGTTTGCCGCCGCCCTGGCCTTTGTTGCCGGCAGCGCCAGCGCTGATCTGCAAGATTACGATTTCAACGGTACGTTTTCGCAAGACAACGATATCGTCACCCTGAGCTTCCACATCGACAACCCGGGCACCGTGACGATTTTCTCGTCGTCGTGGGATGACGGCGGTTTCGACCCGATCATCGCCATCTGGAATGCGATGGGCGGTCTGGTCCAGCAACAGGATGACGGCGGCAACGTCGGTTCGACGATGTCGAATGGCGTCAGCTACACCCACGGCACTTGGGATACCTATTACTCGGTCGCCCTGAATGCCGGTACTTACTTCCTGACCATTGCCCAATACGACAACTTCGCTGCCGGTGCCAACCTGAGCGACGGTTTCCGTTATGACGGCGATGCCCATTTCACCCACACCCTGGGTTATGGTCCGCAAGCCGATTTCAACGGCGTGCTGAACAGCAACGATGGCCGCAACGGCAGCTGGGCGTTCCACGTGCTGAACGTTGACGTTGCTGACCAAGTTGAAGTGCCGGAGCCGGCTGGCATTGCCCTGCTGGGTCTGGGTCTGGTTGCGCTGCGCCTGCGTCGCAAAGCCGCCTGATCATTTCTGCATGAAAAAAGCGCTGCATCTGCAGCGCTTTTTTTTGCCTTGAATTCGCCATTCTGACGCCGGTTCGGTGCGCGGCGGTCAATCTTCTTGCGCGTCGTACCATTCGTCCATTTTGGCTTTCAGCTCGTCCATGCCGATATTTTCGGTGGCCGAAAACAGCTGGGCGCTGTAACGCGGGTCGCCACGCAATTCTTTTTGCAGGGCGAGCAGGGCGTTCTTGCGGGCGCCAAAGGCCAGTTTGTCGGCCTTGGTCAGCAGCATGTGCACCGGTTTGCCGGCGGCGTCGGCCAGTTCCAGCATCAGCAGATCGTGATCGGTCAGCGGATGCCGGATATCCATCAGCAGGACAATGCCGCGCAGGCATTGCCGGGCTTTCAGGTAATCGGCCAGCGCACGCTGCCATTGGTCTTTCAGCGTGTGCGAGACCGCGGCATAGCCATAGCCGGGCAAGTCGACCAGCCGCCGTTCCGGATCGAGCTCGAACAGGTTGATGAGCTGGGTCCGGCCCGGGGTTTTCGAGGTCCGGGCCAGGCCTTTCTGGTTGGTCAGCGCATTCAGCGCCGTGCTCTTGCCAGCGTTGGAACGGCCGGCAAATGCGACCTCGATGCCTTCATCGGCCGGCAGCAGATGCCGGCCCGGGGCGGAAAGCAGGAAGCGGGCGTGGTTGTAATCCATAAGCGGTGCCGAACTGACCTCGGTTGAGAACACAGGTTTTGATGGTGCACGGGCTGGGCGTTTGCCCAGGTTAGCCCGTATAATCGCGCGGTTTTTGCCGCCGGACCGGCATTCTAGCAGCTACGCTAGTGCGGGTCGGTCACGCTGATTGGCTTAGCTCCCGGATTCCACCATGAAGAAACTGTTTGTTCTGGCTGCTGTGGTTGGCGCTTTCGCCAGCCTGGTTTCCCCGTCCGCACTGGCGGATGCCGCTGCCGGCAAGGCCAAATCGGCCGTTTGCGCCGCCTGCCATGGCCCGGATGGCAATAGTGTCACCCCGATCTGGCCGAAGCTGGCCGGTCAGGGCGAAGCCTACATCGTCAAGCAGCTGCACGATTTGAAGAAAGGCGGCGAAACCCAGGGCGCCGACGGCCGTTACGATCCGTCGATGTCGCCGATGGCGGCACCGCTGACTGACGCCGACATGGCCGATCTGGCCGCGTATTTCAGCAGCCAGCAAGTGCACTACGCCGGCGTCAAGAAAGAGTTTCTCGACGCGGGTCAGAAACTGTACCGCGGCGGCGACGCCAGCCGCGGCGTGCCGGCCTGCACCGCCTGCCACGGCCCGAATGGCACCGGCATGCCGGCAGCGAAATTCCCGTCGATCAGCGGCCAGCAGGTCGATTACACCATCAAGCAGCTGAAGGCCTTCCGCGCCGGCGAGCGCAAGAACGACCCGAACGGCATGATGCGTGGTGCGGCCAAGAACCTGACCGACGAGCAAATCACGGCGCTGGCCAATTATCTGGTCGGCCTGCACTGAACCGGGTTTGTTGACTCGGCCTTGCTGAACCGGATTTGCTGAATAGCGAATCTGATGAATGAAAAAAGCGGCTTTCGAGCCGCTTTTTTTATTGCCGGTCCGACCCCATGTCAGGGACATCGATAGCGCCGCGGACAAGCGCGGCAATATCGACACCGGCGCTGACAATTATGCCGCTCGCCATTGCCGCCGTGCCGGCTATGCTTGCCGTTACGCGTCCACTGGCCGACCGTTGCAGGCCGCAATCGCCATGAGCCCGAGCTTGCCATGATGTTGCTGTTGCCATGACCACCACCAGCCTCCGCCTGCTGTCCTGGAATATCCAGTGCGGCATCACCACCGAGCGCACCAGCGATTACCTGACCCGCGGCTGGCGCCATCTGCTGCCGCACAAGGCATCGCCGAGCAACTTGCGTCGCATCGCCGGCCTGCTGACCAGCTTCGATGTGGTCGCGCTGCAGGAGGCCGACGGCGGCAGCCTGCGTTCCGGCTTTATCAATCAGGTCGAATACCTGGCCGATTTGGCCGGCTTCCCGTACTGGCATGCCCAGCGCACCCGCAACCTCGCCCAGCTCGGCCAGCACGGCAACGGCCTGCTGTCGCGTTACCCGGTCCGGCAGGTGCATGAACACCGCTTGCCCGGTCTCATTCCCGGTCGCGGCGCCATTCAGGCCTTTCTTGGCGGCGCCGACAAGCAGGCCAGTCCGTCGCTGGTGCTGGTCGCGGTGCACCTGAGCCTTGGCAAGCGCGCGCGCCGGCATCAACTCGATTTCCTCGCCGAGCAGGTCAAGCAGTATCCGTATCTGGTGCTGATGGGCGACACCAATTGCGAGGCCCAGGAAATCGTCGACTGCTTTGGCCGCCACGGCATGGCGCTGAAAGGCCTGCCAAAAACCAGCCTGACCTTCCCGAGCTGGCAACCGCAACGCCAGCTCGACCACATCCTGGTCAGCGCCGCCTTGACCGTGCAGGCTGTGGAAGTGCTGCCATACTGTTATTCCGACCATCTGCCGGTCGCCATGGCGCTGGAATTGCCGGAAGCGATGACGCTCGGCGAGGCCAGTCACCGGATGCCCTTGGCGCCCGGTGCCATGCCGCGTCGGCTGGCGTGACGAATGATTGCTTGAGCTAACGAAGTTGATTGGCCCGACGAGCATTCGACGAGCGTGAACAGTAGGTTTGAACAGTGGGCTTGTATTGCGAAACCAGCGTGCCGCGCGCGCGAATTTGCCGTCACCGTCCGCACCCGAATTCAACCCGCCATGACGGATGGCCTGAACCGTGACCCGTAAACGTGATCTCGATTTGCCGCCGCTGACAGCACCGACTGCGGCCGGCAGTAACGCAGCGGCTACAACAGCGGCTGCCAATGCCGCAACAAACGTCGCGCCGGAAGCCGATCCGACCGAACTGGATCTGCTGCGTCGCGCGCTGGTGAAAGTCAGCTTTGCCGCCAACGGCGTCCACGAACAACTTGATCAAGCACTCAATGCCTTGCGGCAAACCGTGCGCAGCAACGGCGACAGCAGCGCCATTCAACAGAAAGTCGATGGCATCACCGATGTACTGCGCCGCATTGGCGATGAAACCAGCAACAAGCTCAAACTCGGCGTCAATGCCAGTGAATTGCTCAGTGCCTTTTTGACCGAAGATCTGCCGCCGGCCGTCGCCACCGATTTGCGCAAACTGCAATCGGCACCACCAGCCAACGGTTCTGAACTCGCCGCCGGCATTGTCCGCGCCTGCCTGCGCTGGCCGGACAAACAATCGCTGTGGCAACGCTGGTTTGGCAAAACGGCCGCGACGAGCAGCAGCGATCACGAAAGCAGTAACAAAGTCAGCGCCGAAATCACCGATCCGCTGCTGCGGCTGATCGACAGCATGCAGTTGCCGGAACCGAACCGCGTTGGTTTGCGGCAACTGCGTCAGCAATTTGTTCAGGTGCATGATCCGGACAAACTGGTCGAGCTGGTTGAAGAGCTGGCCAGCGTGCTGCTCGATGCCAGCGCGGTTGAGCAAGCGCAGTTCGAACAATTCCTGACCCAGCTCAGCACCCGGCTGGCGAAAGTGCAATCGTTTCTGCAGAACAGCGGCGAACGCGACAGCGCCGCCGCCGCCGATAGCGCGCAGCTCGACACCGACATGCGCACGCACATGAAAGGCCTGCATGACTGCGTCAGCAATGCCACCGATTTGCCGACGCTGCAAGCCGATATCGAAAGCCGGCTCGACCGGATTCTGGAAGGCGTGGATCGGTTCCGGGATTCACAAAAGCAGCGCCAGCAGCGCAGCGAACAGGAACTGAAAGCACTGCGCGAACAATTGCGTGCCACCGAAGACGAATCAGCCCGGCTGCGCGACAGCCTGTCCGAGCAGCGCACCCGCGCCGCCACCGATGCACTGACCCATATTCCGAACCGGCACGCCTATCACGATCGGCTCAATCAGGAATACAGTCGCTGGCGCCGTTATCGCGGCAAGATGGCCATGGTCATCTGTGACATTGATCATTTCAAACAGGTCAACGACAAATACGGTCACATGGCCGGCGACGCCGTGCTCAAACACATTTCGACCATGCTGCGCCACGGCATTCGCGAATCGGATTTTGTCGCCCGTTATGGCGGCGAAGAGTTTGTCATCCTGTTGCCGGAAACCGGGCTGGTCGACGCCACCAAGGCGATCAACAAACTGCGTCAGCGCATTGCCCAGACCAATCCCAGCATCGGCGGCCAGAGCATCAACGTCACGGTGTCATTTGGCGTCGCCGAATTCGAAGGCGATGATGTTCCGCGCGACGTCTTTCACCGCGCCGACACCGCGCTGTATCGCGCCAAGGGCAAGGGCCGCAATCAGGTCTGCTGTGAACGCAAAGGAGTCGGTGCCGCGGAAGAGTCGGCGGCCTGATTTGTTCCCTCCCCTGCCAGGGGGAGGGTTAGGGTGGGGGCATTGCCGCTCTGCTCTATTCGCTATTTCCACGGTTGTTCGTGCGGATGGTTTGCCGGGTCCCGCCCCGGCAGGCGGGTAACTTTCTTTGACGCAAAGAAAGTTACCAAAGAAACATGCCCGACTCCTCGCCGCGCTACGCGCGGTTCCCTGCGCTGCTCACTCCGTCTGGGGCTTTTCTGACAATACATCCATGTACAGTCAGAAAAGGCTTCGGCGTCCATGCCTTGCCCCTTCGGGCTGTTGACCCAGACTGCGCTCCGCTGCTCGGCTCGTCGGACGGGCGGCTGTGAATCCTTTTGCTAAGCTCATTCAGACAACAAGGGCTGGTGTTGAATGGAAAAATATCTATACCTAACGAAAGTTGAATGGGCTGATGCATGGATTAGTGGTGGGATTATTCCCCTATTTCTTGCTAGCACCTATAAGAATGACACGCGAGTAGGAACCAAGACGCCTGATGAAAATCTTGTACACGAATCGCCCATAGACCTGAAAAGTTTATCCCCCATTATTCATATTGGTGATGGTGCAAATGTGCGGGGATTGACTATTACTAACTCGTACTTTAATGGTCAGCGTATCCCTGACATAGTGAATGCTAACTATTACACGGATGACGGACTGACCCTGTCACTTAGTAACAGCTTTAGCGAAGAGATTGCCAGGAAATTGGGTAAGGCAGCATGCGTCAAGATCTACAATGTTGAAAAATTGAGGAGAGTCATTGATAAACAACTTGGTTTTAAGGGAGTTATGGGATCGTGCGAGTACACTAGCAGCCACCAGAGAAATCATTTTTTAAAGTCAACTGAAGATGCTTGGCAAAATGAATATCGGATCTTCTGGAGACATCCGAAGAATAGGACAGTACGTGTCCCTGCAGGCAATTCGGAGTTGGTGGCCATATTTGACTAAAGCTTATCGAACCTGTCTCAGGTTCGTCAGGGATTGAAATTAACCCAGTAAACTATCAAGTCGGCAGGAACGGTTCCATTTGTTCTTCAATCTGCTGACGTAACTCCATCAGCTTCTTGGCGTACTCTTCCATCGCCTTGTCTTCGGCTGATTGCGGTTGCCATTGCGGTACCGGAATCGGTTTGCCCTGGCTGTCGACTGCGACGAACACGATGATGCAATGGGTGGTCTTCTCGCGGTGCGGGCTGCGCGGATCGCCGGCGCTGACATCCACCGCGATGTGCAGCGAAGTCTTGCCGGTGTAGATCACCTGCGCCTGCACTTCGACCAGGCTGCCGATATGCACCGGTTTGTAAAAGCGGATGCCGCCAACATAAACGGTCACGCAATACTGACCGCTCCAACCGACGGCGCAGGTGTAGCCAGCCTGATCGATCCATTTCATCACGCTGCCGCCGTGCACCTTGCCACCAAAATTGACCTCGCCGGGTTCGGCCAGAAAGCGCAGGGTTTGGCTACGGTTCTGAGTCATGGCGGCATCCTTGGCACAGTGGCGATGATTGTGGTTGTGGTGCTGGTCGTGCTGGCTGTGAACAGTTGGGCGACACGGCTTTTGTTTTGACGATGCTTATTTCGGTTTGACCGCGTCGGCAGCCTGTTTGGCCTGCTTTGCGCGCGCCAGTGCCTGTTCGCGGATCTGCGCCGCCAGATTGAACGCGGCCTGATCGTCCGGCGTTTCCAGTTTCAGTGGCGGCACCGGCGTCGGTTTACGCCGGTCATCGAAAGCGACCATGGCGAAATGGGCGTGGGTGGCGCGCTCGAAATCATCGCCGCCGTGATCGACATAGACATCGACTCGCACCATCATCGAACTGCGTCCGACATGGACCACCTTGGCCGAGGTTTTCAACCGGTCACCGACCACCACCGGATGAACAAACTCGACCGCTTCAACCGCCGCCGTTGACACCGTGCGGCCGGCATAGCGAATCGCGGCGATGGCGGCCGTGGTGTCCATGATGGCGAGCAATTTGCCGCCGAACATCGAGCCATAGGGATTGGCGTCGTTCGGGAAGACAAAGTCCCAGGAATCGATGGTTTCAGCGACTTTCGGATAAAAAACGGGCTCGACCATGGCACACACTCACGACAGGAACGGTGGCGGCTGCGCAAGGCAGCCGCCGAACATGGCGTCAGTGTAGCACCGGACTTTGCCGGCATCGCAAACGCGCGCAGTGCGGGTGACTGGTGCTGACGATAGACGCGGTTGGAGATTGCGTGATGAGCGCGCTCAGCTTTCGTCCGCCAGCGCCTGCAGCAAGGCCCGTTGGGCGCGATAAGCCTGCTTCTTGCCCGGTTTTGCTTTGCGGTAGCTGCCATCGTGCTGCAGCAACCAGGCCTGGCTGTTGTCCTGCAGATAATTGACCAGCGTTTCGTGTTTGAGGCGACGCGCCAGCGCCTTGTCCAGAATGGGAAAACAGACCTCGACCCGGTGATGCAGATTGCGATCCATCCAGTCGGCGCTGGACGCGTAGATCTGTTCATGGTGGCCGTTGCGGAACCAGTACACCCGCGAGTGTTCGAGAAAGCGACCGATGATGGAACGCACCCGGATATTGTCACTGACACCCGGCACGCCCGGTTTCAGGCAGCAGACGCC
Organism: Permianibacter fluminis; assembly: GCF_013179735.1. Lineage (NCBI taxonomy): Bacteria > Pseudomonadati > Pseudomonadota > Gammaproteobacteria > Pseudomonadales > Pseudomonadaceae > Permianibacter > Permianibacter fluminis. The sequence continues at coordinate 805,902 of NZ_JABMEG010000001.1, read as the reverse complement.
GCGCACGATCAACTCAATCTTGACGCCAGCCTGTGACGCCGCGTACAGCGCGCGGATCATCGAGCTTTCGGTCAGCGAATTCATTTTGGCAAGAATCTTGGCCGGCTTGCCGGCGCGGGCATGATCGGCCTCGCGTTCGATCAGTTTCAGCAATTCGCTCTGCAGCGTGAACGGCGCCTGCAGGATGCGTTTCATTTCCAGCGTCTTGCCCATGCCGGTCAGTTGCTGGAACACCTTGTGCACGTCTTCGCACAGATCTGGCTCGGCGGTCAGCAACGACACATCGGTGTAGAGTTTGGCATTGGCAGCGTGATAGTTGCCGGTACCGAGATGAACATAGCGGCGCAGCTTGCGCTTTTCCCGCCGCACCACCAGCGTCATCTTGGCGTGGGTCTTGTGCCCGACCACGCCATACACCACCAGCACGCCGGCTTCCTGCAGCCGCGACGCCAGATCGATATTGTCCTGTTCATCAAAGCGGGCGCGCAGCTCGACCACGGCGGTCACTTCCTTGCCATTGCGAGCGGCGTCGATCAACGCCCGCGCCATGTCGGAATTTTTGCCGGTGCGGTACAGCGTCTGCTTGATCGCCAGCACATCCGGGTCGGCAGCGGCCTGACGGACGAACTCGACCACTGTTTCAAAACTTTCAAACGGGTGATGCAACAGAATGTCGCGCTCGGCAATCGCCTCGAACAGATGGTTGTGATGCTGCAGCACCGCCGGCGCGATGCGCGGCACCATGGGCCGGAAACAGAGATCCGGCCGCTCGACCAGACTGGTGATGGTCATCAAGCGATTCAGGTTGACCGGACCATTGACCCGGTACAGTTCGCGCTCGGTCAGGTTGCATTTCTGCAGCAGGAATTTGACGACGCGATCCGGACACTTGTCGCTGACTTCCAGCCGCACGGCGGTGCCAAAATGGCGCGACAGCAATTCGTTTTTCAGCGCGTTGGCCAGATCCTCGACGCCTTCTTCGTCGACATCCAGATCGGAGTCGCGGGTCAAGCGAAACTGGTACACGCCCTTGATGGTCATGCCCGGAAACAGTTCCGCCGCGTGCGCATGAATGACCGATGACAGGAACACAAAGCTGTCGCCACCCGGCGCCTGCTCGTTGGGCAAGCGAATCAAACGGGGCAAGGAGCGTGGCATGTGAATCACCGCGTAACTGGAATCGCGGCCGAAGGCATCCTTGCCTTCCAGCGAAATGATGAAGTGCAGTGATTTGTTGACCAGGCGCGGGAACGGATGAGCCAGGTCGAGCCCGATTGGTGAAATCACCGGCACCACTTCGTGATGAAAGTAGCGCTTGATCCAGTGCGCTTGCGCCTCTGTCCACTGTTTGCGCCGGATGAAATGGATATTGCTGTCGGCCAGCGCCGGCATCAGCACGTCATTGAAGATGCGGTACTGCTCGTCAACCAGCTGATGGGTGAAATCGGCAATGCGTTCGAGCACTTCATGCGGTGCCATGCCGTCGGCGCCCCGATGCGAGCCGGGCAGTTCGGTCCGGCGCACCATGTCGGACACGCGCACTTCAAAGAATTCATCGAGATTGCTGGAGCAGATGAAAATGAATTTCAACCGCTCCAGCAGCGGCAGCGATTCATCCAGCGCCTGTTGCAGCACGCGCCAGTTGAATTGCAGGAATGACAGTTCACGATTCAGGTACAACCCGGGATCGCCAAGATCCCGGTACGCTATCGGTTCCGGATGTTGCGAATTAGGTTGCGGATTCGGTTGCGGTTTGATCGGCGTAACCACGCTCAATTCTGGCGCCATCGTTGCGTCCTCGGCGCGCGGTTTGCCGTTGCTTGCTGCTGGGCCGGCGAAATCACCGGCCCTGCGGCAAGCGGCGCAGGACTACTCCTGCAACCAGCGCGCAACATCCTTGGCGAAGTAGGTCAGAATCGCATCGGCGCCGGCGCGACGCGCCGACAGCAGCGATTCCAGCACTATCGCCTTTTCGTTAATCCAGCCTTTTTCTGCGGCTGCCTTCACCATCGCGTATTCGCCGCTGACGTGATACAGAAACGTCGGCATGCCAAATTCGTCTTTCACTCGCCGGACAATGTCCAGATACGGCAGGCCCGGTTTGACCATGACCATGTCGGCGCCTTCGTCGATGTCGAGCGCGACTTCGTGCAGCGCTTCATCGCCGTTGGCCGGGTCCATCTGATAGGTGTTTTTGTTGCCCTTGCCGAGATTGCCGGCGCTGCCGACTGCATCGCGGAACGGTCCGTAAAAACTGGACGCATATTTGGCGCTGTAGGCAAGAATGCGAACGTTGTGATGACCGGCCGCTTCCAGCGCCGTGCGTATCGCGCCGATGCGACCATCCATCATGTCGGACGGCGCAACGATATCGGCACCGGCCTCGGCGTGTGACAGCGCCTGTTTGATCAAGGCCTGCACGGTGATGTCGTTGATGACGTAACCGGCGCCGTCGATGATGCCGTCCTGACCGTGGGTGGTGTACGGGTCCAGCGCCACGTCGGTGATCACACCGAGCTCGGGCAGCGCCGATTTGAGCGCGCGCACCGCGGTCTGGGCGAGCCCGTCCGGATTGAAACTTTCTTCCGCGCGCAGCGATTTTTTGTCGGCGCTGACCACCGGAAACAGCGCGATGGCCGGAACGCCGAGCCGAAACGCTTCTTTCGCTTCCTGCACCAGCTGATCGACGGTCAGCCGCCAGACGCCGGGCATCGAGGCGATGGGTTCGCGCTTCTGCTCACCTTCAATGACAAACACCGGCCAGATCAGGTTGTCGGCACTGAGGCTGTTTTCCCGCACCAGCCGGCGGCTGAACTCGGCGGCGCGGTTGCGACGCAAGCGACGATGGGGATAACGGCCAGGAAACGCAGACATGAACAACTCCAGCGGACAAAACGGATGGGTGGCCGATTATAGGCCTCCTGTTCGCCGCAGGCTTTGATGCTATGACGCTTTGATGACCGGAACATGACAAGCCGGCGCGCAGTTCATGACAACGCCGTCGGCAAGCTGACGGGCCTTCTGACGGGTTTTCTGACGGACCTTGCTACCGGTTCCGGCTCCGGCCGGGCCGGTTCAATTGACAAACGGCGGATCGGTCGCGGCCGGGCACTGGGCGACGGCAGTGGTGATGTCCTCGGCGCCGGACTGCAGCAGGAAACAGTCGTCGTAGACCGAGCAATAGCAGAGATCAAAACGAATGCGCTTGGCATTGGCGCGCAGGGCGGTGATGTCTTCCGGCGTGGCAAGCACGATGGCATCAATGGTCTTGCCGAACGGCAACACCCGATTATGCACCGTTGAGTAGGGGATGTCGTCCTGGCGGCCGGGCTTGAACTGCTGGAACATGGCATGCCAGCTCGGCAGCGGTTTGCCATCGAGCCACAGGCTGACGTGCCGGATGAGCGCCGGACCGACGCCATCATTGGCGATCACGATCCGCGACAGGCCCTTGCCGGCCAGATCACTGTTGTCGTTGATGACCGTGAGGTAAGGCCAGGCACTCATCCGCTGCTGTTCGTGCATCAGCTTGGCCTGGTACAGCGACACCGAAACGCCCGACACGCCGAGCAATACGGCGCCGAGCGCGGCTATCCACGAATGATCTTTCCACCACGGTTTGTCCACCTGCTGGGTATCGCTCATGCCGGCAACCAGTCCTGCGGTTTCAGGTAATGCTCATACAGACGCGCTTCCGGCGTGCCGGGTTGGGGCGTGTACGCATATTTCCAGCCACATAGCGGCGGCAGGCTGACCAGAATCGATTCGGTGCGGCCGCCGCTCTGCAGGCCGAACAAGGTGCCGCGATCGAACACCAGATTGAATTCGACATAGCGGCCGCGCCGGTACAGCTGAAACTCGCGCTCGCGCTCGCCATACGGCGTGTCTTTGCGCTTTTCGACAATCGGCGCATAAGCCTGCAGATAGCCATTGCCGACCGCCTGCATGATGCCGAAGCAGCGCTCGAAACCGCCTTCGTGCAAGTCGTCAAAAAACAAACCGCCGATGCCGCGTGGTTCGTTGCGGTGCTTCAAAAAGAAATACTCGTCGCACCATTTCTTGTAGGCGGGGTAAAGCTCACTGCCAAAGGGTGCCAGTGCGTCAGCGGCAGTCTGGTGCCAGTGCCGGCAGTCGTCGTCAAACCCGTAAAACGGCGTCAGATCAAAACCGCCACCAAACCACCAGACCGGTTCCGCCCCCGGCCGTTCGGCAATGAAAAAGCGCACGTTGGCATGCGAGGTCGGCACATAGGGATTGCGCGGATGGATCACCAGACTGACACCCATCGCCTGCCATTTGGCGCCGGCCAGTTCCGGCCGCGATGCGGTCGCCGACGGCGGCAGCGTGTCCCCCATGACATGGGAAAACATCACCCCGCCTTTTTCAAACACAGCGCCGTTTTCCAAAATCCGGGCGCGACCACCACCGCCTTCCGGCCGCTGCCATTCGTCCGTTGCAAAGACATTGCCGTCGATCGCCGACAGCCCGGCGCAGATCCGATCCTGCAGATTGAGCAGGAACGCTTTGACTTGTTCAGTATGTTGCGTCGCCACAGCGATGCTCCGGTATTTTGTAGGGTGCAACTTGTTGCACCACAGTTGTTTTAAACCGGTGCAATAAATTGCACCCTACGTTTAATTTGAGATAGGTCCGAACCGCGCAGCGTTTCGGACGCATAAAGTGCATTTGTACAAAGCCGAGACCCTGTTTCGCACCTACGGGGATCGCTACTGAGCGGTGTTCTTGGTCTCAAAGTCGCTTTTTATTTTTTCATTGAGCTCAAGGTACTGCTTAAATAGCTCTGCAAAAGGTGGCTCTAGGCCCGCGAAATATCCAATGGTTCGAATATGAATGCCATCGCCAGTCTGAACTGGCTGTCGAGCAATCCAAGCAGGATGGGCGGGATGACCTTGTTGCGTAAATGCTAAATTCACTCCCAACTCAGCACATTGAAATTTCTCTAATTTCTGCTCAGCAACGATTTGTTGTGGTTCGCCACAAGTTTCCACGACCTTGTTACGATAATCTTGCCACTGGTCAACAGAAATGTTTGCGCTCGGAAAGGGTTTGAAGTCCAGTGCGCCGATTTCGTTGGAGACCAGAACAAGCAAGACAATAATCACGAGACGCATATATATCCTTTTTGGCGTTGCTTAAATCCGAAAGCTCTCACCCGTCAGCCCATCCCGAATTTCCGAAGGCCCTTTGCGGCCGCCGAGCTTGCCCGGAATCACCGCATCGATTTCACCGTTGAACCATTGCCGCACTTGCAGTTCGGTCTTGGCGGCGCGGCGCCCGGCGTGATTGGCAGATGTGGAAACCAACGGGCCGTGGCGCAAACAGAGTTCGCGCACAACCGGATGCGCCGAGACGCGCACGGCAAGGGTATCGAACTTGCCGCGCAGCAGTGGCGAGACATGCGGGAAGGTGGGCAGCACCCAGGTGATCGGGCCGGGCCAGGTGCCGAGGATCTCGGTCAACCGATCCAGCGGCAGTGCGCCCCAATCGATCCACGGCGACAGTTGTTCGGGTTCGGCGGCGACGAGGATCAGGCCTTTGTGGGGCGGTCGCCGCTTGAGCTGCAGAATGCGTTCAACGGCTTCGAGACAATCCGGTGAACAACCTAGACCCCAAACCCCTTCGGTTGGGTAAGCGATGACGCCGTCACAGGCCAGCACTTCCCGCAGTGGTTGCTGGCGCCAGGCCGGCACCGAGGTTTTTTGCGCCATCGGCAATGCCATCCTTTTGTCGAAACGGTTTCACCTGATCGAATCCGCTTCGATTTGGCGAAACAGAACCCAGTTTTTGAAACCGCGTTACGCTTTCAGAATCGGGGCATCGGCCGGTAGCCAATCACGCAGCGCGCGGATCTTGTCGTGCAGTTCGACATGATGGTGGCAGTGCAGATTGATGTGGCCCAGTTTGCGCGCCGGCCGCTCATCCTTGTCGTACAGGTGCAGATGCGCGCCCGGTTGCCGCAGCACGGCATCGACATCGCCATGCTCGCCGATGATGTTGACCATCGCCGACGGTTGCCGCGCTTCGGTCGAGCCGAGCGGCTTGCCCAAAATGGCGCGCAGATGGTTTTCAAATTGGCTGGTTTCGGCGCCTTCGATGGTCCAGTGACCACTGTTGTGCACGCGCGGCGCCATCTCGTTGACCAGCAAGCGACCGTCTCGGGTTTCGAACAATTCCACCGTCAGCATGCCAACGTGATTGAGCTGCTTGAGCAGCCGGTTCATGTAGTCTTCGGCAGTTTGCTGCAACGCCGCCGGAACATTTTCCGCCGGTGCAATCGAGTAACGCAGAATGCCCTGGTAATGCCAATTTTCGGTCAGCGGATAGAACACCGCTTCGCCAGCGGCGTTGCGCGCCGCCAGCAGCGACAGTTCGCGGGTGTAATCGACAAACGCTTCGAGGATCAGCGGCGCTTGTTTGCCGAGCGCGGCCCAGGCGGTGTCGACATCAGCGGCGCTGCGCAGCACCGCCTGACCTTTGCCGTCGTAACCCATGGTGGTGGTTTTCAGCACGGCCGGCAGACCGAGTTCGGTCGCGGCGTTTTTTAGGTCATCGAGCGAGTGAATGGCGCGAAACGCCGGCGTCGGAATGCCAAGCTCGTTACACAGCGTTTTTTCTTTCAGCCGGTGCTGCGAGATGCGCAGCGAACCCGGACCGGGATACAGCGGCTTGCGCGCGGCAACGTATTCGGCCAGATCGATCGAAATGTTTTCGCTTTCGTAGGTGACCACATCGACGGCCGCCAGAAAGGCATCGAGCGCGGCCGGATCACGCTGATCAAAATTCTGGCCGAGGTGGGCGGCCGGCGCGGTCAAATCGCCGTCGTAAAATGCGCAGCGTATGCCGAGCGGCGTGCCCGCCAATGCCAACATCCGGCCCAACTGGCCGGCGCCCAGTACACCCACTTTCATCAAGAACGCCTCGTTTTGAAATCCGTCACAAGCGGCCGAATGGCGCGCGGCACCGACTCAGGGCTTGGCCGCACGCGGGTCCGGATTGGCCAGCACCCGTTCGGTCTGCGCCTTGCGGAAGGCATCGACCCGCGCCTGCACCGCCGGCTCGAAGGCACCGATAATCTGCGCTGCCAGCAAACCGGCATTGCCGGCACCAGCCTTGCCGATGGCGAGCGTACCGACCGCGATGCCGGTCGGCATCTGGACAATGGAATACAGCGAATCGACGCCGCTGAGCGCTTTCGACTCGACCGGCACGCCGAGCACCGGAAGCACCGTCTTGGCCGCGCACATGCCCGGCAGATGCGCGGCGCCACCGGCGCCGGCGATGATCACTTTCAGGCCGCGAGCTTGCGCAGCTTCGGCGTATTCGAACAAGAGGTCCGGGGTCCGGTGCGCTGACACCACGCGCACTTCATACGCCAGGCCGAGCTGATCCAGCATGGTCGCCGCGTGTTGCATCGTCTCCCAGTCGCTCTGGGAACCCATGATGATGCCTACCTGCACTTGCATCGAATGGCCTCGTTACGGTCGCGTGGTCGCCGCTCGGCTGCGCCCAAAATGACAAAAGCGGGGAAACCAGACCCCGCCGCCGGACTACCACAGGAAAGGTGCATATTCTGGCACAAGCTTCGGCAGATCTGCGGCTGGACTGCGGTCCGGGCTGCGTTTTTGGCCGAGCTCAGCGTCGGCGCAGATAACCGCCGGGCACGGCGGCAATCACGTTGTTCAGCTCCAGCGTCAGCAGCATGCCGGCGACCACGTCGGCACCGAAACCGGTGCGGGCGATCAGCTCGTCGGGGCTGACCGGATCAAAGCCCATTTCGGCCAGTAGCTGCAGTTGTTCGGCATCGAGGCCATCACGGTCAATGGGATTGACGGTGCTGGCGGCTTCGGCGCCAGCGCTGGTGGGCGACGTCAGCGTCAGCGGAATCAGCGCGCCGAGTTCTTCCAAAACATCCTTCGCCGTTTCGACCAGCTTGGCGCCTTGCCGGATCAGCTGGTGACAGCCCTTGGCCATCGGGTTGTGGATGGAACCGGGGATGGCAAAAACCTCGCGGCCCTGTTCCAGCGCCTGACGCGCGGTGATCAGGCTGCCGGACGACAGCGCCGCCTCGACCACCAGCGTGCCGAGCGACAGCCCCGAGATGATCCGGTTGCGCTGCGGAAACTGGTGCTTGAGCGGCGGGGTGCCGAGCGCGAATTCGGAAATCAGGGCGCCACCACCGGCGACGATGCGGTGGGCCAGCTCGCGGTGCGAGGCCGGATAGACCCGGTCAACACCGGTGCCAGCGACTGCGATGGTCGGACCCTTGCCGAGCAGGGCGCCTTCGTGGGCGGCGGCATCGATGCCCAGTGCAAGGCCAGAGGTGATAGTGAGCCCTGACTCGGCCAGCGCCTTGGCAAAGGCGACGGCATTGTCGCGACCGGGCGGGGTCGGGTTGCGGGAGCCGACGATGGCGAGCTGCGGGTCGGCCAGCAGCTCGGCGTTGCCGAGCACATAGAGCAGCAGCGGCGGGTCCGGCAGATCGCGCAGCAGCGCCGGGTAGCGGGGATCGTCGGGGCAAATCAGATGGCGTTCGGCGGTTTGCCAGGCCAGCGCGGCATCGACCCGGGCGGCGAGCTCGGCAGTTAGCGCCGGCAGCCGGTTGCGCAGGGCAAAGGGCTCGTCAGGCAGGCCGTGAGCCGATTGAAAAATTTTACCGTCGTACTGGGCCAGCAATGCCAGCTCCAGCCAAAGCTGTAACCGATCCGTGGTTACTGCAGTCATGGCGTCCGTGCTCCTAGGTGATTTTCACGCGTACTCAGCGGCAGAGCATCTTCGGGCGGCTGGCCGCGTCTGGTCAAGCCGAAGCGGACAAGGGCCGCAGTCGCCCCGGTGCCTATCGCGGCGCCTGTGACGACCATGGCCACAGCAAGAAAAAGGGCGGTGCTCTGTCGAACCCCGCCCTTGATTTCAGTAGCTGCAGTGAGCCATCACTTACTGGCTAAAACAGATCAATTCGGTGTCTTGGCAATGTCACCGACGTGGATGGCGCGGCTGGCATCCATCACCAGCGCCAGACTGACCTTGTCGAAGGTGCGGAACACCATCAGGTGACCGGCGGTTTCATCCGGCAGCTTGACTGCCTGACTGCCGGGACCGCCGGAGAAGAAGTCTTTCACCTTGCTGAAAAAGCTCTTGTTCTCGTCGGACTGGGCGCGATCGGCACCGATATCGTCCTTGATGAACTTGCCAGCGGCCCAGACCGTGAAGGTGTGGCCATTCTTGACGCCTTCGCGGGCGCCTTTGTTCAGCACCACGATGTTGTACTGGCCAATCTGGGTGACGCCGCCGTACACCGAGATAATCTGCGGCTGCAGGGTCTCCGGCGCCGGCGTCGGGAAGAAATTCGGCGCCAGATAGCTCTTCTCGACCGGCAGCGCGCGGTCACCGGCGCGCACTTCCTGCGGCGATTTGCGAAGCTGGAACGTGGCCGGGTCGCCTTCGCGGATCATCGCGGCATCGGCGACATGAATGGCTTCAAAGCCCAGCGTCTCTTCGGTAACCGGGTCTATATAGGCCGCACCCGGACGGAAAATGGTGTAGCTCTTTTCTTCCAGGCCGGTGTTGACGCCACGGACGTAGACATTGTTGCCCTGACCACCGACCACGTGTTCGCTGTCATTGGCCAGCACATAGGCGGCGTTTTTCAGCGATTCGTCGTCGATCACGCGGGCATCGGTCAGGAACGGTGCAATCAGTTCCAGCGGCAGGGTCGGGATGGCGTCGCCTTCCGACAGCACCCGGGCACGCGGTGACAGGCGGGTGGTGCCGTCAGCCATGCGGGTTTCGATGACATCGCTGTTGCCGCTGCTCGGCATCGCGGTGCCGGGGCCGGCAGTGCGCTGCACGCGCGGCTTGCCGTCGACATAGACTAGGCTCAGCACGTCGCCGGGATAAATCAGGTGCGGGTTTTCAATCTGCGGGTTGGCCTGCCAGATTTCCGGCCAGGACCAGGGATCGCTCAAATAGCGCGAGGAAATGTCCCAGAGGGTGTCGCCCTTGACCACCACATAGACTTCCGGCGGGTTGGGCGCCAGCTCGAGCGCCAGGGCCAGGCTGCTGGCAGCACTCAGGGTGAAGGCGGCGAGACCGACCACGATCTTGTTCATGGCTTCTATCCTTCTGCAGCGTGGCACCCCGGGCGGTCGCGGCCGGAGGTGCTTTCCAGTATGATCACCGGAGCTTAGCGGTTCGCCCAGTCGGCAGCTCGCCGGACTGGAAAAACTTGAGCTGGGCCCTAATCTTAGCAGGCGTTTTTCGCAGCTTACTAGAAGTTGTTCACCCTTTCCCATGGCCAAGTTAGAAATTCTTGAATATCCGGATCCGCGGCTGCGGACCCAAGCCAAGCCGGTTACCGACTTCGGCCCGGCGCTGCAGCAGCAGATCGACGACATGCTGGAGACCATGTATGCGGCTCCGGGCATTGGTCTGGCTGCCGCTCAGGTCGATATCCACAAGCAGCTGATCGTCATCGACGTCTCGGAAGAGAACAACCAGCCGATCGTCCTCATCAACCCCAAGGTGCTGGAAAAGCGCGGCGTTGAAGAGATGGAAGAAGGCTGCCTGTCATTCCCGGGCGTCTATGCCAAGGTCCAGCGCGCCAACGAGATCAAAATCAGCGCGCTCGACCGGCATGGCCAGCCGTTTGAAATCGATACCGGCGACTTGCTGGCGGTTTGCATCCAGCACGAGCTCGACCACATCGAAGGCAAGTTGTTTGTTGATTATTTGTCGCCGCTGAAACGCGAGCGCATCCGCAAGCAACTGGAAAAGAAACACCGGCGCGAAGCGCAAGACGCTGACGCCTGATTTGCTGCATCACAACCGGCGCCAAGAGCGCCGGTTGTTTTTTGGCAGACCGGCACGGCACCGTCATGATGGCGCTGCCATGCTGCAATGGCGCAACCCGTTTTACCTGAGCCGATCCAATCAACTTGACCACAGCCAATCAAGCCACCGTGACTACTGCCCGAATCGTTTTTGCCGGCACGCCGGAATTTGCCGCCAGCCATCTCGCTGCGCTGCTGCACGCCGGCATCCAGCCGGTGGCGGTTTACAGCCAACCGGATCGGCCGGCCGGTCGCGGCCAGCAATTGCAGATGTCGGCGGTCAAGCAACTGGCGCTGGCGCACGGCATTGCGGTCGAGCAACCGCTCAGTTTGAAAGCCGATGATGCGCAACAACGGCTGCGCGCCTATCAACCGGATTTGTTGATCGTGGTGGCCTACGGCTTGCTGTTGCCGCAAGCCGTGCTCGACATTCCAACACTGGGCTGCGTCAATGTTCACGGTTCGATATTGCCGCGCTGGCGCGGTGCAGCACCCATTCAACGCGCGCTGCTGGCCGGTGACAATGAAACCGGCGTCGATCTGATGCGCATGGGAGCCGGGCTGGATACCGGCCCGGTGCTGGCGTCGGCGCGCACGCCAATTCGCGCCGACGATACCGGCGGCAGCCTGCACGATCGACTGGCCCAGCTTGGCGCGGAATTGCTGGTGACGCATTTGCCACACTTGCTGCGCGGCGAATGCTCCGGGCAACAACAGAATGATGCGCTGGCCACCTACGCGAAAAAACTGGACAAGGCCGAAGCGCTGATCGACTGGTCGCAGTCGGCCGCGCAAATCGATCGCCAGATCCGTGCGTTCAATCCCTGGCCAGTGGCGCAAACGCAGCTCGGCAGCGATACCCTGCGGATCTGGTTCTCGCAGCTGTCTGATCGCAAAAAGAGTGCGGCCGCGGCCGGCACCATCATCGAGCATCAGAGCGATGCCTTGCTGGTGACCTGCGGTGATGGCGTGCTTGCGATCACTGAACTGCAATGGCCCGGTGGCAAACGGCTGCCGGTGCGCGACGTGCTGAATGCGCGCGCCAAACAACTGGCGGTCGGCAACCAGTTTGCGTCGCCGACCAGCGCGCAATCTGCGCACGAGAAGCCTGCACACGAGCAACGGAGTCTTTGATGAACCTTCGCGCCCACGCGACCGAACTGGTGACGGCTGTGCTGAAAGACGGCCGCTCACTCAATGAAATGCTGACGCCGGCGGCGCAAGCGTTTTCCGATAGCCGTGATCGGGCGCTGCTGAAAGAACTGGTGTACGGCAGTTTGCGCCACTTTCGCCGGCTCGCCGCCGTGCGCGATCGCCTGCTCAGTCAGGCGTTGCAAAATCCGCAAGGCAAACTCGCCAATCTGTTGGTCGTTGGTCTGTATCAGCTGATGTATACCCGCATCCCTGCGCATGCCGCAGTTGCCGATACCGTCAACGCCGTCAGTGACATCAATGAAGACCGGGCTCGCGGTCTGGTCAATGCGGTGTTGCGCAGCTATCAACGCAAAGGCGAAACGTTGCTGGCGCAAATCGACAGCGATTGGGGCGTGCAGCATTCGCATCCGGAATGGTTGGTCAGCGCATTCAAACGCGCTTACGGTCGCGACACCGAGCAACTACTGGCGGCCAACAATGCGCCTGCGCCGATGACGCTGCGGGTCAATTCCCGGCGCGGCAAGCTCACCGATTATCAGGCGCTGTTGACTGCGCTCGATATTGTCAGCACCGCGCATCCAGAAGCGCGCGACGCGCTGGTGCTGCAAACGCCCATGGACGTCAATCAGCTGCCCGGCTTTGCCGACGGCGCGGTCTCGGTGCAGGATGCGGCAGCGCAACTGGCGGCCGATTATCTCGACGTCCAGCCCGGCATGCGCGTGCTCGACGCCTGTTGCGCGCCCGGCGGCAAAACCGCGCATCTGCTGGAACGCACACCGACCGCCGAACTGCTCGCCATCGACAATGACATCAACCGGCTGGAACGGGTCCGGGAAACGCTGGCCCGGCTGCAGCTGCAGGCCGAGCTGAAAATGGCCGACGCCGGCGAACCCGCCAGCTGGTGGAACCAACAGCCATTCGATCGCATTCTGCTCGACGCGCCGTGTTCTGGCACCGGCGTGATCCGCCGTCATCCCGATATCAAATGGTTGCGCCGTGAGCGTGACATTCCGGTGCTGGCCGCGCAGCAGCTGAAGCTGTTGCAGGCGCTGTGGCCAACGCTGGCCCGTGGCGGTAAATTGCTCTACGCCACCTGCTCCAGTTTGCCGGCGGAAAATGCCGAGGTCATCGCCGCCTTTCTGGCCGGGCAAACCGATGCCGAATTGCTGCCATTGCCCGGTCACGCCGGTGACCGCGCCGATCGCGTCATTCGCACCGGTGAGGCGCAGATGGATGGCTTTTATTACGCTCTACTCGGCAAGCGTTGAGACTTGGCAAGCACTGAGCAACTTCGACACAGGCAGCACCGCGACCGACAGACAACAAGGAAGCAGGCATGCGGATTCTGATTTTGGGCGCAGGACAGGTCGGCAGCACACTGGCCATGCATCTTGCCCGCGAGAACAATGACATCACGCTGGTCGATAACGACGATCTGCGCTTGAAAGACATCAGCGAGCATCTTGATCTGCGCACCGTGCACGGCAACGCCGCTCATCCGAACGTGTTGCAGAGTGCTGGCGCCGACAACGCCGATTTGCTGATTGCGGTGACCAATTCCGACGAAACCAATATGGTCGCCTGCCAGATCGCAGACAGCCTGTTCAAGACACCGCTGAAAATCGCCCGCGTGCGCGCGCCCGAGTACAGCGCCTACGAAACCGAATTGTTTGGCGACGCCGACAGCAAGGAAGACAGCCGCGAAGGCAAGGGCGGCTTTGCCATCGATGTGCTGATTTCACCGGAGCAGCTGGTGACCCAAAGCATCATGGGTCTGATTGAATATCCGGGCGCTTTGCAGGTACTGGATTTCGCCGGCGGCAAAGTGCGACTGGTGGCGGTGCGCGCCTATTACGGCGGCCCGCTGGTCGGCAGTGCGATTGCCGCATTGCGCCAGCACATGCCAAAGGTCGATGCCCGCGTCGCGGCCATTTTCCGTCGCGGCAAACCGATCCGGCCGACCGGCGCCACCATCATTGAAGCCGACGATGAAGTGTTCTTCCTAGCTGCCAGCAATCACATTCAGGCGATCATCGGCGAGCTGCAAAAACTGGAACGGCCCTACGAGCGCATTCTGATCGCCGGTGGCGGCCATATCGGCCTCGGCCTCGCTGAAGCACTGCAATACGACGCCGAAGTCAAAATCATCGAACGCAATCCGCGCCGCGCGCAACTGATTTCCGAACGGTTGAAGAACGCCATCGTGCTGCAGGGTGACGGCACCGACGAGCAGCGGCTGAAAGACTGGAACATCGAAATGGCCGACGCGTTCATCGCGGTGACCAATTCCGATCAGGCCAACATCATGTCGGCCATGCTGGCGAAACGACTCGGCGCCGGCAAAACGCTGGCGCTGATCAACCAGGCCTCGTATGTCGATATCGTCCAGGGCCGTGATATCGACGTCGCCATTTCACCCGAGCAGGTGACCATCTCGGCGCTGCTGACCCATATTCGCCGCGGTCAGGTCAGCCAGGTGCACAGTCTGCGTCGCGGCGCCGCCGAAGCGATTGAAACCACTGCGCTCGGCGATGAGCGCTCCTCGAAAGTGGTCGGCCGACCGATCGGCAATGTGCCACTGCCGGAAGGCTGCGCCATTGGCGCGATTGTCCGCGACGAAGAAGTCATCATCGCCCACGACAACATCATCATTCAGGAAAACGATCACGTGATTTTGTTTCTGAGTGACAAGAAACATGTTGCGGCGATTGAGCGCTTGTTTAGTGTTGAGACGATGTTTGGCAGCTGAGTGTTCCCATGGTCGACGACATCATCGGTGGAATGCTCGGTGCCGCGTTGGCACCGGGAGGAAAGTTCAGCGAGTGGTTGGCTATGTTGCTTTGTTTTGCCGCGGCGGTCTTTTCCCTCGGATTCGGCGTCTGGTTTGCCTTTGTTGGCATTGAGGCAGTGCCACTGGCAATTCGGTTTGGAATAGCCTTTCTCTTTTTGCCAATCGTACTTGTCCGCTTTTGGCACGTTACTCAAATCAAAACATGCATCTTCACAGAAGGATTAGGGTGACCTGTCCCGCCTAATCCCGCCCAGCTGCCAGCAAAACTCGCATGGTCAAAAACTCATGGACAAGTCTTACAAACTTTCATTTGAGTGATTACCAGAGCTCGGATTTTTCTGTGTGTCGCCTATGCAGCATTCAGATCCGCCAACGTAAAAAACAAACTTCAAAGCTGTTTCTTGCATTCAAAATCTCGCAACGCTTTTAATACGGATGGCAGACTTTCGGAAAGTCTGGTGCGGAGAGCTTTGCGCTCTTCTTCACGCTCAAACCCTTCCAATTTCGAAATATCAAGAAAGCTGTCGACATCCATTCGCCGCTGAAATTCTTCCTCCTGTACTTCAATGTACTCGCCACCATCGGAGACGTTTTCCGAAAGCAATGCAATGGCTGACTGAACTACCGAAGCATCTTTTAACCAGCATCTCTTGCGAGTAAACTCGCTAGCGGTGAACGGAAGCATGCGAAACGCCCGGATGGGATCTCGCAGTCTTGATATCCACTCCACTTTAATATCGGTTGATTCACGAATGTCGGCTTCCGTTGCTCTTGAATTCGTCAATTCCAAGGCTAGCTGAACCATAAACCATTCATTGTTTTTATACTTGGCCCGATAGCTTCTCAGCAGCTTTAGCTTTTCTTGCTTGGCAGAGCTACTAACGAAACTTCCTTCTGGATAAAATTCCAGTGAAGATCCGAGCGAGTCGATATAGCGCCGAGCGACTGCCAAGTCGTCAGGTTGCTGCTCGAATAATTTTTGCATTTGCTGATTAAACTTGCGCATATAACCAAGACTGAGCTCCCTGAAATCATCTGGTGACTGCTGAAAGAGATCGCCTGAGTGCGCAAGCCAAGAGTAAGTGTCGGCCATCGTCAATGCGAGCTCGGTCTGTCGTGCCTGCTCGAACGTGCAGCCAGCCATGGCCTCCCCCATATCGCGCAACCTGACCAGATCTTCAAGTCGATAAATCCCTTTCGCCTCCCGCTCTTCCTTTAATTGCTTCAGGGCGGCGAATTGTTCATGACAACCAACATCTGAAGCTTGCGCAGCAACACCTATGTAACAGAAAAGACCTAACACAAGCGTCATTCCCGGAATCGCCGCCATGTGCCTCGTGAGTGGCCATTTGCCAGTTCTTTTCATGATTGCCATTCACTCCTTCTGTCCACAAAATTAAGAAAATAAACGGGTGAATGGAGATGTCAGAGCCCATCAAGTCTTTTCTTGATGGCGGTCTTGCAAATTGCCGCTAGCAGGGCTCGCAAGCGACAAAGCTGTAGTAGCCATCATCCTATCGGGCAAGCCCAATCCCCCCTTTGCAGGCGAGGGGTGGGGATGAAAATTTAACGCACGCTATGAAACGCCCGCCATGCCAGCCACAGCCAGCCGACAATCATCAGGCCGCCACCGAGTGGCGCGAAATGCGTCAGCCACTTCAAATCGGTGATGCTGAACAGAAACAGTGACGAGCTGAACACCGCGGCGCCGATGGCAATCAAGGAGCCGGCGCGTTCGGCCTGCAGTTGTGACCAGCGCTGTTCGGCCAGCGCAATCAGCATCAGCGCCAGACCGTGGTAGGCCAGATAGTCATGACCGATTTCAAACACTTCGGCGGTGTTGTACTGACTGAGAACGGCTTTCAGCGCGTGCGCGCCCATGCTGCCGAGCAGCACGCTGATGCCGGCGTACACCACGCCAATCAGGAACAGGCGCGGCATTCGCGGCGAGTCGGGCGCGGCGTTCGGTTGTGAACTGTTCAAGTGCGAGTATCCGGCTTGCTGTGAGGTGATAGGATCCGGTGCGGTGAACGCGGCGCGATTCGGTTTGATTCAGTTCAGGCCGATTCAATAAGGTCGCGGCTCGCCGTCCGGTCGGGTCCGGAAGCGTTTGTAATTCCACAGAAACTGCTCCGGAAATTCGCGGATCAGATTGGCCAGTGCAGCGTTCAGCGCGGTGGCGCTGGTGATGTCGTCAGCATCGGCGGGCACGTCCGGGCCGGGCCGGAAGTGCAGCCGGAAACCGGCGGCATTCGGCAGGCGTTCTGCGCAGGTGATCAGCACGGTGGCGCCGGTGCGCTGGGCCAGTTTTGGCACCAGGTTGCCGGTGTAGGCGGTCTGGTCAAAGAACGGCGCAAACACGCCAACACCTTTGCTCGGCTCGTGATCGCTGAGCGCGTAAATGCAGCGACCGGCTTTCAGCTCTTTCAGCAGCTGTTTCACGCCACTTTGATCGGCCGGCACCATGGACACCGGCAGCCGTTCGCGGCTTTTGGTGATCACGTCATCAAGCGCCGGCATTTTCGGCGGTCGGTACAGCCCGGTCATCTGGGTGCGGGCGGCGATCCAGGTTGCCATCACTTCCCAGTTGCCCATGTGCGGACCGGCGATGATGAGCCCTTTGCCGCGCGCGACGGCGTCGTGAAAGAGCTGCTCACCGGTCACTTCAACGATCAGCGCCCGTACCCGCTCAATCGGCCACAGCCAAGCCACACCGCCTTCCATCGAGACCATGCCGAGATTGCGCAGGCAGTTGCGCACCAGCTGCTCTTGTTGGTCCGCGCTCAGCTCCGGCAGGCAGCGGGCGATATTGATGCGGGCGACCCGCCGGTTGGTGTTGTTGGTGTGATACAGCAGCCAGCCAATGGCACGGCCGACGCGCTGGGCACCGGCCAGCGACAGCGCCGCCGTCAGCCGGATCAGCTGCAGCGATGTCCAGGTTTTCAACGCCATGTAGCGGTTTTTGCGACGGCGACGACTCACGGTTGACGACTCACTCTGACGACCCACTCCGGCTCATGCCGATCCAGTCCATGCCGAACCAGTCCATTCCGGTCCAGTACCTGCCAATGGCCTTCCTGCCCACTCGGCCCCGCTCTGTGCGGCACGGTCCGGCAATCAAGGCCCGACAGTTTAGCGGATACGCCGGCAAAGCCCGAGCCGTTCCCCGCGCACGGGCCAAATCGAGCTGGGACAAGGCATGTGCCGGCGCGCTATAAGAATATGGCGGCCGAGTCTTTGCCGCCGGCCAGCGCCAGCGCGACCATGGCGTCATCATTACAGGGCGGCTACACAGGGCAGCCGCGCCCGGTTCAGGAGAACTCAAATGGCTACGTTCAATGACAACTCGCTCAGCATCGGCAACACCCCGTTGGTGCGGCTGGCCCGGCTGACCAATGCCAAGGTTTACGCCAAGCTGGAAAGCCGCAACCCGGCGTTTTCGGTCAAGTGCCGGATTGGCGCCGCGATGATCTGGGATGCGGAGAAGAAGGGCCTGCTGACCGCCGGCAAGGAAATCATTGAAGCGACCTCCGGCAACACCGGCATCGCGCTGGCCTTTGTCGCGGCGGCCCGCGGTTATGGCCTGACCCTGACCATGCCGGCCAGCATGAGTCTGGAGCGGCGCAAATTGTTGAAAGCGCTTGGCGCCAAGCTGGTGCTGACCGACCCGGCCAAAGGCATGCGCGGTGCGGTCGACAAGGTGACTGAACTGGTCAATGAAAATCCGGGCAAGTATTTTGAAGTGAAGCAGTTTGAAAATCCGGCCAACCCGCAGATTCATTACGACACCACCGGGCCGGAAATCTGGAAAGATACCAATGGCGAGATCGACGTATTTGTTGCCGGCGTCGGCACCGGCGGCACCCTGACCGGCGTCTCGCGTTATATCAAACTGAAAGAAGGCAAAAAGATCACGACGGTCGCGGTCGAGCCGGCGGTATCGCCGCTGATTTCGCAAACCCGCGCTGGCGAAGCGCTGAAACCGGCACCGCACAAGATTCAGGGCATTGGCGCCAACTTTGTCCCGAAGAATCTGGATCTGGAAATGGTCGATCAGGTCGAGACCGTCAGCAACGAAGAAGCGATCGAAGCCGCGCGCCAATTGATGTTGAAGGAAGGCATTCTGGCCGGCATCTCCTGCGGTGCCGCCTTGGTCGCAGCGCTGCGGGTGGCCGAGCAACCGCAGCACAAGGGCAAGACTATCGTCGTGGTGTTGCCGGACTCCGGCGAACGCTATTTGTCGACAGCATTGTTCGAGGGCATTTTCACCGAGCAGGAATTGGTGCAATAGTCGTTCGTAACCGCTCAACAACAAATCGCCTGCAACTGACCAATAGCATTCTGTTAACAAATCGCGCTTGCTCTCCCCTCCTTGACAAGGAGGGGATCAAAAATGCGCTCCCGATCTTTGCATTTCGCTGAGCTGCTTTTTGGCGGGCAGTTGCGCTCCCCCTCTTCAGCTATTGCAGCTCACCGCTCAATGCGAGTCACCGTGTAGCCCTGCTGGCGCAGCAACGCGACGATGGACTTGTCGCCGATCAAATGGGCCGCGCCGACCGCAACAAACAGCCGGGTCTTCGGCTGCGTTTTGATGCGCTGGAGCAAGCGCTTGGTCATGACCTGATTGCGATCATCGAGCAGGGCTTTGCTGAGCTTGTCATTCAGCGCCTTGTTGTCGCCTTCGAATGCTTCCAGCAGTTGTTGCACATCGGCTTCATCGCCGCGCAAATATGCCGTAGTCAGTTGCTCGACCATGTCATCGCCGGTCTTTCTGGCTTTGGCGAGCGCGTCCAGTGCTTCCTTGAGCAGGGCGAGCTGCTCAGTCTGACTCAATCGATCAAAGATGATCAGCTGTTCTTCCAGTTGCTCCAGACCTTCATTGGTTTTACCTTCGGCTTCGGCGCGCTGGGCCAACTGAAAATCGAGCGCCGGCACGCCGGGATTTTTCAACTGGATTGGCAGCAGTGCCAGCTGGGTTGCCAAAGCCCATGGCTTCAAGCGATCAAACATCACCGGTCTCAATTGGCTGTTTATCGCTTTCAACTCGGTTTCCAGTTGCACGCGCAGCGCTGGCGTCAGTTGTGCCGACAGGCTTTGCGGCGCCGGCAGCAGGCTGGCTTGCGCCGCGGCCGCTTGCAGAGCCAGATCGAGTTTCAGTTCGGTCAGCACCAGCGTGCTGGCCTTGAATGCCGCCTCAACGGCCGGGTGCAATTGGGTCACCCGCGGATCAGGAATGTGGATCGTGCCGAACAGATAGGGCGCGGCGTCACGGTCGATACCGTTGCCTTCGACTCGCCACAGCAGCGGCGCGTTTTTTACCGCAAGGCTTTCGGCAGCGTGAACCGTCGGTGCTGCCGCGAACAGGCCACTCAGCAGCAGCAGGATTGGCAGTGAACGAAAACGAAGTGAGCTCATCGGTGAATTCCTGATTGCGGCCAGTTCAACTTCAATCATGCGCGCTGAAAAAGCACAGCAAAAAATCCTGCAAAAAGCAAAGCCCGCCGAAGCGGGCTGCCAACAACAAAACGGCTTAACGCAGCGGCAATTCCGTCAGTACCTTGTCCAGCGCCTCAGCGCTCTTGGCGGTACTGCCGTCGGTGAAATATTTGTCGTTGATGATAAAGCCGGGCACACCAGTCAGTTTGTACTTGGCAACAGCCTGCTTGGCCTGACCCATTTTCATGCTGACCGGGAACGAGTTCATGGTACTCAGCACGGTGTCGGCGGAGACGCCGAAGTTGGCGAAATACGCGGCCACTTCCTGTTCGTTTTTCGGCATCTTGCGTTCGAGATGAATCAGATCGAAAAACGGCTGGTGGATCTTGGCTTCGATGCCGAGCACTTCCGCGGTGTAGAACGCCTTGGCCAGTAAGTCACCCTGTTCGCCAAACATGCCAACCACGTGCATCCGGCGGAACTGGACGTTGGCCGGCTTCTTTGGCAGCCAGTCGGCCAGAAATCCTTCCATGGCCCGGCAATGCGGACAGGTGAAGGAGAAAAACTCCACCACTTCCGGTTGCTCGGTGCCACCAGCCGGATTGATCAGCTTGTATGGCAGATCCGGATTGTTCGCTTCTGCCTCGGCACGGCTCGACGACGGCGTGCTCTGCTCGGCGCTGCCACTTTCCTTGCCGGTGCGATCGTCATCCGGTTTGGCACAGCCCGCCAGCGCCAGTGTGGCGAGCAAAACCAGCAGCAGGGACCCAGTCTTGAATTGCATGCGCGTTCCTCGTGATGCCTGTTCTGTTTCGGTTTCGAATGGCCGTTATGGCTGCCGTCGTCGTTGCCGGTGCGCGCTGTCGATGCGCGCGCCGGTTTATTCCACGGTGACCGATTTGGCCAGATTGCGCGGCTTGTCGACATCGGTGCCACGCGCCAGCGCGGCATGATAGGCCAGCAACTGCACCGGAATCGAATGCACGATCGGGCTCAGTACGCCGGCATGGCGCGGCGTCCGGATCACGTGCACGCCTTCCGATTCGCTGAAGTGGCTGTCGAGATCGGCGAACACAAACAGTTCGCCGCCGCGGGCGCGCACTTCCTGCATGTTCGATTTCACTTTTTCCAGCAGCGTATCGTTCGGCGCGATCACCACCACTGGCATGCTCTCATCAACCAATGCCAGCGGACCGTGTTTCAGCTCGCCGGCGGCGTAGGCTTCGGCATGGATATAGGTGATCTCTTTCAGCTTCAGCGCCCCTTCCATCGCGATGGGGTAGTGCAGGCCGCGGCCGAGGAACAGCGCATGGTGCTTGGGAGCAAATTTATCCGACCAGATCGCGATTTGCGGCTCCAGATTGAGCGCGTGTTGAACGCTGCCCGGCAGGTGCCGCAGCGCATCGAGATGCTGGGCCACTTGTTCATCACTGATGCGACCGCGCATTTTTGCCAGCGTCACGGTCAGGGTGAACAACGCGACCAATTGGGTTGTGAACGCCTTGGTCGAGGCGACGCCGATTTCGGCACCGGCGCGGGTATAGAACACCAGCGCTGAACTGCGCGGCAACGCCGATTCGCGAACATTGCAAATCGACAGGGTTTTGTTGCAACCGAGCGACTTGGCAAACTTCAGTGCTTCCATCGTGTCCAGGGTTTCACCGGACTGCGAAATGGTGACAACCAGATGCTTCGGATTGGCTGCGACATCGCGGTAGCGGTATTCGCTGGCGATTTCAACCTGGCAGGGAAGACCGGCGATCGATTCGATCCAGTACCGCGCTACCGAACCGGCATAGAAGCTGGTGCCGCAGGCGATGATCTGGATGCCTTCGATGTCGCTGAAAATTTTTGCCGCATCGGCGCCGAACAACTCCGGGACAAAGCCCTGTTCCAGCACTTGCTCGATGGTGTCGGACAGCGCTTTCGGTTGCTCGTGAATTTCTTTCTGCATGAAATGGCTGTAAGGGCCGAGTTCCAGCGAGGCCAGCGAGACATCGGACAGATGCTGGGTGCGCTCGATGGCAACGCCATTCTTGTCCCAAATCTTGATGCTGTCGCGAGTCAGATTGGCGACATCGCCTTCTTCCAGGTAGATCACTTTGCGGGTGGACGACAGCACGGCCGAGACATCCGAGGCGACAAAATTCTCGCCTTCACCAACGCCGATCAGCAGCGGGCAACCCATGCGGGCAACGACCAATTGATCCGGCTTGTCCATCGCGATGACGGCAATCGCATAAGCACCGACCAGCTCTTTCACTGCCGATTTCACCGCTACCAACAGATCACGCGCCGGATCCTTGGCCCGGGTGTAGTGGTGATGCACCAGATGGGCAATGACTTCAGTGTCGGTTTGCGAGGTAAACATGTAGCCGAGCCGCTTCAGCTCGTCACGTTTCTCATCGTGATTTTCGATGATGCCGTTGTGCACCACGGCAATCAGACCAGCCGAGACATGCGGATGCGCATTCGGTTCGGTCACGCCGCCGTGAGTCGCCCAGCGGGTGTGGCCAATGCCGAGCAAGCCGGTCAGATTGATTTCCTTGGCGGCGTTTTCCATTTCAGCGACGCGGCCGACCCGGCGCACGCGCTTGATCTCTTTGTCCAGCACAGCTATACCGGCCGAGTCATAGCCACGGTATTCCAGCCGCTTCAGACCATCGACCAACATCGGGACCACGTTACGCTGCGCGATTGCGCCAACAATTCCGCACATCTTTGCATTACCTCGTTTGCCGAACCGCGCTCCGTGCGATTCGTGATGCCGTCTCGATCAGGAGACCGCTACTGTCCGGCGCGGGAGCTAAACGCCGGCTGAATCCATGTCATATTCTGCGGGCTGCCGCGACAACCTGCCGGCAACACGCTGTTTCTACAAAAGACTTAAACCGGTTTCTTCTTCCGCGGCCGTTGCCAGCCGCTGATTTCGGTTTGCTTGGTCCGTGAGATCACCAGGGCGTCAGGGCTGACATCCTTGGTGACGGTGGTGCCGGCGCCTATCGTTGCTCCTTTGCCGATCCGTACCGGCGCGACCAATTGCGTATCGGAGCCGACGAACACATCGTCTTCGAGCACAGTCAGGTGTTTGTTGGCGCCGTCGTAATTGCAGGTAATCGTCCCGGCGCCGACATTGCAGTCGCGACCGATTTCGGCATCACCAATGTAGGCGAGGTGATTGGCTTTGGAGCCTACGCCGATTTTTGCTTTCTTCACTTCGACAAAATTGCCGATATGGACGTTGTCAGCAAGCTCGGCGCCCGGCCGCAAGCGCGCAAACGGCCCGATGATGGCACCATCACCGACCACCGCGCCTTCGAGCACCGAATTCGGCTGCACCGTAACGTTCTTGCCTAGCACGCAATCGGTGATCACGCAGTTGGCGCCGATCTCGCTGCCGCTGCCGATTTCGACGGAGCCCTGAAGCACGACGTTGATATCGAGAATGACGTCCTGGGCAATTTTCACCACGCCGCGAACATCGAGCCGGGCCGGATCACGCAATGTGACGCCGGCGGTCATCAATTCTTCCGCGACTCGGCGCTGATAGCGACGTTCGAGATCAGCCAGTTGCAGCCGGTTGTTGACGCCTTCGACTTCATCACGCGAAACCGGCTGATGGGTTTCAACGACGCCGCCTTCGGCGACGCACATCGCAATGATGTCGGTCAGGTAATATTCTTTCTGGGCATTGTTGTTGCCGAGATTGGCCAGCCAGCGGCGCAAATCCTTGCCGGCGCAGCAGAGAATGCCGGTGTTCACTTCGCCTATTTTTTTCTGCTCGTCGCTGGCATCTTTCTGCTCAACAATCGCTGTGACTTTTCCAGCAGCGCGAACAATGCGGCCGTAACCGGTCGGGTCGGGCAGATTTACCGTCAACAAACCGATGCCGTTTTGCGGTTGTTTGGTCAGCAAGGCCTGCAGCGTTTCGCTGCGAGTCAGTGGCACATCGCCGTACAGAATCAACACGCGGTGGTCGTCAGGCACATTCGGTATCGCCTGTTGCACGGCGTGGCCGGTGCCGAGTTGCTGCGCTTGCAGCACCCATTGAATCTGCGGATCGGTAATCGCGGCGCGCACTTGATCGCCACCGTGGCCGTAAATCAGGTGAATCGCCTTGGCGTTCAAACCATGGGCGTTATCGATGACATGCTGAACCAGCGGCTTGCCAGCCAGGGCGTGCAGAACCTTGGGCATGGCAGATTTCATCCGGGTGCCTTGACCGGCAGCGAGGATGATGACGGAGAGATCCATTCCGGTGCGACTCATGGGAACACGCCAGGGCAGGCGCTGAGGGCGCTATTGTACGGGCTCCAAGGGCTGGCGGGCAGGGGTGATCCGGTTCTGGCAGCAACGCGCCGATGGCGTCCTGGCGCCGACAAGCGGACGCTGGCAACCGGTCGCGGCAAAGCCTCGGCCAGCCACCCACATCACGCCAGCGAATTTCCGCCAACAAAAAAGGCAGCCGAGGCTGCCTTTTTTTTTGCAGATCGTACTGTTACCGGACGATCTCGCTCAGCAAACGACGCTGCTCAGCGCTTGGCCTGCTTGCGCAGCTTCTGGATGGCGGCGATTTGCGCCGCGGCTTCGGCGAGTTCCGAGGCGGCCCGGCCGTACTCGATTTCGCCTGTGCGATTTTCCAGCGCCACGCGGGCACGTTGCTGCGCTTGCTGGGCCGAAGCTTCGTCCAGATCGTGGGCGCGCACCGCGGTGTCGGCGAAAATCGTCACCAGACTCGGTTGCACTTCCAGCATGCCGCCGGAGACGTAGAAGAACTCTTCTTCGCCGCCCTGCAGCGTGATCTTGACCGTGCCCGGCTTCAGCGCAGTCAGCAGCGGGGCGTGATTGTAGAGAATACCCAGCTCGCCCTGCGAACCGTTCGCGACAATCAGCTCGACCAGCCCGGAAAAGAGCTGGCCTTCGGCGCTGACGATGTCCAGATGAATGCTCACTGCTGACATCACCTTACCCCTTACTTAGCGAGGGTCTTGGCCTTCTCGACGGCTTCGTCAATCGAGCCGACCATGTAGAACGCCTGCTCCGGCAGGTGATCGTATTCGCCGCTCAGGATGCCTTTGAAACCACGGATGGTTTCTTTCAGCGCGACGTACTTGCCCGGCGAGCCGGTGAACACTTCTGCAACGTGGAACGGTTGCGACAGGAAGCGCTGGATTTTACGGGCGCGCTGCACGACCAGTTTGTCTTCGGCCGACAGTTCGTCCATACCCAGAATCGCGATGATGTCTTTCAGTTCCTTGTAACGCTGCAGCACAGCCTGGACGCCGCGGGCGGTGTTGTAGTGCTCTTCGCCGATGACCAGCGGATCGAGCTGACGCGAGGTCGAGTCGAGCGGGTCCACGGCTGGGTAGATACCCAGTGCGGCGATTTGACGGCTCAACACGACCGTCGCATCCAAGTGCGAGAAGGTGGTGGCCGGCGACGGGTCGGTCAAGTCGTCCGCTGGCACGTAGACGGCCTGGATCGAGGTGATCGAACCCCACTTGGTCGAGGTGATGCGTTCTTGCAGCACGCCCATTTCTTCCGCCAGCGTCGGCTGGTAACCCACCGCCGACGGCATACGACCCAGCAGCGCCGAGACTTCGGTACCGGCAAGGGTGTAACGGTAAATGTTGTCGACGAACAGCAGCACGTCTTTGCCTTTGCCCGACGCGTCTTTCTCGTCACGGAAATGCTCGGCCATGGTCAGGCCGGTCAGCGCGACGCGCAGACGGTTACCCGGCGGCTCGTTCATCTGGCCGTAAACCAGCGCCACTTTGTCGAGAACGCCCGAGTCCTTCATTTCGTGGTAAAAGTCGTTACCTTCACGGGTACGCTCACCGACACCGGCGAACACCGACAGACCAGCGTGTTCTTTCGCGATGTTGTTGATCAATTCCATCATGTTGACGGTCTTGCCGACGCCGGCGCCGCCGAACAGACCGACCTTGCCGCCCTTGGCAAACGGGCACAGCAAGTCGATAACTTTGATACCGGTTTCGAGCAGTTCGTTGGCGCTCGATTGATCGGCATAGGTCGGGGCTTTGCGGTGAATCGGCATGCGCGCTTGTTCGCCAATCGGACCGGCTTCGTCGATCGGATTGCCGAGCACGTCCATGATGCGGCCCAGGGTTTCTTTGCCGACCGGCACCGACACCGGCTTGCCGGTGTTGCTGACTTTGATGCCGCGCTTGAGACCGTCGGACGAGCCCATCGCAATGGTACGGACCACGCCGTCACCCATTTGCTGTTGCACTTCCAGGGTCAGGCCCGAACCTTCCACGTGCAGCGCGTCGTACACCTGCGGGACGGCGTTGCGCGGAAATTCGACGTCGATAACCGCGCCGATAATTTGAACGATGTTGCCGTGGCTCATCTGACAATCCTCAATTTAAAAACTTTTTCCGCTTGGCTGTGCCGACTCAGCAATCGCTGAATCAAACCGCCGCCGCACCGCTGACGATTTCAGAAATTTCCTGAGTAATCGCTGCTTGACGGGCTTTGTTGTAAATCAGCTGCATTTCCGTGATCAGATCGCCGGCGTTGTCGGTTGCGGCCTTCATGGCCACCATCCGCGCCGCCTGTTCACAGGCAATGTTTTCGACCAGACCCTGATACACCTGCGACTCGACATAGCGCTTGAACAGCAAGTCGAGCAGCGGCTTGGCTTCCGGCTCGTAAATGTAATCCCAGCTGTGGTCCGGCTTTTCGTCGTCCGCTGTTGCCTGTACCGGCACCAGCTGCTCGACTGTCGGTTGCTGGGTCATGGTGTTGACGAAGGTGTTGTTGACCAGGAACACGCGATCCAGGCGGCCTTCATCGTAACCATCGAGCATGACTTTGACCGTGCCGATCAGATCGGCCAGGGTCGGTTTGTCACCCAGATGCGACACTTGCGACGCAACGTTGCCACCGATCCGGCGGAACAATTGCGTGGCCTTGGTGCCGATCAGGCAGAGCTCGACCTCAACGCCTTTATCGCTCCACTCTTTCATGCTGGTCAGTGCGCGCTTGAACAGGTTGACGTTCAAACCGCCGCACAGGCCGCGATCGGTGGAGACGATGATGTAACCGACGCGCTTGACGGTACGCGGGATCACATACGGATGCTGGTATTCCAGATTCGCATGCACCAGATGCCCGATCACCTTGCGGATCTTGCGCGCATAAGGACGGGTTGCCGCCATTCGTTCCTGCGCTCTGCGCATTTTCGAAGCGGCCACCATCTCCATGGCTTTGGTGATCTTCTGCGTGTTTTTCACGCTAGCGATCTTGGTGCGAATTTCTCTTGCGCCGGCCATCGTTTATCTCGAGAAAAGCTCTATGCCAAAAAAAGCGCTGCTCTGTTCAACGCGCCGCTTTTACCAAGCGGCGCGTCACACATCGACTTACCAGCTCGCGGTCTTCTTGAACTTGGTAATCGCTTCGGACAGTTGCTTCTCGATGTCCTTGTTGTAATCACAGCGGGCGTTGATGTCATCCACCAAGGCCGTGTAATCGCTCTTCATGAACGCCAACAAGTTCTTTTCGAAGCTGCCGATCTTGGCCAGTTCGACATCCTTCAGGAAGCCGTTTTCTGCCGCGAACAGCGAGATGGCCATGTCGGCAACCGACATCGGCGCGTATTGCAATTGCTTCATCAGCTCGGTGACGCGCTGACCGTGCTCAAGCTGAGCGCGGGTGGCTTCGTCCAGATCCGAAGCGAACTGCGAGAACGCCGCCAGTTCGCGGTACTGAGCCAGCGCCAGACGGATACCGCCGCCCAGCTTCTTGATGATCTTGGTCTGGGCGGCACCGCCGACGCGGGACACCGAGATACCGGCGTTGACGGCGGGACGGATACCGGCGTTGAACAGATCGGTTTCCAGGAAGATCTGACCGTCGGTGATCGAGATCACGTTGGTCGGAACGAACGCGGAGACGTCACCGGCCTGGGTTTCGATGATCGGCAGTGCGGTCAACGAACCGGTCTTGCCTTTGACGGCACCCTTGGTTTCTTTCTCGACGTACTCGGCGCTGACGCGGGCCGCACGTTCGAGCAGACGCGAGTGCAGATAGAACACGTCGCCCGGGTAGGCTTCACGGCCTGGCGGACGCTTCAGCAGCAACGAAATTTGACGGTAGGCCCAGGCTTGCTTGGTCAGATCGTCATAAACGATCAGCGCGTCTTCGCCGCGGTCACGGAAGAATTCGCCCATGGTGCAACCGGCAAACGGTGCCAGGAATTGCAGCGAGGCTGATTCCGAGGCCGGTGCGGCGACAACGATGGTGTGACCCAGCGCGCCGTGCTCTTCGAGCTTGCGGACGATGTTGGCAATGGTCGAGGCTTTCTGACCGATGGCAACATAGACGCACTTAATGCCGGTGCCTTTCTGGTTGATGATCGCGTCGATGGCCATCGCGGTTTTACCGGTCTGACGGTCGCCGATGATCAGCTCACGCTGGCCACGGCCAATCGGGATCATCGCGTCAATCGACTTGTAACCGGTTTGCACCGGCTGGTCGACCGACTTACGCCAGATCACGCCCGGCGCCACTTTTTCAATCGGTTCGTAACCGGCCTGGGCAATCGGGCCCTTGCCGTCGATCGGGTTGCCGAGCGCGTCAACAACGCGACCCAGCAGCGCTTCGCCGACCGGCACCTGCAGAATGCGACCGGTGCACTTGGCGGTCTGGCCTTCAGCCACGCCGCTGTAATCACCGAGAATAACGGCACCGACCGAGTCACGCTCGAGGTTCAGCGCCAGCGCATATTTGCTGCCCGGCAGTTCGATCATTTCGCCGTACATCGCGTCGGCGAGACCATGGATACGGACGATACCGTCCGACACCGATACCACGGTGCCTTCGTTGCGAGCTTCCGATTGCACCTTGAACTGGGCAATGCGGTTCTTGATCAGCTCGCTAACTTCGGAAGGGTTGAGTTGCATGCTCATGCTTCGGTTTCCTGATTAGGCTCGCAGGGTCTCGGCCAGACGATTCAATTTGCCGCGAACAGAGCCGTCGATCACAACATCGTTGCCGCGAATCACGACGCCACCAATCAGCGCCGCATCGACTTCGTAAGTTGCTACAACTGCTTTGTTCCACTTTTTGGCCAGCGCGTCGGTCAACGCCTTGCGCTCGCCGTCGGCGAGTACAGCCGCCGAGGTAATAACCACTTCTGCCGTCTTCTCGTGACGCGCTTTTTCCACTAGGAACAGCGCGCAGATTTCCGACAGCACCGACAGACGATCATTGTCTGCCAGCATTTCTACAAACGCCTTGCCGCCGTCAGGGAGTCGGCCTTCGCAGACGGCGAGGAGCGCCGCGAGGCGGGTCTCCTGGGGCACGCGCGGATTGTCGAGCAGGGCGTGCATTTCCGCGTCATTGACGGCATACGCCGCAAATTGCAGAAAGTCAGCCCAAGGCCCGAGCGCTTTCACAGCGAGCGCGTGCTCGAAAGCGGCTTTGGCGTAGGGACGTGCAACAGTGGTCAGTTCGCTCATGGCGGTGTGCATGTCTCGTAAAAAAACAACGTCAAGGTAAGGCAGCCTCGACTGGAGACTGCCTTGCTAACGACATTACAGTTCTTGCGCCAGCTGGTTAACCAGATCGCTGTGGGCTTTCGCATCGATCGAGCGCACGAGAATCTTCTCGGCACCGGCAACCGCCAGAGTGGCAACCTGGCTACGCAGGGCTTCTTTCGCCTGCTGCACCTGTTGTTCCACTTCCGACTTGGCGCTGGTGATGATGCGCTCGGCTTCTTTGCGGGCGTCACCGGCGGCAGCGTCAACGATTTCGGCGTGCTTCCGATTCGCCTTATCGACGATTTCAGAGGCCGATTCGCGCGCTTCGCGAATGATCTTGGTCGCTTCCTTCTGGGCAATCTCGATGTCGTGCTTGCCACGTTCTGCCGCTGCGAGGCCGTCAGCAATCTTCTGCCGGCGCTCGTCGATGGCTTTGATGATCGGCGGCCACACGAACTTCATCGTGAACCACGCGAACATCAGGAACGTGAATGTCTGCACTAGCAGGGTTGCATTCAGATTCACGGTTGATGCTTCCTCAGCAAATGTCGAGCAAGGTGCCCGGAAAGGCCGTTATTAGCCGCCGAACGGGTTGCCAACGAAGTACAGCGCCAGACCGACACCGATAATGAACGGGGCGTCAATCAGACCGGCCAGCAGGAACATTTTGGTTTGCAGCTGACCCATCAGCTCCGGCTGGCGAGCCGAGCTTTCCAGGAACTTCGAACCCATGATGGCGATGCCGATGCAAGCACCGATGGCGCCCAGACCGATGATGATGCCGCACGCAAGAGCCAGCAGACCGATGCTTTCCATTTGTGTTTCCTCGCTAAAGTGTTGGTGTTAACAAACTGAAACTGAAAAATTTACTGAATGAATGTGCTGCCAAACTCACTACTGCAAATCAGTGCGCGTCGTGCGCCTGACCGAGGTACACCAGGCTCAGCATCATGAAGATGTAAGCCTGCAGCACGACGATCAGGATGTGGAAAATGGCCCAGGCCATTTGCGCCACGGCGCTGCCCATGAAGCTGCCGAAACCGGCACCACCTTCCCACGGGAAAGCAATGGCACCGAGCAGGGCAATCAGCATGAACAACAATTCGCCGGCATACATGTTGCCGTACAACCGCAGGCCCAGTGACAGGGTCTTGGCGGCGTATTCAATCAATTGCATGGCCAGGTTGATCGGTGCCAGGAACCACTTGTCACCAAACGGTGCCGCGATCAGTTCATGGCTGAAGCCGCCAATGCCCTTGACCTTGATGCCGTAATACAGGGTCAGCAGGAACACCGCGAACGACATGCCCAAGGTGGCATTGATGTCGGCGGTCGGGACCACACGCATGTATTCAAAATGGAAAACGTTGTGGGCAATCCACGGGAACCAGTCGACCGGGAACAGGTCGAGCGAGTTCATGAAAATGATCCAGACGAAAATGGTCAGCGCCAACGGGGCGATGAACGAACGGTCACCATGGACAATCGACTTGGCCTGTTCGTCGACCATCTCGACCAGCATCTCGATGGCGCATTGCAGCCGGCCCGGGACACCGGTGGTGGCCTTGCGGGTGGCTTTCCACAGCATGAACAACGCCAGCAAACCGGCAAACCATGCCCAGAACACGGTATCCAGGTTGACCACCGAAAAGTCGACCTGCGACTGCTGATGGCCACTTTGCAGGTGATGCAAGTGGTGCTTGATGTATTCGCTGGCCGTCAGGCCGTGTTCGGTCGCTTGCTCGCTCATCTCTTGGCTCATTGCTTACCTGTGCGGGCGTTACCTGTTCGGGTGCGGTCAATTCCGGCCAGTACCAATGGAATCAGCCACAACCCTTGAAAGATGACGATGAATCCGGTCAACACATAGCCGGTCTGGGCTTTGAACTGCATCAGTGCGGCGGTCAACAGCAGCGCACTGGTCAGCCATTTCACGGCCTGGAACGCCCAGAGCCGGAACACAAACCGGGTTGCTTCCCGTGCGCCCATCGGCTGCAACAGCCGGCGGGCAACGAAATTTTGCGGTAACACAACCGCGATACCACCAACAAAGGTGGCCAGAGCTTCGGTGAACCCCACTGCAACGGCGATGGCTAGCGCCAACACCAAGGCCATGATGGCCATCGCGCCATGCACCCTGGCGACGAACGCTCGTCCGCGCTCGACCGGATGCAAAGTCATAGGCCAGTTCTCGCTTTATGTATAGGAAGATTCGGAGTCTGGAGTTCAGACCGCGGCAGAAAATGAGAAATATTCTCAACTAGCCCGCCGGCGACGCGCGGCATTATAAGGGCCAAAACCCGCTTTTACAACGCAGAAATGCAGCTAGTTCAAGCGCTTATACGCCAGTCTCGGGGTGGGAGCGCTACCAGATATTGTGGTGATTGGTGGCCGAAGCCACTAATCGCCACATCACGCTTCAGCCGCCATTGGCGATGCCGGCGCTGACATGGCCCGTTGGCACCACCGAAGCGGCGGAATCGCAGTGCCGGGTCTGATCATCGAAGAAGAAATCCGGGGCGAATTCGCGCAGGAAGGCGGCTTTGTCGAGGCCGCCAAGGAACATCGCCTCGTCAACCACGATATGCCAGTCCATCAGCGTCCGGATGGCGCGCTCATGGGCTGGCGCGCTGCGGGCAGTGACCAGCGCGGTGCGGATGCGCATCGGTGCGTCGGCGCTGGTTTGCTGCAGCTCGTGCAGCGCTTTGAGTAGCGGCTGGAACGGCCCCGGCGGCAGCGGCCGGCCTTTGTGATCGTGTTCATGACGCTGGAATTCCGGCAGGCCGTCGCGCTGGAAAACCCGTTCGGCTTCGTCGGAAAACAGCACGGCATCGCCGTCGAACGCGATGCGGATTTCGTGCGGATACTGCTCGGCGGCCTTGATCGACTGCGGATAGACGCGCGCGGCCGGAAAGCCGGCATTGAGCGCCGAGCGGACATCGTCTTCGTTGACCGACAGAAACAGATTGGCGTGCAGCGCGTTCAGGTAGCGGTAGGGCGGTGCGCCGCGGGTGAATACGCCGCGCTGCAATTCCAGACCGGCGCTGGTGGCCGAGCGGAACACCCGCAAACCCGACACCGGATCATTGCGCGACAGAATCACCACTTCGACCCGGTGCTGATCCTGCTGGTTGAACGCCAGCAGTTTCTTGACCAGCGGAAACGCGACACCGGGTCGCGCCGCCTGCTCCAGCCGCTGCAACTGCAATTGCATGTAGGCGCGGTCGTCGCTGGATTCGAACAGATGGTTTTCTTCTTCAAAATCAAACAGCGCCCGCGACGACACCGCGACCACCAATTTGCCATCCAGCGTTACGGCCATGTCGGTACGCTCACGTTGCTGCCGGCCTGCCCGGCACGGTTCAGGAAAAAACGAAAATGCCGATCAGCACCAGCAGCAACACGGCAATGCCAACCAGTTGCTGGCGCTGCGCCCGTTGCCGCTCGATTTGATCGGCCTGCAGGCCACTGAGCCAGGCCTGTTGATCGGCAACCGACTGGCGACTGTCAGCCAACCACTGTTCCAACTCCGGGTCCGCTTCGACCCCGTCAGGACGGGCACGGTAGGCTTGCTCAATCTCGTCGATCTTGGCCAGCATCTGCTGCTGGCTTTGGCGAATTTCCGCCAGTGAATCCGGCTTCATCAGCTCGCGTACTCAGCCTTGGCTACTGTCGTTGTCGGCCACCGGCTCGGTCAGTTCGCCTTCCCACTTCGCGACCACGGCGGTGGCAACCGAGTTGCCGACCACGTTGGTGGCCGAGCGCGCCATGTCGAGGAAATGATCGACGCCGAGGATCAGCAGCAAACCGGCTTCCGGAATATTGAATTGCGACAACGTCGCGGCAATGACCACCAGCGAGGCGCGCGGCACGCCGGCCATGCCTTTCGAGGTCAGCATCAGGATCAGCAGCATGGTGATTTGCGTGCCCAGTGACAACTCGATGCCATAGGCCTGCGAAATGAACACGGTCGCGAAGGTGCAGTACATCATCGAACCGTCCAGATTGAACGAATAGCCGACCGGCAACACGAACGAGGCAATGCGATTGCTGCAACCGAATTTTTCCAGCTGCGCCAGCGTTTTCGGGTAGGCCGCTTCACTGGAGGCGGTCGAGAACGCCAGGATCAGCGGCTCACGCACCATTTTGATCAAGCTGATTACCCGGCGACGCAGAAAGACCGCGCCGAGCGCCATCAAGGTCAGCCAGAGCAGCAGGATGCTCAGATAGAACTCGACCATGAAAGTGCCGATACCCGGCAGCGAGGTGCCGCCGCTTTTCGCCACGACCGCCGACACCGCCGCGAACACCGCCAGCGGCGACAGCCACATCACATAGCCGGTGACTTTCAGCATGACATGGGCGGCAATATCGATGCTTTCGACCAGCGCCTTGCCACGCTCACCGAGCGCCGCCAAACCGGCACCGAAGAACAGCGAGAAAACAACGATCTGCAGGATTTCGTTTTTTGCCATGCCGTCAAACACCGAGGCCGGCACCAGGTGGGTGACGAATTCCTTCAAAGTAAGATTGCCGCCAGAAATACCGGTTTGGGCAGCCGCATCAATAGTGACGTGGCCAAGCAGGGCATCGCCGGGCCGCAGCACATTGACCATGATGAGACCCAGTGTCAGCGACACCAGCGAGGCAAACACGAACCACAGCAGTGCTTTGCCGCCAACCCGGCCAACCGCCGCCAGATCGCCCATTTTGGCGACGCCGACCACCAGCGTGGTGAACACCAGTGGCGCGATGATCATTTTGATCAAGCGCAGGAACACGGTGGTAATCAAACCCATGCCATCGACAAAGCCAACGGTGTCCTCACCGAGCTCGGCATGCACGGCAAAACCAACCAGCAAACCCAGAAATAATCCGATGATGATGTAGAGCGTCAGACGGTTGGCTTTCATGCGCGGCGAATCCCTGTCTTTATCGAACGTGTTGTTGTCGCTTTCGGCTTTTTAGCCGGTGTAATGGTCGATCTTCCGGTCGAAGCGTTTGCCGTACGAATTGTCTTGCAGGAGCGGCCTTGGCCGCGATCGTTTGTTTGCAAAAAACAAATCGCGGCCAAGGCCGCTCCCACAACCGTGCGTTCACTCTTCGCTGACGACGCCAAGCTTGCCCAGCACGCCATCGAGTTGCTCCAGCGAGCTATAGCTGATCACCAGCTTGCCGGCGTGTTTGCTCGACTGCTCGAACCGGACCGGCGTGCCAAGCAATTCGGCCAATTGCCGTTCCAGCCGCGCGACATCGCTGGCGCCCTGTTTCGGCTTTTCGGCTTTTTCGTTGGCCGGTTGCAACAAGCGCCGCACCAGCTTTTCGGTATCGCGAACAGTCAATTCTTTCGCGGCGACTTCGCGGGCCGCTTCGACCTGCTGTTTCGGATCCAGCGAGAGCAGGGCACGGGCGTGGCCCATTTCGATGTCGCCGCGTTCGAGCAGGGTTTTCACTTCATTGTGCAAATGAAGCAGGCGCAGCAGGTTGGTCACTGACACGCGCGATTTGCCGACGGCGGTGGCCACTTGTTCCTGGGTCAATTGAAAATCGTGGATCAGCCGCTGCAGGCCCATCGCTTCTTCGATGCAGTTCAGATCTTCGCGCTGGATGTTTTCGATCAGTGCCATCGCAGCAGCGCCGTGTTCCGACACTTCCTTGACCAGGCAGGCGACCTGCATCAAGCCGGCTTTTTGCGAGGCGCGCCAGCGGCGCTCACCGGCGATGATTTCGTATTTGTTGTCGCCGATACGGCGCACGACGATCGGCTGGATCAGGCCCTGGGCCTTGATCGATTCAGCGAGCTCATTGAGCGCGTCTTCGGTCATCACCCGACGCGGTTGATAACGGCCCGGCTGCAGAAATTCGACCGGCAACTGTTTCAGTTCGCCGTCGGTTTCGGCCAAGGTTTTGCCTGTGCTGAGTGCCTGCGCGGTATTGGCGCCGATCAGCGCCGACAGGCCGGTACCGAGGCCGCGTTTTTTAACTGCCATGTTGTTGTCCCCAAAACGATCGGATCATCGCTGTGAATGCAGCGAAACCGGCGCCTCGCTCACAGGCGAGGTCGCCGCAGCGCCGGCCAGACTGGCCGGGCGAAATTACGGTGTGCGATTTATTGAACGGACATTTCCGAGAACGGCACGTTGTCGCGCCGTAGCACTTCACCGGCCAGGGTCAGATAGGCTTTCGCCCCCGCCGACAGCTTGTCGTAGATCAACGCTGGCACACCGTGCGACGGCGCTTCAGCGAGGCGGACATTACGCGGGATCACGGTGTTGTACAGCCGCTCACCGAAATGCTCCTGCAATTGCAGCGCGACATCGGTGGACAGATTGCTGCGCGGATCGAACATCGTGCGCAGCACGCCTTCGATATGCAGCTCCGGATTCAGTGCCGATTTGATTTGTTCGACGGTGTTCATCAGCGCCGAGATGCCTTCCAGCGCGTAGTACTCGCACTGCATCGGGATCAGTACCGAATCGGCGGCGACCAGCGCGTTGACGGTCAGCATGTTCAGACTGGGCGGGCAATCGATGTAGATGTAATCGTAATCATTGAGCAAATCGGCCAGCGCCAATTCCAGCCGGTGTTCACGCTGCTCGATTTCCAGCAGGTGCACTTCGGCGGCGGTCAGTTCCTGGTTGGCAGGGATCAGGTCATAGCCGGCGTTGGCGGCTTTGATGATGGCGCCGCGAGCGTTGATGTCGCCCATCAGCACGTCATAAATGGTGGCTTCGAGGCCATGCTTGTTGACGCCACTGCCCATGGTGGCGTTGCCCTGCGGATCCAGATCGATCAACAGCACCCGGCGATGGGTGGCCGCCAGACTGGCGGCGAGGTTGATGCTGGTGGTGGTCTTGCCGACGCCACCTTTCTGATTGGCTACTGCGATGATGCGACCCACGGAATGCTCCATAGCGAAATCCAGCGTTTTTGGCCGGGGCGATAGGGTAACGGATCTGTGGAACCCTGTTCCACGGAACAGATCGGTGTAATGCCTGTGGATAACTGGGTAAAAAGCCGATTTCGCTCACAAATTCGGCAGCTTGGCGATTTTCGCCCGGTTTTGTGAAATCTGTTCAGACCGGCAGCCGCACCGAAAACAATTCGGCTGCTATCCGGGCATCGTCCGGGTCGTTGACCAGCAACAGTTCCGGGCCGGATTTGCCGGACACGAAGGCCAGCCCTTCAATCTTCACCGGCTCGGCCAGCGGCCACCAGCCGATCAGACGGTGGCGCTCGTCGAACTGCGCCAACGCCGCGCCGACGCAAGGTCCGTCCTGGTAACGGTCGTCGGTCGCTTCGGCGATGGCGGTCGCCAGCCAGCCATTGGTCAGGGCCACGGCATCACTGACACTGGCGACCACGTCATTGAGGCTTGGCAGCGTCAGCGAGGTCAGGGTCAAGGCCGGCAGCGGCTTACTGGCGTCGAATAGCCAAGCCAACCAGGCCGCGAACTCGCAGGCGATCACGCAGCTGATCGGATGGATCCGGTTGCCGCGGCTGACAAAATGGATGCGGCCGGCTTTCAGGAACACCGCCTCGACATTCAGCTCTTCCAGCTTGCGGCTGGCCGCCGAATAGAACGGCCGCAGGGAGTAAGTGCTGACCACACCGGTCAGCGCACCGGATGCATCCAGCTCCAGCAAGGCGGCCTGCATGCGCTCTTCGGTCGAGCCGGAGCCGAAAGCGAGCAGCGCGCCATGCGGTTGAGCGGGGCTGGCCGGTACTGGCAAAAGCGCCTCCCAGTCCGGCTTTTGCCGCTTGCGGGCGGCCTTCTCGACCGGCAAACGACCCGGCAGCAGCCGCTGCAATTGGCCCGGGCGACTCGGCTCCGAGTAGCGAAAGGTCGCCATCGTGAGCTCATCGTCGGCGATAACATGCAGATAATCATCGATCGCGACCAAACCGCTGGCTGCGCTGAGTTGGCCGGTTTGGCCTTGCTCGGTCAGCACATCAAGCCGGCGCAGACGGGTTAGCGGCAACATGACAGGACTCCGAGCGATTTAACGACGAACGCGGACAAGGCAGCGCTCGGCTTGCAGGCCCGGCACCTGCAGCGGCAGCACTTCGGCCTGCAGCCCAGCCGGCAACTGGGCGATTTCCGCGGCAGCGCTCTGGCTTTTCATCGCCAGCCACTCGCCGCCGGGCGCCAGCAGGTGTCCGGTCAGGTCGAGAAACAGCTTGAGCTCGGCAAAGGCCCGGCTGGTGATCTGTTGATACTGGCCCTGATGCTGTTCGACCCGCGCTTGTACCGGCTCGATATTGTCGAGCTTCAGCTCATGCGCCATCTGCCGGATGAAACGGATTTTCTTGCCGTTGGAATCGAGCGCGGTGATCTGCACATCCGGCCGCAGAATCGCCAGCGGCAGCGCCGGAAAACCGGGACCGGTGCCGACATCCAGCAGCCGTGGTCCGGTGACGTAGGGCAGCAACGTCAACGAATCGAGGATGTGCAGCGTCAAGGCTTCATCCGGATCACGAATCGCGGTCAGGTTGAAGGCGCTGTTCCACTTCAGCAATTCATTGAGCAAATGCTGCAGCGGCGCGGCGGCCGTGCTCGGCAAGGACCAGAGGCTCAAGGCCTGATGCAGTTTTTGGTCGACCGTCATGTTCGGCAACAAGTTGTCAGGGCAGCGCGCATTGTCCAGCAGGGCAGGGCAATGTGCCAGCCTGAGTCAGGGTTTGCCGAGGGCTGTTTTGCGCCACTGCGGTACGACCAACCAACAGGAACCGTCCTGATCGTTACAGGACTAAGGCTTAGGCGTATGGTTGGCCTGTTGTATTCACCCTATTGTATTCGCCCCGTTGTGTCGGCCCTGATGTATAGGCGTTGTGTTGACCTTGTGTTGGTCTGGTCTGGAAACCGGAGGTCTCGTCATGAAATCCCGTTCACGCGTTGTTATTACCGCCGGCTTGCTCAGTGCCTTTGCCGCAGCGGCCGTTGCCGAAACCGACAGCAGTGCCGGGCCGGTCAAGGTGGTTTTTCAGGCGCCGGAAAAATTCACTGACGTCAAGGAGCGGCAATTCAAAACCGCGCCGGAGAAGAACGCCAATCTCAGCGAGTTGAAGAAGTGGCTGGAGAAGCGCGCGACCCGACAACTACCGGCCGGTCAGCGACTGGAGATCGCCATCAATGACATCGATCTGGCTGGCGCTTTCGAACCCTGGAACGCCCCGGCGATGCAAGACATCCGCATCGTCAAGGATATGTATCCGCCGCGGATGAAGCTGCACTTTCAGTTGTTCGGTGCCGATGGCAGCGTGCTCAAGGAAGGCAATCGCGATTTGCGCAATCTGGGTTTCATGATGGAGAGCGGCAACATCGGCCGTGATGCGCTGGAGCATGACAAGGGCTTGCTCGAGGATTGGCTGAAAAAGGAATTTCCGACCGAGCAATGAATCGTCTGATTATTTGCAAAACGCATTGCCAATCGACTTGGCAAACGCTTTGACAAACTTGAGACAAAACAAAAGGGCCGCAAACGCGGCCCTTTTGTTTTACTCGTCAGCCGTAAGCCATCAGGCCGATGCCTTCAGCAAATTGCCTTTTTTCAGATGCACCAGAAGCAGCGAAATCGCTGCCGGCGTGATGCCGGCAATGCGCGAGGCCTGGCCAACCGTTTCCGGTTTGATGCGATTCAGCTTCTGCATCACTTCCGCCGAAAGACCGGTTACGGTGCTGTAATCCAGGGTCAGTGGCAGCTTGGTGTTTTCGTAGCGCTGGGCGCTTTCGATTTCTTCCGCTTGCCGACTGATATAACCGGCGTATTTGACCTGGATTTCCACTTGCTCGGCGACCAGCGGGTCCATCCCTGCCACCGCCAGATCCGGCGCTGCGGTCAACCTGGCGTAATCGAGTTCCGGCCGGCGCAACAGCTCTTCCAGCCGGTATTCCCGGGTCAACGGCTTTTCGAAATGCTGATTCAGATGCGCGGCTTGTTCGGAATTCGGCTGGACAAACGTGCGGTGCAGCCGGTCATGCTCGGCGCTGATCGCATCGCGCTTGCGGCAATAGGCATCCCAGTGCGCATCCGGAATCAGTCCCAGCTCGCGGCCTTTTTCGGTCAGCCGCAGATCAGCGTTGTCTTCACGCAACAGCAAGCGATACTCGGCACGCGAAGTGAACATGCGGTACGGCTCTTGGGTGCCGTTGGTGGTGAGATCGTCAACCAACACGCCAATATAGGCTTCGTCACGGCGCGGCGCCCACGCCGCCTTCTCTTGCGCGCGCAGCGCCGCGTTGACACCGGCCAGCAAACCTTGTGCGGCCGCTTCTTCATAACCGGTGGTGCCGTTGATCTGGCCGGCAAAAAAAAGCCCCGACACGTGCTTGGTTTCCAGCGTGGTCTTCAGTTCGCGCGGGTCGAAGTAATCGTATTCGATGGCATAGCCGGGCCGCAGGATGTAGGCGTTTTCGAAACCGGTGATCGAATGGACGATTTCCATTTGCACATCAAACGGCAGCGAAGTCGAGATACCGTTTGGGTAGACCTCGTTGGTGGTCAGGCCTTCCGGCTCGATAAAGATCTGGTGCGTTTCCTTGTCGGCAAAACGGACAATCTTGTCTTCGATGCTCGGACAATAACGCGGCCCGATGCCTTCGATCTTGCCGCTGTACATCGGCGAGCGGTGCAAGTTCTTGCGGATCACGTCCGCAGTTTTTTCGGTGGTGTGGGTAATCCAGCAGCTGATCTGGGGCGGCTGGTCAGCCCGTGAGCCGAGGAAGGAAAACACCGGGGTCGGGTTGTCGCCCGGCTGCTCTTGCAGACCGGCGTAATTGATCGAGCGGCCATCGATGCGCGGCGGCGTGCCGGTTTTCAACCGGCCATAACGAAACGGCAGCTCGCGCAGTCGGTTGGCCAGACCAATCGACGGCGCATCGCCGGCGCGACCGCCGGCATAATTCTGTTCGCCGATGTGAATCAGCCCCTGCAGGAAGGTACCGACCGTCAGCACAACCTGACGGGCTTTGAAGGTCAGACCCATCTTGGTCACGACACCAGTGACCTGATCACCGTCCAGCAACAGGTCCTCAACCGGCTGCTGGAACAGCCACAGGTTCGGCTGGTTTTCCAGCGTCGTGCGGATGAACGCCTTATATAGCAGGCGGTCGGCCTGGGCGCGGGTCGCCCGCACGGCGGGGCCTTTCGAGGCATTCAGGGTCCGGAACTGGATGCCGGCGCGATCGGCGCCACGCGCCATGATGCCGCCAAGGGCATCGATTTCCTTGACCAGATGGCCCTTGCCGATGCCGCCGATGGCCGGGTTGCAGCTCATCGCACCCAGCGTCTCGATGCTATGGCTCAGCAACAGCGTCGGCACGCCCATCCGGGCCGCAGCCAAGGCGGCTTCGGTGCCGGCATGGCCACCACCGACGACGATAACGGCAAATTCCTGCGGAAAAATCATGGGTTTAGCGGCAAGGACCAGAACGGGGCGCGCATTGTACCGGCGGACCGGGCGCTGGTCAAAAAATGGGCAGCCGGATCGCTCACTTGTCGAATTCCGCACAGCGCCGAGGGGACAAACTGCGTTGAGATCAGGCCCATCGGCAGGCGCAAGCCTGTACAAATATGTATCGAAGCGTTGGCAAGGCTACAAACCGAGACGGAATGGCCGTAAGGTCGGTGATAGGCTCCAGCGCTCAATTAACACCCGAGGAGGGCTCCATGACCTCGTTGTCCGACGTGTTACCCCGTACGCCGCTTGTCCGTGCCTTGCTTCCGGCCCTGCTTGCCAGCAGCCTGATGGCATGCGCCGCCGAACCAGCCGCGACGGACTCGCTAGCCACACCGCCAAAATCTGGCACGCCAACGACACCAGCCATCAAATGCAGCGCGCCACCACCGGTCCGCGATATCTGGGCGCTGGAGCCGATGCTGCGCAAAGACGGCCTGATCACGGCCGAGATGAGCCGGGAACAAAAAGAACAAGTCATTCGCGAATACATTCGCCAGAAAAACCAAACCTATCTGAACTGCAAAGAGAAGAAGTGAACCTCATGAAACTGAACAAGCCTTCGCTGTTGGCACTGGCTGTCGCCAGCGCCATGACACTGGCCACTGGCACCGTCGCCGCAAAGCCGCTGCACCACAACACCACGCCGAAAGATCCGGCGCTGGTAAACAAAGATCGCATCCTGTATTGGGCAGAGAAGCGCGGCGAACTGCCAGCCAATGCCAGCGCCGAACAGAAGCAGCAACTGCTGCAGAAATATATCGCCATGGCCAGTAAGCATGCCGACCTGTTGCCGGCCCCCATCGCCAAACGCAACACAAACGTTAACAGCAAGCAAAAGCTGGCCGGCGAGAAGACG
Organism: Permianibacter fluminis; assembly: GCF_013179735.1. Classification (NCBI taxonomy): domain Bacteria; kingdom Pseudomonadati; phylum Pseudomonadota; class Gammaproteobacteria; order Pseudomonadales; family Pseudomonadaceae; genus Permianibacter; species Permianibacter fluminis. The sequence goes on along the minus strand of NZ_JABMEG010000001.1, from coordinate 763,851 downwards.
GTCAAGGTGCTGGCGGTGCTGATCGATTTTCCGGATCGCCGTTACAACAACAACGGCCTGAGTCGCACTGATACTGACATGTTTTATGCCGACTACAATGTCGCACACTACCGCAACCTGATGTTCTCCACCACCGGTTACGCCGGCCCAAGTGGTCAGACGCTGCAGACAGCACATCAGTATTACAAAAGTGAATCGGGTGATTCGCTGCTCTATACCGGTGACGTGTTTGGCTGGGTGACTGCCGATAACAATGCCGCATACTATGGCGGGAATGTCGGCCCCAGTAATGATGACGCCCATGCCCAGCAGCTGGTGATGGAAGCTGTCAACAAAGCCGTCGCTGCCAACAGCATCAATCTGGCCGATTACGACGTTGAGGATCAGTACGACCTTAACGATAACGGTATTCTGGATGAGCCGGATGGCATCATCGATCACATCCAGGTATTCCATTCCAGCGTCGGCGAAGAGGCCGGTGGCGGCGTGCTGGATGACGATGCAATCTGGTCCCATCGCTACTATGTCGCTGATGCGCCGGTAACCATTACCGGTACCAGCGGCGCGTACAAGATGTATGGCTACACCATTCAACCGATCGATGCTGCAACCGGCGTTGTCGCGCACGAATTCGGCCACGATCTCGGTTTGCCGGACGAATATGAAACCGACCCGAATACCGATATCGACAACTTTGGCGAGCCAATTGGGTTCTGGTCCATTATGTCTGGCGGCAGTTGGGCTGGCGGACTGCCTGGGTCGAAACCGAGCGGATTCAGTCCCTACGCTCGCGATTATTTTCAAGAAACCTATGGCGGCAACTGGATCAATCAGACCGTACTTGATTTGAGCACTCTGCAAAGCAGTCTCAGCAGCATTGATCTGGTCGATGCCATCAACCACAGCAGTAGTGTGAACCAGGTTAAAATCATGCTGCCGGGACCGCAGCAGACGTTGTTTGCACCACATGCTGGCGCATTCCAGTTTCATTCCGGCAAAGGCGACATGCTTGATAACAGCATGTCATTCTCGGTCACCGTGCCGAACAGCAATGATGCGCAGCTGGCGTTTTACGCCAAGTGGAATATCGAACCCGATTACGACTATGCCCGTGTGCTGATCAACGGCTCCGCTATCGCCGGTACTGATACCGTCAATACGGTAAACCCGGAGCACAGCGGCATTCAGTATTACCTGACGGGCGATCACAGCTCTGCCTGGCAGCAGCAGGTTTTCCCGCTGGCTGCCTACAAGGGCCAGACCGTCATCGTCACCGTCGAGTACGTCACCGACCAGTCGGCCGGCGATTTCGGTATCGCCATCGATGATCTGCTGGTTACGGGTGGCGGCAGCACCGCTTTCACCGCCGACGCAGAGGCGGTAAACGGCGCGATCACGTTCGATGGTTTTGCTCGCGTTGGTGCCAACTATGAAGGCGCCCAGCCAAATTATTACGTCCAACTGCGCAGCCATCGTGATCTTGATGCCGGCCTCAAAGATGAGGGCTACGACCACGGTGTCGTGATGTGGTATGCCGATCCGAACTACGGCGACAACAATGTCAGCCGGCATCCGGGCCATGGCTTCCTCGGCGTTGTCGATGCCGACCAAACGTTGGTCAAATCTGGCAGTGCAAACGCCGATACCAGCACCCAGATCCGCGACGCTGCGTTCCGCCGGATGAACCAGATGGTGAAATCGGGTGACAACAATCTGGCCGCTATCTTCGGTTTCGATGATCGCTACGACTACAGCAGCGCTGGCTCACCGCAATCGGGTCTGGTCCTGCCGGAACACAAGCTCGTGATGACCGTTACTGAACAAGCCGCTGACAGCAGCAGTGCCCGCATCGTGCTGAACGCCGATCCGGCCGCCGCCGAACTGACGGCCGGCATCAGCCGCAGTATCGACAAGCTGGCGGTCAACTTTACCGGTACCGCCGGCGGTGGTGTCGGTGCGCTGACCTATCTTTGGAGCTTTGGTGACAGCAGCAGCGCAACCACCCTAGCAGCCAGCCACACCTACGCGAGCGCCGGTACCTACACCGTGTCGTTGACGGTGACTGATAGCCGCGGCATCGCCAAGGTGGTAACGGACAGCATCACCGTCAGCGCGTCGAGTTCTGGCGGTAACGGTAACGGTGGCGGTGGTGGAGGCGGTGGCGGTAGTTTCGCTGTCGGCGCCTTGCTGCTGCTGGCCGGTGTGCGCAAACTGCGGCGCAAATAAGCTGGGCCGTTGTTGCGGTTCAGACGCCTGAAAAACAAACCCGCCGATTGGCGGGTTTGTTTTTGTCGGCACAAATTCAGTCACGGCACCAAGTCGGCATCAATCGCCCGACTGCTGCTTCGGCCTCGGTCGTCAGTCGCGGTGATTTGATAATGGCCGGTCGCCGTCGGGCGCCAGCCGAGCGCGGTGCCGGGGTTGCTGCGGCCAACAAAATCATTGTTGATAAACCAGAACACGGTTTTTGCGTCCGCTGCCGTAGCCGCATTGAGTGCCAGCATTTCTTCCGGGTGCGATTGCCGCAAGGTGTAACGCAAACCGATGTAAGGCGAGGTAATGCGTGGCATGTCATTGGCAGCAATGGGCAGGTCGCCATGACAATCCGCAGGGGTTGGCGGCGGTCGTCGGGGCAGTCCTGCCTGGCGGAACAGATGCGCCAGATCAGAGGGCCAGAATTCGAACACCTCTTCTTTGGCATTGGCGCCATAAGGTGGACAGATCGCTTTGCCGGTGCGCGGATCAATCCATACCGGCCGATGCAAGTTGCTGACGCGAATCGGTGACTTTCCGGGAATGAACCAACCGGATTCAATTTTCGGGCACCAGCGATTCGGCAAATCACCGGATGCCGAACAGATATCGACCTTGGTCAATGCAGGTGGCAGTGGCCGCACTGGTTCTGGCTGATTGCTGAGCAGCGGTAGTGCATCCGCAATCCGTAACCACAGCGGTGCAGCAGTTTCTATGCCGACCAGCGCGGGATTGCCTTCGCCATCGAAGTTGCCCAGCCATACCACCAACACGTACGGTCCAACGACGCCAGCAGTCCAGGCATCACGAAAGCCCCACGACGTGCCGGTCTTCCACGCTGTAAACCATTGCCGGGCATTTTTTTTTGCTGCCGCATCCGGACGGGTATTGGCACTCATCATATCCAGTGTCAACCAACTCGCCTCCGGCGAAATCAAGCGCGTACCCGGAGCGATGCCGGCGTCACGCCGATAGCGTAGCGGCTTCAACTCGCCGCCATTGGCCAGCATCACATAGAGCTGGGCCAATTCTTCCATGGTGACTTCACCACCACCGAGCACCAGCGCCAGCCCATAGTGCGAACGCGGCTGCAACGCCGAAACGCCAGCTGCTCGCAGCAGTTCATACAAGTCAGGTTGCTTGATTTGGGTCGCGAGCCATACCGCCGGAATGTTTCGACTGCGGTTGAGCGCATCGCGCGCCGACAGCGGTCCGGCAAAACGACCATCGAAATTTTCCGGCGTGAATGGACCGAACGCGGTGGGCGCATCTTTGAGCATGGACAGCGGATGTATGACGCCCTGATCCAGCGCCAGCGCATAGATGAATGGCTTCAGTGTCGAACCAGGTGAGCGCTTGGCCAGCGCGCCGTTTACCTGACCGGCGATGTCATCGTCAAAGTAGTCAGCTGAGCCAACCATGGCTTTCACACTTTGGTCCCGCCAATCGACCAGCATGGCGACAGCATTGCGGATGCCACGACTGCGTTGCTGGGCCAGGTGGCTTCGGATCTGCCGTTCCAACAGGCGTTGCAGTGGCAAATCCAGTGTGCTGAGAAGGCGTTCGCCGGGCGCTGCTTGCGGCAGCAATTGCTCAACCAGATGCGGCGCAAGAAATGGCAGTTTCTGGCGGTCGCGGCCAAGTATGTCAAAGTCGCTGTCTGGCAGACTTTGCCTGTTTTCTGGATGTTGATGTCGCCAGCGCGCCAGCAAGCGATCGCGCGCACCGACCAGCGACTGACCGCGCGCCGGTCGCAGATTGGGCTGCTGGGGAATCACTGCCAAGGTCATCGCTTCGGCAATGGTCAATTCCGCCGGCTGCTTGTTGAAGTAAATCAAACTGGCGGCGCCAATGCCCTGAATGTTGCCACCGAACGGTGCGTAGTTGAGGTAGGCCTCCAGCAACTCTTTTTTGGAATAGCGCGCCTCCAGCCAGATGGCCAATGCGCTCTGTTTGAGCTTGCCAAGCGGTGACTTGGTATCCAACCGATAGAGCAATCGCGCCAACTGCATCGTCAACGTCGAGCCACCCTGACGGACATCGCTGAGATAGGTCGACCAGGCACCGCGCAACAGGCTGATGGGATTCACGCCGGGATGCCAATAAAACCATTGGTCCTCTTGCAGCAACATCGCCTCGACAAAGATCGGCGCGATTTGCTCCCGTGCTGTCCACAACCGAAATTGCTGATCGCTGGCCAGGGTCAGTCGCAACAGCGAGCCATCTGCCGCCAGGATAGTCTTGGATTGTGGGGCAAAACTGGCCAGCGATGGCTTGGGATAGAGTCGCAGTGCGATCAGTACCAGCAGCAGCAGTAGCAACCAGCCAGATGCCCGCCAGATCAGATCACGGATCGAGCGTGGTCGTTGCGGAAGTTTAAGGATCACGGTCGACACGGACGCGAAATTCGATACGGCCAGCGATTGGAGTCGCTGGCCGTATCGAGTGAGTGGATCACGGTTTTACAATCTCAAGCTTGCTGACCTTGCCGATTGCATACATCGCGCGGTCATACATGCCCTCGGCATACGGCGCCGGCACCTGGAAGGTTCCAGGATTCACCGCCCGAACCCGATACTTCATGGTGATGACGTCGCGACCACTCAGGTTGCCGTACAGCACTACCCGGTCGTCACGAACATCCGCGTATTGCAGGCGCCAACCGCGATCGGCCGTCACACCTAGCGGAGACTCCCAGACACTGTCGGAATAGTCACTGTCGCCATCACCCTCATAGTCACCTTCATAGCCATTGTCCTGATCTGCAGCCTCATCGCAACTCTCGTCGGCACAACCATACGTTTGCTGTGCTTGCGATGCCCGAACCACCGGCACCGGCTCCAGACCACCCGGCAGCAAATCAACAAAGGCGATTTGTGGCGACTCGTCGTACGCGGTCCCACGCAGCCGCAACCGGACAAAGAATTCGTCGCCAACTTTCACGCTGGTCAGTATTTTGTCGTTGGCGTCGACAAAGTCGCGCTGCACTTCGAGGCCTTTGCTGATGGGCTCGGGACTGACCCGATCAAACCCGGTTTCCGCCAAGACATAGAATGCGCGACCTTTGCCGCTGCGATTGAGCTGCAATGACTTCGCTTCCGGAGCGATCAGCACACGCGCCAACGAACCGCTCTTCAGGGGCAACACCTTGCTCTTGCCGGCCTTGTCGATCTCCGCCATCGATAGCACACCGATCTGGGCCGTACTGGCGACATGATACTGATCCAGCGCCAGCAGCAGCAGACCGGCAGACAGCGAATGGAAACGCTGATCGGTCAACTGCTTGCCCAAGGCATCGCCAAGATTGTCCGGTACGGTATTCAGCCGTTCCGGAAAGTGTCGTGCCAGCAAATGCAAATGCACCGCGTCGTGAACCAACGGATCATAGTAAACGGTATCACCCGCCTTCCATTCGCTGGTGGTTTGCCATGGCACCTCTTTCATCAGTCGCCAGGCCAGCTCATCCTGTTTCAGCAACCGGTACGACGCAGCGAGGTAAGCCGCAGTCAGGTCATGCGGCCATTGGTCCTTGTAGCGTTCATTCAGATCCGATTTGAGTGCGCTGATTTGCGCGGCCGGATTAATCCCTTGGCGGGCCAACAAGTAAATGCCGTATGCACGTTGCCGCGCACCATAGAGACCACTGCTGGTCTTGCCGCTGAGATGCTGCACAAACGACATGGCATTGCGCAGCATGTCGTCCGGCACCTCTTCACCCCGGTCCTTGGCTTCGATCAGGAACTGACTGACATGCAGACTGGCGTACTCATCAACCACGGGGTTGGCCGCCCACATGCCAAAACCACCGGCATCGTTCTGCCGTGAACGCAGGGTCCGCAATGCCGAATCGATATCACCGCCGCCGCTGATTTCACCCAGCTCCGGATAACGCTTCAGGATCAGCGCCGGAATGGCCTGGCTGGTAATTTGTTCGGTACAGGAATACGGATAGCCGGCAAGGTAAGCGCGCAGACCCTGAGCCCAGATGAGCGGCGAGGGCGCCAAGCCGGCATTGACGTCACGGAACTCACTGAACAGATCGCGCGTTACGGCCACGCTGGCCTTGTCATCATCAAAACTGCCGGTCCGGAGTACCGTGCGGTACGGAGTGGCCGGTCGCACGCTGATGCTGTCGGTGATTTTCGCGCGTGCGTCTCCCGACTCCGCTTCAAACCGGATCGCCGCCGAGCCGAGTGTTTCGGTCAGCTTGACCCGGTATTCCGCCACTTGCTCCTGACCTTCACCGATGTTGAGCGTGACGTTGGCTTCGCCCAGTACGCTGAGGCCCTTGTCGGTAACCGCACGCACCTTGATCGCTTGCTGACCTTTTCCTTTCAGGTTGTTGTATACGCCGAGCGTAACGACCAGCTCATCGCCAGGTGCAGCGGCCATCGGCACGTTCGGATTCAGGATCAGGTCGCCTTGAACTTCGGTTCCATCCTCATAAACCGCCACCTTGCTGGCCGTCGCGATAACGGTATAAACCCTCAGCTTGCCGTTGAAGGAATCCGGGACCGTGTAATCAAAGCTGTTGTCACCCGCAGCAACATCGCGAACCCCGGACCACCAGGCAACCGGCGGCTGGCGTTTCTTTTTGAACGGATTGAGCTGCTGGCGCAACAGCTCTTCGGCGTCACCACCGGCCGCTGCCGCCTGCATCAGACGCTCAAACTCCGGCAGGATCAAATCCAGAATCTGACTGGTCTGAACCTGTAGCCGGCGCTTCTGGAAGAAGAAACCAAGCGGATCAGGGGTCTGGAACTTGGCGACTTGCAAAATACCTTCATCGACCGCGATCACCGCAGCCCGCGCCGGCTCACCCGTCGCCAACTGAAACGTGATCGTTTCACCCGGCTTGACCCGCTTCGGCACCGTCAGGTTCGCCGTTTGCCGACGTGCGGCCAAATTGACCGTGAAGGGCACGACACCGTAGGAGAGCGGGCTGGTATAGACCTCATCGGACGCCATGTCGCGGACAAACTGGACGTTGAGATAGGCGGTGCCTTCGAGATCTTTCGGCACCGTAATGCGCTGCACGGAACTGCTGGTACTGGCCTGGAACCATTGATGTGCCAACACCTTGTCGCGCTCAATGGTGATCAGACCGGCACCGGTATAGGGCGCCCGAATATTGAGTTCAATCGTTTCGCCCGGCTCGTATTCGGTCTTGTTCAATGACAGCTGCAGTTCGGCATTGCGCTCCAGCGAGCGACTCAGATTGGCGGCGCCACTGACCGAATAGTCGAGTCGGGCGACCGTTTCACCGGCACCGTTGCGCAGCACATAACTGAAATCGCCCGGCTGATCCGTTGCCAACGCGAGCTTCAAGCCCTCTTTGCCAAGCTTGCTCGGTTTGCTGTCGCGGATGGTTTCCTTCAGCCGTGAAACGTAGCGGTAGGTGCCGTTGTCCTGCTTGGCCAGCACCGAGACATAACGCCGCTCAACCCATTCCAGAACCAGCTCACTGGCAGCGGTGGCTTGCAAACTCTGGTCAATGGCCAACCAATGCGAATTGCGCTCGCTGCCACGACTGATGTAGTTCAGCGCACCATCGGCTTTCACTCCAACCAAATAGGAAGCCGATGACACCAGCACACTGGCCTGAGCATTGACGCTGCGGCCCGAACCCGGCTCAAACGCCCGTGTCAGCAGATGCAGACGATAACTGGCTTTGTCGAAACGTTTCAGATTCAGATCAAAACTTGCTTCGCCCTTGTCGTCGGTGGTGGCCGAAGTCAGTGTTTCTGTCACCGGCGCTTGCAGTGGCTTGGCCGGATCACGAAATTCGTAGTCCGGATATTTGCTGAAACTGCTGATGCCCCCGCTAAGCGTCAATTCGGCATCAACACGGGCGCCACCGGCAGGATTGCCAAACAAATGCATGACCTGAACTGCCGCCTGCACCTGCTCGGGCTTCAACCAACCATCAACCGATTGCGGCGCCAAGGTGGCGTGCACTTTCAGCCGGTCCGGTTCAAATTCCCGCAACGTGAAGTTGGCACCACCAATACGATCGCGACGATTCTGGTCGCGTATCAAAGAAATATTGAACTGATATTCGCCGGTCAGAGAGCTGTCACGAGAGACGAAATCGAGGCCCTCGAATCCAGCGCGCGACAGTGCCATGCGGCTGCGCTGGACCAGCAAGCCACGCGGGTCTATGACATCGATCTCCACCGGCATGCCGGTCAGATCTCCCTGCCAATCTGCGGTTCGTACCACGTACATCAGGTGCGCCGTTTCTCCCGGTCGATAAAGATTGCGGTCGGTGAAGGCATAAGCGGACAACTGCTGGCCGGACGACGCGTTCTCGATGCCTCCGATATCAAAGCGGGAAAAATCCAGTTGGCGATCGTAGCGATTGAGCGGCAGGAATGACGTGTCGTCCTCTTTGGTGACCACAAACATCAGCGGCGTCTTCTCCCGGCGCCAACGTTCCTGCATGGCAATACTGGCATGACCGCTGCTGTCGGTGGTGTCACTGACCACCGGCTGACCATTGGTCCCAACCAAATCGACGCGGGCACCTTCCACCGGTCGACCGGTAGCTATCGACATGACGAACAACTCGTAATTGCCGTTCATCACCCGTTTCGCCACAACACCCAGATCGGTAACGACGATCAAGCGGCCATCGCCGCCGCCTTCATAAGTTTCCCGATTGGGGTCTTCACCTTTTTCGGCCTGCCGAATACGCAGCACGAAAATGCCGCGCTTGCGACCCTCTTTGGTGTAGAGGTATTTGTCGAGATCGATGCTCTGAATATGCGCCTTGGTCGGGTCGTTACCCGGTACCGGCTGAACGTCTGCAAACCGTTCCACCAGCCGATCAAAGCGATAATCTTCGATATAGGGCCGGGCGTAATCATTGTGGTGTTCGGCAATCATGTGATGCAGCTGATTCGGCAACAACCGGCCAATTTCATAGCGAACTGCACCCAGGCCTCGTGAGACATAGGCGATTTTTTTAGCGCCCGCGGCTGTCAGTAACGAGCCTTCCGACATCAGCTTCAGCACCGTCGGATAGCGCTCCACCTGGAACAGATGGGCGGTTGGCTTGATCGCTTCATAGCCACCAAAAGCCTGTACCCCTTCCGGAACGAGCACGTACACCATCCGGCCCACCGGTGCTGAAAAGGTCATGCCATGTTGTTCGTTATGTTCGAGCTCGCCAGTCTGATAGCTCAGTGGCAATGTTTGCGATTTTTTTAGAATAGCCTCAGTGACTTCGCTTTGACTCCAGCGATAAGGACTGTTGCGATTGCCGTTGTAGTTGTCAGGAAACTCCGGCAACAACCAAGCCTTGATTTTGCCGGTCAGCGCATTTTCGGCAACCGGTGCCGAGCTGGCAAAATTCAATAGCTGTATCGGTTCAAAGCGCTCGTTGTCGACAATCGCCATGTCAAAATTGTTGAATCGCAACGACCCGCGTCCGGGCACCATCACGCGCGTTTCGAGCGGATCTTCCGTCGCGTTGCCACCGCGCTCTGCAGCGACCCCTTTTGCAAGCAGCAACCGGAGTGCCAAGTCTTCCCGTGGTATGGACAGTGCAGCTGTATGCACATAAGCATGCAGCTTCTCTTTGTCATAAGTGACGGTAAGCTCGGGCTGATTGCTATTCAGGAATTTGAGTCCATCCGCCAGCTTCAGCTCCAGTCGCTTTTCAAACGACGTCGTATCAACCGGATGACTGAAGCTGAATGTAGCAACCATTTTCTTCAGTTGCGGGTCGACCGGGTCCTGATAGAACTCGCTGTTTTGCAATTCTGCGCGGAACGGCTTGGTATGAAAGTGCGTCTCATACTCGCTGAGCAAGACATTGGCAGCCAACAAGCCGGTTTTGGCGAATTGAATTTCATATTCCTGGTCGATGGGCCAGTCCGCTTTCGGCACAAAGCGCAGCTGCCGGTCCGTTACCCAGCGCCATTCTCCGTCGACTTTTGGTGACAACGTGAGACCTTGACTGACCGTCTTGTCGATCTGCTCCAGCGGCGCGACCGAATCGTCAAAATTGATCAGCACATCATCGATGTGCCATTGCTCGTCAGCGAAGTAGGTCAGATACGGCGCGTCCACCTGGTAACCGATGGTCACCGGCTTCGGTCGATGTTGGTACCAGTCCCAGAGTTGCCAGCCGCCGATAAAGACTGCCGCAAACAAGCCCACTGCCAAGGCCATTTGCCGGGGCCGGCTTCTGCACCAAAACCAGGCGTCGCTGATGGCATCAGCTGCCGGCGCGAACCAGGCCGGCCGCTGCCAGCTGACGCTGCCAAACAGCGCCGCCGCAATCCGCGACAGCGTGAGCCAGCAAAATTGAAGCAACCAGACAATGGCTTGGAAAATGAGGAGAAAGGGCGAGAACAACGACGACCAGCGCATGATCGATCCACTACCTTGTGGTTTCGGGAAATGGCGGTCATTTAGCCATAGAAGAATGCCACTGCCTAGCAGGTCGTCCGACCTGGACCAGGAAAATTTTCCGGCGATGGTGCGATGTGTCGCAATGCCACCAAGCGACCCTCTGCGTCACAGGTTACTTGCTCGGTCGCGCGGTCACGCGCGTTGAAAGCGCGGCGCGCTGGATGGCACCGATCGATCATTTTCCGTTGTTGCTGACGTCCATTTGGTTGGCGTCGCTGAGCTCGGTCGATACCGTCTCGAGAAAACCCGGCAGCGACAAGGTGTCATCCTGCCGCACGTCCTGCGCCTGCAATTGCAAATGCAATGCCGGCTGGGCGCGGAAGTCCGGCGTGCGGACGATGCCTTGCACCCAGAACAGCGCCAGCAGTGGCCAGGCGATGGCGATGGCGGTGACGATGGAGCGTTCGCGGGTCAGGTTGCTGAAGGCGCGCAGTTGCCAGGCAAACAGCGCGGTGAATACGGTGGCGCCAAGCATCAAGTTGAGCACGGCGGCGGCTTCATTGCTGCTGTAGAAATAGCTGACCCGTTGCAACAACTCGATGGCCAGTTGGCCGGCAATGAAACCGACGCAGGCGATGGTCAATTGCAAACCAAACTGCCAGCGATGCAGCAGTAAGCGGCTGATGAAACCGGTGAGCACCGCGGTCATCAGCGGCGCCAGCATTTCCGGTGCCTGATTGAGCAGCACGGCGCGCAACGTCAGCGGCTCGACTTGGTGGGTGACTGCCATCAGCACTTCATTCAAGAACAGCAGCGCCAGCAGCGCCAAGGCAAACGGTAAGCGTTCGACCAGCGCGAGCGAGCCGGGCACTGCTTGCGGTCGCCGCGCCGGCGCGACGACGGTGTCAGGCTTCAGCACCCGGATCTGGGTGTGGCCGAGTTGCAGTGTGGCCGGCAGCGAAAGATCTTCCGGAACAAAACCCAGTTTGCGATGACCGAGCCGGCTGCCATTTTCATGCGACAGATTGCGGGCGCGAATACCGCCATCGGTGCCTTGTTCCAGTTGCAGGTGATCAGCGGACACGGTGTCGTCGGCCAGGATCAGATCATTGTCGTAACCACGACCGATCCGGTAGGGCAAGTGGCGAACGCGCCGGTACTGCGGCTGGCCACGGCCGCGCGAGACAATCTCGAGGATCAGCGTGGTTGCCATTGGAACTGCTCCAGAAAGTGTTGCAACAGCTTCATGCCGTTATCGAGCGACACCGATGACAAGTCCAGCGTGAACAGCAAGCCTTCGCGATCGTGGCCGGTCATCGCCATCAGCACCATGAAATCGGTCAGGCCCGGATAGCGCTTGTAAGGCCGGGCACAAATATTGGCTTTGAATGATTGCCCCGACACTTCGACAAAATGCACGCTGCAGCTGAAGTTGCCGACATCGGTTTCATCGGCGTAGGACTGGAACTGGCTGTTGTGCCGCTTCTGGTATTCGCGATAGAACGCCCGCGGGCTGAGCTTGTCGGATTCCAGCCAGAAAAACTGGTAACCGACATTGCCGGCATTTTGCCGCTGGGACAGGAACACGTCGTCCTGACCGCTGCAGTTGGTTTCGATTTCCAGATACGGTTTTTTCTCGGTCGCCGGATCGGTGCGGCCCCAGCAATCCAACCGTGAGGAAATTTCGCCCGGCACGCTGAATTTGCCGACCTGCTGCTTCGGCCACGGGTGATTCAGGAAATCGGCAAACAGCTGGGCCTGATTGGCGACCAGCTGCTCGCCAATCCGCTGTTGCAGATCCGCATCGACCGCAAAATCGCGCTCGCTGGCGCGCTGGACCAGCGCATCGAGAAAATGCGCTGGCACCAGAAAGCCAACGCCTTCACTGGCGGTCGCGACATTGATGCCGACCACCCGGCCCTGGCCATCAAGCGCCGGGCCGCCGCTCATGCCGGGATTGATGTTGCCGCTGAAATGGATTTTGTCGTACAGCGACTTTTCCAGCAGGCCGTTGGCGCTGCCGGGCACGATGGCCAGATCGAGGCCGAGCGGATGTCCCATCGAATACAGCGCAGTGCCTTTTTGCGGCAGCGTAGTAGTTTGGTGTGGCGTGCCGAGGTTTTGCTCGGCTTTCAACAAGGCCAGATCGTGAATGACATCGACCGCGATGATCGCCAGCGGTCCGCGCGAACCGTCGACGCCTTGCCATTCCAGCCGATAGCGCTCGGGTTCGTGGACGGCATCGGAGACGACATGAAAGTTGCTGGCCAGCACATCGCCGCGCGCCATGACAAAGCCGGTGCCAAGCGAACTTTTCTTGTCGGTGCCGGGCGAGATGACTTCGATGCGATAAACCGAATTCTTGTGCGTTGCATACAGCTGCTGGGCCAGATCATCGGCCTGTACCGGCAGCGCGAATGCCGCGACCGCGGCAAGCAACAAACCGCACAATCGCGGCATACGGAAAAGCAGTTTGGCCATGAGTACTTCCTTGCCACGGTTACCGCAACAGCCCGTCATTCAAAACCTTGGCGCTGACCGCGCGGGAGCTCGCGGTCAGCTGGTTTCAGCAAATGGCTGCCAATCAAATACTGGATTCGTCTTCCGCCAACTCTTCACTGTCATCCATGGTCGCGTCGCTGTCGTCAGCGGTGCTGCTGTCTGACGCATACGGCAAACCATTGACGGTGATCTGGCCGGCGCGCACTTTCACGACCAGCGCATCTTGCTGACCGGACTGCTCCATCAAGGCGATCAGCTCGGCAGGCGCCCACGCTGCCAACAAGGGCTGCGCTGCTTTGAGATTCAGATCGATTTCGGTTTGCTGGAACAGCGCGCTCGGATCACTGACCGGCGCGTTGGCGTCGGCAACCGGCATTCTGGCCAGCAGGTTCAGCTGCAGCGGCTGACCTTGCACGGTCGCGGTCAGCGGCTCGATTTTCAGTTCGGCGCCGTGCTGGAACAGCGCCATCAGATCGCCGAACATGTTTTGCAGTTGCTCCGGCGTCATGTTGGCGCCGTTGTGCTTGTCGAGATTTTGCAGCGCCGAAACCGACAGCTTGTTGATCTCCAGATGCATGCTGCCGTCCTTGACCATTTCCTGGCCGATGAAATTGACGCCGGCCAGCTTCATGTCTACAGCGCTATTCACTTGTTCGCCGCTCGGATCGAGCCCTTGCTTGGCACTCAGCTGCAATTGGGTCAGGGTGAATGCGTCCATCTCGCCTTGCTTGGCGCTGACTTTGCCGAGGTGATAATCGCCGGAACCAATCTGCAAATTCTGGCTGTAATACGTGCCTGCCCAGTGGAAACCCATGTCGGCCATTTCCAGCGTGCCGGTTTCGTTGCTGAAATGCAGGCCGGGCCAGGTCAGATCGGCAACCATCGCCTTGTCAGACGGATCGTAATCCACTTGCAGCTCACCGCGTTGCAGCGCCAGTGTGCCGGTCGACAGTTGCAAGTCGCCTTCGGCGATCCGCAATTGCGTGTGGGTCGCGCCGGTAAAACCGATGCGGCTGATCAAACGCACGCGCTCATCGGCCAGAATGGTTTTGAAATCCTGCGGCCATTCCGGCTGGGCATGCAGCTGAGTTTTGACGCCGAACGCCGCCGGCCGGAACGCAAACGCGCTGTCCCACAGAATCGGACCATGCACGACGGTGAACGGCTGCTCGAACAGCACCGGACTGTCGCTACCGGTCAGCGCGCTGTCGGCGCCAAGCAAGCGGATGCGCAGCGCACCGTGCGAGCGAAACAGTCCGCGCTCGTAGTTGGCCAATTCCAGTTTGATTGCCGGGTTGGTCTGCATGCTGGCCAACTGTTGCTGCAGCGCCTGTTCGGCGCGCAGCCCGCAATACCACGCGCTCGCGCTCAAGGTAACAACCACCGCGGCGGCGGCCGCAACCGGAATCCATTTCTTCATTGCCTGACTGCTCCTGATGATGGCGATTGGCGCGCGCTGACGCAGGTACGGCAGCGGCAGCTGAGCGGCGGATTCTAGCAGGCGGCGGCCGGCGCTGTTGCGCGGCGGCCAAGTGATATTTTTCGCCGCCGGGCGACGCGTTCGCGCGCCGCACCGGCGATTTTCAGCCGGCTTTCAGACTGAGCAGTGCCGCCGCGACCACCAGCGCGGTCGCCATCGCGATGGCCAGTGTCAGCGGCTCGCCGGTGACCAGCAGCAGCAGGGTCGTCGACAGCACCGGCGTCGCATAAGACAGCACCCCGACCTGGCGCGGGTCGGCCTGTTTCATCGCCCGATCCCAGAGCACAAACGCCAGACCCATCGGTCCGAAACCCAGTACCAGCAACAAGGTCAGCAGGCGGACGGCATCGTGGCTGCTGATCACCGCCGCTGGTTCCAGCACGGCATGACTCAACAATGACGCCAGCCCGGCAGCCAGGGCAAAACCGCCGACCGCCCAACTGGAAAACGGCGGCAACCGGCGCAGCAACTGCGAATAGCTGGCCCAGATGATGGCCGCCAATAGCGCCAACAGATAGCCAAGCGGCGCGCCGTCGGTGCCGGTCGCGGAGGGGCGGCTCAGGATGGCGACGGCGGCGCCGGCAAAACCGAGCAGGGCCGCCAGCAGCGAATAACGGCCGAGCCGCAGCCGACGATCAAACAGCGGCGACAACAGCACGATCAACAGGGGCCACAAATAATTGATCAGGTTGGCGCTGACCGGCGGCGCCCAGCGCAGCGCCAAAAACAACAACAGGTGATAGCCGAACAGGGCGCTGCTGCCGAGCAGGAAGGTCGGCCACGGCACTCGCCATTGCCGCCAGTGCGGCAGACTGACCAGCGCTCCGATGAGCAGCGCGGAACCGGTCAACAACAACGGCGGCAACGCCGACAACTGACTGACCAGCGCCGCCAAGGACGACCACAGCAAAATGGCGCCGGCCGCCGCCAGCAAACCGGATTTGCCGCCAGCGTTCACGGTCGCGTCCAATCCGGGTTGATGGCGACGACTTGATACCGCAGCAGCATGAAGGTTTTCATGCGGCAAACCAGTCGGCGGTCGCCTGTTTCAGCGCTTCGAAGCTGACGGGCTTTTGCAGAAATTGCGCCTGATCCGGCAGGCTGCCGAAGCGCTGCAAGCGGACGCGGCTGTAGGAAGTCAGCACCAGCACATGCGGATTGCTGGTCAGCAGCGGCAACAACGCATGGAGAAAACTGAGCCCGTCGGTCTGCGGCATCATGACGTCGGTGATGATGGCATCCGGCTGAAACTCCGGCGCCATGGTCAGGGCATTGAAGCCGTCGGGGACGATTTGCAGCAGCGCATCGGGAAACAGGCTGGTCACCATATCGCTCAACAGCAACTGGTGGATCGGGTCGTCTTCGACCAACAGGATTCGTTTTGCCACTCGGCGACCTTTCTTGTTTTTGTAACGCACCAGCTCTGGCAACGTGCTGGTTCTTGTAAAGCGCTTGTTGTGACAAAACCGGGCTTGCCGCAGCAGGCGCTGCGACGAGCCTGAAACTTTGCGACGGTCAACGCCAGCCTTGCCGTTTTTTACCTGCTGACGGCGATCAAAACCAGTCGGCGATGGCCGCGCTGAGCTGCTCCGGCGTGATCGGTTTCTGCAGAAACTGCGCCTGCGCTGGCAGTGGTCCAACCCGCTGCAATTGCTGCCGGTCAAACGCGGTCAGCACCAGTACTTTCGGCTGGGGCGTCAACGTTGGTAACAGCGCGTGCAGAAAACTCAGGCCATTGGCTTGCGGCAGCCCGACATCGGAAATGATGGCGTCGGGCCGGAATGGCGTCGCCATCGCGAGCGCATTGTAGCCGTCGGGCGCCGCCAGAATCTGCGCCGACGGAAACAGGGCCGCGATCATGATTTTCAGCGCCTGCAGCTGATCCGGATCATCTTCTACCAACAGGATTCGGTTGATGGTCATCGTGCCCTCCGTGGTGCGGTCAACTACCGGGTTTATTTTCCGATGCAAAATGAACTGAAAATGCGGCCGAGCAAATCGTCGGCACTGAATTCGCCGGTGATACTGTTCAATTGCTGCTGCGCCAAGCGCAGATCTTCGGCCAGCAATTCGCCGGCACGAAAATCCCGTAGTTGCTGCGCGCCATGTTGGATCAATGCTTGCGCCTGTTCGAGCGCATCAAGATGACGACGGCGCGCCATGAACAGGCCTTCGGCCGGTGCGGTCAGACCCGCCAGTTGTTTCAGGCGCTCACGCAGCATCGTCATGCCGGCACCGGTTTGTGCGGACAACGCGATGACCTGTGCTCCATGTTCGGGATGAATGCCAACGCGTTCGCCACTGAGATCGCTTTTGTTGTGCAGCACGGTGATCTTGTCGCGGCTGACCGGTAGCGGTGAGGCGAGCGGCCATAGTTTTTCCGGATCGGTTTCCCGGCTGTCGCTGCTGTCGACGACCAACAGCAAGGCATCGGCGTCGCGCATTTCGCGCTGCGCGCGCTCGATGCCGATTTGTTCGACCGGATCGGCACTGTCGCGCAAACCGGCGGTGTCGATTAAATGAATCGGCAGACCATCAACCGTGATCAATTCCCGCAACACATCGCGAGTGGTGCCGGCAATCGCGGTGACGATGGCCGCGTCGCGGCCGGACAACGCGTTCAGCAATGAGGATTTGCCGGCGTTCGGTTTGCCGGCAATCACCACTTTGATGCCTTCGCGCAGCACCTGACCCTGACGCGAGGCATTGAGCAATTCGGCCAGATCGGTTTGCAATTGCTGAACATCGCTGGCGACTTTACCGTCGGACAGAAAATCGATTTCCTCTTCCGGAAAATCGATCGCGGCTTCGACATAAATGCGCAGCCGAATCAAGGCTTCGACCAGTGCGTGCACGCGCGCGGAAAATTCGCCGCTGAGCGAGCGCATCGCCAATCGCGCAGCAGTTTCGGAACTGGCGTCGATCAGATCGGCGATGGCTTCGGCCTGGGCCAGATCGAGTTTGTCATTGAGAAAGGCGCGTTCGGAAAACTCGCCGGGCCGGGCAACCCGGGCACCGAGCTGGAGGCAGCGCCGTAGCAAGCGGTCCAGCACCACCGGACCACCGTGGCCCTGCAGTTCCAGCACGGGTTCGCCGGTAAAGGATTTCGGCGCGGCAAAATACAACGCCAGACCATCATCGATGGCGCTGCCGTCGGCATCGCGAAAATGAGCCCGGGTCGCCAGCCGGACCGGCGGCAGCTTGCCGAGCAGGGCTTCGGCCATCGCCGGCACCAGCGCGCCAGAAACGCGGACAACGCCGACCCCGGCACGGCCGGCCGCGGTGGCTATCGCTGCAATGGTGTCGGTGCTGGCTTTCATGGCGACTCGCGGTCGGCGGGTTTCAGGCCGGGCAGAAACAACTCGGCCCCGGCGCCCGGTCCATCTTAGCGGAACAGGGCGGGCGGGGCCGATAGTCTTCGATCGGAGGCTAACTCAGCTCTTGCGGGCCTGTTCGTGCTCGATCTTCTTGGTGATATAGGTTTGCTGGGCGATCGACAGCAGGTTGTTGACCAGCCAGTACAGCACCAGACCGGCCGGGAACCACAGGAAGAACACGCTCATGATGACCGGCATGTACTGCATGATTTTCTGCTGCATCGGGTCCATGGTCGGGCTGGCCGGCTGCATCTTCTGCATGACCCACATCGAGATGCCCATCAGAATCGGCAGCACGTAGTACGGGTCCATGACCGACAAGTCTTTGATCCACAGGATAAAGCCGGCGTGGCGCAGCTCGACCGACTCCATCAGCACCCAGTACAGCGCCATGAAAATCGGCATGGTGATCAGCAGTGGCAGGCAGCCGCCGAGCGGATTGACCTTTTCCTTCTTATATAGCTCCATCATGGCCTGCGAAAAGGCCTGACGGTCGTCGCCATAACGCTCTTTCAGCGCCGCCAGTTTCGGCGCCATCATCCGCATCTTGGCAAAGCTGCGGTACTGGGCGCTGGCGACTGGATAGAGCAGCAGCTTGACCAGCATGGTCACTAGAATGATGGCGACGCCCCAGTTGCCGACAATGGCATGGATGGCGGTCAAGGCGATAAACAGCGGCTGGCCGATCCACCAGAGGAAACCATAGTCGACCGTCAGGTCGAGACCGGGGGCAACTTTGGCCAGATCGTCCTGGATCTTCGGGCCAAGATACAGCGAAGCCGAAAGGGTCATGCTTTCGCCCGGGGCAATGCTGACCGGCGCTTGTTGGATACCGATGATCGACTGCTTGTCGGCGCGGACCCGGGTATAGATGTTGTTGGCGGTCTTGTCGGCCGGCACCCAGGCCGCGATGAAATAGTGTTGCAGATAGGACACCCAGCCGCCGGTGGTGTCGATGTTCAGCGGCGCTTCGTCCATCGCTTCGAACTTGTACTTCTCGTAACGCTTGTCGGCCGTGTTGAAGGCGGCGCCGGTGTAGGCGGAAAGTCCCATCGAGTTGGCTTTGGCCTCGACGAAGCGGTCACGCTTCAACTGGGTGAAAAGCCGGCCAGCAAATGGAGCGGCAGTGCCATTCTTGACGTCGACATCCAGCTTGATCAGGTGTTCGGCACGGGCCAGCGTAAAACGCTTGCTGACGCTCAGGCCTTCCGGGCTGGTCCAGTCGAGTTTGACAGTGAGTGCTTCGTTACCGTCGGCCAGCACGGTCGCGCCCGGCTCGATGCTGTAGGTCGCCCGGCCCGTATCGCTATCTGGACCGCCGGTGCCTGACAAACCACTCTGAGCGACATAGGTACGGTTGTCGCGGTACTGCAGCAGATGGATGGGGTCGCTGTCGGCGCTCAATTCTTTCCGGTATTTCAGCAGGTCGGCTTCGACCACATCGCCGCCGACCCGGTCAATCACGACCCGCAGGACGTCGGTGCGCAGTTCGACATAGCGGTCGGCTTCGGTTGCTGCCGGGGCCGGCTCGGTCGGGCTGATCGACGGTGCGGTCGGTACATCGGTACCGCTACTGGCAACAACATCGGGACCCGAATCGGCCACCGGCGTTGTCACCGGCGTGCTGAGCTCGGTTGCCGGCCGCATCGCTGCCTGTTGCTTGGCGTTCTGGTCATCTTTCCAGTTGATGAACAGCAGGGCGCTGACAGCGGCAAACGCCAGCAGCAGAAAACCGCGTTGCGATTCGAGCATGTGAGGATCAGCCTTGAGTGCGATCGGATGGGGGAGCAGCGGAGGGCGAACGGGCCAGCCGGGTCAACAACAGTTGGACCTGACGGCGGAGTTCTGGCGGCGCAAGCCGGTCGACACCGGGTTTGGCCAGTACGATCACGTCACGGGCCGGCAGCGCTGGCTGCGCCAACCGGAAGGCTTCGCGTACCGCCCGCTTGATGGCGTTGCGGTCGGAAGCAAGACGGACGTGCTTTTTGGCTATCGCCAGACCCAGCCGGGCATGGCCCAGCGGGCTCGGTCGTGCCAGCAGTGTCAGGCCGGTCGCGTGGAAACGCTCATTCTCGGCAAACACCTGCTGGAACGCCGCCGGCTCGGTGAGGCGAAGCGCCCGGGTAAAGGCAAACCCCGCCACCGGCACGGACGGAAACCGTAAAGTCTTAGACTACCGTCAGACGCTTGCGGCCTTTGGCGCGGCGGCGCTTCAGCACCAGACGGCCGTTCTTGGTCGCCATGCGGGCACGGAAACCGTGGTCGCGCTTTTTCTTCAGGTTGCTGGGTTGGAAAGTACGTTTCATGACACACCTGCACAAACAAGACGCAATGGCGGGCTGCCACTGGGTCGGAAAAGGGCGCGCATTCTACTGTGCGGCTTTTGTTCGGGTCAAGAAAAAACCAAGGAAAAACGGCCACTTAGCGTTGGCGTACCAGGCCAATTCACTATCGCTTGGCGTTGGTTTGCTCTCGGACCACTAGATATTGTGATCTTGCTCATTTTCACGGCTCTCATTTTGGTCGAATTTGTGTATAACTTTTGTCCGTTTTCGGGCTGCAGAGATATACACAATTTGGTCGGCCGTTGCACGTCTTTTGACCCGAAAGCGATGTCTTTCCGGTTTGGCAAAACCCTAATAAGTTCTTTTGGTGAAAGAAGATCTTTTCTTACTGTTAATAACTATTATGTCGAAATTTTCTGTTAGTAAGATATTTAAGTGATTGTTTTTATTTAATTAATTTGCTTTGTTATGCTGTGATAAACCGGTAATACTGAACGGTATAGATGACTTGTTTCTGTTGATAAAAGTAGCTTTTTTTTGAATCGATAATATTTATCAACAGATTTACAGAGGTTTTCCTTTTTTCTGCCGAGAACCAGCCAGTTTTGCAAGATCCGATCCGGTAAAAGCTTGTCAAGGGAAACAAATTTGACCAAGCCCTGTGGATTATTTTTGCGCTCGTCCTTACACTCTGCCGCTTGCTTTCCCGCCGCCCCAAAAATCAGAACGGTAGAAATGAGCCAGGGATCGTTTTGGCCGCATTGCCAAGCCCGTTTACAAGATGAACTGAAGCCGGACGAATTCAGCATGTGGATTCGGCCGCTGCAAGCCCATGAAACGGAACAGGAAGTCCAACTGTTTGCCCCGAACCGGTTTGTTCTGGAGTGGGTGCGCGACCGCTATTTGCCAAGAATCCGTGATTTTCTGGTTGAACTGGCCGGTGACAAAGCGCCGATGGTGCAATTGGCCGTTGGCGAGCGTCGTCTCAATGAAGCCGCCAAACCCGCTGCAACAAGTCCGGCACCGGCAACGAGCCGAGTCGAGGTGATGCCGGAGCGCAAGCCCGAGGAATCGGTGGCAACGCCAGTTCCGGCGGCACCCAGTCATCGCAGCAATCTGAATCCGACCTTTGTCTTCGATAACTTTGTCGAGGGCAAATCAAACCAGGTCGCCAAAGCGGCAGCACTACAGGCTGCGCTCAATTCAGGTCGGGCCTACAACCCCTTGTTTATTTATGGCGCAACCGGTCTGGGAAAGACCCACCTCATGCACGCGGTCGGCAATGCCATCGAGCAACAGAAGCCGGGCGCCAAAGTGGTGTACGTGCGGTCTGAGCGCTATGTCCAGGACATGGTCAAAGCCTTGCAGACCAACAGCATCGAGCAATGGAAGCGTTATTACCGTTCACTTGATGCCTTGTTGATTGACGACATCCAATTCTTTGCCGGCAAGGACCGCTCGCAGGAAGAGTTTTTTCACAACTTCAATACTTTGTTCGAGACCAACCGGCAGATCGTGATCACCTGTGATCGCTATCCCAAGGAAGTGGAAGGCCTGGAAGACCGACTGAAATCCCGTTTCGGTTGGGGACTCACCGTTGCGATTGAACCGCCGGATCTGGAGACACGTGTCGCGATCTTGATGGCAAAAGCCGAGAATGCGCACGTTGGCCTGCAACAGGAAGTCGCGTTCTTCATTGCCAAACGGATTCGCTCGAACGTGCGCGAGCTGGAAGGGGCGCTGACCAAGGTCATTGCCTATGCCCATTTCACCGGCCGCCAGATTTCGGTCGACATGGTGCGGGAAGCCTTGCGGGATTTGATTGCCGCGCAAGAAAAAATGGTTACCATCGAGAACATTCAGAAAGTGGTCGCCGAGTATTACCGCATCAAGCTGTCGGATCTGTTGTCGAAGCGGCGTTCGCGTTCGGTAGCGCGGCCACGACAAGTCGCGATGGCCTTGTCGAAAGAATTAACCAACCATTCACTGCCGGAAATTGGTGAAGCGTTTGGTGGAAAGGACCATACGACGGTGTTGCACGCTTGTCGCAAGGTCAAGGAATTGAAAGAAAGTGATCGCAGCATGGAAGAAGATTACGCGAACTTGTTGCGTACGCTTTCCAGCTGATGTGATCGGTGTATAACTAAAACACAATATCTTGTGATCTCGAGCCCAACATGAAATTCACGATAGCGCGCGAAAATTTGCTTCCGGCTTTGAACATGGTTTGTGGCGCGGTGGAGCGTCGCAATAATTTGCCAATTCTGGCCAACGTGTTGGTCAGTGTCGAGGAAGGCAAATTGAGTCTGACCGGCACCGATCTGGAAGTGGAATTGCGCGCTGAAGTTGCGCTGGAGAAAGGTGAGCCTGGCGATATCACGGTGCCGGCGCGCAAGTTTCTCGACATCGTCAAAGCCCTGCCGGACAAACAGACCGTGACCTTTCAGTTGGGCGATGGCCGTGTCACGGTTCGCTCTGGCAGCAACCGGTTTACCCTGACGACCTTGCCGGCCTCGGAGTTTCCGTCGCTGGAAGAGGGTCCGGGCGCGGTCAGCTTTGATTTGCCGCAGGTGGAATTGCGCTCGCTGTTTGAACGCAGCCAGTTCGCGATTGCCCAGGGCGATGTTCGCTATTACATGAATGGTCTGTTCGTCGAGCTGAAGTCCGGCCGGCTTCGTGCCGTTGCCACCGATGGCCACCGCTTGGCCTTGGCCGAGGCGCGCAGCCCGGTTGAAGCGCAGGGCGACTTTGGCGTCATCGTGCCGCGCAAGGGCATCATGGAGCTGTTGCGGCTGCTGGAACCGTCTGATCAGACCGTCAAAGTCACGGTCGGTACCAATCATATTCGGGTCCAGACTGATAGTTATCACTTCGTGTCCAAGTTGGTCGATGGCAAGTTTCCGGAATACGAGAAGGTCATTCCGCGAAGCGGCGACAAGATCATGGTCATCGCTCGCGAATCCTTGAAGGAGGCCTTGGGCCGCGCCGCCATCCTGTGCAACGAGAAATTCCGCGGTGTTCGGCTGAATCTGAAGACTGGCCAGCTGGTGCTGGTTGCCAACAACCCCGAGCAGGAAGAGGCGGAGATTGAAGTCGACGTCGATTACACCAGCTCGGATCTGGAAGTCGGCTTCAACGTTAACTACCTGATGGACATCGTCAATGCCGTGAAGTGGGAGAAACTCCGGTTCATGTTCAGCGATGCGGCCAGCCCGGCCCTGGCTGAAGAGCACGGAGGCAGCGGCACGCTGTATCTGGTCATGCCGATGCGGCTGTGATGTTGTTGTAATGAGCCTGCAAGCTGCATGCTGACCGAGCTTCGCTTTCAGCACATACGCAATTTGACCGATGGGGCGCTCTTACCGGCGCCCCATCTCAATTGGGTCTTTGGTGGCAATGGCGCCGGCAAGACTTCACTTCTGGAAGCCATTGGCCTGTTGGCCACCGGCCGATCCTTTCGTAGCAGCCAGATTGAGCGGGTCATCCAGGACGGCAAGGCCGAACTGACGGTGTTCGGCCGTTGGCAGAGTGGGGCACAGGAACACCGGATTGGTGTTCGGCGCGACCGCCAGAGCGGCTTCGAACTTCGGCTGGACGGGCAGAGTGAGCGCAAGCTGTCGGCTGTCGCGACTTTGATGCCGGTTCAGGTACTCACCCCTGATAGCTATTCCCTGTTGTCGGCCAGCCCGCGCGAGCGCCGGCGCTTCCTCGATTGGGGCGTGTTCCACGTGGAACATGGTTACGCCGGCATCGCCCAGCGTTATGCCCGGCTGCTGCAACAACGCAATGCCTTGTTGAAGGCAAAGGCCGGTAGCAAGGAGCTGGCGCCATGGACCAGCCAACTCGTTGAAGCTGCGGACATTTTGCACCGACTTCGCCTGCACTACTGGCAGATGCTGGCACCTGACGTCGAAGCGGCCGTGGCTGGCTTCCTGCCGGATGCCGGTGTCAGCTTCGATTGGTACCGTGGCTGGCCCGAAGGCCAGCTGGCAGAGTTGCTGGAGACGGGCCTCGAACGCGACCGCATCAATGGCGCGACCGGCTACGGCCCCCACAAGGCCGACCTCCGTGTCCGTATCGGCCGCATCGCTGCAGACGAGAAGCTCTCCCGCGGCCAGTGCAAGCTGGTCGTCCAGGCCTTGCATCTGGCCCAGCTGCGTAAAGTTGCCGAGCAGAATGAGCGGGGCGGGCTGTTGTTGCTGGATGACATCAGCACCGAGCTGGATGCGGCCCGACAGGCGGAATTACTGGCGTCGGTGCTGGCGTTGCCGGGCTGGCAGGTGTTTGTCACGGCCACACAAAAGGGGCCGGAGGACCTGCTGGCGCGGTATAATGGCGCCATGTTTCACGTGGAACATGGCGTGGTCTCGGCACTACAGTGATGCGCCGGCGGCAGACGTCACCACCACCCGATTTTCCGGTCCGGCAACCCAGTGTTGGCGGGCCGTTGCAGCACTAAAACGAAACCTGAAACTTGGCAAAAACGTTGCGCGCGCAGCAGCGACGTGTGGAAACCCAGCATGACCACTGAACATACCGATAACGGCGGCTACGATTCCTCCAGTATTTCCGTTCTGAAAGGCCTCGACGCGGTGCGCAAGCGCCCCGGCATGTACATCGGCGACACCGACGACGGCACCGGCCTGCACCACATGGTGTTCGAGGTGGTCGACAACGCCATCGACGAGGCACTGGCCGGCTGGTGTACCGATATCAACGTCATCATCCACACCGATGATTCCGTCTCGGTGGCCGACAACGGCCGTGGCATCCCGGTCGATATTCACCCGGAGGAGGGCGTTTCTGCCGCCGAGGTGGTCATGACCGTGCTGCACGCCGGCGGCAAGTTCAACCAGAACAGCTACAAGGTCTCCGGTGGCCTGCATGGCGTCGGTGTTTCGGTGGTCAACGCGCTGTCCGACGTGCTGAACCTGACCATCCGCCGTCAAGGCAAGATCTGGGAACAGACCTACCACCTCGGCGTGCCGCAGGCCCCGATCGCCCCGACGGGCGATGCCAACACCACCGGCACCACCGTTCGCTTCCACCCGAGCCCGGAAATCTTCACCAACACCGAGTTCCATTACGAGATTCTGGCCAAGCGCCTGCGCGAGCTGTCGTTCCTGAATTCCGGCGTCTCAATCAAGCTGACCGATGAGCGCAATGGCCGCCACGATCACTTCTGCTACGAAGGCGGTATCAAGGCTTTCGTTGATTACCTGAACAAAAACAAGACTTTGGTTCACCCGACCGCGTTCTATTTCAGCCGCGAAGTCGAAGGCACCCCGCCGGTCACGGTCGAGATCGCCCTGCAGTGGAACGACACCTACGCCGAGAACGTGTTCTGCTTCACCAACAACATTCCGCAGCGCGACGGCGGCACCCACCTGGCAGGCTTCCGCGCTGCGTTGACCCGCAGCCTGAACCAGTACATGGAAAAAGAGGGTCTGCTGGCCAAGGCCAAGATCCAGACCACCGGTGACGACTCGCGCGAAGGCCTGACCGCGGTCGTCTCGGTTAAAGTGCCGGACCCGAAATTCTCCAGCCAGACCAAGGACAAGCTGGTCTCGTCGGAAGTGAAATCGGCGGTCGAAACCGCAATGTTCGATGCGCTTGAAACCTTTCTGCTGGAAAACCCGAACGACGCCAAGGCCATCTGCGGCAAGATGATCGACGCCGCCCGCGCCCGCGAAGCCGCCCGCAAGGCCCGCGAAATGACCCGCCGCAAAGGCGCGCTCGATATCGCCGGCCTGCCGGGCAAACTGGCCGACTGCCAGGAACGCGACCCGGCGCTGTCCGAGCTCTACATCGTCGAGGGTGATTCTGCGGGTGGTTCGGCAAAACAGGGCCGAAATCGCAAAAATCAGGCGATCTTGCCGCTAAAAGGCAAGATCTTGAACGTTGAGAAAGCCCGCTTCGACAAGATGCTGAGCTCGCAGGAAGTCGGCACCCTGATCACCGCGCTTGGCACCGGCATCGGCCGCGAAGACTACAACCCGGACAAGGCTCGCTACCACAGCATCATCATCATGACCGACGCCGACGTCGACGGCGCCCACATCCGGACCCTGCTGCTGACCTTCTTCTACCGGCAGATGCCGGAACTGATCGAGCGCGGCTATCTCTATATCGCCCAGCCGCCGCTATATAAGGTCAAAAAGGGCAAGCAGGAGCAGTACCTGAAAGACGAAAAGGCGCTGGAAGACTTCCTGACCAATATGGCGCTCGATGACGCCGCCCTGTTCAGCAACCCGCAGGCCCCGGCCATCACCGGTCTCGGCCTCGAAACGCTGGTCAAGGACTACCGTGGCGCTCAAGCCGTTGTAGAACGACTGTCCCGTATTTACCCGGCCGAAGTCATGGAACACTTCATCGAGCTGCCGACCCTCAGTGTCGAGCAACTGACCGAAAAAGCCGCCGTCGAAGCCTGGGCCAAACAGCTGAACGAGCGTCTGGAAACCCCAGCCGGCGCCGCCACCCGCTACGAGGTCATCGCCGCCGAAGACAGCGAGCGCCACCTGTTCCTGCCAGAAGTGCACATCCGTCACCACGGCGTCGACCAGGTCTACCGCTTCGACAAAGACTTCTTCAGCTCCAACGACTATCGCAAGATCGTTGCAGTGGGCGACACCATCCGCAGTCTGTTGGAAGTGGGTGCTTACATTCAGCGCGGCGAGCGCAAGCAGGAAATCACCCGCTTCCGCGAAGCCATGATCTGGCTTATGGAACAATCCAAACGCGGCCTCGGCGTCCAGCGCTACAAAGGCTTGGGCGAAATGAACCCCGAGCAGCTCTGGGAAACCACCATGGACCCGAACGTCCGCCGCATGCTCAAAGTCACCGTCGAAGACGCCGTCGCCGCCGACCAGTTGTTCACCTGCCTGATGGGCGACAACGTGGAGCCGAGGCGGGAGTTCATTGAGTCGAACGCGCTGGCTGTCGCCAACCTCGACGTTTGATAAAAAAATTGTGGGATCTCACAATAAGGCGTTCGAATTCTCACAATAAGACCGAATAGACGTCCAAACAGAAAAGGCCCGAAAGGGCCTTTTTCTTTAATATCAACGTGTTACTTAAATGAGTAGTTGGTGGCGATTTCTTCATTATTTACCGGGAACAGTGTCTGTAAGTGTAGGTACCGGACCGAATTTCCGGCCAAACCGGCCCACCTCGACAGGGCGGCCATTCAATGAGGTGACCCGACCGTTCTGCTTGTGGGCCGGGTCCAGCCGGCTCGAATCACCGAACGGGCACCAGCACAGCGAACTGCACGTTGGTACCGACTGTAAGGCCGAGCCACCGATTGGGATTGGAGGCTCGGCCACGTCAGCATATTGCGTTGAAAAAAAGGGCCACTTTTCCAAAGACTATTATTCTGCGGCTCATTGCGAGATACGCAATTTATGTGCATATTTTACGCATTAATTGTGCATAGGAAGTAATTGCCATGAGCGTCCGTTTCAACGTGGTCCTCTCTGATGACCTTAACAATGAACTCGACCGTGTGGTAGCGGAAGCCGAAACCAACAAAAGTGAAATTTTGCGGAAAGCCCTCCAACTATATCTCGCTGCTCGTGAGGGAAAGCAGCGGGGCTTGAAGCTCGGTTTGGCCAACCCACAAACCAAACAACTCGAAACGGAAATTGTGGGGCTGTGAGTCAGAATGATCTAAACAATCCAACCACCGAACCGCAATTTCAAAGTCACGGTTGAGCGTGAGGAAACCAAAGCGGTACGTAGCGTTCGTCTCTTCAACCTTGCGCAATGGTTGATGAACAGCCAATTTTTCAACGCCATTGCAGGACTCGCTGGAGATATGTGCCGTATGGGACAAGCCCGGATAAAGCAGAGAGCGGCTTTCGCTCCGAATTTGATTGAGGAGTGGGAAACCAACGACTGCGTGGACTTTGCTGTCGCACTCGCACGAATAACGGGATGGCTATTGCAAGTGGACTGGTTGTCCAACTCAGTGGAACATCAAGAAAGTATCACCACCGACAAGCTCCGGCCTCTACGCGTCCACGTTGCAGACAATAGCGAGCTGGTCTTCGATGTTCGAGGTGTACGGTCATTTTTTGAATACAACGAGCGCATTATTCAACCACTCGCTACCAAGATGCAATTGAGTGGTGGTGGGGTTTACACGCGTTATTATAGTGAGGAGGGTCTTACACGCCAGCCCTTACGTGTTCAGCCTAACGAGGCAAATATCAAGCGAGCGTCAGAAGCGATCGCTTTGAATTTCCACTTCCTTGCCTCCATCCCACAGAGAAACTCGCCAAGTTTGCCGGCAGATAGAGCGGCGACATTCACATACGGCCGGTGCGCACCTTATGCAGAGGCGATGAAGGAGCTAACCGGGCTGACCCCTGTGGGACTAATTGCAAAGCGATTCTCGCCTCGATTCGAAGGGACTAAGAGAGCTGCTAGTGGATATGTGCACAGTGTAGTGATCCACCCTGATGGTATGGCAGAGGACTCGTGGGGAAAGGCTCCACTGAGCGAGATTGCTGGGCGATTCGGCGTCATAGAATTTTCGACGAGCGAGGAGGCGCATCGTTCGGTTGTAGCTAGGCTTTGCCACAACAGTAACGACCTGTACTCGGCTGCCTTACATGAGGCCCAAGAACTTATCCGTCTCCACCGCCTATGAGCCTACGCTTTATTTTGCACATCTACGAAAAACAGCTGTCGCAATGCAGTGACTCAGAAGTTGTGAAATGAGCGGTTGCTATTGGTCGCTTTCGGCCAGAAGCGGACGGTCGAAATGAGTTCGCAGAATGGGTAGAACCTAAGCGAAACCCATTAGTCGGTTTACGCATTCGAAGAATGAGCTCAGTGAGTTGGGTGAATCCAGCAACCGGGACTCTCGCTGCCGAAGAACTCCACTTCGACATGCGCGCCCAAGATGTCGTGGATCATCTGGAATATCCGGTTGCAGTACGCCTGATCCCCTCGGAATACAGAAACCGCTACACGATTGATGCCCGTGTCTCGCATACGCTGCAGGAGATGGATGTCTTGGTCGGCGAAGCCCCAGCCGTAGACCACAAGCGTGTCCTGCCGCGATTTCAGGACCTCTCTGTAGACCGTGGAGAGGTAGTAGCTGTTTTGGATGGAAGCAACTTTCTGCTGCCATGTTCCCTCGCTCACGAACAAAGGCACGACTTCTCCGTTTTGCCAGCGTTGCAGGATCGCCTCCAGCAACCCGTCCTGAACATTGTGGATCTTGCGCTCCTGCTCCACCAAGTTTCGGCACAGCACCAGACTGCCATGGGCATAAAACACAAGCGTGGTTGAACGGTCCCCTCGGATCGGCTGTCTGAAACGTTGCCAGTCATCATCGAAGGCGCCACCGTCCACGAAGCAGTCCTTGAAAGCATGCTGGTCTTCGACATCCAGCCCATAGGTCATGGCCCAGTACAGCACCAAGTCGTAGTTGAGTGAGATGACGGTTCTGAACCGCTTCAGGAACTGATAAATGCTCGGCAAGTGTGCGCTAACAGCATCGTGCTCCGGGTGAATGTCGCGGACTGTTTGTATGAGGCAGTCCCGGAGACTCACATAGGCAGCATGGGTTCGTTCGTCCGGTATGCGCAGCGACTGATTGACGTTCGATGCCTGCCAGACGATCCGAAGAATTAGCTCGAAGTCGTTGGTCTGAAAGAAATCAAACAGCCGCTGAGCATCCCCGGGAAGGAGGTTATTCTCAGCGGCATGTTGGAGTAACGAGCCGTAAGAGAAGCTCGGGTTCACAGAAATGCTAGCTCCGTTGCCCAGCAGAATTGTGCACCCGTAGTCCTCAGCAATCGCTTCCCAAGGTTTGATCTCAAACGGCATGCGTCGGTCCTTGCGTATTCAAGTCGGGGCGGTCAAGGCTGTTAGTTTCGCGCGAGGTGGTTCTTTAGCAGAAACCAGCACATATTGAGCGCGAAGGAGCGGCCGAGTCGCGTCATCTGATCTTCCGGGATGCCCACCGGACGGTGAGCGCCAGGACTCAGAAAACCGAACACGCCAGCCAATCCTTTTTCCTCCTCGACCGTGATCTCGCCGCTGCTGCGCAGGAATGCAAGCACCTCACCCCACTTCGATGAGTTGTAGGTGGGGGGTATCTGCTGCTGTGAGGCGACATTTGCGGCTACGTCACCAGCCAACGTCTCAAGCGCGACACGGGCGTTCACAAGCGAGGCGTTGTAGTCGGGCGGTGTCGCCCGGAACGCGCCAGCCGAGTCGTTGACCTTAGCGATAATTTCCTGCGCACGAGGAGCTCCCGAGTTCTGTAATGCGTCGATCAGGTCGTCTTCCAAGGGCGCAGCATCGGCAATCGACGGATCGGTTTGAACCAGCTTCTTGCCCTGGATGATGTAACCGTCCAGCAGCAGGCATTGCGCCAGGTCGTGCAGGCGCTCGTCGAACCGATATTTCGGATTGACCCTGGCCCGCAGATCGCCCGCAGTCGCAACGACCTCGGTCAGCGCCAGCATGAGCGTGCGGTCATCGAGACCGCGCAGCGTGTTCAGTAAACCGTGCAACAGTTGTCCGTGCAGCAGCGACAAATGTTGCACGCCGTATTTGCCCAAGAGCACGATTGAATTCATGGGCTCTTGAAGCTCCAGGAATTGCGCGAACGAATAGCGGGTTCTTTGCCCAATCATGCTTCTTATCTCTCGCAGATCTCAGGTGAATGGTGTGGCCTTACTTGCCCCGATTGCCGATGCCCATGGAACTCCTGGAATTCAGGCACACTCCAATATTTCAACCGCCATCAATCTTGCATTCATCCAAATCTGATGCCAAACAGCCCACCATCTTCAGTGGCATCAGTTAAACGTTTAGGCAGCACATAGTCGTTAAGGTCGAAGCCATCGATGGTCTCCTTGAAGGCATCGTCCTCATTCATCGTCACGATGTACTGAAAACCAAGCTCCTGCGCGATCTCTGAGCCAAGTCGCAATGCACTGATAACCTGGCGCCCGTCAACACCATCAAACAGATGGCTGTCATGGATCAGGAATCCCGGCCCGATTTTCCGCTTGACGCATAAACGCATCAGCATCATGTCGAAGCAGAAGATCTGCATGTTTTTGATGCCCTTGCTGCGTTCGCCCTGCATCGGAAATTTGAATATCGGCCCATTGGAAGTTTCATCGACAGTCATGCTGCCGGCCGATTCATACAAGCGTTGTGAAGTTTCCTCGAAGGCGACGATGGCTTCGGCCAATCGCTCCTTCTGCTCGGCGAAATCACGCCGAAGGCGGATCGTGAGGCGGTTGCGCTCGATCTCCAACTCGTTCTTGGTGCCTTCGAGCTGCTCGGCAGCCTCGAAGCGTTGTCGCAACGATTCCACTTCTGATTCCAGCCGTCCCAGTTCGCCTTGCAGTTTAAGGAACTGTTCGAGCGCACCGTGGCTCTTGAGAATGCCCAGGATTTCACCGCGCCGCCGATCGAGCTGCGCCTTCTTACTATCACGCAGCTCGATACGCAGCTTGGCAGCTTCAAGTTCACTGGACAGATAGTCTTTGCGATTGCGCACCACCGATTCGTGAAAGCTCTTCACGTCCTCATAGCGGCGCTTGACCAGTCCAGGAAGTACGACGCCTGCTTCTTGATAGACCGCTTGGAGGTCTTCATGGTCTGGAGGAACCTCGGAGGCAAGTGCGCTTTCCAGATCACGAATAGCCGTGAAGTCGATGGTGTTGGCGTTGGCCAACTCATTGAGCTGGCGTGTCAACATGGCGCTTTCAACTTCCAGTTCTCGGTATTCCGGCAAGACATGAAAAGTCTCAACTTCTGCGTGAAGCTTCTTGAGACGAGCTTCCTGAATGGTCAGCTCCGTGCGCAAGTCAGCGGCCTTACCGATGATTGAACCGAATGCGCCGTTCCCAGCTGCCTTCTTCAGCTCTTCGAGGGTCTTTTCCCGATCGCGAACAGCTTGCCAATCCCGGGCAATCTGCCAGTCCAATCCGAGCAGGAACATCAGCGCCATCTGCATGTCGCCAGTACCCTGCATAGCGGCCTGCTTTTCCGGCGTCGTAAAGGCACCGCTCGACTGTCGGCGCACAAAGTAGGCAAACAGCGACCGGAACGAAGGAGGCTTGCTGCCTGCAGCTTCAAGGCTGCTCAGACCAAACATTTGTTCGCCGAGGAACGTACACCAATCGGTGGCCGAAAACTTGACCTTCGCTGCTGGCGGGGCTGCCATGAAGACTTTGGCTTTGGAACCACCGCTGCGCTCGACGACCGTGCGTTCTGACTTCAGGTCGAAGTCCATGCCGAAGGTGTGCTCCGCCAACTCCGGGGTGCGGAATATCGAGTCCGGACCAGCGTCGGAACCAAGCAGAAAATGCACAAGCTCAACGAAACTGGTCTTGCCGGCGCGATTGCGCGTTTGCTTGCTGGTCGCACCCTCGGTTTTTTGAGCAAGCAGCACATTCAGGCCGGGCTTCAGATCTCCAAGGCTCTTGAAACTGGGCAGCGTGCTGAAAATGTGATGAATCAAGCTGTCCTCCGTGCCACAAGGCCGCTCTCAAGTTCGATGGTCCCAAGGGCGTACAGGAGATCGAGGGCGAGCAGGAACCAGTCGTAAGTAATTCGCCGAGGCATTGCAGCCAGGCCTGCCTCATGCCTGTTCAATTCATCCCAAAGTGCGGAGACAGTCTTTGGCAGTTCGAGAAAAGTCAGAACATGCGCGCCGACGGTCAATAGCGCGCGGTCCTGCGGCAGATGTTTCGACGGCAGGATCATGCAGCCCCCACCGCTTGAGCGTCTTCAAAAATCTCGCACTTATCGAATAGGTATGCCATAACAGCCAACACCGCCGCTTTATGCGTGGGCGTAGTATTCGCCGTGCCCCCGGCCCATGCTTCGAGGCGGCCGAATATTTCATCGGGATGGAGTTGGGGAATTTCGTCCCGCAGCTTCAAGTATTCACTCTTGAACGCCTGCGCGATTTGTTCACCGTAGGTAGGGTTCTTCCAGTTATTGAAGAACTGCGCAACGAGTGGCGACTTCTGCATGCCAATCTTCAGAAAGTCAGCTACAGCTTGGGACAGGAGGTTTGCCTCGATCTTCCCGCGAGACACGTCCTTCACTTCGCTGGCCGTAGGCACAGGAGCGATGCTGATGTGGGTGAGCACAGCGATCAGGTCGCTGTACCCGAGATTGACATTCGCTTCCATCGTTAGCGAGGGCCCAAACCAGGATTCAATATCCTGCAAGCTCAACTGGCGGAACTTCGCCAGCATTTCCTCGTATCCGCAGTGGCCGATTTTGATCTTTGGATTTTCTTGCCCAAGTTTGGCTAGGACTTCGATGATGTGAGGACCCAAGCGACCATCGGGTGCGTTGTGAACAAAAGTCCATTCATCGAAATAGTCTTCCCAGTGCTCTTTGGCCCCCTCGAAATCTTCGTTGATCTTCTTGATGGCCTCGGCTGCGCTCAATTCATTGGGGGCATAGCTCTGGAACAGGATTCGCGCGGAAGGCAGATACCCATCGTTTTTCCGGTCTCCAACACTACCCCAGGGACGGCAAGCCATGAAATCGTTGGGGTGAGCCTTCGACATCAGCTTCTCAAACAGGCGTTGAAACCCGTCCCCCTTGGATTCCAAGAAGGCAATACGGAAGTCCTTTTCGTAGTTGAGCTGCTGTATGCGATCCATGGATTCAAACCCGTGACTTAATGTTCTTGGAATCCTTCAGGCTAGACCTCATGGCTTCTTGGTA
The DNA here is from genome assembly GCF_013179735.1 of Permianibacter fluminis. Taxonomy (NCBI): domain Bacteria; kingdom Pseudomonadati; phylum Pseudomonadota; class Gammaproteobacteria; order Pseudomonadales; family Pseudomonadaceae; genus Permianibacter; species Permianibacter fluminis. The sequence goes on along the minus strand of NZ_JABMEG010000001.1, from coordinate 729,868 downwards.
TCCGATTGGGACGGAGCACGATTGATATCAAAGGGAAGTGCTTTATCGGCCGCAATGCGAGTGAGCAGCATCCGAATTGCATCCGAAACAGACAGGCCCATTCCGGCCAACACGTTCGTTGCTTCCTCTTTGATATGCCCGTCAATCCGGGCGCGAACGACATCACTACTGCTTGCCATTGTATGCCCCAAGGTAGTTTGTAGCTACATTGTGCCCCATTTGTATCGCTGAGTCATTGGGTTCTCGTTTTGTGGCAACTCACAGCATTAGAAAGCCAACGCCACTTTTTGCTCCGTCTGCTTTGGGTCGAAACCAGTCATAAGTCAGCCTCAACTGAATTGCCGGCTCAATAGACCGACATACTGTCTATGTTGCTAACGCGCATGAATACTGAGCCGGCAACTAACTGCTTGTGTGCATACCTCAGAACCCAAACTCATCTCGTCTTTTTAAGTATCGGTCTAAGCCTCTTCCATCAGCAAACCCCAAAACATGGCCAGCATCATCCTGATCACCGTACTTGTCCTTGGCCAATACAGCTAGAAGCGTGACAAAAGCATCCCTCAATCGGTCCAATGGGCAAACGTTTTCTGGCCAGTGGCCGGCTGCGATTTCCTGCAATTGCTCCATGAGCGCTTGGCCACGAGGCATCTTTTCGTCTGTCTCTGGCTTTGCTAGGACGGTCGCCACAGCCGCCCGAGCGAATGCTTTAAGGTCATCTGTACCGCCATCTCTCAACACGTTTCTGGCTTTTTCGAAGCTTTCGAAAGGTACCAGTTCAAAGCCACGTTTGACACGCTGGTTATGAAAGGCCTCTGCAATTGCATGTGACACCATCGCAAGATTTCCACGGTCAGAATCCACGTGCTCGCAAATTTCAATCACTCGTCCGGAAACCTTCGATAGGCTCTTCCGTACTTCCTTGGTAGTGCGCCGCCCAACGACAAATGCCGTACAGAAGCGTCGATCAACCGACCTTGATAAGAGATAGCGATGAAACGCTTTGCCAAGCAACTGTTCATTCCAAACAATACTGTTTGGATCGGCAAAGTCAGGATTAAAGAAGACCACTGGCTCTTCGCCAACCTCACGGAGAAGATCAATATCACGATGATAAGTTGAGATCGGGCTGGTAAAAACGACCTCTTTTCCTTTCTCATAATGGAAATCCATCGAAACAGAAATGTAGGTCTGTGGTTCGAAATGGGCGAAAACCGAAAGCGCTTGCTCCATGTCTGAAATGTTGTGGGCCAACAGCATGACGTGAGCAGTGGACTCATGGCTGAGCTGGTCCACTAATGTCGACCAACGCGGGTCGTCAAAGAGAATCGTGGTGAGCCCACAAAATCCCAATCGCCACTTTCCGTCCTCCTCAGTTCTGAGAACGGCTTTCGGCAATACAATTCCGACACTTTGATTTTTGACCAGCTCGCTTGAGTACCTCATTCGAGATCCATCGACAAGAACCCTCATTCCTCTGGGCAGAGAGCGACTCTTTGGAAAAAACTCGAAGGGCTGAATATCAATGTAATGAGGGCGAAGAAAGTAGATGTATCGATGGCGCTCCTCTTCCTTTATGGAGCGAGAAAAGGTGTCGAATGCTGCCTGAAATCGATGCTCGCCAGGTACAACGCGAACAAACTCAACCTCCAGATGATGAGTTCCTTTCACCCATGCTCGGAACGCCTGCTCTCGTTCCTCGGCTGCTTCAGAAAGGCATATCAGCTTACCAATCGGGTGATGGCACAGAACGAATGACAGTGGATGCTTTTCCGGTGGCTGGTCTTCATCAGCCAAACGCAGGTCTTCTGGTTGCAACGACATGACCAACACAAAGGACTCCACGGCTTTCGGATTTGGATACCAAGCTGGAATCGGCGCCAACAGCGATGCCAGTTCAGGAAACGCTTCAATACGTGGAATCTGTTCCATAGAAATCGCCCTTTTTAAGACCGTAAAACCACGTTTTGTGGGTAAATTGTCTTTATAAATCAAATTGTTGCGAGCGGGTAGCCGAAGAGCTAAATTTCCGATGCTACGAATAACGGCTACCTGATGTGACATGCCAACACCTGCTTCAGCAGTGCTCGCGGATATCCGCCGACGCCGAAAAATACGACAAGCAGAATTAGCTGAGAGGCTGGGGATCGGCGCGAGCTATTTAAGCCAATTGGAAACCGGCGCACGGCGAATGCCGGAACGGTTCATTGAGCGAATGGCTGTGGAGTTGTCGCTTTCAGAAGGCGAGCGCAAAGCTTTAGAGAAAGCTGCGCGCATTTCGCTACGGCACAGAACGGTGCCGACAAATGCTTCACCTGAGGAATACGAACTGGTGGATGCGTTGTGGGAGGCACTAGGCCGCCTTGGCAGCAATCAGATTAATGCGATGCGGTTTGTCATCCTGACGAACACCGCTAACTCGACTGAAGGTTCTATGGACCCATAAAAGCAAAACGGGACGACCTCCTGAGAAGCCGTCCCGCTCTGAGTGGGTATCAGATACCACACCTGGCCGTGCAAGTATCTGAATCACCTCCCTGAGCGTCAAGGCTCCCAGGACGTCTTTTCCCCAACCAAGGCTGCGAAAGAAAACAGCGGATCTTGCTGTAGTGGCACTCGCCCTTGAGGAAAGCCATCAGCGTTCTGCTGCAGGGATAGCTTTGCCTGGAGATTGAGAAATGCTGGTTGACCTGTTTGCCGGCGGGGGGCTGATCACGCCCGAAAAACCGCCCACCTCAGCAATTCGCTGGGGTAACCCGACTGTCCGTGACCCAATGAGCCGGTCCAAGGAAACCGTCAGAGCTTGGATGAATGACCCCAAAGCTCGCCGCTTTATTGCGACGGAGTCTGGGATTGAGCGGCGGTTTGTTTTGTCCGTCCTTTATTGGTCAGTTGCGGCCGCGATACAAGAGCAGGCGCTTGAGGTGAGGGTGCCGGGACCAGAACCGTTCTCCGCCTTTCCGGATTTTCTGCTGACGCTAAAGTCCGGCCGGAAACTCGTAATCGAAATCAAAGCGGCTGAACGCCTAGCTGAAGACGAGTCGCTTCGACGGCGCCTGACTCGCGTGGCCCATGCTCTCGCCGAGCATGGGCTGCTGTATTCGGTGGTAACCGAACACGATTTCAGCGCTGCCTACCACCTTTCCAATCTCATTCAGCTCAAGCCGTATCTCAGCTACGCAGTGCCTCAGCTTCCAACGATTGTTGATGCTGTCTATCGACACTCCCCAGCCAATTTTGGGCAGCTCGCTGCCGTCACCGGCGACAGGCAGGTGGCGTTAGCGTTGATCGCCCAAAAGTACGTGAGCGCGAGTTTGCAGTCCCCGCTCGTTGATGAAACACCCATCTCACCCGGAGGACACGATGAACCACCTCACTTTGACGGTTGGCACCCAACTGACGGTCCGTGGCAAGCCATGGAAGATCGTCAACATTGACGAGAACGAGACCTATCTGCTCAAGAATGAACAGAACGGCGGCATCCAACAAAAAAGCCGTTCCGAGCTGATCGACCTCTATTCCGAAAAGAAGCTCCGTATTGCCTGCGAGGATGCGAGCAAACCGCAGTACGACGAAAAAACGGGGGCCGCAAAGCGCTTCCAACCGACATCACTTCTTCATGTCAGTGAAAAACAACGTGCAGAAGCGATGTTTCGCCAGGCACTTGTCCTGAGCACGAAAGAGTTTGTTGGCAAGGAGAAGTTCGTCACAAGCGATATCACGGAAGACGTGACGACGGAGCTGAAAATCCGATTCCCAGAACAGGAGATTCCGGCCCCAGGAACCATAACGTATTGGGCGAGGAAGTACAGGAAGTCGGGTGACAATCCAGTAGCTTTAATTGGGCGCGAGTGCCTGCGCGGCCGAATTGGGTCCCGAATCGACAAGCGCACAGACCATTTCATTCAAGAAGCTGGGCTGCCGCAATATCTGTCAAAACAGCGCAAGGCTGCCAAAGTAGCGTTCAACGTTGTACGTTCCCAAATCGCGCGCCACAACCAACAACATAACGACGATATTCCACTACCCTCACGTGCAACCTTTTATCGGCGTTTACGAGCTCTGCCCTCATATAATGTCGAGAGAGCCAGGCACGGCCGTCGGATCGCGGACAAGAAATTTCGGATGTCGGGCGCTGGCGTCGAAGTCAGCACCATCCTTGAGCGGGTCGAGATCGACCACACACCGATTGATGCCTTTCTGATTGACGACCTGACCGAGAAAGTCATCAAGCGGGCCATCCTCACACTCATCATCGACGTCTATTCCCGAGCCATTCTTGGCTACGCCATCAGCATTGGTGGCACGCCGGCATGGAGTGTCAAGCGCGCGCTCTATCACGCGATCATGCCCAAGAAGTACCTGGACCTAAAATACCCTGGAAAAAATTGGCGGTGGCCATGTTATGGAATTGGGCTGCAGTACTGGTTGGACAATGGTTCAGAGTTTCATTCCGAGTCACTTCGTGCCAGCCTGTTCGACCTCGGCGCGGATGTCATCTTCATTCCGCGTCGTCAACCCCACATGCATGGCGTTATTGAGCGGTTCAATCAATCCATCAATCGCGGCGTGAGTGATCTGTTGCCCGGTCGTTCCTTCTACAAGGCCAGTGAACGCCAAGACTACGAATCGATCAAGGAAGCCTGTATCACGATCAGCCAGTTCGAGGAGCTGCTGCATCAGTGGATCATCGAGGTGTACCACCCGCGTGTGCATTCGACCACGGGCGAACCGCCGATCGAGCGCTGGAATCACCGTGCCGAAATCATTCCACCCTTACTGCCCGCATCTGCAGAAGCGCTTGAGTTCGCCTTGTCCGAATTCACGACGCGCACCCTCAGCCACAAAGGCGTTGAACTTCATTCCATCCAATACAACAGTCCAGAGCTACAGGAAATACGCAAGCGGTACGGCGAAACGATCGTCGTTGACGTCCGGTACTACCCGGATGATCTGACCTCTGTATTTGTCGCGCCGACCGGTTCAAAGGACTTTGTCCTGGTTCAAGCCGTACACCATGAACAGTATGTCGGCCTCAGCCTGTACGAACACAAATTGCGTCTGAAAGCAAAGCGTAAGGGTTCTGATATGGAAGAGGCGCATGCAACCGCTCGTCTGGTCGACACGATCGATGACATGGCCGCACAAACCAAGCTTAGCCAGCGCACTCAGAAGGCCAAACTCGAAGGTGAGCGTAAGGCCGCACGGAATCGCAAAGGCTTGACGCAGCAGCAGGTCGCTGCCGCACAGGCCCCAAAAGTCCTTATCGATTGCGAAGCAAACTAAGCGAGGGGGTGTAATCATGAGTTCGGTTAATTGTTACAAGCACATTGAAGCCGCTGTTTCGCACACGCCTGTTCTCCATAGAGGATTCGCGCGCGCGCTGGATACTCTCGAAATGATTTATCAGTCGAACGGGACGCTTAACGCCACGCTGTGCGGGGAGTCCGGTACCGGCAAGTCGACGCTTTGCCGAATATTTCGACAGAACCATCCGATTAGTAATGGCCCCGAAGGCGACGAAATTCCGGTGGTATGCGCCACCTTACCGTCTCGACCCACCGCCAAATCGGTCGCCCGAAATGTCATTGGCGCGATGGGCGCCGTGGTGTTGGGCCGACCCGACCAGGACCAGCTCACCAAACAGCTACGTACACTGTTGCAGGGCTGCAAGACGAAAGTGATCGTGCTTGATGAGTTCCAGCACTTCATTGACCGCCGCGGTCAAGATGCTGTTGCCGAAATGGGTGATTGGCTGAAAGTTTTGCTCGAAGACCTACCAGTGTCTCTTGTGCTGGTTGGCCTGCCGCGTACGGGGTTGATTCGCCAATCCAACGAACAGTTCCGCCGGCGCTTCAATCTGGACCATGTCATCAAGCCGTTCTCGGTCGAGACTGCCACAGATCAGCAGGAGTTCTTTCGCTACCTCCGCAAGTTGGAGGCGATGCTGCCGTTTGAGCAAACTCAGCGCATCTCAACCGAAAACCTGTTGTTGCCGTTGTGGTTTGCCTCAAATGGCTTGATCGATTACCTCAACAAAGTGGTGGGCCTGGCCGGCGATATCGCGCTCGAAAATGGTGCTGATTTCATCAGCCGTGAGCACTTGGAGCTGTCGTTTCAGCGCTATGTCTGGCCTGGCGCCAAGAATGAAGACAACCCGTTTCACCCCGATTTTCGGATGCGCGCCTTGGTCGGTGTGTATGAGCCGTTCGCGCCGGTGAATGTCGCTCACGTCACACGGAGGGCCGCTTGATGACACTTCGTTTGGTCCGCCGACCCGCAACGGGAGCTGATGAGTTTCCGGCATCACTGGTAAACCGAGCTTTGCGCGCCAATGGCTACACGGCTTCGCGGCCGAATCGCAAAGTCATTACTGCAGCAGTAGTCGAAAATCCGGTTAACGGCTATCTCGACATCATCAAACAGCAGCAGCTCTGTGCCGCGATGATGTTCTCACGCCGATCCGAGCAAGAGGACGACACGTGGCTCGCCGGTGCCCTGTGTACGGCCTGTATTGCCGAGGGTAGCAAGCTGTCAATGATCGCGGCACATCCTTATTTCGCGGTTTGTGTGCGCCACGGGATCAAGTTGCACGCGTATTGCCCGAACTGTCGAACGCCAACCTCGTGGACATGGCTTGTGCATCAGCGGTGTCAAACCTGCCGAACAGCAATCATCCATTTTTCGAAACTTCCCTGCAATGAAGCCGAGGCATGCACCGCGCAAGCGGTGCATGCCTGGCTGTCAGGTGCCAGCGAGAGCCCGACCGTCGATATCCTGGCGGGACTCTGGTCGGTGCCGTTAACGCAGCGACCTTCCGTGCTGCGTTCGTTGGTTTCCACAGCGCTACCACGGCCCAAAGATCCGTCCTTTGCCGAGCAGCAGTGCTATTTCACTGCATGTCGCGACTGGCTGCTCAGCAATGCCGCCAATTGGCGGTTTGTTCTCATAGCAGCGTTGGCGCAGCGCTTTCCGCCACCACGAAACGACACCGGATTTCTGGCGGCTTGCCGATGGTTGGGGCGAGCGCTCAACCAAGGCGAAGTCGCGTCGACATGGCCACTTCCGGTACCCACCGACAGTTTCAGGTGGTTGCCGGCATTGCTGGCCGAGGATTTTCTGGTGCTTGTCGACCGAGCCCGAACTCACTCCAGCCATGAACCAGGTGATGTTCGGTTGCCAACAGTCCATGCGATCAGGCGACCCAAGCTCAGCAGTTGTACCTGTCAGTGGTCTTTGAAATTGCCAGGCTATTACCAATCGCAAAAGGCTGTGGTCTCGCTACGTCGGCTGAATCGCGCAAGGCCGAAGAAGGTACGGCATTCATCCGAGCAAGTGCCGGTACAGCGGAGTGCACGTGCAAAGCGCTTCCAGTTTCAAACGCACCGCCAACAATCGCTCGATGCGTTTGAACTCTTGGTTCGCCGCTTGGTTGTCGGTAGCCGTGAAAAAAGTGAGCACTACATATCGTTGGGCGAGATTGAGCATGCTTTGCCGGAACGTCAGCTTATGCACGCAGAAACTGCCATCGCGAATCAGCTAATTCGTTGCTATCTCATCGACAAGACGGGCAACTATCGCAACGACATTGGCGTCACTCGTCAGGCTTTGGCGACGTGGCAAGCAAAGCAGGAAGGAGGTCAATATGTCATTCCACTCTGTGCATGAGACGGCTCGGTCGGTGCCGATGCCACGGCGGCCGGTGCGCGCTGCCGGTGAGTCCGTGACCGGACATCTCGTCCGCAAGGCCAACCAGAATGGATTGCCAGGCCGAGTACTGCTGAATCATGCGAGGGCCGCACTGCGACATGGTTTGTCGAAGTGCTGTAGCAGGTGTTTGAAGGAGGGCGGACATTTTCTTCGCGAGTGGGATCGCGATGATTCACTCTGGTGCCAGCAACACCAAACTTGGCTTCTCGATACTTGTCCCGGTTGCCAAACACCGCTTCGCTGGCAACGTGAACAGTTATTGCGTTGTGACTGTGGCATGCGCCTCGACCAAGTTCCTGAAAATTCGGTCACCGAGCTTGATGAGAAGACATTTCAGTGGCTGACCAGTGAACGCAAACGGGCGCCAGGGTTGCCTCGAATTGGCAAGGCACATCGCTTGAAGTTGGCCATATTGATCGGCGCCTACTCCTGCACCAATGGCCGTGACACACCATTGCACAAGCGCCATGGCCGCACCGTGGAGACGCGCAAATCGCTTCTGTTGGCAGGACTGGCGCAGTTGAAGAGTTGGCCTCACGCCTTCGACGGTTTTCTCGATGACCTGTACTGGCGCAGCGTCTGCGCCCTGCCCAAGTCGAGAGAGTCTCTGCTGTTCACGGCGTTCGGCCGTCAGCTTCGCCAGCTTTGCAAACATCTCCCGCGTGATCCGGTTCGAGTCCGTTTTGAGTTAAAGCAGGACCTGCATGCGCGAAGAGCGTTGAACGGGCGCCATCGGCTAGCGACTGAACGCGTCCGTGAGCAAAATCGCTGGCTTACCGTATCGGCAGCGGCCCAGGAGTTGGAGGTTGCACCGGCAGTACTCAGTCGGTTGACTGACATCGGCAAACTCAATGCACTGGAGCGACCGTCTGAACGGGGTCGAACGTTGACGGTCATCGAGCAGGCATCCGTAGTGCATCTGAAAGCCGAACTGCAAGGCCTGTTCGATGGAACTGCGGCAGCGAATCGACTTGGCCTCAACAAGGCCCAGTTTCGGTCGGTTGTCCACGCCGGTTTCCTGCAACCGGTATTGCCAGCGACCAAAGCCGGCATGGCTTCGTACTTCTCTGGCGCAGCGCTCGCGCAATTACTGTCTCGATGGGAAGCACGCGTGTTGCCGGGGCTGCCGGTGGACGCATTGTCGTTCAACCGTGCAACCAAGCATGCGCTGCTGCTTGAGCGCGGCCTCACGGCGATCTTGGTTCGGGCCGTTATGGCTGGAGAGTTGGCAATCTACCGCCATCCAACAAGTGAACCCGGTATCCAGCGTTTTTGTTTCTCAAAGGCAGAGGTACGAGACTGGGCCAGAATTCATCGGTCTCAGCAGTGGGTGTATCCGACAGGCTTGGCTGCACGGCTGCACATCAAGCCCGAGGTCGCTCAGCACTTGATCGCAAATAAGGCGCTTTCATGCCCGCGGACACCGCTGTCGCATAGTGAAGCCGACCGAGCTATTGCGGCCTTTCGGCAGGAGTATGTGCTGGCATCGTCATTGGCCAAACGGAACCAGCAGTCTCCGCGCTGGTTGGCAGCGCGGCTCGCGAAGAAAGGCATTACCCCAGTGCATGGGCCGGCAGTCGACGGCTGTCGGATGAATATCTACCGTCGCCTTGATATCCCCGAAAGCCTGCTTCGAGGTGCTACATCATGACTGTCAGGGTGGATCGGGTTTGGCGCCGGGATGACGGCGGCTGGGGTTGGGATATCAAAGGTTACGAGGGGCGAGGCATTTATGTGTTGCTGGCGACTGACCCGGGCGGCAGGGGTATCTTCGTTATCGATGGCATGACCTCGACGACCGGCAAATGTGTGGTTCCGCAACAGGACTTCGCTCTCGCCAGAGACGCTTCAAGGCGACAAGCTGTCGAGGCGCTTGAGGTGGCGCTGACGGCCATAGGCTGGGGGCCTGCCATCAGGGATGGCGAAAACATGAATAAGGATGAAGCGTCACAGCAAAGAGAGGCATTCGAGTTGATTACCCAGCCAGAGTTGCTGCAGGAGGGCACGACAAGACAGCGGCTGCTTGGTGCTGAGCTGCGCTACGACATTATCTCCAGCGTTGAGCATTTGGATTACCAAGGAGTAGCCAAACGGATGGGGCTTTCGGCTGAGTGTGCTGGCGAAGTCATTGCGGAGCTAACTGCCGGGCAGGAAATATTTTCCGTCACCGTTGGCAATGTGGAAATATTTCCTGCTTATCAGTTTGACCCCGTCCATGGCACCCCGCGCCCTGAGATCAAACAGATCATGGCGTCCTTTGCGAACGGCACCAGCGCGTGGGCAATTGCGTTCTGGTTTCATGCGCCCAATGGCTACTTGAGTGGTGCTCGCCCTTACGAGCACCTATCTGTTGACTCCAGCGCAGTGGTTAATGCCGCACGAGCGGGCAATGAGCTGCTGGATTATTGATACAGTGATAAACGCAGGCACCTAGGTTGACTGCGGTCCGGCCAAGGGCATTGCCGATAAAAGCATCAATACGGACGAAACTTGATGGATATCGAGACCATGCTTCAGCGCTCGCTTGAACTAGAGCGAGCGCTGGTGAATTTAATCGAGACAGTACCGCCTGCGACGAACAAGCGGGCGGTGGTTGTTCGCAATCTTTGCAAGTTGTCATTTGAGCATGGCAACAGCACGCGGTTGCTGATAGCGCATCAGAACCTGATCTCGGCTATCGCGCTCATCCGATTGCAGTACGAGTCCATCGCACGGGCAGTCTGGGTACTATACGCCGCGGCAGAACACTGGGTTGACCTTCTCAACAGCGATTTGACACAAGAATCCGACGAAGAGGCAAACAAGCTTCCATCCCTTCAAAAGATGTTGAATGCGCTTCCAGGCGTAGCAGGAAACAACGAGCTCATAAAAGAACTGCTCCGAATGCTAGACGAGTTCAAGCGCTCTGCTTGGAAACAATTGAGCTCTTTCGCCCATGGCGGAATACATGCCATTAGGCGCTCAGAGAACGGGTTGCCACGTCCACTTCTGGAAGAGGCCATCAAAATGTCGAATGGACTTCTGATCATGGTTGGCATCGTGATGGTCGTCCTTTCGCGCGATTCGAGGCTGTACGGAAGCGTCCCTGCGATACAACGTGACTTTCGGGAGTGTTTGCCGCCAGAAATTCTGGCCACATCCAAACAGGAAAGCTCTTAACTCAAACAGCACCTTTCCATGGCGACCAACTGTTGCCAGATACATTCTTTGTTTTACAAGATGCACAGCCGACCTTGGCGATACTGCCGGTGGAGACCGCCTTGGCTGATCTGGGCTGGGGCCCTGTCAAGCAATGGCGAGAACTAGATGAATACATGTAGGCACCGACTGACTAAGCCCAAGAATTAACGATGGCACTACTGGAAGAATTAAAGACCCTGAATGAGGTCCTGCGAATGGATGAGCGCCACCATCTGCTTGGTCAGGTGATAGACGGCGTCCCCACTCTGGAGCGGCTCCACTTCATTGTCAGCGAAATTCGCATGCACGATGGCGTGCCGCAAGCAGTGCGTGAGCAATTCAATATCGCCAGAAACATGGCGCTATACACCTACTTCATGATGACGCTGGCGCCTGAGGTCCAGTTTAAGACGTTCCGAATAATCGAACAGGCACTACGTATCCGGGCGAACGCCTCGGCAAGGGACTCCTTGAAAAGCATTCTTGACCGAGCTGAAACGGAAGGGTGGCTTGCTGATAGCGGGTTTCGACATATTGCAAGCCCATCACTGGAGAACGTTTATTGCATTCGCCTTTTCGAGAGCCTGCGACGACTCCGAAATAACTTTGCCCACGGCGGTGCAACCTTGACGCCTGATAGCGCCATATACCTCAGCGTATGCGCCGATTTCGTCAATCAGCTTTTCGCACCTTACAGCAAGACATGGTGACGGCCAGTTTCGCTAGCGAAACTGGTCAGATGGTCGCCTTTGCCCGCAGCCCTCTGTGAGGACGCCGTTGCCAAGCCAGAAAGGTGCATGCAGTAAATGGGATGCTTGCCGAAGATCATAGAACGCCAGCTTGACAGTCTGCGGGCTGGCCTTTAGCGTCACGACGTTACCGACAGTCGTCCGTTATTGTGTCGGTCAAAAAAACCACAAATAAACAAGAAACAAGGAAGTTCCCAAATGAAGTTGCCCACCTGCGACCCGAAAGGTCTGTCTGCGTTATCTGTTAGTGCAGTTTTGATGGCCTGTATTGGCCATCCAACTTCACTCGATACCTCGAGTGCCAACGGTACTTGGCAAATTGTCGATAGCTTCAATGGCAATATCCACATCGATGTCCTCGATCAAGGCCTGTCGAATGCAGAACACAACGTGGTGGTCAATGGGATTGAGGCCGCTGCAGCGCAGAGCTGACACGATGGGCATTTGGGCTCAACTGGAGTTTGCACGTCGGCTATGTCAGTAGTGATGTGGTGCTCCAAGCCAAGACGGGCCCTGTACTGAGTGACCCGTGCGGGGTTAGCGAGTCCAGTGAGTTGGGTGGATCACTGATGAACGGCGGAAGATGAAACCGCTCCCAAAAAGGACATCTCTGCAATGCGTTTACCAGCACTCCTAAAGCGATGCTCCAAAACTTTGGGAACAGCAAGTATTTCCTTAGTAGGCATCGGCTAACGCTGCGGCCACATACTAGTGGTTCAAATTTTAGTGGCACTCAACAGGTATGTCGGATTAACAGAAAAATAACTTTGGGAGTTGAGTACATGGTCCGTTTTGTTTTTTTTGCTTTAATGCTTGCAGCGCAGTTTTTGCCAGTAGCGTCAGCGGATTCCTACATAATTCGTTGTCCGAAAATCCAAAGCAACGGAAAGCCGCCGGGAGACGGAATACCCTTCACCGTTCATGGCAATTCCATTTGTACGATCACGCGATTCGGGTCGGGAGGCCCAGATGTTTCCTACTTTTTGGATGCAGGAAGTAGAGGCAAGCCGCAGAGCCCGGACTCTGAACAGAGTAGCGAAACCTCTGGTCCGTGCGATAAAAAAAACCCAACGTCAAAACGACCTGTAGTGATTTCCTCGGGTGTAAAGCGACAAACAGAGCCTGATTTCGCGACGTTGGGTGCGTACTCGTTAGCTATGACCCGCGAGTACCGATCAGACCTTGTCAATGTAGGGATCTTTGGCGCAAATTGGCTGAGTACCTACGACTATAGATTGAATTTTGTCTATACCAACATCACCTGTCGACCTGAACCTGGTGTACCAGACACATGCAACGGCATAAACACCATGGCTGGTGTTCTGCTCGCTCGGCCCGATGGCTCCTTATATATGTACACGTGGAATGCAGCGCGCGGTGTTTGGGATGATAGCAAGCCGAATTCCATCGCCTCACTCAAACAAGAAACAGACGGGACATGGACACATAAGACAGAAGACAACGTAACTGAGCGCTATAACAGCTCTGGTTTCATTTTGTCGCTGAAGGACGAAAGCGGAGTGGGATACGATTTTGCCTATTCGGGGGTGAACCTTCTCAACCGTGTAACGCACACTAACGGCAAATACCTGCAATTCAGCATGTCCGGAAACAAAGTCAGCACCATTACCGATCCCGCAGGTAAAGTTTACACCTACACTTACAACAGTTATGGCTATCTTGCCAGCGTCAAATATCCCGGAATACCCTCCGTTACTCGCAGCTATCACTACGAAGATTCAAGTGGTCGACACAGATTGACCGGCATTTCCGTAAACGGTGTTCGCTATTCGACTTACAGTTACTACAGTAACGGAAAGGTCAAGGAAAGCGGGCTGGCGAACGGTGTAGAAAAGTCCACTTTTGTGTATGGAACAAATGCTGCAGGTTACCGTCAGACAACCGTGACCGATGCATTGGGACAGGCCGCTACCTATGTTTACACACCAGTCAATGGCGTCGATAAGCTTTCGACGGTGAATCAGGCAGCCACTGTGACTTGCCCTCACGCTAGCGCCGGCAACTCTTACGATAGTAGGGGTTTTCTGGATGGGACGAAAGACTGGAACGGGAATTGGACCCGATATGTCTACGATGACAAAGGGTTGCTTCAGGAAACCCGAGAAGGTGAATACGTTTACGGTAGTGATTACGAACGTAGGACTTTCAACACGTGGGACCCGGTCGAAAACTGGCTGACAAGTACAGAGGTCCGTGACCGCTCCGGTGGGGTAAAGAGTCGAACGATTTATGCTTATCTCCAGTCCGGCCTGTCCAAAGGGCGAATTCAGTCTGTTACACGAACAGACTACACCGGCACCGGCACAATGAGCCAAGAGGTGACAACCTACGCGTACGGTTACACGGGTTCGCTATTAACCCAAGTCACCATTGATGGGCCTGCCACCGATATCAACGATACGGTAGTAATCAAATACGACACGGCCGGCAACCTTCTAGAAGAAAGTAATGGTTTGGGCCAAAAAACCGTTTACAGCAATTACAACGCCATGGGGTGGGTTGGGCGTGTAACGCAGCCTGACGGAAGCTATGTTGACTATACCTATTACGACAACGGCCTTATCAAATCTGAGACTCGTTACATTAATGGCGTAGCCACTACGACAAGTTATGGTTATACGGCGTTGGGTAAGCTGGCCTCAATTTCAAAACCCGGCGGTGGCACTTCAATCAGCTATCAATACGATGCAGCAGGGCGATTGATTGAACAGTCGCAATATGAGGGCGGGATCAGTGACCACCAATGGACTGATTTCGAAACCGTATACACCTATGATTTGCTGTCGAACCTGACAAAGAGAGAAAGCAAACGCATCACCACAACCGAAACGTATCAAAATGGTGAATGGGTAGTGAGTCAGGCTTTCGACACGAAATTTTCCGAGAGTCGAGATTACGACAGTCGCAGTCGATTGCTCAAAATCCGGGGCAACAATGGGCAGGTTACTGAGTTCAGTTACGATAGCAACGGGAACCTCAAAACCAGCAAGGATTATTACGGCAACACGACAACGCGAGACTACGATCCGTTAAATCGATTGGTGAAGGTCACCGACCCAGCTAATGGCATAACGAGCCTGGGCTATGATGCGTTTGACAACCTGGTCTCAGTGACCGATCCGCGCGGAAAATTGACGGCCTATAGCAAGGATTCATTCGGCTATACCTGGAATACCAACAGCCCCGATACCGGCAACAGCACAGCGACGGTGCTAGCTGGCGGCCGATTGAGCAGTTTTACCCGTCAAGATGGGTCGACGGCCAGCCTAGGCTACGACAGCATCGGTCGGCTGAGCGGCATCAGCGCAAGCGGGCAAAGCCAAAATCTGCTCTACGATTCCTGTAGTTATGGCAACGGCAAGTTGTGCGGTTTTACGGATGTCTCTGGCAGCAACAGTTATGCTTACACCAGCTGGGGCGCATTGGATACCCATACTCAAGTTATTAACGGGATGAGTTTCCTGCTTGATTACAACTACGATAGCAAGGGTAGATTGCAGGACATTGTTTATCCCGGAGGTGTCATCGTTCGCTATGAGTACAACGTAGAAAACGACAGTATCAGCGCCATCAAGGCCTATGTGGGTGGCGTCTGGAAAACAATAGTAAGTGGCATCGGCTATCAGCCATTCGGCCCCGTTGCCGGATGGAGTTTTGGCAATGGTTTGGCGCGGGCGCTCAACTTCGATACGGATTGGCGATTAACCAGCATCAGCAGCGCCAATGTTCAGAGCCTGAGCTATCAATACCTGTTTAACAACAATCTTTACAAAGTTACCAATGGCATCAATGGCGGGCTGACTCAAACCTTTGGCTACGATGGTTTGTCTCGTGTTAAGACCGTCACGGGTGGTGGTGCCCAGACCATCGGCTATGACGCCAACGGTAACCGCACCACGTCGACCTCAGGTGGCTATAGCTATAACTACGGTACAGACAGTACTAGCAACAAACTGACTAGCGTGGCTCGGACTGGACTTGCCAGGAGTTTCACTTCCGACGGACGCGGCAATATTACGAATATGACTGATGCCGATGGCGCAAGCTTGGCGATGACCTACAGCGGGTTCAATCATGTATCAGCCGTAAGCCGTAACGGGGTCAGCACCAGCTACCTGACCAATGCATTGAACCAGCGGGTTTACAAGAGCAACGGCAGCGGAACCTATCGCTACCTGTATGACCCAGCAGGTAACCTGGCTGCAGAAACCGGCAACGGCACCAGTACGCTGAACACTATCTACGTGCGCTTCGGCGGTGAAGTGGTCGGGCTCATTCGTAATAACGTGCTGTACTATGTTCACAATGACCACCTAGGCCGGCCGGAAGTGGTGACGGATAGCGCCAAGACAGTGAAATGGCGGGCCAGTAACTATGCGTTTGACCGGACGGTGACGACCGATACGATTGGTGGATTGAATATTGGCTTTCCCGGGCAGTACTTCGATCAAGAAAGCGGCCTCTGGTACAACTGGCATCGGTATTACGATGCATCCATTGGAAGGTACATCCAGAGTGATCCGATTGGACTTGCGGGCGGTCTGAATACGTATGCTTATGTAAGTAACAACCCGATAAGTTTCATCGACCCTCTTGGGCTGCTTGAAGAGGGTGCCACGTCTGCAATGTGTGGCTTCATGGATAAAGCAAATGGCGATGCGTTTGTGGCTTTTGGTTATGCAAATAGCGCCAGAAAGGAAAATGGTGCTGAAAGTTGGAATAATCCGTCATTGCGGGATGCCGAAAACTATTTGTATGCCTACTCGGCGGTAGCGGCCTATGGTGACAATCCAGCGGTTGTTGAGATGGGGGTGAATTTCCATGCTGCGCTGAAGCCGCTAGGGAGGTTATTTGGAGTTAAGACGTCGCCATACTCTTTATCTGCTCATGCAGCAGGAATGGAGGGAGTGCAAGACGCTAAAGCAGGCACGAATCCAAGTTCGAAATGTGGGTGCTCGCAATGATTTCAGTCGAAAATAGACACAAAATTCTCGGGGCACTTCTAATTGTCAGCGCTCTGATTTCAATTCTGCCTGTTTCTCCTTATGCGGAGTTACGTGGAGCAGTTAAGTATGTTTTAACCATTTCGTTTGGATTGCTTGGCATTGCATACCTTATCAAGCTGTCCGTGAGGCGATGGTTAGTGAAGCTTCTGATCTGGTTTAACTTTATTGCGCTCTGCGTAATTACCCTTGGAGACCCGGAGCAGCTAGAGCCGAGAGAGTACGGAAATTTGTCGTATGTGTATTTGGCGTGGACTGCGGTATTCACAATCGCCTGCCTTTACTTGGTTGACGGCAGACTCGGTTCGGCAAGGAGAGTGGAAAACTCAGCGCGGTAGGTTGGGCTGAGTTTGCGAAGCCCAACAACGGTTAGGCCGGGACATGCTTACGATGCAGATCAAAACATTTCCCGGCCAGTATTTCGATAGTGAAAGTGGGCTTTGGTACAACTGGCATCGGTATTACGATGCGAGTATCGGGCGGTATATTCAGTCTGATCCGATTGGGTTGTACGGAGGACTTAATACGTATAGCTACGCTTTAAATTCACCTACTCATAACATTGATGAGACCGGGTTGAAGTCTTGCCTTCTGACTGTAAGAAATTCGGGCGGATTCGGCGTGCACTCTGCACTTCACACCTCGACAGATGGGCCACTCTATGATCCAGCTGGGGGGTTCACGCAAAGCAGAAACTCCGGGGAAGTTACGCAGGCAAGTATTGATGATTTCAAAAAATACCATGAAGGTCTGGGTGATACGGTTGATGTGCAGTGCAAAGACACAACAGCGGCCCAGGAGGAGAAGATCTCCAACCAAATCACAATTTCGCCCACGGCCGCCCCTCTGGAGTGCGCCACTGCGGTATCAAATGTCCTGATGCAGTCGGGCGTTTTCTCAGGTATTCAAAGTCGATTTTTTCCTGGAAACTTATCAAGGGATTTCGGAAATGCAACCATCAATGGCCCTTAATAAAACGAGAGCTGCCATTTTTGGCATTTCGATAGCTCTGGCTTGGCTCTGGATTGACAGCTGGCTCAGAAGCTATTCGAGCGTGTTGGTTGTCATGATTCAGACTGTTCTAGTGGCGACGCTAGTTACTTGGAGCAGCAGGAGGATAAAAACTCTTGCGTTGGGTATCGCAACAGCTGTGTTGGCTGGATGGTTAGCAAGCATTTTTGCTCATCAAATTATGAGCTTGCTCTTTGTCCCTAGCTACTGGCACGTTTGGATAGAGCGGTATCAGCTAAATGTCCTGTCGAGCTACATCTGGTTTGTTGCCTATTCCTCATTGCTGTTTGGCGGAGTCGTTCAGGCCGTTTTACTCCTATTGTTACTGCGGACGAAAGCGGAAAAAGGTGACCGATCTATTTGATCGGCCTTCTTAGCTGAAAACCCTCACCAACCCCGGCTGCCGCGCCGGGGTTTTTAATGGGTTCCGTTTTAGCCGCCGTCAGCCTTGCTGTTGCAGCATGGCGTCGAGCATCTCGATCACAAACTTCTGTTTGGTGCCCCGTCCGCGTGTCCGAAGCGTAAAAACACCGTCGAACTACGGTGCTTTTAGCTGCGCAATGCGGTCGCATTCAGGCTGAATGCCTGATTGCATACCCAATCAACAGCCAGATCTTCTTGTTTCCTCCGCCGAACTATTGGCATTTTGTTCACTCACCGTGCGGGAGACGTGCGCCGGTGCGGACACTTGCTCCGAACGCGTTCTCCACGAAACCACCGAGCCGAGCTACGAGTCGTTTATGCAGTAGCCCGTCAACAAACCGTGCCAACCACAAAAATGCCGGGATTGAATCGGCGCATTGAGGTAAGGGTCGATGCCTTGCCAGCATTCATCCGGTGTCCGGCCGGTGAGATGCTGATGCGGTCGCACCCGGTTGTACCAGAACCGAAACTCCGCCAGCGCATCTATCAGTTGTGCTCCATCAGCAACGACGAGCTTACCCAGCCGTTCTTTGAGCGTGCCAAACAGGCGTTCGATGCGCCCGTTCTGCGACGGGCAATGCAGCGCGGAGCGTTGATGCCGGATGGCCAGCATGCGCAGAGCCAAGGTAAACCACCGTGAAGTAAATGCGAGATCGTTATCGGTTCGAAGTACACGCGGTTTGCCGAACTGTTCGATACAGTCGAGCAGCACCCGCAAAGCCATGATGCTGGTGCGGGACGGCAGCGTCCTCAATGCCAGCGCCTTGCGACTGCCGTGGTCGATAACGCCCACTATTGAGTGCTGGCAGCCGCTCTCGTCCATTCTGCCCGTAAAATCCATTGCCCAGATGGTGTTGTTTGGCAGTGCACTCGGAATTGCCCGTTTCCAGCGACAACGCAACTCATAGATCTCGGAATGGTGCCGGCGCAGCGTATTGGCGACAAAGGTCTTGCCCACAGTCATTGGTGTCGCGCGAGCATGCAAGCGATTGAATGTGAGGGCGATGCGACGACAGCCTGCTTCGGGCATATGAGCCGCAAGGCGAATCACCTCCTGAGTTACCCATTTTGGTTTTGTTCGATTGAGCGCTGGTGGCTGTGCTGTCACAACCCTGTGGAGATAGCGTCGCTGCTGGGTGGGTTTGAATTGCCAGCAAACGACCGCAACGATTGTGAACAGAAGCAAGAGCAAGAGCAAGAGCATTGCGCGAAGAGAGTGGAAGCTCGATGAAATACCTTAACATCCACCAGCCTTTGCGACTCCATCAGCTCTGTGTTTGGAAGTCCTGATTCGCCGCAAGATGGGCGTAATTCAGTATTTAAACTCGCCAACAGTGCGCCTAGCCGATGGGTCCTGCCGAAGCTTTATGAGGGGGGCAACTAACTGTTTAATTGGGCTTCCAGATAACGTCGGACCCGAATCATTCCTGAATTACCTTCGGAGATCATGACCTGAATGACTTGCTGGCCATGGAATACTGGATTGTCTTGACGAACCCAAGCCCCAGCATGGTCCGCCGGAACGAGTGCAAGCAACGCTTGCTGTATCCCAGTCAACAGACTGATGCGCTCCAGGATGGTGCTCGACACAGCCTCTTCAGTCTGGACCCTGCTTTGGAAAGTTTGCTCGTCCTGCATCCCCAGTAGTTGCCATCGCTCCGAATCTGATTACTCCCAAACGAAAAAAATGCCGAGAAATAGCTGAGGAGCACCCCGTCAGGCTTTCACGTGGTGTGAGTCGGCGCGTAACTTAGCGGGGCATCCAGCCCAACGGAATTTGCTGTGTTTGAATTGGCTGGCCAGTAAACCAACTCCAAAGGAGTGAACAGCGAATCGACACCTTGTTCCAACAAATCCCTTTGCTGTTGTACAAATGGTGTTATGTCTTCAACTTTCACAATCGCCTCGTCGGAGAAGCGTCGCAACGATGGCCCCCTCAGACCAAGCTGAACGGCACGACGGGCTAGCGGTTTCCCGTGTGGATCATGATCCGGATCCCACTGCAGCCGAACATCGGAGGTCTCTATTGCCGTTGCCCAGTCGTCCCGGGTTGCATACCGATTACTGTCAAACGAAGAGGCCACCGCCGATGCCAACAATTCATCAAAAAAATCACGCTGGAGCCATAAAGCGAGAATGCGCTCCTGACCCTCCTTGGTGGCCCAGCCAGACCGGTACATCATCCAAAGAAAGTTTGGCTTTACCCAGCTCATTCTAGTGAAGCTGAACTCACCACCGAAACGCTGATGGTTGACCGCGTAGTCGGCGATAGCAGGTCGGTAGGCTTGGTAAACCACCACCGAATCATCATCGAACTGGGCGAGAATATGCCGCCCTGTCTCAGGCCAATGGGCTTGTTGTTGCAGGTACGGCGATTTGATTAAATGCTTAATAAAGTTTCTCCAAACAAAAATCAGAGTCGTTCTGACTCAATAGTAAAGAACTGGGGCGGCACCTGCTTAGTCAGCCATACTCCGTTCGCAGAGCACTGAAACGAGTGCCCGGCTTCGTACATCTTTCGTGCCAACACCTTGAGCACAATCACCTTGCCATGACGCTTCCCTACCGCGAGGGCGGTTTCGTAGTTCTCTGACAGGTGCACGTCATGCCGGGCTTTGGGTTGCAACCCAAAGCCAGAGATGTCATCCAAGAAGCGTGTAGCGGTACCGTGAAAGAGGAATTCAGGCGGTTCACGGTTCGGCAACGCCAGTTCCACGGTAATCGAATGACCTTGGTTGGCCCGAATGCGCTGGCCATCAGTCGAAAGTGCAAAACGCTGTTTGTCGCTTTCCCGGACAATTCGGGTCAAGGTACCGAGATCGATTGGCGTTCCAGCGCGTGCCGCACAGTCGATCAGCTCGCTGACCTGTGCCCAGCCATTGCTGTCCAGGTTCAGCCCGATGGAATCTGGTTTGTGCCGCAGCACGTAACTCAGAAATTTACTTGTTTTTTCGTCACTCATTTTTTCTACTTCTATTCAGGTCGCCGGAATTCTCGGATCACTTCGATCCGTCCGACGATATTGTCATTTAGTGCTTCTAGCTCTTCGGCGGGTACCCACCATTCGGTGTGGTGTGAAGTACCGACTTGCTGAACCGGATAGCGGTCCATAAAGGTCTTCTTGACCATGAAGCGGGCGACATAGCCCACACCGCTGTCTTTCACATTCCATTGGCTGGCAATTTCCGCTGCATATTGCTCATTGGTTACCGGATAGAAAATCGGTTGATCCGGCAATCGCGGTGGCCAACGGCGGTATTCACTTTGTGCAACCAATTCCAGTTCCCTCGGGCCGGTGGGACGGTACAGCGTGACCGTTTCTTCAGTCATGTTGGGTTACCACCGTTTCAGCAGGGCTGGTCCAGCGCTTGGCGATAGGCATCCGGCGACCGGTGCCGAACGAGCGCCGATGTACGCGAATGATGGGTGGCGCCTGCCGGCGTTTAAACTCAGCGGCATCGACCATGCGCAGCACGCGGTTCACATCGAAATCCGCGTAGCGCACAACCAAAGCATTGTTCTCAGCGATTTCCGCTTCGGTCAGCAGATCGCGTTCGATATACAGCCGCAGAATGGCATCGAGCACCGGGTAGGGTGGCAACGAGTCCTGATCCTTCTGGCCTTCAAACAATTCTGCTGACGGCGCTTTATCGATAATGGCCTGCGGGATGATTTCGCGGCCGTGGTGCTCGTTGAGGTAGCGAGCCAGCGCATATACCTCCATTTTGTACAGATCGCCGATAAGGTTCAGACCGCCATTCATGTCGCCGTACAGTGTGGCGTAGCCAACCGACATCTCACTCTTGTTACCAGTTGATAGCACCAGGTTGCCGTGATGGTTGGAATACTCCATCAGGATGCGGCCACGGATGCGTGCCTGCATGTTTTCCTGCGTTAAGCGCGACGGCGCCTCGCCGAATGCCTCCGTGAAGTCGGCCACCGCTTGCTTGAATTGCGCTTCAATGGGAGCCCGATACAGCTTGATCCCTAGGTTGGTGCAGAGCGCCACCGAGTCGGTAACGCTGCCTTCAGACGAAAACCGGGATGGCATGGTTACCGCAACCACGTTCTCGGCACCGAGAGCATCATGGGCCAAGGCCAGTGTTACGGCGCTATCGATGCCGCCGCTAGAACCGACCACAACGCCACGAAAACCGCATTTGCTCACGTAGTCGCGCAAGCCCATGACGATTTGCTGGTAGTAAAACTCAACATCGCTGGGTTCGTTGCAGCGCGGATGCACCGTGCAGGACAGCTCATCGTTTTCATCGAGCATCAACGAAGCGGTGTGCTCAGCAAAGGCTGGTAGCTGCGCAATCAGCTCTCCGTTGGCATTGGTCACAAAGCTGTTGCCGTCAAACACGATCTCATCATTGCCGCCGACTTGGTTCACATAGATCAGCGGTAGCCGGTACTTGGCGCTGAGCTTACGAAACCGAATCAAGCGTTCGGCTTGCTTGCCCAGATTCGATGGCGACGCATTGATGCTGACAATGAAGTCAGGCTTCTCCCGAGCCAGCAACTTGATTGGCATCGTGGCGTAGTCACCGTCTTCATCGTCATTCCACAGATCCTCACAAATGGCGAAGCCGATGCGATATCCATTCAGCATCAGCATGCCAGGCAAATTGCCTGGTTCGAAGTGACGGGCTTCATCGAAGATGTTGTAGGTGGGCAGCAGTCTCTTGTGATAGACAAGCTGTGTCACACCTTTTGCCAGTACCATCAGGCCATTGTGAAACGGCTTGCCCGTCCAATGGTTACGGTCGATAAAACCCAGCACCACGGCAGCCCCAAACGAGCGAGTGGCTTCACGTACAGCTTCTATCGCCTCTTCCTGAGCCTGGAGAAATCCCGGTTGGTGCACCAGGTCCATTGGGTAATAGCCGGATAGGCAGAGTTCCGAGAACACAATAAGGTCGTGGTCGTGACCATGGCGCCAGACCAGATCGAGAATCTTCTGTTTGTTGCCGGAAAAATCGCCAACCGTAAAATTGCATTGGGCCATCAAAATTTTCATGGTTCAGTCCTTACGCAGCGTCGCCTACTTGGAAAACCTTACGGAGGTAAGCCAGGTAAGTTTCGTCGCGGCACATCGTTTTGCCGGGTGAGTCGCTCAGTTTGGCGACTGGTTGGCCGTTGCATTCGGTCATTTTGATCACGATGTTGAGTGGTTCGTAACCCAAGTCATTGGTCAAATTGGTACCGATGCCAAAACCGGTATTGGCACGGTCTTTGAAGCGCTGATACAGCTCTAGTGCTCGCGGGAAGGTCAGGCCGTCGCTAAACACCAAGGTCTTGCTACGGGCATCGATACGAAATTTCTGATAGTGCGCTAACACTTTCTCCCCCCACAGGAAGGGGTCGCCAGAGTCGTGGCGAACACCATCAAACAGCTTGCAGAAATACAAATCGAAATCGCGCAGGAACGCATCGACACCACAAACATCGCTTAGTGCAATACCAAGGTCGCCGCGGTACTCCTTGACCCAGGCTTCCAGCGCAAATTTTTGGCTATCGACCAAGCGGACCCCGAGAGCTTGGCAGGCCTGTAGAAACTCATGTGCCATGGTGCCAATCGGTCGGATCCCGCGAGTACGCGCCAGGTGCACATTGCTGGTGCCGGTCAATTGATTCGGTAGTTCCTGGATCAGCTTGTCCACCACCTCATAATGCCAGTCACGGTTGAAGCGGCGGCGAGTGCCAAAGTCCGAGAACAGAAAGCGGTCGTACGGTTGCAGCGCTTTGACTTGCCCGATTTTCTCGTTGAGTCGGCGCCGGCCTTCCTCGTAGTTAGGAGTTGGTTGGCTGTGCCGGAAATAGATCTCGTTGACGATGGCCAGCAGCGGGATCTCAAACAGAATTGTGTGCACCCAGGGACCGCGAACTACGATATCGAATTCCGGATCGGTAGTGATGGTCACGAAGCGCGGGTTCAATTGAAATAGCCGCAGGAAATCAATGAAGTCCGGCTTCAGAAAACGTAGCTTGCTCAGGTAATCCAGTTCGTCGGGTTGGAAGCGCAGCGTGCAGAGATGATCGATTTCTTGTTGTATGGTTTCGACCAGCGGTCGCAAGTCGACCCCCTTGTTCCGACATTTGAAGCGGTACTCAACTTGGGCTGCAGGAAACTGATGCAGTACGGTTTGCATCATCGTGAATTTGTAGAGGTCGGTATCAAGCAGCGATTCGATAATCATGATGGAAATACCTTGTTGTTCTTAGATAGTTCTTAGGCGGCAGCGATGCCGTTGTTGTTCAATTCATCCGCACGGTTCACAAAGCGAACACCAGCTGCTTTCATTTCGGTAATGGCCGCTGTGATAGTTTCGGCGGCGATACCGCGGCAGGCTCCGAGGTTGACCACAACATTGAAACCCGCGCGGCACAGCTGCATCACCGTCGTTTTGACACAGTAGTCGGTGGCGAGGCCGCCGACGATGACGGTGCGGATCTGCTTGGCTCTTAGGAACTCGATTACACCAGTGCTAAGCCGGTCAGCCAGGTCGTGGTAGCAGGCACCGTAGGGGTGCATGTCTAACTCAACGCCTTTCCAGACAAAGAAGTCGTAGTCAGCCGGTTTCGGCAAGCCTTCAAGCAATTCAAATCCCTTGGTGCCCGGCACGGCGTGAGCGGCCCAGCGGATGTCCATGTCCCGACCTTCAACTGGGGAAAACTGGGGGTGATCGGTATCGGCGACCCAGGCGGCGGCCGGTGAGTGGGCATCTTTTGAGCCGATGCGGACCGAGGCAAACCGAGCCTGTGAGTTCAATTCGGCCGCGATCTCATCGCCGCCGAGAACCGGCAACTCATTCGGGCAGACCGGCGTGAAGGTGTACTGCGGGTCGACATCAAAGCTGGCGACCTGTTCGATGCGGTCGATAACGAGATGGTCCATGGTTTCCCTCTTTTTTTACTGCCTGGCTACTACTGTTTAGCCATTAGATAGTGGCTCTACGAAACTATGGTTGTACTCTATCCATGATAGTGGCAATATGCAACTATCTTTTGAAGGAAGCCCGATCGCGTCGGGCAGCATGAGGAAAGGCTATGAGCAAGGCAATTAGCGAAGCCGATTACCTGAAGGGCTATGACGCCAAGGCCTTTGATGCGCCGCTGACCACGGTCGATACCGTGATCTTCACGCTCAAGGATGGCCAGCTGCAGGTTTTGCTGGTCCGTCGTAGTGACCATCCGGCCCAAGGGTTGTGGGCGATCCCTGGCGGCTTTCTGCGACTGGACGAAGACCGTGACCTGGAACAGGCAGCGCTGCGCATCCTGAAGGCCAAGACTGGGGTTGCCAGTCCCTACGTTGAGCAGTTGCTGACGGTGGGCAATAGCAAACGAGACCCGCGCGGTTGGTCGGTCACCGTCGTCTACTTTGCGTTGATCAACAGCGAAGCGATTGAACTCAGCAAGGGTGGCAACGCCGATGATGTTGCCTGGTTTCCGATACACGGCGAGTCGGTGAGTGAGTCATTGGCTTTCGATCACGCCCAGTTACTGCAACAGGCCGTCGAGCGTTTGCGGGCGAAGGCTGAGTACACAGCCTTGCCGGTGCATCTGCTGCCGGAGCAATTCACGCTGACTGATTTGCAGCGGACATTCGAAACCTTGCTTGGCCGACCCATCGATAAAAGCGCCTTCCGCCGACGCATCAATGACGCCGACATCCTGGAGGAGATCGATGGAGTGTTTCGCGGCGGCGCTAATCGACCGGCACAGCTGTATAGATTGAAAGACGGTACGCGGCAGCATTTCTTCCCGCGCATCATTACCAGCGGGGCGTGAGCAGCAAAATGGAACAACAAGAACGCTTTGAAGGCTGCTTGCTCGGATTGGCTTGCGGTGACGCACTCGGCGCTCAGGTGGAGTTTCGCGAGCGCGGCGCATTTGAAACCCCCACCGAAATGTTAGGTGGGGGTCCGTTTGAGCTCGGACCCGGTGAATGGACTGACGATACCTCCATGGCGCTTTGTCTAGCCGAAAGCTTGCTGCATTGCCGTGGCTTCGATGCCGTCGATCAGATGAATCGCTACTGCAATTGGATGAACTACGGCTACCTGAGCAGTAATGGAAGTTGCTTTGACATCGGCGTGACAACCTCGGTGGCGCTGCGGCAATACATCGCAACCGGTGAAGCGTTCGCCGGTAGCACTAATCCCAACTCGGCCGGCAACGGCAGCTTGATGCGCCTGGCACCTGTCGCAATGTTCTGGCTAAACGATTTGGATCAAGCGATTACTCAGGCAGGCCTGAGTTCAAAGACCACGCATGGTGCCGTTGAGTGCATCGAAGCCTGTCAACTATATGCTGAATACCTCATTCGAGCGCTGAAAGGAACACCGAAGACTACTCTGTTCGCTACGCCGAAATATGTACCGAGCTCACCATCGCTGCAACGCATCGCTAGTGGTGAATGGCAGCACAAAACTGTAGAGCAGATCGCCAGTTCGGGCTATGTCGTGCATTCGATCGAAGCGGCATTGTGGTGTGTTCATGGCACCAGCAGTTTCGAAGAGGCCATCCTGACAGCGATAAGGCTTGGTGATGATACCGACACAACCGCAGCTATCACTGGGCAACTGGCGGGTGCGTTGCATGGTGTATCTGCGATTCCCGAGCGTTGGCTTAGCCGACTGGTAGACCGTGAGCTAATTGCCAGCAAGGCCAGCGCCCTGTATGACGCCGCGAATGCCATGCCCTAACTAATAACGAGCCAAGAAATGAACGTGGCAGAAAGCATGATCAAAAACCTGAGCGAACTCGAAGACTATCTGCGCCTAGGTGGTGAGGTGAACTACCTATTCTTCTGGGGCCATCAAGGCAAGGGTGTTCAGATCGGCAAGTCATGTTTGAGTCAGTGGTATGAGGCGCCGTTTTTCGTGGAGGAGGTGCGGTATCCATCGGCAGAGCATTACATGATGGCCGAAAAGGCGCGATTGTTTGTTGATGAGGCGATTCGCGCAAAGGTTATTGAGGCGAAAACACCTGGTGCTGCGAAAGCATTCGGTCGCGAAGTAAAGGGATTTAACGAAGTCCTGTGGCAGGCCCAGCGCTTTGAGATTGTCGTTGCCGCCAATCAGCACAAGTTCGAACAAAATGCGCAGCTAGCTGAATACCTGCTAGCTACTGGCAACAAGGTATTGGTTGAAGCGTCGCCAGTAGATCGGGTCTGGGGCATTGGTCTTGCTGAGGCCGATTTGGCTGCACGTAACCCTAAACAATGGCAGGGTCTGAATCTACTTGGATTTGCACTGATGGTTGTTCGAGCGAACCTGCAGGCGAAGTCAGCATGAATGAGATAGTCCCGGCATGGGTCTTTGACTGGACAGGATCGATCCTCGTCGGGGTTTCATTGCTGTATCTCATACCGAAGAAACTTGCGTATTGGCATTTTTCAAATGCAAGCTTGTTGCCGTACTTCATTCTTTTCTTGGCGGGTGAGCAGTTTATGTTGGCTGGGCTTCAGTTGGCATATCTGATCTTCGGCATTCATGGCTACTGGTTATGGCATCTGGAGCAACGTCGTGACCAGCAGCAACATCCCTTTAACGAGCTGTTTTGGTACAACCTTGGTTGGGTGCTGACGCTACTAATCTTTGCCTATACGGCCTACATAACCGGTTTTTCCAATACCTGGGCCTGGTTGCAATTCGCCATCGTGTCACTGTCTTTGCTAGCAAACTGGGCAACGACCCGGAAGTGGGTGTGGAGTTGGTACGTTTGGTTGCCGGTTAATCTGTTGCAATCAGTGTACTTTTGGCACTACGAATACCTAGCATTGTTTCTGCTTCAGTTTGTACTGTTCAGCCTATCACTGCGCGGGCTTGTTGTCTGGCGTCGGGAGCGGGAGATTCATGCATAAGCATGCTTTGGTAGTAGGTAAGTTTGCGCCGCTTCATTGCGGCCACATGCTACTGCTTGAGGCAGCACGTGCTGGCGCGAAGCGAGTAACTGTATTGGTCTGGTCCAACCCAGACTTCCCGGACATGCGCGCGCCGGTAAGGGCTGGCTGGGTTCAGAAGTTATTCCCGGCTTTTGAAGTCCTGACACCATTGGATGCTCCCGCAAACAATGCTCCGGATGATGAGCACCGTCAATTTGTAAAACAGTGGTTGCAGCATCGCGGATTGTTCCCTGACGTGGTCTACAGCAGTGAGACCTACGGGCCTGGATTTGCACAGGTTATTGGATGCCAGCATGTATCGGTGGATGTTGGGCGCCAGCGGGTGCCCATTTCCGGTAGTGAGATTCGTAAGGATGTCCATGCTCACCGTAGCATGCTACCGGCCACTGTTTATGCACACTTTGTTCGAAGAGTGGTATTTCTAGGTGCGGAGTCAACCGGCAAATCAACGTTAGCTGCGCACATGGCTTCCGTAATGAATACGTGTTTTGTGCCGGAGTATGGGCGTGAGGTCTGGCAGACCCGAAATGGGCGGCTCGTGCTCGAAGACTATGTTGAGATTGCGGAGCGGCATCGCCAACTGGAGGATGAGGCAATCCTGCAAGCTAACCGATACCTTTTCGTTGATACCAATGCGCTGACAACGTTGTTCTTTAGCTATTACTACAACGGTGGTGGGCTACCGCGGCTGCATGCCTTGGCCGATGAGTGCATTGCACGCTATTCCATTGCATTCTTGTGCGGGGACGACATTCCGTTCGAGCAGGATGGCTGGCGCGACAATGTGCTCTGGCGCAGCCGCCTGCAAGGCTTGGTGCGTTACGATCTGGACCGTCGAGGCATTTCCTATCAATCGACTCTAGGCACGATTGCAGATCGAGCGGCCATAGTCCGCAAGGTATTGAGCGGGTTGTAACGCCATTGATAGGACAGGTGGAGCTTCAAACCACCAATACGGCTTGATGCGCTGCAGGCTGGATATGTGCGGTAAAGCCGGCACCAAACTGCAGCGCATCGACCTCCATGCCATCAGCGAAAATCACGCCACCTTCAGGCATCTCCGAGGCGATACGCAGTGGCATCGCCTTATCAACCTGACCCATGATCAACTCAGTACCTGTCGCGCGCGAAGGGAAAGCCTCTCGCACTACAAATCGCAGCTGCTTTTTATCCCATGGTAGCGGCTCGTAATGCGGCACATCGTCAGGGTGCTCAAGCCTACGCGCGGTGGTCAGCACACTGCGTAACCAGCCGGTAGAGCCGAGCCCGGTAGAAACGATGACGCCACTCGATGACTGCCGTTCTTTCAGCTGGCCGTGTTGAATGGCATACCGGGCCGAGACATGCGTTCTTTGGCCGATGAATAGATCGTTTACGGCGCGCAGGCGCTGACCGTCATTCAGTGTGACTTCGGCCATTGTGATGCGTTTACATTGCCGCTTGTTTGCCAATGCCTCAGCAACGATTGCCGCTGTGTCCTGCACTTGAAATGGCAACAGCACACCGTCCCAGCGTGTAGGATCTGGATTGATGGCTACTACAGGTTGCGTATCCAGGTATTTGAGTGTGTTGGCAACCAGTCCATCCTGGCCAAGCGTCACAATGATATCGTCTGGAGCAAATATAAAGTTGGGTAGGAAGCTGCGGTCCAGCTGCTGGATACGAACCATGGGTTCTACCCGCTGTAGGCAGCTATCCAAAGCGCGACGGTAGGTGTCGTGCTCGAGTACATAGTCAGCGAAATCCGCGCCCAAGTGCTCAATGTAAAATTTTGCTTGGCCGACCGAATTGTGACGCACCACGAGCTCCTCTAGCCGGGTGCGTCGAGTCACCAGTACAACCTTGCGGTCGCTGCTCATGCCTTGGCCTCGCTGGTAATCAGTTCACGCAGCAGATCGGGGCTGACATTCAGCTGGCCAATTTTGCTTGCGCCTTCCGCTAAACCGCGGAAGCCGAGCGCAACCATCCGCGAAGCATCCATACCGTTGAGTGCGAGCGCTTCTAGGGTTTTCACGTCCACGCCTTTGACAGTATTGAGCATCGCGGCCAAGTGATAGGCCTTGGCGTCTGCTTCGGCACGGGTATTCTCGGCAGCCTTAGCGACCAGCGCCTTGCGCTTCTCTTCACGGTCGACCTGGGCAGCCAGATCTTCCTCTGCAATGGCGTTCTTTTTCTGTTTGAAAATTCGCTCGGCCTCGATCCGCTCTTCTTGAACTTCACGCTTCTTCTTTTCAATCGCCACTTCGGTGTTAAGTTCATTTTCCTTGATGGTTCGTTCTTGTTCGACGGCGGCATTGCGCCGAGCATAGGCTGCTTCATCGGCTTCGCGCAGAATACTTTCGCGAACTCGTGCCTCAAGTGCTTTGCCGGTTTCCGGCTTTGGTTTAATGGCAAGTACTGAAAGGCCGAGCAGTTCCAGGCCGAGCGCTTCGAGTTCGCGATTGTGGCTCAGCGATTTCTGCACGGTTTCCACTAGCTGAGCGGAGGAGGCAAGTGCAACCTGCAACTCAAGTGCATTGAGTTGGGCACGCATCGCAACCTGCACCTGTTGCAGCACGCGGGCTGGCAGCTTCTCCGGGTCATCCGAAACGTACTTAGTGCCGCTAGCATCGAGGGTGAAATTCATCATGCTGGCGAGGCGAGGGGCATCCTTCACCCGCCACGTCACCCGACCCTGGAGCGTGACTTCTTGATAGTCATGGGTGGTCTCTTGAAACATGAAGGGCTCGTCCCGGCTGGCGACGGGTATCGAAACTAGGGAGCTCGTAGGGGCGAAATAGAAGAACGATAGACCCTGGCCCTCGCGGCGGATGCTGCCATTCCGGTATTGGATGAGGTAGCTGGTGGGCAGGGTCTTGATGTAGCGGAAGCCAAACATGGCGGTCTCCTTTGTT
The DNA here is from genome assembly GCF_013179735.1 of Permianibacter fluminis. Classification (NCBI taxonomy): domain Bacteria; kingdom Pseudomonadati; phylum Pseudomonadota; class Gammaproteobacteria; order Pseudomonadales; family Pseudomonadaceae; genus Permianibacter; species Permianibacter fluminis. The sequence continues at coordinate 698,967 of NZ_JABMEG010000001.1, read as the reverse complement.
AGATAGGTGCTTTATGCAACTAACAGGGTGACGATACGCCAATAAGTGTTTCTATGCAACTATCAGTGTTAGGACCCTGCGAAAGGTCGACATATGTAGGATGAGGATCTGTCCAGAAGAGGCAGCTTAACTGAGGCCTCCAGCCAGAATGACGGGTGTTTTGCTTTTCTATGAGATTTAGGGAGAAAAATCCCGTTATTGTGAGAATATAAGGCAGGTGCCAGTCTCAAAGAATGGCAAATTTACCTGCGAATACAATAGTTTGCGGTTCTGTGGAATTATGGGATCCCACAAAAATCTCAGTTTCAAAAAAGGCCCTGCGGGGCCTTTTTCTTTTCATGAATTCATTCGTTCTAAAATTGACACCCGATACGTTACAGGTTACAAGGTGGTGTGCGACAGAACACATGACGGGGAGAACGCCAAATGAGCATCAGCATTCGAGGACCGATGAATGATCAAATCCATCCGTCACAAGGGACTCAAAGCCCTTTATAGCAAAGGGGATTCGAGCGGGGTCCAGGCCAATCATGTTGACCGGCTGCGGACACAGCTTTCCGCTCTGGATGTTGCGGTCACCGTCAAAGAGCTCGACCTGCCCGGCTGGCGCTTACATGCGCTGAAGGGAGATCAGAAAGGCCGCTGGTCACTGACCGTCAACGGCAACTGGCGTCTGACGTTCGAATTCCGAGACGGCGACGCCTATGTTCTGGACTACGAGGACTACCATTAACTTGGTAGTGCCTACACCGGCGAAATCCGGCTTCTATTTACGGAGTGACTTATGGCTATGCACAACCCCGCCCACCCGGGAGCCGTGCTGCGCAATGATGTTTTACCTTCACTGGAATTGAGTGTCACGGACGCAGCTGCTCACCTGGGAGTATCAAGAAAGACCCTGTCAGCGCTGGTAAACGAAAAGCAGGGCGTCAGCGCCGCAATGGCGCTCCGCCTTTCCGCGGTGTTCGGCAGCACGCCGGAGTTCTGGCTACGGCTACAGGAAGCCTACGACCTTTGGCAAGCGCGCCAGACCTTGGATACTTCCAACCTGCGACGTGTCGCGGCCTGAGCTTGGTGCTTGTTCATTTTTCCAGCGTGTTCACGGAACGTGAACACGGAGCGAGACTGAACAAATCGGGCTTATTGGCGCGATACGCCAAATCGAGCCAATAAACCCGAAATCGCGCCAATACCAAACCGGGTCCGGCGTTGAGCCACGGTTTTCGGCCACGTCTGCCAACCAACTCGCCCAATCAGCTTTCCCGGTCAAGACCCCTGCCTCTATATAGGCACAGACCCGGCGCAACAGGTACATTGCCCGCCTTCGCTGTCGTGTCCACAACACAGAAACCCGATCCCATGTTCGAACAAGCCTTTAGAAACATCGACGACGCGCTCTGGAAAGAAAGCGGCTGCACCACCGAGCTCGATTACACCGAGCAGACGTCCTGGCTCTTGTTCCTCAAATACCTTGACGGGCTGGAGCAGGACAAAGCCAACGAAGCAGCACTGGAAGGTAAACCCTACCGCTACATTCTCGACGAGGACTACCGCTGGCAACGCTGGGCGGCGCCAAAGGGCGCCGACGGCAAGCTCGATCACAACATCGCGCTGACCGGTGACGATCTGGTCGAGTTCGTCGATCGCAAACTCTTCCCTTACCTGCATGGAATCAAGCTGCGCGCCAGCGGCCCCAACACCATCGAATACAAAATTGGCGAGATCTTCGGCGAGATCAAAAACAAGATCCGCAGCGGCTACACCCTGCGCGACATCATCGACCACATCGACGAACTGCGCTTCCGCTCGCAAACCGAGAAGCACGAGCTGTCTATGCTCTACGAAGAAAAAATCAAACGCATGGGCAATGCCGGCCGCAACGGCGGCGAGTACTACACACCGCGCCCGCTCATTCGCGCCATGATTCAGGTGGTCCAGCCGAAAATCGGCGAACGCATTTATGATGGCGCCTGCGGCTCCGCCGGCTTCCTCTGCGAAGCCTATGACTTTTTAACCACCGTTCGCTCCCGTGTCGAGCACGGGACAGGCTCTGAGCCTGTCGAAGGGCAGGCTACACGCACCCTCTCAACCAGCGATCTCAAAACCCTGCAAGAAAAAACCTTCTACGGCAAAGAGAAGAAAAGCCTCGCCTACGTCATCGCCATCATGAACATGATTTTGCATGGCATCGAGGCACCAAACATTCAGCACACCAACACGCTGGCCGAGAACCTTGCCGACATCCAGGACAAAGACCGTATGGACGTCATCCTCGCCAACCCGCCATTCGGCGGCAAGGAGCGGGCCGAGGTGCAACAGAA